>VGDL01000027.1 GCA_016869735.1 Alphaproteobacteria bacterium
TGGCGGAGAGGGTGGGATTCGAACCCACGGTACAGTTGCCCGTACTTCGGTTTTCGAGACCGACCCGTTCGACCGCTCCGGCACCTCTCCAGCGGTAAGGGGGCGCTAGTCCCCTTGAACAGAAACGCCCCTATAATTGCCCGGGCCTCCCGACGCAATCTCTGGCGTTGACGGGCCGCACCCGCGCGTCTATATGCGCGCTCTTTCCGGCCCGGCGCTCTGCGCCCGGGGCGGGCGGTTTTTGCCTTGGGCAAAAACTGTCCAGACACGCTTTTGAAAGAGTTTCGGGGCATCCCCATGACCTATGCAGTAATCCGCACCGGCGGGAAACAATATCGCGTCACACCAGACGCCGTGCTTACCGTCGAACGGCTTGATGCCGAACCGGGTGCCACGGTAACGCTGCATGATGTGCTCGCTATCGCGACCGAAGCGGGGCTTTCCATTGGCGCGCCGACCGTGCCTGGCGCCAGTGTCACCGCCACTGTTGTGGAACAGAATCGCGGCGACCGCATTCTGATCTTCAAGAAGCGCCGCCGGCAGAATAGCCGCCGCAAGAATGGCCACCGCCAGCACCAGACCGTGCTGCGCATTGCCTCCATCAACGCAGCCTGATCGGGAAGGAACCAAGCCATGGCACATAAGAAAGCAGGCGGTTCATCGCGCAATGGTCGTGATTCCGCTGGTAAGCGCCTCGGCGTCAAGCTGTTTGGCGGGCAGACCGTGAATGCCGGTTCCATCATCGTGACCCAGCGCGGCACGAAGATGATCCCGGGCACCAATGTCTATGCTGGCCGTCAGCACAGCCTGCATGCCGCGGTTGATGGCCGCGTGGTGTTTGAACGCAAGGGTGAAGACCGCGTTCACGTGACCGTGCAGCCGGTGGCGCAGGCCGCGGAATAACCCAAGCTTCAAGGTATCCTTTGGAACGAGGGTCCCTTGGGGCCCTCGTTTTGTTTTGGGGCCATGCTGCCCCGCGGATCGGTCATGAAATTCCTCGATGAGGCAAAAATCTGGGTGAAGGCCGGCGATGGCGGTGACGGCGTCATCGCCTTTCGGCGTGAGAAATTCATCGAATTCGGCGGCCCGGATGGCGGCAATGGCGGCAAGGGCGGCAATGTGATCGCCGAAGCGGTCGCTGGGCTGAATACACTGATTGATTTTCGCTACGCCCAGCATTTCAAGGCGCGTAAGGGCGGCAATGGCGCGGGGTCTGACCGCACTGGTGCGGCCAGTGACGATGTTGTGCTGAAATTGCCCGTCGGCACGCAGATTTTCGCCGAAGACCGAGAGACGATGATCGCGGACCTTGATCAACTCGGCAAACGCGTTGTGCTGGCACAGGGCGGTGATGGCGGCTTTGGCAATGCGAATTACAAAACCTCAACCAATCGCGCGCCGCGCCGTGCCGATAAGGGCTGGCCAGGGGAAGAACGCTGGCTTTGGCTGCGGCTGAAGCTGATTGCGGATGCCGGGCTTGTGGGCCTGCCCAATGCCGGCAAATCCACCTTCCTGGCGGCAGTTTCAGCCGCGCGCCCCAAGATTGCCGATTACCCCTTCACCACGCTGCACCCCCAGCTTGGCGTGGTGCGCCTGAACGCGACCGAAGAATTTGTCCTGGCCGATCTGCCCGGCCTGATTGAAGGCGCGGCGGAAGGTGCTGGGCTCGGGACACGCTTCCTCGGCCATGTGGAACGCTGCAAGGTGCTGCTGCATTTGGTGGATGGCTCAGCCGCCGATCCCGCGCGGGCCTATCGCACCATTCGCCATGAATTGGCGGAATATGGCCATGGGCTGGAAGATCGCCCGGAATTGGTGGCGCTCAACAAGGCCGATGCCATGACGCCACAAGCCCGCACCGCACGCGTCAAGGCGCTTTCCCGCGCCGCCGGCAAGCCTGTAATGCTGATCAGCGGGGCGAGTGGTGAAGGCGTGGGGGAATTGCTCCGCGCGCTGGCGGATATGATCGCGGCGGCGCGCTGACAGGCTGGGCCTTCGCGTGGTAAGCGGCAAATCATGATCAACCCTGCCCAGCCCCGCTTCAAGGATGCCAAGCGGATTGTCGTGAAGATCGGCTCTGCGCTGGTGGTGGATAACGCCACCGCTGCGCCGAGGTCTGCCTGGCTAGCCTCGGTTGCTGCTGATATCGCGGCTCTGCGCGCGCGCGGCGCAGAAGTGGTGGTGGTATCTTCCGGCGCCATTGCCTTGGCGCGCAAGGCACTTGGCCTGACGCGGCGGCGGCTTAGGCTGGAAGAAAAGCAGGCAGCGGCGGCGGTGGGGCAAATTCGTCTGGCCGGCGCCTGGCAGGAAGCGCTGGCAGCCCATGGGCTGAACGCGGCACAATTGCTGCTGACGCTGGAAGATTCGGAAGATCGCCGGCGCTATCTGAATGCGCGCGCCACACTTGCCACCTTGCTTGGGCTTGGCTGCGTGCCGGTGATCAATGAAAATGACACGGTGGCAACGGCCGAAATCCGCTTCGGCGATAATGACCGGCTGGCGGCGCGTGTGGCCGAGATGATCCAGGCCGATGCGCTGTTGCTGCTTTCAGATATTGATGGGCTTTACACCGCCGATCCGCGCAAGGACCCGGGCGCACAGCATTTGCCCGTGGTGGAACGCTTGACGGATGAGATTATGGCCATGGGCGGCGAACCGCCGCCTGGCTATTCCTCGGGCGGCATGCGCACAAAACTGATCGCGGCGCGCATCGCCACTGGCGCTGGCACGGCCATGGCGATTGCGCTGGGCGAACGTGACCATCCGTTGCGTGCGCTGGAAGAAGGGGCGCGCTGCACCTGGTTCCTGCCCCTGCCGGAAGGCCGTAGTGCGCGCAAGCGCTGGATTGCCGGCAGTCTGGCGCCGCTTGGTGCGCTGGTGGTGGATGCGGGCGCGGCCCGCGCGCTCAAGCGGGGTTCATCGCTGCTGCCGGCTGGTGTGCGCGCCGTGGAAGGTGAGTTCTCACGCGGTGATCCGGTGAGTGTGCGCGATGCTGAGGGCGTTGAAGTGGCGCGCGGGCTTAGCGCTTATGATGCCGAAGCGGCGCGGCTGATTGCCGGGCATCGCAGCGAAGCGCTGGAGAAAATCCTCGGCTGGCGCGGGCGGGATGAAATCATCCACCGCGACGATATGGTGTTGCTGTAACGGAGGCCGCGGGCGCTATACGCGCCTGCATCTTCATGGCAGCCTTAGCCTTAAGCGTAGCGTAAGCCGCGCCGATAAAGGGCAAGGAACGGCATGAAGGAAATACGCCTTCTCTCCACCAGTGCGATCCTGGGTTACGGATTCCCGGAAGCAAGCCTTCAGGCCGGCATGGCGCGCGCGCCCCATGTGATTGGCGTGGATGGCGGCAGTGTTGACCCTGGCCCCTATTACCTTGGCGCCGGCGTGCCGTTCTGTTCCACCATGGCGATACGGCGTGATTTGCGCCTGATGCTGCGCGCAGCGATTGCGGCACGCATACCGTTGATGATCGGCACTTCGGGCGGTGCGGGTGGCGCGCCGCATTTGGAATTGACGGCGCGACTGGTGCGTGAAATCGCCGCCGAAGAAGGCTTGCATTTTCGCCTGGCGCTGATTGAAGCGGAACCACCGCGCGCGGAATTGCAGCGCCGCTTGGCGGCAGGGCGCATCCGCCCGCTAGGCAAGCAGCCACCTTTGACGGCTGAGGCTTTGGACCGCGCCAGCCGTGTGGTTGGCATGATGGGCCCAGAACCCTTCATGGAAGCTTTGGATAATGGCGCCCAGGTGATCCTGGCAGGCCGCGCGAGTGACCCCGCACCCTGGGCCGCCGCTGCCATTCGCGCGCAATTGCCGCCTGCCCCTGCCTGGTATGCCGGAAAAATGCTGGAATGCGGCGCGACACCTTCCATCCCAAAGGGCCATGATTGTCTGCTGGTGACTGTGCGCGAAGATGGCGTTGAATGCGAACCGATGAACCCCGTCCGGCGCTGCACACCGCTTTCGATTGCCAATCACTCGCTACATGAAAACAGCAGCCCCATTCATCACATTGAACCAGGTGGTATGCTGGATACATCCGATTGCCGCTTTGATGCGCTGAGCGATCGTGCGGTGCGCATCAGTGGCATGCGCTGGACACCGGCTTCGCAATATACGGTCAAGCTGGAAGGGGTGGAATTTGCAGGCCACCGCTGCATTTCCATCTGCGGCACGCGCGACCCGCTATTGATTGCACGCCTGCCCCTGTTCCTGGAAGAGGTGCGCGGGATTGTGCGCGAAAAGGCGGCTGCCTTTGGTGTGGGGCCAGAAAGCTATTCCCTGATCATCCGCACCTATGGTCTGGATGGTGTGATGGGCGCGCGTGAACCCGTCCAGCAGGTGGCGGGGCATGAGGTTGGCTTTGTGATTGAAGTCATTGCCGAAACGCCAGAAATCGCCGCGGCTGTTCTGGGGATTGCGCGCACCAATATGCTGCATACAGATTTTCCCGGCAGGCTATGCCGCGAAGGCAATATGGCCTTTCCTTTCTCGCCATCCGATATACCGGTCGGGCCGGTCTATCGCTTCAGCATTCATCACGTGCTAGAACTGGATAATCCCTGTGAGATTTTCCCCCTCACTTATGAAGAAATCTGAGGGCAACAATGCCAAGCATCCGTGAATTGGCGCGAATCTGCAAAAGCAAGAATGCGGGGCCTTTCGATCTGACCATTGATATCGTCTTCGACGATACGGCGCTCTATCGGAAGGTGCGCGCTTCTGGGGTCATTACCGAAGCCTTGTTTGCCCGGTTGTATGGCGTTGCGGCGGATGATGTGCTGCTGACGCCTTATGATGCCGCCATGGCGATCAAGGCGACATTCCCGCGCCTGGTGCCGGCAGGTGGCATTGGCGATACGGATGTCTATGGCTGCCAGCAGCATGCGCCTTTGCTTGATGTTGAAATCCCCGTGTGATCTGAAGGGTTCTTTCCCATGCCGAATGCCAATCGCCAAATGACCATGGTCGCCTTTTTGCAGGCGCAGAATTGTTCAAACCTTCCGGGTTCCTGGCGCCACCCTGCTTCCATGAGCGATTTTCTGACGCCGGATTACTACCAGCGCATTGCGCGTATTCTGGAAGATGGCAAATTCCACATGGCGTTTTTCGATGATCGGTTGGCGATGCCCGACATCTATGCCAATGATTTCCGCAATACGGTGGCGCATGGCGTTCGCGCGGTGAAGCTTGATCCGCTGACGATTGTGATGATGATGGCTGCTGCCTCCAAGCGCATCGGCCTTGGTGCCACCTACTCCACCACCTATTACGAACCCTATCATGTAGCCCGGCTTTTCGCGACGGCGGATTTGATGACACGCGGGCGCGTGGCGTGGAATATCGTGACGTCGCTGAACAATAGTGAGGCGCTGAATTTCGGTCATAGCGAACATCTGGAACATGATCTGCGCTACGATCGTGCCGATGAATTCATGGAAGTGGTGATGGGCCATTGGGGCGCCTGGGATGATGATGCGCTGATTGTGGATAAGGAATCTGGGGCTTTCGCCAAGCCTGATGGCGTGCGGCGGCTGGATCACCAGGGCAAGTATTTCAAATCACGCGGCCCCTTCACTGTGCCGCGTTCACCGCAAGGCCATCCCGTTTTGTTGCAAGCCGGCCAAAGCGGGCGCGGGCGCAGCTTTGCCGCGCGTTGGGGTGAAGCTGTCTTCGTGATCTATCCCAATCTGGAAAATGGCAAGAAGCAGTATAAGGAATTCCGCGCCGCCGTCGCCGCAGAAGGGCGTGATCCGGATAGCGTGAAAATCCTGCCCGCCTGCTACGCCATCCCCGCCGAAAGCGCCGATATGGCCGCCGAAAAACAGGCGGTGATCGAAGCTACCGCGCGGCCCATAGATGGGCTGACGCTGCTATCCGAAGTGCTGAACTGGGATTTGGGCAGCAAGCCCTATGATGAACCGCTGACGGACGCGGAACTCGCGGGGCTTTCCTGGCATGGATTTCGTGATCGCGTGATCATGCTCTCCGGCAAGAAGAACCCGAGCGTGAGGGATTTTGTAGAGGTTTCAGGCCGCGGCACCGTCCATGAACATCACGCCTTTGTCGGCACACCAAAGCAGGTCGCGGATCAGATGGAAGAATGGTTCCATGGCGGCGCCTGTGATGGCTTTGTCATGGCCGCCACACATATCCCCGGCGCCTATGAGGATTTCGTGCGCCTAGTCGTGCCGGAATTGCAGCGCCGCGGCGTGTTCCACAAGGAATATCCGGGCAGCACTTTGCGCGACATCATGGGCCTGAAGCGCCCCGATGCGGCCGCCTGTCGCGCGGCTGGCCGACCAAAAGGCGCATAAACGCCCCTTGTGTGTCAGCCATGCTGTAGCTGATTGATCATCGCAAGGGCCTCGGCTGGAAGCGGCCCTTGATTGATCGCTGCAACAGCGTGATCCAATTCCGCGATACTCGCCGTGCCCACCAATACCGTGCTGATATCGCGCGGCATGGCAGAAAAACGCAGCGCCAATTCAACCAAATCCTTGGCATAGCCGGCCTCGATCACTGGCATTAGGCGCCGCGTCGCCTGTACATCCGCCGCGTAACTCGCACCAGAGGCAATAGGTTCCACTTTCGGCACACCAAGCGGGCTGCGATCTTCTGAACCACTCAGCGCGCCGCCGGCCAGGATGCGAATGGCCATGACGCCAATACCCGCCATGCCAGCGTGATGAATGACACCGCCCAGATTCGGCATGGAGGACCCTGGCGGCAAAGGCGTAACGCCACTGGGGTTCAGGATGTTGTAGGGCATTTGCGCCGTGGCGAAACCGCCTTCATCCAAAACACGCCGCAGCATGGGTGCATCGCCAAGCCCAGTAATACCATAGAAGCGAATCTTACCCTGTTCGCGTAGTTTGCGGAGTACCGGCACTGCTTCCTGCAATATCTGATCCGCGGTGAAGCTTGGCGCCTCACCTGATTGGGTGATGGGCTCGTGAAGGTGAAAGATATCCACGCTATCGCGCCCAAGCCTGGCCAAACTCGCATCAATGGATTGCGCGATGGTGCCGGCAATATCCGCCCGTTGCGGCCCACGGATGCGAACCTTGGTACCGACAATCACCTCCGCGCCTAGGGCTTTCAGCGCGCGGCCCAAATTGCGTTCAGATACACCATCACCGTAAGCGGATGCCGTATCGAAATACGTGATGCCTTGGTCAATGGCGCGGCCAATAGCGCGGTCTTGTTCGGCCGCGCTGCCTTTCACCATCAAGCCGCCGATGGCGCCACAACCATACCCCACAACGGAAACACTGAGGCCGGTCTTGCCAAGCGCGCGCTGTTCCATCGGTTACTCTCCTATCAAATCAGCGCGGATTCTGCGGCAGGGATGCCATCACCGCAAGCCATGCTTGCCCTTCATGCGCGACAATGCGAGCCTAACAGCTAGCGCGCATAGACGCGGTATTGGAGGATACGCTTATGATTTCACGTCGGCTGCTATTTGGCGCGGCGGCGCCGCTGGCTGCGGCTTCCATCATCCGCAGCGCCATGGCGTTTCCAGACCGACCCATTCGCATGATCGTGCCCTTCGCCGCCGGTGGAAATACGGATATCCTGGCGCGCTTGGTTGCAGGCCCCATGGCGGAACGCCTGGGCAAGCCAATCATCATCGAAAACCGCGCCGGTGCTGGCGGAAGCCTTGGTGCCGATTTGGTCGCGCGTGCGCCAGCCGATGGATACACGCTTTTATTTGGCGCAGGCGGGCCGCTCACGGCAAATCCCGTGTTGCAAGCAAATATTCCCTATGATGTGGAGCGTGATTTCCGCCCCATTGGCTTGGTCGGTATTCTGCCCATGATCTGCCAAGTCACAGCGCGTTTGCCCGCGCGCAGCTTGACGGAATTGATTGCGCTGATGCGCCAACGTAATGGCGCCTTGACTATTGCCACACCTGGCACTGGTAGTGCCGCGCATCTCGCCCTGGAACTAGTGCTGGCAGGGGCCAATGTGAAGGCAACCCATGTGCCCTATCGCGGGGGCAGCGCCATGGTTCCGGATTTGATCAGCGGCACGGTTGATGCCGGGATGGTGGAATTGCCCTCTGCCCTGCCGCTCCATCAGGACGGCAAGGCGCCTATTATCGCCATAGCAACACAGGCAAGATCGGCGCGCCTGCCAGGTGTGCAAACCTTCATCGAAGCGGGTCTGCCCAATTTCACCGCCGGCAGTTATGGTGGCGTATTGGCGCCAGCCGCAACGCCGGCTGAGATCACTGTCAAGCTCCATGCCGCTCTGGCGGCAGCGCTGGATGAGGCCGCGATACAGTCACGCATAAGCGAAGTAGGTGCCATTCTATCAAGCCCGGAACAGCGCACGCCAGATGGCTTCGCGCGTTTCTTGCGCGATGAATTGGCCAATGCACGCCGCGCGGCAAGGCTTGCGGGGCTTTCGCCTTCATGAAGCCGTTTGGCCATACCGCGCTTGCTGTCTGCGGCGAAGGATGAATATCCTTGGTCATAAAAACGCCTGGGCAGCAGGCCCGTGACGTAGTTTCTGGAGGGAGTAAACAACCATGCGCATCACACGCCGCGCCGCGCTCGGCCTTCTGGCCGCACCACCCGTTCTTGCCCAAAGCCGTGATTGGCCGAACCGCCCGCTCCGCCTGATCGTACCCAGCGCCGCTGGCGGGTATGAGGTTTATGCGCGCATCCTGGCACCTCGGCTCAGTGAATTGCTCGGCCAGCCCGTAGTTGTGGAAAACAAGCCAGGCGCGAACGGGCTTATCGGCATGCAGGATCTGCAGCGCAGCCGGCCCGATGGCAATACTTTCATGTTCGCGCATATCGGCGCGATATCCATCGGAACCAGCATCAATCCCAACATGCCCTTCGACCCGGTGGAGGAATTCGCCTCCATCGCGGTCGCCGTCACCTCGCCGCTTGTTTGGTTGGTGAACCCGTCGCAGCCTTTCCGGACGATGCCGGAATTCATCGCGCGTGCGCGGGCGGAACCCGGCGTTTGGCGCTATGGCAACCCATCATCCGGCAGCATTCCGCATCTGGTCGCGGAAGAAGCCAGGCTCCGCCATCAGATTGATATGCCGGGCGTGCCCTATCGCAGCACCGTGCAATCCTTGACCGCGGTTATCGCCAATGAGGTGCCGATTACGGTGGATAGCCTTGGCGCCAGTGGCGGGCATATCGCGGGCGGGCGGCTGCGCGCCTTGGCCATGACAGGCCGCGAAAGATCAGAACGTCTACCCGGCGTGCCCACCATGATGGAGCTTGGTCTGGATACACGCGAATGGGTCGCCTGGTATGCCTTCATGGCGCCCAAGGGAACGCCAGATGACATCATCCAAAAGCTGAATAGCGCGATCAATCAGGCCCTGCGTGATGAGGCTATTGCAACCCGCATCCGTGATCTTGGCGCCGCGCCGCGCTTCACAACGCCTGCCGAAATGCTGAGCTTTATCCGGCAGGAGCGTCAGGATTTCGGCGCCATCGCGCGCGCCGGCAAGATCAGGGTGGAATGAGGCGCACCCCATTGACGTGAACCGCTTTCTAGCTGCGCAGGCCAGGGGCTTCCTGGCCGGTGCGCGCCACATATTCCGTGTAGCCACCAGCGAAATCATGGATACCTTCTGGCGTCAATTCCAAAACACGGTTGGAAAGCGCCGCCAGAAAATGCCGGTCGTGGGAGACGAAAAGCATGGTGCCTTCATAAGCGGCCAGGGCGCTGATCAGCATTTCCTTGGTCGCCATATCAAGGTGATTGGTCGGTTCATCCAGCACCAAAAAATTGGGCGGATCATACAGCATCAGCGCCATGACCAGCCTGGCTTTCTCCCCGCCGGATAGCACCCGGCATTTCTTTTCCACTTCATCACCGGAAAAGCCAAAGCACCCAGCCAAGGCGCGCAAGGAACCCTGGCCTGCGCGCGGAAAGGCATCCTCCATCGCTTCAAAGATCGTGCGCTCACCATCCAATAATTCCATGGCATGCTGGGCGAAATAGCCGAGCTTCACACTACCGCCCAAAGTGACCGAACCATCATCGGGTTGCGTGAAGCCGGTCACCAGCTTCAGCAAGGTTGATTTTCCCGCACCATTAATGCCCATGACACAGCAGCGTTCCTTGCGTCGGATCATAAAATCCAAGCCGCGGTAAATCACGCGATCGCCGTATGTTTTGTGAATATTCCTGAGATTGACGACATCATCGCCCGAACGTGGCGCGGGCGGAAATTCGAACAGGATGGTCTGGCGCCGCTTGGGTGGTTCCACGCGGTCAATTTTTTCCAGTTTCTTAACCCGGCTTTGCACCTGCGCCGCGTGGGACGCGCGGGCCTTGAACCTTTCAATGAATTTTATTTCCTTGGCCAGCATGGCCTGCTGACGTTCGAACTGCGCCTGCTGCTGCTTTTCATTGAGTGCGCGTTGCTGTTCATAAAACTCATAATTGCCCGCATAGGTAGTCAGTGAACCTGCATCTATTTCAATGATCTTATTGACGATACGGTTCATGAATTCACGGTCATGGGATGTCATCAGCAGCGCGCCATCATAGGCCAGCAGGAAATTTTCCAGCCAAATAAGGCTTTCCAGATCAAGGTGGTTGCTGGGTTCGTCCAACAGCATCACGTCAGGCGCCATCAACAGAATGCGCGCCAAGGCCACGCGCATTTTCCAACCGCCAGACAGGGCGCCTACATCGCCTTCCATCATCTCCTGGCTGAAACTCAGGCCCGCCAGAACCTCACGCGCGCGGCCTTCCAGCGCATAGCCGCCCAATTCCTCAAAGCGCGCCTGAACTTCTCCGAAGCGTTCAATCAATTGATCCATCTGATCCGCCTGATCCGGATCACCCAGCGCGATTTCCAGCGCCTTCAATTCCGCTGCCACTTCGCTGATGGCGCCCGCGCCATCCACCACTTCCGCCACCGCACTGCGGCCGGACATTTCCCCAACATCCTGGCTGAAGAAACCAATGCTGAGGCCCTTTTCGGCGATCACCAAACCCTCATCGGGCTGTTCCTGCTGCGTCATCATGCGGAACAGCGTGGTCTTGCCGGCACCATTCGGGCCGACCAGACCAACTTTCTCACCCCGTTGCAGCGCGGCAGAGGCCTCAATGAAAAGGATCTGCCGGCCATTTTGCTTGCTGATATTATCGAGGCGAATCATGAAGGCTCTGCATTGCTTAAAAGAGAGCCGCCTTATAGGGGGATTTCAACTGAGGGCCAGAGCGTCTTCTGAAGACGACAGGCCCCCGGCAAAATCTCAGCCTGGGTCGATTCCGGGCGGCAAGCGTCGTTTGCCTTATCGCAGCCCCGCCGCCGCCATGATTTCCGCGCGGCGCTGAATGGCCCAGCCATAATTATCGGGCCACATCTTTGCTCCCGGATCGCAAGCCAAGCTTTCAGCGGCCTTCAAAGTCCAATACGGATCGTACATCAATTCGCGCCCGACGGCGATCAGATCAGCCCGGCCTTCCTGCAAGATCGCCTCTGCCTGATCACCGGCGATGATCACACCCACCGCCATGGTCGCAATACCTGCATCCCGCCGCACGCGTTCGGCATAGGGCACCTGAAAGCCTGGCGGGCGTTCCGCACGGGTGCGCAGCGGTTGGCCTGAATCATTGGCGCGGAAAGCGGGCGCACCCGAAACGCCGCCGGCAGAACAATCTACTACATCCACCCCGCGCGCCTTCAATTCCTTGGCCAGCACCACGGAATCATCCAGGCTCCAGCCCTCGGCGGGGCCATCCACAGCGGAGATGCGGAAGAATAGCGGCAGATCAGCCGGCCAGGCAGCGCGCACCGCTTCGGTCACTTCCAAGGCAAAGCGCATGCGCCCCGCAAGGTCCCCGCCATAGCGATCATTGCGCTTATTGGAGATGGGCGAGAGGAAGGCTTGGATAAGATACCCATGCGCACCGTGGATTTCCAATACGCGGAACCCGGCCTTGTCGGCACGCGTCGCAGCGGCAGCGAAGGCCTGCACCGTTTCCTGGATCTTCGCTTCCGTCATCGCGGTTGGCGCATGCCAGCCGGGACCCACCGGTTCCGCTGTTGGCCCAAAACACTCCCAAGGCGGCGAACCCGTGGCGGCATCTTCGGCGCGGAGCGGCGTGCTGCCCTTCCAGGGCGGCTGCACCGAAGCCTTGCGCCCGGCATGAGCAATTTGAATGGCCGGCACAGACCCAAAGCCGATGATCGCATCCACAATCGGGCGATAAGCTTCCACCTGCGCATCATTCCAAAGCCCGCAACAGCCATGAGTGATGCGCCCTTCCGGCGCCACTGCGGTCGCTTCAGTGAAAACCAGGCCAGCGCGGCCCCGCGCCACTGCTGTCAAATGCGAAAAATGGAAGCCATTCGCCAGGCCGTCCTTGGCCGAATACATGCAAAGCGGCGACAGTGCCACGCGATTGGGCAGTGTTACGGACCTTAAGGCCGTGGGGGTAAAGAGCAACGGCATGGACATGGTGGTCTTCCTGTAAAAGCGCTGAAACTTCAGTCTGGTGTACTGGCCCGGCGCGTCAAGCCTTGCCAGGGGCGGCCGGCGCATAGAACGCCCCCCCCGGCGTCATTTCAAATCGCCTTCTGAAAAACTCAGGGTATCACGCCACAACCTCAATCGCGGTCAAACCTTCGGCCAAAACCCGCAGAAGATCACGCTGTTCCAAAGCGATGCAGCCTTCGGTCGGGCTGAAGCCAGACCGCACAATGTGCAGGAAAATCGCGCTGCCGCGTCCGCGTGCAACCGGCGCGTCATTCCAGCCAAGCACGCCAATCACATCATAAATGCCATCGGCGCGCCAAAGTTCCTCATGCCGAGCCGGGTGCGGCAGGCGGATATGCGTGTTGTAATCGGCATGGGTCGGGTCATCGCACCAGCCATCATCCGGCGCGATGGGCGCAACAGGCGCAACGCTGCGCGGCGGCGCCAGACGGTCTGCACGATACAGCAAGCGGCGCAGCGGCAATAACCCGATCGGTGTTGCGCCATCCCCTTCGCGCTTATCGGCGCGCCTGCCGCCCTTGCCGATGGCGCAACGGTAGATGCCAGCCTGGAAATTCAGCAGCCCATCCGAACCCAGAAGCGCAATAGCCGAACTGGTCACATGCTAACCCAACATATGGCCAAAGCGCCGCGCCTTGGTATCAAGATAGGCGTCATTCACGCCATTCGGATCAAAGGCATGGGCTTCGCGGCCCACCACGTCAATCCCGCAAGCGGCGAGGCCCGAAAGCTTGTCGGGGTTATTGGTCAGCAAGCGCACTCGCGGCATGCCGATCTCACGCAACATGGTCGCCGCTACCAGGAAATTGCGTTCATCCGCGCCATAGCCAAGCGCACGATTGGCATCGAGTGTATCGAGCCCGCGATCCTGCAAGGTATAGGCGCGCAGCTTGTTCACCAGGCCAATGCCGCGCCCTTCTTGCGCCAGATAAAGTAGCACGCCGCCCGCGGGGTCTTCCGCCATGCGCTTGATGGCGCCGCGCAGCTGCGGGCCGCAATCACAGCGAAGCGAGCCCAAAAGATCACCCGTGAAACATTCGGAATGCGCCCGCGCCAGGGGGGCCTGCCCGGCGGCGAAGCTTGCTTCAGGGTCGCCCACCAGAATGGCCAGATGCTCAATCCCGCCATCAGCGGCACGAAAGGCGATGATGCGCGCTTCCGGCGCATCTTCCAGCGGCACACGGGCTTCGGCCACGCGCTTCAGGCTGGAAGCCGCGCTGATGGGGTAACCCAAAACATCTTCGGCCTGAACCGTCAGCAGCGAAAGCCGCTCAGCGACGCCGCGGGCGGCGGGCGCCACCACCAGGGCCGGCAGCAAGCGGCCAAGCTTGGCCAGCGCCAGGGCAGCGCCAGAAAGTGGGGGGGGTGCAAGCTGTTCCGCTGCCGCCGGCAACAGGCTTTCCGCGGTAGGGTCGGCGAAACCGCGCAGCCTTGCGGGGTCCAACGCTTCTGGGGGCAGGCGCAGCGCCACCACGGGCTGGTCTTCCGCTTGCGTCACAGGCCGGCGCAGCAACGCCGCCGCGCGCATCGGCGCCAGCAGCAATACCGGCGGGGCCAACCCAGCGGCGGCGATGTCGGCCAGGCCCCTTGCGCCCAGGGTTTCTGCTGTGCCCACCAGCAATGCCGCATCCTGCCCCACAATCAGCACTGGCGTGCCACGGCGCAAATCAGAAATGGCACGATGCACCGCACGCATGGTAAGGCGGCGCTGATCAGGGGTGGGTTCTTGGTGCTGAGGCAAGGTTCTACCTTATCGGGACATGTAATCCGAGTTTCAATACACTTTTAGGCAACAATGTGGAATGTGGCATCGCTTCGGCGCTTGACGAGCCCCCTTACACCGATCTGATTTTTCTCCATTTCCCGATCAAACCCACGTGAGGAAGTGCTTGCGGAAGGACAGGCGCGGGTGGCATTTGACGAAGGCACAACCGCATCGTTCCGGATCACGGAAGATGCCGGCAACAAGGAAAGGCTCGTTCAAAATGAATTCCCCGCACCCGATCCTGATAGTGGATGACAATGACGCGCTGAGGACGAGCCTCGCGGAACAGGTGGCGTTTGATGGCGAATTCTCCGCGACCGGCGCCGCAAGCCTTTCCGATGCGGAAGCCCTGCTGCGCGCCGATGGGTCGCGTTTCGATGCCATTCTGCTGGATCTTGGGATGCCGGATGGGCATGGGCGGGATTTCTGCGTGAAGCTTCGCCGCGCGGGCATGCGCATGCCGATCATCATCCTGACCGGTGCGGATGGGGAACAGGATGTGGTGCGCTGCCTTGATGCCGGGGCGAATGACTACATTGCAAAGCCTTTCCGGGTGCAGGAATTGTTGGCACGGCTGCGCGCGCAAATCCGGATTTTTGAAGGCAGCGAAGATGCGGTTTTCACTGTTGGGCCCTATGATTTTCGTCCCTCGGCCAAGCTATTGCAGGAACCCAAGCGCAACCGGAAGATCAGGCTGACGGAAAAGGAAACCGCGATCCTAAAATTTCTGTACCGCGCCAATGGCAGGCCGGTTTCTCGGCAAATCCTGCTGACCAAGGTGTGGGGCTATAATAGCCACGTCACCACCCATACGCTTGAAACCCACATCTATCGCTTGCGCCAGAAAATCGAACCCAACCCGGCAGAAGCCCGCATTCTGCTGACCGAAGGCGGCGGCTACCGTCTGGCCATGGGTGAAGCCGAACGGCACGACGCAGACGAAGCCGGCTTCCCCCCGCTGCGCCGCCCCACCGTGGCCTTGGCAACAACAAGGTCCTGACCCTGGGCCTTGCGGCCCTGATCAATGCTTCCAGGTGATCTCGGCCGGGGGCGCCTCGGTCGGGTCAACCCGGAGCATTTGGCCATTCATCACGCTTTTGCCCGTGAAGGCCAGGATGAAGCCCCAATGGGATACTACAAGGGTGTGGGACCAATCCTGCAGCGCGGCCATTTCAGCGCGGAATAGCTGGGCGCGGTCAATCACCTGTTCGGCGAGTTCTTCAATGGGCGGCCACCAGACCTCGTCTATATGGTCCAGCACCACATGGGGGAAATCCAGCCGCAGCTCTGCGACCGGGCGGCCAATATCGCAGGTGAAGGCGTAGCGTTCGCGCACCGTGGGGGTCACGGTCAGGGGCAAGTTCAACCGACGCGCGACCGGCAGCGCGGTTTGCAAGGCCCGGGTATAGGGGGAGACAATGATGCGCCTGATCCCCTCATGCGCCAGCGCTTCGGCCGCTTCTTCGGCCTGGGTATGACCAAGCGGTGTCAGCTTGGGGTCTATGATGCCGGGGTCTTTGCGGGTTTGGGTGAAAAGCAGATTGAATTCGCTTTGCCCATGCCGAAGCAGAATCACGATTGGCCACCCTTGTTTGATCACGGTTTGTCTAGCGAGGGTCCCGCCCACCCGCAACCGGTCTTATTTTTTGGCCATCGCCCCTGCGCTTGGGTGCTTCCTGCCCTGCTTTGCACATCCCAAACGTTGCCCTTGGGCACATGGCACCCTAAGTTACAGTCCAAGGAGTAAAAAACATGGGCGGCTTGCCGATAGATCTGATCCTCTTCGCCATGGTTGCGGCCTTTCTGGTGCTGCGACTGCGGAGCGTGCTCGGCCGCCGAACGGGGTTTGAACGTCAGGCGCAGCCCGAAGCCGCCCCGGTGCCAGCGCGCGGCCCCGCGACCGAGGTTGATATCGGCCCCAAACCGTCCCAGGCCGGGGCGCGGCGTGTCATGCCCGATCCGCGCAGCCCAGCCGGTGAGGCGCTGATGCAGATCCAAAAGCGTGACCGAACGTTTGACCCAAACCGCTTTCTGGATGGGGCTGAGACCGCCTTTGGCATGATTGTGGAAGCCTTTGCCCGCGGTGACCGCGCCACCCTGAAGCCTCTTTTATCCGAAGAAGCCTATGCCGGCTTTGATCAGGCCATTGCCACGCGTGAAGCCGCTGGCGAGACCCAGCGCACCGAACTCCGCAGCGTTGAGGAAAGCGGGATTGAGGCGGCGGAGCTTCGCGGCAATGTCGCCGAAATCACCGTGCGTCTGGTGACAGATCAGATCAATCTGGTGCAGGCGCAGGATGGTTCCATTGTTTCGGGTGCCGAGGCGGTGACGGAATTGACCGACGTCTGGACCTTCCAGCGTGACCTGGCCAGCCCCGACCCAACCTGGCGCCTGGTCGGCAGCACTGCCGCCTAGCGGCGTGGCTGTCGTGGCAGGGCCTGGGGTGACATTAATCCCCCGGCTTCGTCCGACATGACCCAACATCTTGCCTATGTTGATTTCCTGCCCCGCCTGCCGCTTTGGCTGATCGGCGGCATCGCGCTTCTGGCGCTGATCCTGCTGGCCTATGGGCTTTATCAGCGCGCACGCGGCATCTGGTGGCGGGCGCTGGCGGTGGTGATCCTGCTGGGGGCGCTTGGCAATCCGCGCCTGCTTCGGGAAGAACGCGAAACCCGGCCTGATATCGCCATCCTGGCTGTTGATCGCAGCGACAGCACCGGAATTGCTGATCGCGCCGAACGCATCGCCGCCGCGCGCGCAGCCTTGGAAGCACGGGCAACGCGCCTGCCAGCCCTTGATCTCCGCGTGATTGAGGTGCCGGAAGCCGGCCAGCGCGGCACGGCGCTATTCTCGGCGCTCGGCGCTGCCTTGGCCGATGTCCCGCGTGCGCGGCTTGCAGGCGTTATCGCGCTGACGGACGGCCAGGTGCATGACGCGCCGGCGCTGCTCCCTTTTCATGCGCCGTTTCATGTGTTGCTGCCCGGCCGCGCCGGAGAAATTGACCGGCGCTTGCGGCTGGTCTCCGCGCCCGGCTTTGGCATTGTTGGCCAGCAGGTTGAATTGCGCGTGGTGATCGAGGATTTGGGCGCGCCGGCGGGCGGCAATGCAGGGCTGATTATCCGCCGCGATGGCGGTGCTGCACGCCGTGAGGAAATCCCGATCGGGCGCGAACACGCGATTTCCGTGCCTATCGCGCGCGGCGGCCCGATGGTGATTGAACTGGAAGCGGAACCCCGCGCCGGAGAGGTCAGCGAGTTCAATAACCGCCAAGTGGTCACAGTAAATGGCGTGCGGGATCGGCTGCGCGTGCTGCTGGTATCCGGCGAACCACATGCCGGGGAACGCGCCTGGCGGCGGTTATTGAAAGCCGATCCCAATGTGGATTTGGTGCATTTCACCATTTTGCGCCCGCCGGAAAAAGATGATCTGACGCCGCTCAATGAATTGGCTTTGATTGCCTTCCCGGTGCGGGAGTTGTTTCAGGTCAAGCTGCGTGAGTTTGACCTGATCGTGTTTGACCGCTTCACCAATCGCGGCCTGCTGCCGCCGGCCTATATGCGCAACATTGCGGATCACGTGCGCGCGGGTGGCGCGTTATTGATGAGTGTCGGGCCGGAATTCGCGGGGCCAGCTTCCTTGGCCTTCACGCCGCTGTCACAAGTATTGCCCGCCCGCCCGATGGGCCGTGGTGCGGGGGTGGAGGAAGCACCGTTTCGTCCGCGCATCAGCACGCTTGGCGCACGGCATCCAGTGACCGAAGGACTATCGGGCGCCAATAGTGCCTCGGCAGAAGCAAGCTGGGGCCGCTGGTATCGCTGGCTGCGCGGTGAGGCGCGCGGCGGCATGGCGGTGATGGAAAGCCCCGAAGGCACGCCCTTGTTGGTGCTGGATCGCGTGGGCGAAGGGCGCGTGGCTTTGCTGATGTCGGATCATATCTGGCTATGGGGGCGCGGGCATGATGGCGGCGGCCCGCAGGAAGAATTGCTGCGCCGCATTGCCCATTGGCTGATGCGCGAAACCAGCCTGGAAGAAGAGGATTTGACCGCGCGGATTGAAGCCGGGCGGATGGCGATTGCACGCCGCAGCCTGGAAGCAGGCCCCTCGCCCGAAGTGACGATCACGGCGCCTGATGGCACGCGCAGCACGATGCGGCTGGAAGAAGCCGGCGGCGGGCGCGCTATTGCCGATGTTGCTGCGCGTATGCCCGGCGTGTGGCAGGTGGGTGATGGCAAGCGCGTTGCTTTCGCCGCCGCTGCGGTTGCCAATCCTTTGGAAATTGCTGATCTGCGCGCAGATGGCGAAAAGCTGCGCCCGCTGGTGCAAGGCCGTGGCGCGCTGCGCTGGCTGGGGCAGGAAGCCACGCCGGCACTGCCGGAATTACGCATGGTGGCATCGGGGCGAGATTTTGCGGGCGCTGGCTGGATTGGGCTCCGCCGCAATGCCGATCACAGCGTGATCAGTATTTCCGCCTTGCCGTTGCTGCCGCCGTGGTTGGCGCTGCTGTTGTTGCTCGGCACCGTGGTGCTGGCCTGGCGGCAGGAAGGGCGCTGAATTATCCAGCGCCCCGCCGAAAATCATCACCGCGCGGACGCAAGCCGCATCGCGGAAGGTGCCGGCAATTCAATCTCGATCTCCAGCGTGGACATATCCCCGCCGCGATCCAGATTGACATTCACCTTGCTCGGGTCAATCGCGACATAGCGCGCGACAACCGCGACCAATTCCTGTTGCAGCTTGGGCAGGAAATCCTCACGATTGCGGCCAATGCGCTCATGCGCCAGCACAATCTGGAGCCTTTCCTTGGCAGCAACGGCGCTATCATCCTTGCGCCGGCCACGGAATAAATCGAGCCAGGACATTACGCGGCCCTCCCACCAAATAAGCGCCGGAACAGGCCCTTGCGTTCTGCTTCCAGGAAGCGATGCGGCACATCCTCACCCAGGAAACGCGATACCGCATCGGCATAGGCCTGGCCGGCATTGCTTTCATTATCCATGATCACCGGCGTGCCGGTATTGGAAGCGCGCAGCACGCTTTCGCTTTCAGGGATTACGCCCAGCAGCGGAATGGCCAGGATTTCGCGAATATCATCCAGCTTCAGCATCTCACCTTTTTCGACACGGTTGGGGTCAAACCGCGTCACCAGCAGATGTTCCTTCACCGGGTCGCGCTTTTCCTCGGCACGCTTCGATTTGGATTGTAGCACGCCCAGAATACGGTCTGAATCGCGCACAGATGAAACTTCCGGGTTCGTCACCACAATCGCCTGATCGGCGAAATAAAGCGCCAGCAGCGCGCCCTTCTCAATACCGGCGGGGCTGTCGCATAGGATGTAATCAAATTCCTTCGACAATTCCTCAATGATTTTCGCGACCCCTTCCTTGGTCAGCGTATCCTTATCCTTGGTCTGGGATGCCGGCAGGATGGAGAGCGTTTCCACGCGCTTGTCGCGGATCAGCGCCTGGCTCAGCCGTGCCTCGCCTTGGATGACATTGATGATGTCAAAAACCACGCGCCTTTCGACACCCATGATAAGATCGAGGTTGCGCAAGCCAACATCGAAATCAATCACCACCGTCTTCTTGCCGCGCTGGGCAAGGCCGGTTGCGAAGGCAGCGCTGGATGTCGTCTTGCCGACGCCGCCCTTGCCTGATGTCACCACAATAACCTGAGCCATAGCCAATGCCTCCCTGAAACTTAGTCGCGTTGCGATCAGGTGATGGGGTCGAAGCGCATACGCTCACCCACCAGCCGTACCTGCATCGCCTTGCCGATTTGTGCTGCCGGAAAGCCTTCCCGCACGGCGTAAAAGCCTGCGATGGAAACCAATTCCGGGTCGAAATTCAGCGCGAAAACCCGCGCTTCCATATTGCTGGCGCCACCGGCAATGGCGCGGCCACGCAGCGCGCCATAGATATGGATATTGCCATCCGCGATCACTTCCGCCCCTGCATTGACGGTGGAGGTGATGATCAGATCAGCCCCTTCCGCCCAAATGCGCTGGCCGGCGCGCACCGGTTGTTCCACCACCATGGTGCCGCGCTGGGCGGCGGGCTTGGCGGTGGGGGGCGGCGGTGCGGCGATTGGGGCGGCTTCCGCCGCTATCGGGCCGGGGGGGGCGGGGTCATCACTTTCCTTGCCCCCCGCACTGCGCACCGGGGGCAGGCCGTAGGACAGCGCGGCATTGCGCATTTCCACCGTGCCGCCGGTAGTGCCGATCGGCATGATTTCTAGCGCGCGCAGGCCCTGGATCAGTCCGGGAAAATCCACTTCCGCGGGCGGCACCTGAATATCACTGAGGCCCAGCACGATCGGCGCAAAACGCAGAAACCCAGGCGCACGGCGGAACTGATCGCCAATCACCGGCACCACCGCTTCAGGGCGATGATCCAGCAGGCGCAGCACAAGCAGATTGAAATTCGCCCCGCGCAGGCGAAAAGGTTCGATGCGGGTGGCGGTATCTGGCCTGGGCGCGGCGCTGGGCATGAGGCTCCTGACGGACATGAAATCGCTGCGTTGCCGAGTTATTCACAGCCTATAGTGGGTGAGCCCGGCGACAGCCACAATATATAGCGCCCTTTGCGGGGCGGGCGAAGGGGTCGGATGTTTCACGCTGATCCCGCAAGGCCTTAGCGGGCGAAGTTCAGAAATACGTCAAACCGCGAATCGGGGCGCGGCTGGCGGGGCTGACCGGGGCGCCAAGCTCAGGCAGAATGGGATCACTCAAGGAGCCATGATCGTGAAGCCCATCCGCCTTGCCGAACCCTTCCGCGCTGTCTTTTACGCGCCGTTTTACGTCGCCGAACAACGCAGCTTTTATGCCCGCCATGGCGTGACCGTCACGCGCGCCACCGCCGGCGACCCGACCCGCGCGGCAGAAGCACTGCTGGCGGATCAGGCCGATGTCGCCTGGTCCGGCCCCATGCGCATGATCATGATGCGCGCTGCCGATCCCACCTGCCCCTTGCGGTCCTTTTGCGCGGTGGTGATGCGCGACCCGTTCATGCTGCTCGGGCGCGGGCCAAACCCTGGCTTCCGTTTGCAGGATTTGCCAGGCCTCCGCTTCGGCAGTGTCAAGGAAGTGCCGACCCCCTGGTGGTGCTTGCAGGATGATTTGCGCCAAGCGGGCGTGGACCCGGACGCCATGGCGCGCATCACGGATAAGACCATGGCGGAAAACGCGGATGCGGTGGCCGAAGGCCGCTTGGATGTCGCGCAAATGTTCGAACCCTTCGCGACACGGCTGGAAGCCAAGGGCGGCGCCGTGTGGCATCGCGCGTCAGATCGGGGGCCGAGTGCCTATACGGCGCTTTACGCAACAGCTTCGAATATCCAGCGCTTCAGCGCGGAGTTTGAAGCCATGACACGCGCCTTGGCCGACGCGCTTGTTTATGTTTACGCAGCACCCGCCGCCGAAATCGCGGCAAGTGTCGCACCGCTTTTCCCCGATGTGACCCAGGCCGAATTGACCCATGGCATTGCGCGGTATCAGGCCGCGCGGCTTTGGCCGGAAACACCGCATTTCCCCGAAGCCGCCTTCACGCAGCTGCGTGGTGCGATGAAAAGCGCTGGCGTGATCACGCGAGAGCCAAGCTTTGCCGATTGCGTGGATCACGCGATTGTCACGCGTGCCTTGGGCGGTTAGGGGCCGCGCATGAGCAAGCAACGCGCACAGCGCGCCGATTATGCCTTCTTCGTGCCGATCGCGACACGCTGGATGGATAATGACGTCTATGGCCATATCAACAACGTCATCTATTATTCCTGGATAGATAGCGCGGTGGCGCGTTTCCTGACTTCCTCAGGGTTTTTGCATATCCCAACCGCGCCGGTGATTGGCCTGGTGGTGGAAACGCAATGCCGCTACTTCGCGCCCATTGCCTTCCCGGATGATATCACCTGTGGGGTGCGCTGCGCGCGTGCAGGCAATACATCTGTCCGCTATGAGGTTGGCATCTTCCGCAATAATGAGGATGAGGCGAGTGCCGAGGGCTATCTGGTGCATGTCTATGTGGATCGCGCCACGCAAAAAACGCCGACCCCCTTGCCAGAAAATCTACGCGCCGCGCTGCAGCGCATCACCCTGAATCCATCGTAATTCCAAGGAAAATTCCATGTCTGTTGCACCACTCAAGCGCCTTGCCATTCTGGATGATTACCAGGGTGTGGCGCTTTCCTTAGGCCCCTGGGAGAAGCTGCCGAAGGGCCTGGAAATCACGGTTTTCCGCGATACCATCACTGATCACGCGGCGCTGGTTGAAAGGCTGAAGCCCTTCGATACGATTCTGGCGATGCGCGAAAGAACACCTTTTCCGCGCGCGCTGATCGAAGCGCTGCCCAATCTGCGACTGCTGATCACAACGGGTGGGCGCAACCGTTCCATCGATGCCGTCGCTTGCGCTGAACGTGGCGTGGTGTTTTGCGGTACGGGCACTTCCGGCGATCCGACGGCGGACCTCACCTGGGGCCTGATCCTATCCCTCGTGCGCGATATTCCACGCCAGCAGGAAGCGCTGCGTGCCGGGCGCTGGCAGACGCATGTGGGGCTTGGGCTGGAAGGCAAAACGCTCGGCGTGATTGGCCTCGGCAAGCTTGGCGGGCGCGTTGCCAAAATCGGCCAGGCCTTTGGCATGAAGGTGCTGGCCTGGTCCACCAACCTGACCGATGAACGCGCTACTGCGATTGGCGCAACGCGCGTGGACAAGGCGACCTTGCTGCGCGAAGCCGATATAGTGACGCTGCATTTGATCCTTTCGGATCGGTCGCGCAATACAATCACCGCGCCTGATCTGGCCTTGATGAAGCCCACATCCTTCATCGTGAATACCAGCCGCGGCCCGCTGATTGAACAAGCCGCGCTGATTGCGGCATTGAAGGAAGGCCGCATCGCCGGCGCTGGCTTGGATGTGTTTGATGTTGAACCGCTGCCTGCGGATCACCCAATCCTGACCGCGCCGAATACCGTGCTGACGCCGCATTTGGGTTACGTCACGGAACAGAATTACCGTACCTATTACGAAGTGACGGTGGCCGCCATCAATGCCTTTGTCGCCGGTGCGCCCATTGGCGTCATCAAGCCATGACAAGCTCCTATGCCCTGCCCGAAGGCTGGGCAGGCTGGCCCCAGGCTGCGCGCGATGCAGCTTATGACAATTTGGCCGGCGTGCCCGATAGCGCGGCGCAGGTCGCGCACCGCAATGCGCTATCGGTTGCATTTCGCGCAGCCCATGCCGGGCACCTCGATCTGCCCTTCGGGAGCGGCGAACGCGAAAAATGGGACCTGTATCCCGCCGCGCGCGCTGATGCGCCCTGCCTCGTTTTCATCCATGGTGGCTATTGGCAGCGCAATCGGCGGGAAGATTTCGCCATCATGGCCGAAGGCGCCTTGGCCGCCGGATGGTCGGTTGGGATTTGCGGCTATACGCTGGCGCCCGAAGCCTCCATGGCGCGCATTGTCGGTGAAATCCACGCCGCGCTGGATTGGCTTGGCGAGTATGGCGCGGCGCATGGTATGGCGGGCAAGGTGGTCGCTTCCGGCTGGTCTGCGGGCGGGCATTTGGCGGCGCTGGCGGCAGAGCATCCACTCGTGGTGGGCGCGCTTGCCATGTCCGGCATTTATGAATTGGCCCCAATCGCTGAGACAAATCTGAACGACAAGCTGCATTTGACGCCTGAGGAAATCGCGGCCCATTCGCCGATCCGCCGCCCGGTAGTGCAAAAGCCCATCGCCATTGCCTATGGCGCACGGGAATTGCCGGAACTCCGCCGGCAAAGTCGCGTCTTTCATCGCCACCGTGCGGAGGCTCAGGCACCCGGCGCGCTGATCCCCGTGCCAGGGGCAGATCATTTTCGCGTGCTGGAAGCGCTGTGGCAGCGCGACGGGCTGCTGCTGCGTGCTGCGGCGGAGGTATTGGCGGCAGCGGGTTAGCGGTTGGTGTATCTCGAGAAAAAAAGAGGAGACACGCCATAGTCGCAATGGCCCAAGGGCCATGACGATCCCTCTTTAGCATCCAGGGCTTGATGGATGATGCGGAGCGGCGCTTAAGCCCAGGCGGTGCTCACATCACGCGGCAGCACTTCCTCGGTCAGATCTGATCAGCGCTCAGAACCGAAAGTATAGGATAGACCAAAGCGGATCATCTGGATTGTCACGTCATTGCTGACTGAACGGCCCTGCACTGTAGCGAAGCCACCAGCAACTCCGCCACGTGCATTCTGGAAACTGAAACCGACCTGATCGAATTGGGTGTGGATGTAATCCAGGCGAAGCGAAACGGCATCCGAAACACGCCACGCGGCGCCGGCACCCACGGTCCAGCCGAAGGCGATCTTCTCATCCGTATCACTGAAGCGTGCGACAGTTCGGGTGGGCGCGTTCACCCCTTCATACTGAGTGCGGGTTTCGGCGAGAAAGGCAGTGGCCAAACCGGCTGAGGCATTTACCATCAGCGGCCCATCAGCATAGCCAATGGTGGCGCGCATGGTGGAAATCCAGCGCGTTTCCCGGTTGATGGATGCCTGGGGCATGCCGTACCAGGCATTGCCTGAATTAACCGGCGTATCCTGTTGGCTTTCCAGGCGGAGCCAGGACCAGTCAGTTTCCACCCCCATAAGGATGCCGCTGGCGTAGTGGTGTTGGTAGCCCAGAAGCAGGCCAAGCCCCGCGCCGCGAAAGGAATCATCTGCCGCTTCATCGGCGGCGTTGAAGCCATACTGCCCGTCTCCGCGCTTACTCACGCCACGCGTGGTGTTGAAAGCATCAATGGCTACAGCGCCAAGATAAAGACCTGACCAATTCGGGGGGTCAGCGGATTGCTGGGCAAGGCTTGGCGTTGCGCCAAGGGCAATCATGGCCGTCAGCAAGAAGCGCTGGGTCAAAAAACGGAGCATGGGGGAAATTTCCTCAGGCAATCAAGCCTTCCAAGAAGCGGAGACGAAAAAACTACAGCAAGAAGGTTGAGTATTCATTTCAGGCGCCATGGTGCCGTTTTGAATTAAAGACAGAAGGCGCGCCGTGAAGCACTGAACCGACCGACCAACTTCAACACTGCGCCTAAGGTCTGAGGAAATCGCGACCCAATGGCGGCCGCGCCTATCACAACGTAATAGGCGCGTTCAGCCCATGGATCACTTCCGCCGGCTTGGAGGCACCTCAGAAATACGAAGTGTCGCGGGCTGTGGCGGGCCGCGATCCACCGTGCCGATCCAGATATTGTAATTCCCGCTTGCTGGGCGCTGAATGATGATGCCTGGGTTCAGCCCTTCCAGATCGTCATTGCACAGCCACCTTCCCGACGGATCATTGATGATGAGCGTGGTGTCAGCCTGCGCGACAACGGAAATATAAAGCGGCAAATTGCCCGCCTGATAATTCAAATCAACATCGGGGCGCGCATAGTCAATCCAGCCGGCGCAATCAGCGCCAAGCCCTTGCACCTGGCGGTCTCCACCAGCATCCACGCGCGTTTCATGCGGGTCAGGCGAAAAATCCGCGCGCAGATTGACCGTGGCATAACGTGGCTGCGCCGCAACATTAGGCGTCGCCTGCCGTGCCGGGGATTTCTGCTGAGCCAAAACGGGCAATGCGATGGCCACGAAAAAAGCCAAAGCAAAAGGTGCGATTTTTCGCATTTGATCCTCCTTACTGGTGCGTCAAATTTCTCAGAACGCCAATAAAAAGTAAGTTATCATGCTTCTATATTGGCGTTCAACTGCGTCAACGCGGCAGCGTGCTTGCCCCCATCAGGAATTGATCTACCGCGCGGGCGCATTGCCGGCCTTCGCGAATCGCCCAAACCACCAGGGATTGCCCGCGCCGCATATCGCCGGCAGCAAACACTTTGGGCACGGATGTCTGATAGGCTTCCGTATCGGCCTGCACATTGCCGCGCGCATCCAGCGCAACGCCGGAAGTCTCCAGCAGCCCAGCGCGACGCGGCCCGACGAAGCCCATGGCCAGCAGCACCAGATCAGCCTTCATCTGAAAGCCACTGCCTGCCACTTCGCGCATCTGCATGCGCCCGGCTTCATGCACCCATTCCACGCGCACGCAATCAAGCGCCGTCACGCGGCCATCCTCACCCACCGCCTGCTTGGTCAGCACGGCCCAATCACGCACACAGCCTTCATAATGCGCCGGCGCGGTGCGGAGCTTATGCGGCCAATTCGGCCAGGTGAGGCCCTTATTCTCATGCTCCGGTGGCTTTGGCATAATTTCAATCTGCGTGATCGAAGCCGCCCCCTGGCGCGCAGCGGTGCCGATGCAATCCGCACCCGTATCGCCACCACCTATCACCACCACATGCTTGCCCGTGGCCGAGATGGTGCCGCGCGGCGCGGCGCGGTCTTCAGTATCGCCCGCGACGCGCTTGTTCTGCTGCGTCAGGTAATCCATGGCCGGATGGATGCCAGAAAGATTACGCCCATCCACTTCCAATTCACGCGGCCATTCGGCGCCGCCCGTCATCACTACGGCATCATAGCCTGCCAGCAGCACATCAAATGGCAACGTGCTGCCCACTTCCGTGCCGGTGCGGAATTCCACGCCTTCCGCCGCCATCTGATCCACACGGCGATCAATCAGGTGCTTTTCCATCTTGAAATCAGGAATACCGTAGCGGAGCAAGCCACCGATGCGGTCATGCTTTTCAAACAGCGTCACCGCATGGCCCACGCGCGCCAATTGCTGCGCCGCCGCCAGCCCCGCAGGGCCGCTGCCCACCACGGCAACGCGCTTGCCGGTTTTGCGCGCGGGGATTTGCGGCTTGATCCAGCCTTCTTGCCATCCGCGATCCACAATGGCGCATTCGATGGATTTGATGGTGACCGGCGTTTCCGTGATGTTCAGCGTGCAGCTTGCTTCACACGGCGCAGGGCAGATACGGCCCGTGAATTCCGGGAAGTTGTTGGTGGAATGGAGCGTTTCAAGCGCCCCCTGCCACTGATCCCGATAGACCAGATCATTCCAATCCGGGATCATGTTGTTCACCGGGCAGCCATTATGGCAATACGGAATGCCGCAATTCATGCAGCGCGCCGCCTGCTTTGTAAGCTCCGCCCCTGGCAGCGGGGTCACATATTCCTTGTAGTTCTTCAGGCGCTCTTCCGGCTTGATATAGCCGCGATCGGCACGTTCGAATTCAAGAAAACCTGTTGCCTTACCCATGACGCTATTCCCCTTCGCGGCTTATTCGGCCGCAACCGCATGACCGCCCGCTTGCTCGGCCTTCAGGTCAAGCAAGGCGCGGCGGTAATCCCGCGGCATCACCTTCACAAAGCGCGGCAGCGCATTTTCCCAATCTTCCAGCAAAGCACGCGCCCGCGCGCTGCCGGTCATCAGCAAATGGCGTTCCACCAGAATGCGCAAACGCTCGGCATCGAAGCGCAGCATATCGCCCATGCCATTGTCGAAAGCTGATGGCGCGCGCTGCTTTGGGCGGCCTTCCTCCTCAGCATCAGCAGGGCTAATCGCTTCCAGATCAACAATGCTGGTATTGCACATGTCGCGGAAGTTGCCGTTGACATCGTAAACATAGGCAAGGCCGCCCGACATGCCGGCGGCGAAGTTCCGCCCTGTCGCGCCCAGCACCACCACTACGCCGCCGGTCATGTATTCGCAGCCATGATCGCCACAGCCTTCCACCACCGTCACGGCGCCGGAATTGCGCACGGCAAAACGTTCACCAGCGACACCTTCGAAATAGGCTTCACCAGCAATGGCGCCGTAAAGCACCGTATTGCCAACAATGATATTGGCTGAAGGTTCACGCTCCACGCCTTTCGGTGGCTTTACCGCAATTCGCCCGCCGGAAAGCCCCTTGCCCACGTAATCATTGGCATCACCGTTCAATTCCAACGAGACACCACGCGCGAGGAAGGCCCCAAAGCTGCCACCCGCCGTGCCTTTGAAGGCAATGCTGATTGTATCTTCCGGCAGGCCGGCATGGCCGTAACGCAAGGCTACCTCACCGGACAGCATCGCGCCCGTGGTGCGATTGAGGTTGATGATGCTGCGTTCAATCCGCACCGGCTGCTGCTTTTCCAACGCATCCTTGCTGGCTGCGATCAAATCCATATCCAGGATATGATCCAAGCCATGGTCCTGGCTTTCGCTATGATGAATCGCGGCGCCTTCCACCAGCTTCGGCTGATAGAGAATACGCGACAGATCAACGCCCTTCGCCTTCCAATGGTCAATCGCGGGGCGCATGTTCAGCCGATCCACGCGGCCCACCATTTCATTCACGGTGCGGAAGCCAAGCTGCGCCATCAATTCGCGCATTTCTTCAGCGACGAAGAAGAAGTAATTGATCACATGCTCCGGCATGCCGGTGAAGCGCGCGCGCAGCACCGGGTCTTGGGTTGCGATGCCGACCGGGCAGGTGTTCAAATGGCATTTGCGCATCATGATGCAGCCAGCCGCGATCAAGGGCGCAGTGGCGAAGCCGAATTCATCGGCCCCGAGCAACGCACCAATCACCACATCGCGCCCGGTACGCAAGCCGCCATCCACCTGCACAGCAATGCGCCCACGCAGCCCATTCAGCACCAATGTCTGCTGCGTTTCAGCCAATCCAATTTCCCAGGGCGAACCGGCATGGGTCAGTGACGTCAACGGCGAAGCGCCCGTGCCACCTTCGTAGCCCGAGATCGTCACATGATCCGCCCGCGCCTTGGAAACGCCGGCGGCGACCGTGCCAACGCCCACTTCCGAAACCAACTTGACGGAAATGCGCGCGCGCTTGTTCACATTCTTCAGATCGTGAATGAGCTGCGCCAAATCCTCAATGGAATAGATATCGTGGTGCGGCGGCGGGGAAATCAGCCCAACGCCTGGTGTCGAATGCCGCACGCGCGCGATGTTCTTATCCACCTTATGGCCCGGAAGCTGCCCGCCTTCACCAGGCTTGGCCCCTTGCGCCATCTTGATCTGGATATCATCGGCATTGACCAGATATTCCGCCGTCACGCCAAAGCGGCCAGATGCCACCTGCTTAATGGCGGAACGCATGGAATCGCCATTCGGCATGGGCTGGAAGCGATCCGCTTCCTCACCACCCTCACCAGTATTGGAACGGCCACCAATGCGGTTCATCGCGATGGCAAGCGTGGTATGCGCTTCCCGGCTGATGGAACCAAGGCTCATCGCACCGGTCGCGAAGCGCTTCACGATCTCATGCGCCGGTTCAACTTCCTCAAGCGGGATCGGCTGTTCAGCAAGTTTGAATTCCAACAACCCGCGGATCGTCAGCAAACGGCGGCTTTGATCGTTGATGGTTTTTGCAAAATCCTTGTATCGATCAGCTGAATTGCCGCGCGCGGCGTGTTGCAAATTGGAAACGCTCTCCGGCGTCCAGGCGTGATCCTCGCCGCGCAAGCGCAGCGCGTAATCGCCGCCCACATCAAGCAAATCGCGATAGATCGGGTTGTCACCAAAGGCCGCCTGATGGCGCTGCACCGCTTCCGCCGCAACCTCGGCAATGCCAACCCCTTCAATCGTGGTCGCAGTGCCCGTGAAGTATTTTTCGATGAAAATGCTGGAAAGTCCAACAGCATCGAAGATTTGCGCACCGCAATAGGATTGATAGGTACTGATGCCCATCTTGGACATCACCTTCATCACGCCCTTGCCAATCGCCTTGATGAAGTTCTTCTGCACTTCATAAGGCTTCAGCTTCATATCCACGCGCTGGCGGATTTGTTCCAGGGTTTCGAAAGCGAGGTAGGGGTTCACCGCTTCCGCGCCATAGCCGGCCAGTACGCAGAAATGATGCACCTGCCGCGCTTCACCGGTTTCCACCACAAGGCCGGTGGAAGTGCGCAAGCCCTGGCGGATCAAGTGATGATGCACCGCCGCCGTCGCCAACAAGGACGGAATGGCAATACGCTCAGCGGAAACCGCACGGTCCGACAGCACCAGAATATTATGCCCGGCCAGCACTGCTTCCGTCGCGGCAGAGCAGAGCTTCTCCAGTGCCGGCGCCAGCCCATCCGCGCCATCCTTGTCGGGCCAGGTGGCGTCCAGAGTCTGGGTGCGGAAGGCATCGCCGGCCAGCGCCTTGATGCCGCGGATTTTCGCCAGATCCTCATTGGTCAGGATCGGCTGCGCCACTTCCAGCCGATAATGATGGCCGGCCTGCCGCCCCAGCAGATTGGGCCGCGGCCCAATCATAGACACCAGCGACATCACCAATTCCTCGCGGATCGGGTCAATCGGCGGATTGGTGACCTGCGCGAAATTCTGCTTGAAGTAATGGAACAGCAGCTTCGATTTATTCGACAACACCGCAAGCGGCGTGTCCGTCCCCATGGAACCGATCGGGTCATCCCCGTCACGCCCCATGGGTTCCAGGAAGAAATTGAGGTCTTCCTGCGTATAGCCGAAAGCCTGCTGATCACGCAGCAAGCCCTTGGCATCCTGCGAGCGTTCCATCGGCATTTCCGCCGGCACGCCGGGCAATTCTTCCAGCTTGAACTGCGTATTCTTCAGCCATTCGGCGTAAGGGTGTTCACCGGCCAGCTTCTGCTTGATTTCGGCATCATCAATGATGCGGCCTGCATCCAGATCAATCAGCAGCATGCGGCCTGGCTGCAGGCGCCATTTGTGGCGGATGCTTTCTTCCGGGATGGGCAGCACGCCCACTTCGGATGCCAGCACTACCTTGTCATCATTGGTGATGATGTAGCGCGCGGGGCGTAGCCCGTTGCGATCAAGTGTCGCGCCAATCTGCCGGCCATCGGTAAAGGCAATCGCTGCCGGCCCATCCCAGGGTTCCATCAGCGCCGCGTGATATTCATAGAAAGCGCGCCGATCCGCATCCATCAGCGGATTGCCCGCCCATGCTTCCGGGATCAGCATCATCATGGCGTGTGAGAGCGAATAGCCACCCGCAACCAGGATTTCCAAGGCATTGTCAATGCAGGCGGTGTCCGATTGGCCATGCGGAATCAGCGGCCACATCTTGTCCAAATCCGGCCCCAACAACGGGGAGGACATGGACCCGCGCCGCGCATACATCCAATTCACATTGCCGCGCACGGTATTGATTTCGCCGTTATGCGCCAGGAAGCGATAAGGGTGCGCCAGCTTCCAGGATGGGAAGGTATTGGTAGAAAAGCGCTGATGCACCAAGGCCAGCGCGCTTTCCGTCAGCGGGTTGCGCAAATCATCATAGAAGCTGCCGACCTGCCCCGCGAGCAACAACCCCTTATAGACCACGGTGCGGGTCGAAAAGGACGGCATGTAAAGATCAGTACTGGTGGGCAGACCCTTGGCGGTCGCCAATTCGCGGAACTTATTCAGCGCCTGCTTGCGGATCGTCAGGATCTTACGCTCAAACGCGTCCTGGTCCTTGATGCTATCGCTGGCCGCAATGATCGCCTGGCAGATCACCGGCATGCTGGCGATCACGGCCTTACCCAGGCCATCCAGCGTCGTCGGCACATCGCGCCAGCCAAGCAGGGTCTGCCGTTCGGCAACGACATAGCCTTCAATGCTTTGGATCGCGACCGCGCGAGAAGCCTCATCCTGCGGCAAGAAGCACATGGCCACCGCATAGCGGCCCGGCGCCGGCAGGGTCTTGCCCTGGCTTTCGGCCCAATGGCGCAGCAGCTTATCGGGCATTTGGATCAGGCAGCCCGCGCCATCCCCCATCAGCGGGTCAGCACCCACCGCGCCACGATGGTCCAGATTGACCAGGATTTGCAGGCCTTGGCGAATGATATCATTCGATTTTCGACCCTTGATATCCGCAATAAAGCCAACGCCGCAGGCGTCATGCTCATTCCTAGGGTCGTAAAGGCCTTGCGCTTCGGGCAGTCCCATATCTTTCGCTCTTCAATGCTCTGCCGGGGTCAATACCCCTGACCTACCCCCTGACCCGGGGCGAAAGGGCGTCTTTAATTGAGAGTTCAGCTTTGCGCCAGCATGGTTTTGCGGATTCTGGCCGAGAGGCTTCGGGGCATCCCCTGCCCCATGTTTTGCTTGACGCCGCCCGCGCCGGGACGGAAAGCTTTCGCAATGGACAAGATCACCGCCGCCCTACGGGCGAATCGCATCGTGCGCGCCGCCATGCGCCATTGCGCCCTGGCGGGTTGGGCGCCGGTGGCGCAAATGCCGCTGCCGGATAGCCGCCGGCCCGATATCATCGCCCTTACCGATGATGGCAGCTTCATCGCCATCGAAGTGAAATCCACCGCCGAGGATTTCCTCTCGGACGAAAAATGGCAGGAATATCGGGATTGGTGCGACCAACTCTATTTCGCCGTGGACATGGATTTCCCGCGTGAGATTCTGCCGGAAGATGTCGGGCTGCTGGTGACGGATCGGCTGGAAGTGGCCGTGATCCGGGATGCGCCGCTGATGCGGCTTTCGCCGCCCCGCCGCCGAGCGCTTCTACATCGCTTTGCCGTGCTGGCAGCGGGACGGCTCGCTGCCCTGCAAGACCCGGATGCAGCGCGGGAAGTGAATGCCGCGCTCAAGCTGGAATAGAGGGACGTTTTTGATCGCATTTTCCGAGCCGCCAAGTGATTCCACTTGGCTTGAAAATGCTCGCATGTCTGATCGCATTTTCCGAGCCGCCAAGTGATTCCACTTGGCTTGAAAATGCTCAGCCTTTCATCCGCGCGACCGTCGCGGTGGTGCTATTGCCGGGCAGTAATTCGGCCAGGCGCACCTGCCCGCCATAGCCCTGCACGATTTCAGACCCCACCACGGTTTCCACCGTGTAGTCGGCGCCCTTCACCAGCACTTCGGGCTGAAACAGCCGGATCAATTCCAGCGGCGTTTCCTCATCGAACACCGTCACGCAATCCACCGTGGCCAGCGATGCCAGCACGGCAGCCCGCGCCGCTTCATTCTGGATGGGGCGCGCCGGGCCTTTCAGGCGCTTCACACTGTCATCACTGTTAAGGCCCACCACCAGCCGGTCGCACCAGGACCGCGCCTGTTCCAGCAAATGCACATGGCCCGGATGCAGCAAGTCAAAGCAGCCATTGGTGAAGCCCACGCGCCAGCCGCGCCGGCGCCAGCGTTCCACCTGCTCCAAAGCAGCAGAACGGGACACCACTTTCCGCAGCGCGCCGCGTTCCGGGCCAAGCGCTTCCAGGATTTCCTCTTCCCGCGTCACTGCGGTGCCAACCTTGCCCACCGCAATCCCGGCCGCGATGTTCGCCAGCCGCACCGCCACGGCCAGCGGCAGCTTGGCGCCAAGCCCGGCGGCGATGGTGGCTACGACCGTATCGCCCGCGCCAGAGACATCCTGGACTTCAGCCGCTTCAGCCGGGAAATGATGCAGCTTGTCGCCATCCAGCAGCGTCATGCCGTCTTCGCTGCGCGTGACCAGCACGGCGCCAAAGCCATGTGCATCGCGCAGCGCGCGAAGCGCAGCGATGATCGCTTCTTCCGTATCCACCGCCATGCCGGTCGCTTCCGCCAATTCCGCACGGTTTGGCGTGACCAGATCAGCCCCGGCATAGCGGCTGTAATCGCGCCCCTTGGGGTCCACCACCACGCGCCGCCCGGCAGAGCGTGCGGCCTGAATAAGGCGCGCTGCCGTATCGCCCACCAGCACGCCCTTCCCGTAATCGGACAGCACCATCACCGTGGTGGCGGCAGCAGCATCGCCGGCAATGCGAACCAGCCGATCGGCGAGGCGCAGCTGGATCGGTGCCACGTCCTCATGATCCGCGCGCAGCATGTGTTGGCCATTGGCCAGAAAGCGTGTCTTGGTCGTGGTGGCGCGCCCGCCCTGGACCAGCAACCAGGGCTCAACCCCCGGCTGCCCGCCGATCAGCCCGGTCAGGTCACTACCCGCCTGGTCATCGCCCACCACAGATACAAAGGCCACGGCGGCACCAAGCGCGGTCAGGTTGCGCACCACATTGCCCGCACCGCCCGGCATGGCGATTTCGCGTTCCACTGTCAGCACCGGCACCGGCGCTTCCGGGCTGATGCGTTGCGCCCGGCCGTAAACATAGCGGTCCAGCATGGCATCGCCCACCACAAGCACCGAGGCACGGCGAAGCTGCCGCGCCGCAGCCATCAACTCAGCGATGGGAATTTCAACCAATGGCCGATCCATGCGGGCGCCCCTTTGCAATATTTGCGTAACCCAAGCGCCGGGTCGGGCGCAAGCGGGTCGGCCTCGTCTCAAGCCCCCGCGAGCGTCAGCCCCTCAATCCGCAGCGTCGGGCAATCCGTCCCGCGCCGGAAGACCAGATCATTGGCCGCCGTCAGGTTCAGGAACATCTGCTTCAGATTGCCTGCCACGGTGATTTCACTTACCGCTTCCGCCAGCACGCCATCGCGGATCATGAAGCCCGCGGCGCCCCGGCTGTAATCGCCGGTCACGCCATTCACGCCCATGCCGATCAATTCCGTAACATAAAGCCCTTCCTTGATATCGGCCATGAGCTCTGACGGGCTAAGCCTGCCCGGCGAAAGCCACAGATTGCTGGGCGCCGGGCCGGGCGGGCCGCCGGTGCCACGGCTGGCATGGCCGGTGGAAGCCAGGCCCAATTGCCGGGCGCTCCGCCAATCCATGATCCAGCTTGCCAGCACGCCATCCTGCACAATGGCGCGGGCCTCACCGGGCATGCCTTCCCCATCAAAGGGGCGGGATCTCAGCCCACGCGCACGCGTTGGGTCATCATGCACAATCATGCCTGCAGGCAGGATTTGCTGGCCCATGGCATCCTTCAGGAAGGATGTGCCCCGCGCCACCGCAGCACCATTGATGGCGCCCACCAAATGCCCAAGGATGGAGCCCGAAACCCGGGGGTCCAGCACCACGGGGATGCGCGCGGTCTTGGCGCGCACCGGGTTCAGCCGGCGCACGGCCTTTTCGGCGGCGACACGCCCAACCATGGCGGGGTCCGGCAGATCGGCCAAATAGACCGATTGCCAGTAATCATAATCCCGCTCCATCCCCGTGCCTTCGCCGGCGACGGCGGTGGCGGAAATTCCATGCGATGTGCGGGCATACTGCCCGGCGAAGCCATTGGAGGCGACGAGCGCGATTTCAGTCCGGCCCCAGCCGGCGCCGGCACCTTCGCTATTCGTGATGCCCTTCACGGCAAGGGCGGCTTCTTCCGCCGCAGCGGCGCGGGTCAGCAGGGTTTCTGCCGTGGGTTCGTTCGGGTCTTCCAAATCGAGGGCGCGGGTGGGAATGGCAACGGCCTCCGGCAGGCCGGCGAAGGGGTCTTCCGGCACCACGCGCGCCATCGCGACCGCGCGTTCCGCCAGCGCCGCAAAACCCTTCGGGTCGGGTTCCGTGGAAGCCACCATCGCCTGGCGCTTGCCGACCAGAACGCGCAAGCCGAGATCCAGGCTTTCCGAGCGTTCCAGCTTTTCAATCGCGCCCAAGCGCCGTTCCACGGAAAGCGAGGTTGAGGATATCAACAACGCATCCGCCGCATCCGCCCCGGCGTCTTTCGCGGCCTTGATCAGATCAGCAAGCGCATCCAGCCGGTTCATGCCGCCAAACGCTCCATGATCGTGCCAAGCGATGGCACTTCACTGGATGGCCCCATCACGGCCAAGGTCGGGCGCTGGCGGAAGGCCTGGGCTGCGGCGTGCTGCACCTGTTCCACGGTGACTGACGCGATGCGTTGCTTGGTTTCCTCAATCGGGATCACGCGGCCATGCACCTGCAATTGCCGCGCAAGCTGTTCGCAGCGGCTACCGGTGGATTCCAGGGACATCAGCAAGGAAGCACGCAGCTGCGCCTTGGCGCGGGCCAATTCATCCTCGGTCACGTCGCGCTGCACCTTGATCAATTCCTCAAGCGTCACAGGCATCAATTCCGCCGCTTCCTTCTCGCCCGTGCCGGCATAGATCTGAAACAACCCGCCATCCTTGAAGGGGGAGGCAAAGGCATAGATGGAATAGACCAAGCCGCGCTTTTCGCGGATTTCCTGAAACAGGCGCGATGACATGCCACCACCCAGCAGCGTGCCCAAAACTTGCGTTGGCCAATGCATCGGGTCGCGATAGGGCGCTGACGGAAAACCAAGCACGATATGCACCTGGTCCAGATCGCGGGTTTCGCGGAATTCGCCGCCGGCATAGCGCGCGGCTTCCGGCGCGGCGATATCCACCTTGGGCAGGTCAGCGAAATGCTTGCCGACCAGATCAAGCAACGCATCATGGTCAAGCGCGCCCGCGCCGGCCACCACCATGGAAGAAGGCCCGTAATGGCGGCCCATATAGCCCCTGAGCGCATCGCGCGTCATGGCCTTGATCGATTCCTCGGTCCCCAAAACCGGCCTGCCCATGGGCTGATCCGGAAAGGCGGTGGATTGGAAGTGATCGAACACGATATCATCCGGCGCATCATTCGCCTGACCGATTTCCTGCAAGATTACGCCGCGTTCGCGTTCAACTTCCTCAGGCTCAAAGCTTGAATGCGTCAGAATATCGCCGATGATATCAACGGCAAGGGCCGTGTCTTCCTTCAGCACCTTGGCGTAATAGGCGGTTTGTTCGCGCGCGGTATAGGCATTCAGATGCCCGCCGACATTTTCAATCTCCCGCGCAATCGCCGCTGCATCGCGCCGCGCCGTGCCCTTGAAGGCCATATGTTCCAGGAAGTGAGAAACGCCATTGTCTTCCGGCGTTTCATGCCGCGTACCGACCGCAACATAAGCCCCGAAGGAAACAGTTTCGACACGCGGCATGTTTTCGGAAACCACAGTTAGGCCATTGGCAAGGCGAGTAACGCGGACGGCTTCGGTCATGGGTGAATGTATCTTTTCAAGCTGTATTGCGACGGGCATGGGCACGAACCGCTTCTTCCACCGCGCCAAGGTCATCGGCCAGGACGGAAAAGCGTTCTTCCCGATCATATAGGTCGGCAAGCCGCGCGGGCAGAGGGGGGCGGAGCCCCGTGGCGCGTTCCACCGCATCAGGGAATTTCGCCGGATGCGCGGTGGCGGCGACCACCACGGGAATGGCAGGGTCTTCCGGCGCCAAGGCGCGGGCGGCGACAGTGCCGACCGCGGTATGGGGGTCCGCCAAATACCCCGCAGCCTGATGCAAATGCCGGATTTCGGCGAGCGTGCCGGCATCATCCAGGGTGAAGCCCGCGAATAGCCGGGTGGCATCCCGCCAGGCGGCATCGGGGATGGGCATGCGGCCTTCAGCGCGGAAGCGGCGCATCGCCTCCGCCGTGACGGCACCGTCGCGGCCCAGCAACTCGAACAATAGGCGTTCGAAATTGGAAGAAACCTGAATATCCATGGAAGGCGAAAGCGATGGTTCGACCGGCCGCGCGGTCATGTCATTGGCCGTGAGGAAGCGCGCCAGGATGTCATTGCGGTTCGACCCCACAATCAGCTTGGCGACCGGCAGGCCCATGCGCATCGCGGCCCAAGCGGCCAGCACATTGCCGAAATTACCGGTGGGGACGCTGAAGGCCACGGGCCGGTCCGGCGCGCCAAGCGCCAAGGCAGCCGCGACATAATAGGGAATTTGCGCCGCAATCCGCGCCCAATTGATCGAATTTACCGCCGAAAGCCGCATTTCCTGGCGAAAAGGCGCGTCATTGAACATGGCCTTGACCAGGTCCTGACAGGCATCGAAATCGCCCTTGATGGCGATATTGCTGACATTCGGTGCCAGCACACTGGTCATTTGCCGGCGCTGCACTTCGCTCGTGCGGCCTTCGGGGTGGAGAATCACGATATCAACCGCCGCGCGATCCCTGCAGGCTTCAATGGCGGCTGAGCCTGTATCGCCCGAGGTGGCGCCGACAATCGTCACGCGTTCGCCGCGCTTGGTCAGCACATGGTCGAAAAGCGGCCCAAGCAATTGCAGCGCCATATCCTTGAAGGCGAGCGTCGGGCCATGAAACAGTTCCAGCGCAAAACAGCGCTGATCCAACTGCACCAGAGGCACAATCGCCGGATGGCCGAAGCCGGCATAGGCTTCCTGGCAGAGCGTTTTGAGCGGCAGGCCAGACCCCGCGAATAGCCCGATGATGCGCGCGGCCAATTCGGGATAGGTGAGCCCACGCATGGCGCGCCATTCGGCGGGCGACAATTCCGGCCAATGGCGCGGCACGAAAAGCCCGCCATCCTCAGCGAGGCCAGCCAGCAATACGCCTTCAAAATCCCGGGCCGGCGCCTGCCCGCGTGTTGAGATATACTCCATGCCAGCAGACATAAAGCGTGCAGCGGGAAAGCGCGAGGGGTGGGTGGAGGGCCTTCAGGCCGCCTGAAGTGCCGCCCAGCTTTCCCCAACGGTGCGCGCGGTTTCGGTCAGGCACGGCGATTCAAGGCGCATTTCAAAAACCGGCCAGGCTTCGCCTTCTTCGCGCTTGCGCGGCACCATGCGAAACAGCTTTTCCATATCCGGCTTCAGGCTTGGCGTGCGCTGCGCAAGAATGGCGACGGTCGCAAGCCGCACCTGGCTTTCGGCCCAGCCGCCCAAAGTCTGCTTGTTATTCTCCCAACGGGAGAGCGAGGCAGGGTCAAGCTTCAACGCCTCGGCAAAATCCTTGGCCGACATGCCGATCACCTTGCGCATGAAGCGCACTTCGCTGCCGGTCAGTTCCAGCGGCAGAAAGGCGCGCGCGACCGCAACGGCCGCCGCCAAACCCTCGAGATGAGGCACTGCAACGCCAAGCACATTCCCCGCCGCGTCCATATGCTCCTCGGCGGCGTTGATGAGCACGACCGGATAGGGCAGGCCGAGGCCCCTTTCCTCATATCGTGGCAATACGCGCCGCATGTCATTCTCTCCTTTTCATGCAATGACCGTGACAACCAAAACATCCGGTTCAATCGGGGTGATCACGACCGTGAATGCGAGACCATCCTCATCCTTGCCGGCAAGCTGCCAACGTTCTTGACCATCTGCTTGCATATCCAGGCCGGTGACACGGCCACGCCTGATCACGCGCTCCGCATCCAATTTCGAAACGCCGCGTTCATGCGCGCGTTCAATGGCGTGGCGGCTCCAGGCAATGGCTGCTCCTCAGGCGAGCAAAACGCCGAGGGAGGCGCTCTCCTTACTCCGATACATTAGTGACCCCCAGAGAACTCCCCCGAGTGCGCATCATGTCAAAAAACTTGACGTGACGTCAAGATTAAACTTCCCTTGAGGAGGCAGGTGCGTTTGGGTCCATGCGCCAAATCGGTCGCAAACGCACCTTAAAACATGCATTGCCTAAGCAAATCAGCGAAAAAATTCCCCTGATCGGGCCTGCGCCCGATCAGATGGCGTTGAACTGCAACACCCAATCACCCCGGCGCATTGCCCCGCGCATTCAGGCGCAGCGGCACAAAGCGCTGCCCCCCGGCATTTTCCACCGCAAATAGGCCGACATTGCGGTTCTGCCGGCGCAGGCGTTCGATCTGTTCCTGCACTTCCGCCGGTGTCGCCACGCGGGTCTGCTGCACTTCCACAATCACATCGCCGGGGCGCAGTTCCCGTTCTGCCGCGGGCGTGCCGGGGATTACTTCCACAATCACCACGCCGCGTTGTTCGGGGCGCAGGTTGAAGCGCTGGCGGAGTTCATCCGTGATGGTCGCAACCCGAAGGCCAAGCCCGGTCAATTCCACCGGCCCCTGACCGGGCGGAGGCGCCGCCGGGGCGCTGGCCTGGCGCTGTTCCGTCGGCAATTCGCCGAGTGTCACGGTCACGGTTTCTTCCTTGCCATCGCGCCAGATCACCACCGGAACTGAACTGCCGACATTGTTATCCGCGACAATCCTGGGCAGGGCACGCATTTCCGGCACCGCCACACCATTGAAGCGAATGATTACATCGCCCGAGCGAATCCCCGCCTGCGCCGCTGGACCATCGGTCTGTGCATTGGCCACCAGCGCGCCCCTTGTACCAGCCGGCAGGCGTAGCGCTTCGGCAATGTCATCCGTGACACCCTGGATATTCACGCCAATCCAGCCGCGCCGCACGCGCCCCGCATCCCGTAACTGCGCCACCACGCGACTTGCCATATTGGACGGGATGGAAAAGCCAAGCCCAGCCGAAACCCCGCTGGGGGAGACAATGGCAGTATTAATGCCAATCACCTGGCCGCGCATGTTGAACAGCGGCCCGCCGGAATTGCCCTGATTGATGGAAGCATCCGTCTGGATGAAATCATCATAAAGCCCCTGGCCGATATCGCGCCCGCGGGCCGAGACAATGCCTGCCGTCACTGTACCGCCAAAGCCGAAGGGATTGCCGATGGCAATCACCCAATCGCCCACTTCGGATTGATCCGAATTGCCAAAGGCAACGGCGGCTAGCGGCTTGTCATGCTTGATGCGCAGCACGGCGATATCCGTGCGCGGGTCCGTGCCCACCAATTCAGCGCGAATGCTGGTCTTGTCCTGCAGGATCACGTTGATTTCATCAGCGCCATCAATCACGTGGTTATTCGTGACCACGATGCCTTCCTGCGCATCAATGATGAAGCCGGACCCCAAGGATTGCGCGCGGCGCTGGCGCTGCTGCGGGCCTTCGCCCTGGGGCGGACGGTTGCGATTGAAGAAATCGCGGAAGAATTCCTCAAAGGGGCTGCCCGGCGGCAATTGCGGCATATCCGGCGCATTGGGCCGGCCCGCCCGTGGCGCGACATTCTTGGTGGTGGAGATATTGACCACCGCCGGCAGCAATTCCCGCGCGAGTGGCGCGAAGCTTTCCGGGGCGCGCTGCTGCGCCTGAGCCGGCGAAATCAGCGGCAGTGGGGCAAGCGGCGCCAGCGCCATGGCACCGGCAAGGGCAAGATGGACAATACGCAAGGAAGCTCTCCTCGGGGAACACGTCTGCGGCCTTAGCAGATTGGCGGTATTGACGCGAATTTAAGGCATTTCTCTGCAACGAAGTGCGACAAAAAGCGACGGTATCACCAAAGCTTCAGCAGCCACGACAAGCCAATGCCACCCGCTGCCGCAATCAGCCCACCAAGCCTGAGCCGCGCCTCCGGCGACTCAGCCAAACTAGCCAAAGCCCGGCGCATAAAGCCCGGCGCGATGGCATAGGCCAAACCTTCCAAGGCCAGCACAACGGCTATGCCCTGGAGAAGCGCGGTAAAACTCACCTTGGCGCGGGCGCCGACAGGCCATTCGGGCTTTCGCGGAAGAAGCGGAAGAATTCCGAATCAGGCGTCAGCACCAGCCGCGTATCGCCTTCGGCAAAGGCTTCACGATAGGCCTGCATGGTGCGCCAGAATTGGAAGAAGGCCGGGTCGCGCTGGAAGGCTTCCGCGAAAATGCGGATGGCTTCCTGTTCGCCCTGACCGCGCAGGATATCTGCCTGCGCCTGGGCTTCCGCGATCAGCACGGTGCGTTCACGCTCAGCGCCCGCGCGCACGCGCTGGGCCACTTCCGCACCTTCGGCGCGGGCTTCGCGCGCCACGCGTTCGCGTTCGGATTGCATGCGTGACAGGATGGCTTGCGTGTTTTCGCCAGGCAGATCGGCGCGGCGGATGCGTACATCTTCCACGGCAATGCCGAATTGGCGCGCTTCTTCATTCACCTGACGGCGAATTTCACCCATGATTCGGGCGCGATCCGTGGACAGCACCGCAAGCAGCGGTTCATTGCCCAAAACGCGCCGCAGGGATGAGGTGACGATGGAATTCAGCCGGGCGCGAATGCCCGCTTCCGTCGCGCCCACTGTTTGGAAGAAGCGCAGCGGATCGGTGATGCGATAGCGCGTGAAGCTGTCCACAATCAGCCGGCGCTGATCGCCCAGGATCACTTCTTCGCCCGGCGCGTCAAAATCCAACAAGCGCCGGTCAAAGGCAATAACCGATTGGATGAAGGGTAGTTTCCAATGCAGCCCAGGTTCCTGGATCACGCGGCGCGGTTCGCCGAATTGCGTGATCAGCACCTGCTGCGTCTGATGCACGGTGAATAGCGTGGAAGACGCGGTAAAGATGGCCGCGGCAAGGATGCCAAGCAGAATGACTGAGCGGTTCATCGCGGCGCCCCCATGCGGTTTTGGATCACAGGTGCCGCAGCCGGCCCTGGCGGCAGTGGCGCGGGACGCTGTTGCGGCGCTGCGGCAGGTGTCTGACGCCCGTTCTGTGACTCGCCCAATTGAAGGAAGGGCACCACGCCCTGCAAACGGTCATCCACAATGACCTTGGGATTGCGGCGGAGGATTTCTTCCATGGTTTCCAGATACATCCGGCGCGTGGTCACATCACGTGCCAATTCATAAGCAGAAAGCACGGACAGAAAGCGCGCACTTTCACCGCCGGCACGCGCCACCTGGCTTTCACGGAAGCCCTGGGCTTCCTGGTTCATGCGTTCAGCTTCACCGCGGGCGCGGGGGATGATGTCGTTGCGGAAGCTCTCAGCCTCATTGCGAAGCCGCTCACGGTCCGCATTGGCGCGCTGCACATCGCGGAAGGCGTCAACCACCTGGGCTGGCGGGTCCACCTTCTGCAATTGCACCTGCGTCACTTCAATCCCGGCCTTGTATTGGTCCACAATCGCCTGGGCGCCACGGCGCACTTCCTGTTCGATCTGCGCACGCGCCTCGGTCAGCGCGGGTTGGATGGCGGTGCGCCCGATCACTTCGCGCATCACGCTTTCGGCGGCGGTTTTCACCGTGCTTTCGGGGTTGCGCGTATTGAACAGGAATTCACCCGCATCACGGATACGCCAAAACACGGCGACATCAATGTCAATGATATTCTCATCGCCTGTCAGCATCAGGCTTTCTTCCAGCACATCGCGCGCAGCCATCACGCGGCCACCGGTGATGCTGCCATCCTGCGCGCCAACAAAGCCGATATCCACGCGGTTGATGCGCGTCACGCGCGGCGTGGTGTGGGCTTCAATGGGCCAGGGCAAGCGATAATTCAAACCGGGCTGGGTGGTATGGCTGAAGGCGCCGAAGCGCATCACGACACCCTGTTCATCAGGCTGCACCCGATAAAAGCCCGAAGCCGCCCAGCCGATCACCAGCACAATACCCAGCAAGCCAAAAAGCTTGCCGCCGCCGGCGCCGCCACTTGGCAATACCCGCCTGATCGCGTCCTGCGCCTGGCGGATCGCGTCATCAATATCGGGGCCACGGCCACCCTGGCCGCCACCGCCACCACCACCGCCGCCCGAAGGCGGCTGGCCCCAAGGGCCCTGAGGGCGCGGATTGCCCCAGGGGCTTTGACCGCCACTATTATTGTTCCAGGGCATGAAAGGCGCGGCCTCCAGCAGGTGAACGTCAAAAACAAAGGACCCAAAACTGGGCGGGATGCTTCAAGCGGGAAGCCAACCCCCATATAGAGGTGCGCGACCCTCCCGGAAAGCAGCTAACAGCGCTGTAATCCCAGGTCGGGCGGATATTGACCATGGATAAGGGCTTTTCAAGCGATGGCGGATGATTTGGCGGCGGCGGTAACAAAAGCCCTGACGGCGGTGAAGGACCCGGCTTCGGGACAGGATGTGGTTTCGGCCAGCATGGTGCAGGGCCTGGTGGTGCGCGATGGCATGGTGCATTTCGCGCTACAGGTGGCCCGCGAAGCCGCGGCCAGCATGGAACCGGTGCGCGCCGCGGCCGAGGCCGCGGCCCGCGCCGTGCCGGGGGTGATCTCGGCCACCGCCGTGCTGACCGCGCATCGCGCCGAAGCCCCAGCCCGGCCCGCCGCCCCGCGCGGCCCCGCCGGCCCAGGACCCATGCTGCTTTCCGATGTGCGGGCAATCATCGCGGTTGCGTCCGGCAAGGGCGGTGTCGGCAAATCCACCACGGCGGTCAATTTGGCGGTGGCCTTGGCCGCTGATGGCCTCAAGGTTGGGCTACTGGACGCGGATATTTACGGGCCATCCCTGCCGCAAATGTTGGGCACCCGCGAAAGGCCGCGGTCAGAGGGGCAACGTATCACCCCGCTTAGCCGCTGGGGGCTGAAAGCCATGTCCATCGGCTTTCTGGTCGAGGAAGAAACGCCGATGATCTGGCGCGGGCCCATGGTGATGGGCGCGTTGGAACAAATGATGGGGCAAGTGGCCTGGGGCCCCTTGGATGTGATGATTGTGGATATGCCGCCGGGTACGGGGGACGCGCAGCTTACCATGTCTCAGCGCGTGCCCTTGGCGGGGGCGGTGATTGTCTCCACCCCTCAGGACGTTGCGCTGCTGGATGCCAGGCGTGGTGTGCGGATGTTTGAGAAGGTCAATGTCCCGGTGCTGGGGCTGATTGAGAATATGTCCTTCTTCTGCTGCCCCAATTGCAACCATCGGTCGGATATCTTCAGCCATGGCGGCGCACGACGGGAAGCGGAAAGGCTGGGGGTGGAGTTTTTGGGCGAATTGCCGCTCAAGCTCGAAATCCGGGAATTGGCCGATGCCGGCACGCCGATTGTGATGGCGCGGCCAGATTCGGAAGAAGCGCAAAGCTATCGCCGTATCGCGCGGCGCGTTTGGGAAAAGGCGGCAGCGAAAGCGGATGCGGCGCCCAAGATTGTGATGGAATGATCGCGACTAACCGCGCTTCAGCGTCATCCGCCCCAGCGCAAACCCGCCAATAAACGCGGCCAGCACCATGGCCGCGACCTGACCCATCAAAGCATTGGCCAGCGGCAGGCCGATCAATGTCGCCAGCACAAAGGCGATGATGAAGCCAAAGCGTTGCCGCCAGCCGGCGATTGGCGTTTTGGCTTTGCGCGTTGCCGGCCGCGCCTGCCCGCCGGCCTGCCCGCCGGAGTGCAATTGACGCGCCACGCCCCTTCCGCGCGCATCGGACATGGGGTCAGACCTTCTGCCCCAGCATATCCATCATTTCGCGCCATTCGCGCTTGGAAAGCCCGCTGGTTTCCTGTGTGACAACCTCATTCGCCAACATGCGGCGCAGAATGGTGATCATTTGCGCGGAAAGCGTCACGGCCCCCATGCGATAATCGCGGAAGGCTTCAAAGGCCATCGGCACCCAGGCCTCAACCGTTTTGAGCATGGCATCCGCATAGACGCGGATTTCATATTGCGCATGGGCATCCGCACGCAATGACAGGAAATGCAGCAGATTGTGCAAATCCGTCTTCCAATACCATTGCGTATAGGCATTGAGCGTCAGGTTCATCCGCGCCAATTCGCGCGCGAGCCCCTGGCGGCTTTCATCGCGCGCAGCACCTTCATCATCCTCATTCAGCATTTCAAGGTAGTGATCATAATTGCGCGTGGCATCTTCGCGCAGCAGATCAAGCACGCGCGCGGCTTCAGCGCCTTCAAGCACATCGCCGCGCCCCTGGCGATTGCTTGCGGATTGCGCGGCCAGGTTTTCCGGCGCGGGGATGTAGAATTCGCGGTCCAGGATGGAATAGCGCGCGGAATATTCATTCACATTGGCGGTGCGGTGGCGGATCCATTGCCGCGCGATAAAGATCGGCAACTTCACGTGGTATTTGATTTCGCACATCTCAAAGGGCGTGCTGTGGCGATGGCGCATCAAATACCGGACCAGGCCGCGATCCTCATTCGCCGCGCGGGTGCCGCGGCCGTAGGATACGCGCGCTGCCTGCACAATGGCGGCATCATCGCCCATATAGTCAATCACACGGACAAAGCCGTGATCGAGAACCGGCAGAGCCTCAAAAAGCATGGCTTCCAGCGCCGGGACGCTCGGGCGGCGCGTCTGCGCCTGATCTGCGCGCGCGGCTGCGATTTCCTGCTGCTGGGCATTGGTAAGCGCCATGGTGAGACTCGCCTGTTTTGATGCCTTGGGCGGTAGCGGCGGAGAGCGGGCGGGTCAAGCGCGGGCGCTTCCACGGGGCGCCACTTCCAGGCAGGATGGGGCGGAAACCTGCCCGCCGGAGCACCCCATGTCCCCCATTGAAGCCATCCGCCGCCACCAGACCGAACTCACTGCCTTCCGGCGCGACCTGCATGCGCATCCGGAACTCGGCATGGCGGAGTTTCGCACGGCGGAGAAGGTGGCCGCGGCGCTCGAAGCCTTGGGGATTGAGGTGCATCGCGGCGTGGGTGGTACCGGCGTGGTGGGCGTGCTCCGCAATGGTTCCGGCAATCGCGCCATTGGGCTGCGCGCCGATATGGATGCGCTGCCGATGGAAGAACTGAATGATGTGCCCTATCGGAGCACGGTGAAGGGGGCGATGCATGCTTGCGGGCATGATGGCCATACCACGATGCTACTGGGTGCCGCGAAATACCTAGCGGAGACCCGCAATTTCGACGGCATTGTTCATTTCATCTTCCAGCCGGGGGAAGAAGGCTGTGGTGGCGCGCTTGCCATGTTGGCGGATGGGCTGTTTGAGCGTTTCCCCTGCGATGCCATCTACGGCATGCATAACCGCCCCGGCATGCCGGTTGGCGAATATGCCATCCGCAGCGGCCCAACTGCCGCAGGTGGCGCGTTTTTCGATATCACCATCACCGGCAAGGGTTCCCATGGCGCGCGGCCGGAGGTCTCCATCGATCCCGTCCTGGCCGCCTGCCATGTCACCACCGCGCTGCAATCCATTGTCTCCCGCAATATCGCGCCCCGCGATGCGGCGGTGGTGAGTGTGACCAAAGTTGTCGGCGGTGACGCCTATAACGTCATTCCCGAAACCGCCGTGATTTCCGGCACGGCACGGTTTTTCGCCCGCGAAGTCAGTGCGCAAATCGAAGAAGGGCTGAAGCGCGTGGCGGAAGGCGTCGCGGCCGGCTTTGGTGCCTCGGCCAGCCTGGATTACCGGCTGATCTTTGCCCCCACCATCAATGATGCCGAGCAGACCGAAGTCTTTGCCGCCGCTGCGGCGGAATTGGTGGGCGACGCCAAGGTGGCGCGCGACAAGCCGCCGGGCATGGGGTCTGAGGATTTTTCCTTCATGATGGAACGCGTCCCCGGCGCATATATCCACATTGGCAATGGTGATGGCGCCATGCCGCATAATCCGCGCTACCAATTCAATGATGAAGCCATCCCTTACGGCGCGGCGCTTTATGCGCGCGTGGTGGAAAAGGGGCTGGTAAAGGACAGCAAAGGCTGATGGTCGAGAATGGGGGTGACCTGCCGCCCGTTCACGACCTTAATTCGATAGAATGTTGCCCGGGTAACGCCTGGTGCCGGGTGAGGGATTTGAACCCCCGACCTACTGGTGTCCAGCCCCCTTTTTATGTACCAGTGATTTGTGGGTTTACTAAGTATGTTTCGGGTGCCGGCGGCCGCATGCCGAGGGCGTGGTGTGGCCGGATATGGTTATATTGGTTGAGCCATTGATTGATGATGGCCTGGGCCTGGCGGGTGGTGCCAAACCATTCAGCGTTGAGCACCTCTCTGCGAAGTGTTCCGTTAAACCGCTCATTATAGCCGTTTTCCCAGGGTGATCCGGGATAGATCCGGATCGGCTTAATGCCGACTTTGGTCAGCCAATCTGTGAAGGGTTCGGAGGAGAACTCCGGGCCATTATCGGAGCGCAGATATTCAGGTTTCCCTCTTCTGAGCATTA
>VGDL01000028.1 GCA_016869735.1 Alphaproteobacteria bacterium
AGGCGGAACCGATGCGGATATTGCCGCGCGCAACGCGCCCGATCAGCATCGCGCCAGCGAAGATGGCAAGGCAGGCGCCCAGATAGCCAGTGAAGTAAATGGCATCGAAGCTTTCGCGCAAAGGCTGCGCTACCATCAGCTTGAACAGCATCGCCGGCAGGGCGACGTTGAAGCTGAAAAGCCCAATCGCTTCCATGGCCGTGGGCGGCATCCATTTGCGCTTCGCCGCGGCGAAACCAAAAGCCACTACCGCGAAAATCGGCAGGCAAAGGGCAAGGAAGGCAAGCACGGAACGGTTTTAGAGCAGATCACGTTCAGATGGAATCATCTGAACGTGTGAAGATGCTCAAAAAACAACGATGTAGAGCGGGTTGCGTGAATCCATGTGAAAGCAACACGCTCTAAGCCAGAATGTGCCGGCCGTGAAAGCTCAAGCCTTTTATTGAGCGTTGGCGCTGGCTTCGCTGCGCGTGGCGCCGACGCGTGATGCCAATGATGCCGCCAGGAAATCATCCAATTCCCCGTCAAGAACGGCGGCTGGATTGCCCTTTTCAACGCCGGTGCGCAGATCCTTCACCATCTGATAGGGCTGCAAGACATAACTGCGGATCTGGTGGCCCCAGCCGATATCGGTCTTGCCGGCTTCGGTGGCGGCTGTCACGGCTTCGCGCTTCTTCAATTCCAATTCATACAAACGCGCCTTCAGCATGCCCATGGCAATGGCGCGGTTGCGGTGCTGGCTGCGGTCCTGCGTGGACGCCACCACAATCCCGGTCGGGATATGGGTGAAGCGCACACCGGATTCGGTCTTGTTCACATGCTGCCCGCCCGCGCCGGAAGCACGGAAGGTATCGGTCTTCAAATCGGTCGGGTTGACCTCAATCTCGATCTTATCGTCCACCACGGGATAGACATAGACGGACGCAAAGCTGGTGTGCCGGCGAGCCGCCGAATCAAAGGGGCTGATGCGCACCAGCCGATGCACGCCGCTTTCGGTCTTGAGCCAGCCATAGGCATTGGGGCCGCTGACTTGGATCGTCGCGGATTTAAGCCCGGCCTGTTCGCCGGCGCTTTCTTCGGTCAGCACGACCTTATAGCCATGCTGCTCCGCCCAGCGCGAATACATGCGCATCAGCATTTCCGCCCAATCCTGGGCTTCCGTGCCGCCGCTGCCGGAATTCACTTCAACAAAAGCGTCATTGGGATCGGCTTCGCCGGACAGCAGGCTTTCGATTTCGCGCTTTTTGGCCTCAGCTGCTAGGCGTTCCAAATCCGCGGTGGCGGCGTTGGCGGTATCGGCATCGCCCTCAGCCTCGGCCAATTCAATCAGGCCGAGCGCATCTTCCACATCACGTTCCAGGCGCTTCACGCCATCAATATGGTCGGACAGCCTGCCGCGTTCGCGCATGACACGCCCCGCTTCTTCGGCATTGTTCCAAAGCGTCGGGTCTTCGACCCGCGCGTTCAGTTCTTCGAGACGACGGACAGAGGCATCCCAGTCAAAGATGCCTCCTCAGCAGGGACACCGATGCGGTGATCTGCTCGTGCAGGGATTGGGCGTCAGCGCGCATAATGACTTGGCTAATAGAGCCCGCCGAGGTCCCTGTCGAGGCGGTTTGCGCCCGGCGCCCCGGGGGCGCCAGAACCATCGGCGCGTTCGGTGATGAATTCATCGCGCCAACGCTGAGCGCTGTTTTCAGTCCCCGGGCGGAAGGGTTCCATGATGCTGCCGCTGCCAGAGGCAACGCGCATCAGCGTAATGCCGGACGGGCGGCGGAAGGGCACGGGCGGGCTGCCGGAAAGTGCCGCGCCCACCACTTCGCGGAAAATCGGCGCGGCGTTGCTGCCACCGGTTTCGTTATTGCCAAGGCTGCGCGGTTCATCAAAGCCGATCCAGACTGCCACAACGATATCGGGTGTGAAGCCAACGAACCAATTATCCTTGAAATCATCCGTGGTGCCGGTCTTGCCGGCCACCGGGCGGCCCAGGCGCGAACCAATGGCATTGGCCGCCGTGCCGCGCTGCACCACACCTTCCAGAATGCTCGCCATTTGATAAGCGGAAATCGGGTCTGTCGCGCGCTGCCTTTCGCCCGCTTCAAGCCGCGGCGGCCCGGCTTCGGGGCCGGAAGCGCAAGCGGCGCAGGCGCGCTGATCCGCGCGCCAAATCACGCGCCCGCGCCTATCCTGCACCGAATCAATCATGCTGGGGGTGACGCGAAAACCGCCATTGGCAAAGGCGCCATAGGCTGCGGCCATGCGTAGCACCGTGGTTTCGCCGGCGCCGAGCGACATCGCCAAATAGCGCGGCATATTGTCAATCACGCCAAAGCGGCGCGCGGCATCGGAAACCGCGGCCATGCCGACATGATCCGCAAGGCGCACTGTCACCAGATTAAGGCTGCGTTCCATGGCGCTGCGCATGGTGACCCAGCCATTATAGGTATTGGCATTGTAGTTTTGCGGCCGCCACAAGCCCTGCGGCGTCATGATTTCCACCGGCTCATCAGGGATTTCCTGATTGGGCGGGATGCCTTTTTCAAGCGCGGCGATATAGACGAAGGGCTTGAAGGAAGACCCTGACTGGCGCTGCGCCTGGGTTGCGCGATTGAACCAGGATTTCTCCAGCGCCCAGCCGCCAACCATGGCCATGACGCGCCCGCTTTGCGGATCAAGCGCCACCACCGCACCTTCCGCCACAGGAATTTGCCTGAGCGCAAGGCGTTCCGGCCGCGCCGGGCGGTTGCGCTGCGCGGCTTCCGCCGGAAGGTTTTCCACCAGCACCACATCGCCGGGGTTCAGTACATCCTGAACGCGGCGTGGTTCTGCGCCCAAGCGCCCATCCGGCAGTACGGGGCGCGCCCAGGGGCGCAATTCTTCCAGGAAAAGCGTGCCCTGCTGCGGTTCCGCCGGGCGGCGCGGGTCGCGCCGTTCCAGCCAGGCAAGCCGCGCTTCCTGGGGCCTTGCTTCCAACACCACAGCCAGGCGCCATTCAGGCAAGGCACCCGGCGGGCGCGGTATATCGGCAAGGGCGGGCATCCATTCCGTGCTACTCGCCGAAATGCGCGCCTCCGGGCCACGCCAGCCGCCGCGCCTGCGGTCATAGTTCATCAGCCCATCACGCAGCGCTTTCTCGGCGGCGGTTTGGATGGTGGGGTCCAGGCTGGTGCGCGCGACCAAGCCACCCATGGTGGTTTGTTCCACACCAAAACGCTGGATCATTTCGCGCCGCACTTCTTCCGTGAAATGCTGGCCCACCTGCAATTGATCCAGCCGGCGCGTGGGCCGAGCCATCAGCGCCTCAGCGCGGGCGGCGCGGGCTTCTTCGGCGGTAATGGCGCGGTCTTCCAACATGCGTTCAATCACCCAATCGCGCCGTGCCTTGGCCGCATCGGCGCGCCGGATCGGGTGGTAGTTATTCGGCGCCTTGGGCAGGGCTGCGAGGTAAGCAACATCCGCAACACTCAATTCATCCAGGCTTTTGTTGAAATAGACTTGCGCGGCGGCGGCCACGCCATAGGCCTGCTGGCCCAGAAAAATCTCGTTCAAATACAATTCCAGAATGCGATCCTTGCTGAGCGCCTTTTCAATGCGCAGCGCCAAAATCGCTTCCCGCGCCTTGCGGGTGAAGGACCTGTCTGCCCCCACCAGCATGTTCTTCGCGACCTGCTGGGTGATGGTGGAAGCGCCGCTCATGCGCCGGCCGCTGCCATATTGCTCAGCGGCCTGGATCACCGCGCGCAGAATGCCCAAGGGGTCAATGCCGGTATGGTCACGAAAGCGCTGATCCTCGGCAGAAATGAAGGCTTGCTGCACGCGCTCCGGAATGGCTTCGATCGGGACGAAGATGCGCCTTTCCTGCGCCAATTCGGCCATCAGTCGGCTATTGGCGGCATAGACACGGCTCATTTGCGGGGGTTCGTATTCCGCAAGCCAGCCGTAATCCGGCAAATCCTGCGCGAAATGCTGATAGGCGCCAAAGGCCGCAATACCGCCGGCCAGGATCACCGCCGCGCCAAGGCTTAGCACCCAGCGGAACAGGCCAAAGCGCCGGCGGCGTTTTTGCCTTTGGGGTTTGGGTGTGGGTTCTGCGCGCGGTGGCTGAGCCCCAGGCGTGGCGCGCTGAGGGTCAAGCGGTTGGTCGGCGCGCAATTCCGGTGGCTTCATGGCCGCGCTGCGATACACGCTTCCACTGAAAAGTGCGACATGAACAATGCGGGTATGTCAGCCAGGCATAGGGCGCTGGGTGGACCCAAGCCAGGCTTCCGTGGCGCGGGCCAGGCTGGCGGCGATCAGCGCGCGGTGTTCGGGCTTGCGCAGCGCGGCTTCATCCCCTGGATCTGAAAGGAAGCCCATTTCCACAAGCACGGAAGGCACTTCCGGCGCCTTCAGCACAATGAAGCCGGCTTCGCGCCGGGGCTTGTGCAGCATGGGGACTGCGCGGTTCAATTCACGCACGGCAACCCGTGCGAAGCGGGTGGAATCGCCGCGCGTTTCCTGCCGCATCAGGCTCAGCAAGATCGCCTGCACCTCTGGCGGGACCGATGGCAGACTAAGACCGCCCGCCAGATCGGCATTGTTTTCGCGCTGTGCCAAGGCTTGGGCGAGGGGGTCGCTCGCGGTCTCTGCCAGGGTGTAAAGGCTGGCCCCCTTGGCGCCGGGCGCTGAATCGGCATGCAGCGAGATGAACAGCGCGGCATCGCGCGTGCGGGCAAAGGCGACACGATCCGCCAAGGAGATGAATTCATCGCGTTCACGCGTCATGGCCGCGCGGCATTTGCCGCCTTCCTGCAATTTGCGGCGAAGCGCCTGGGCGGCGGCGAGTGTCAGGCGCTTTTCTTCCGTGCCGCGCCGGCCAATGGCGCCGGGGTCATGGCCGCCATGGCCTGGATCAATCACGACCAGCGGCAAAGCGGGGGCCCTGCCTTGCGCGAAGGGTGTTTCACGTCGCGCCGCCGCGGCAAAGGCATCCGTGCTGGCCGGGGCGATTTCCACCAAAAGCCGCCCCGCAGGCCCCGGCAAGCGGCGCGGCAAGGCTGGGCGCGCCAGGTTCAGGCGCAATTCCCGGGTTTCGGCATCAAATACCGCGCCGGCCACTGGCCCCGCCGAGCCAAGCCGTGGCGGCCCCTGCCAGCTTGCGCCGGGCAGCGCCAGCACCAGGCGTGATGGTTGGGTGAAGGCCCGCCATTCCCAGGATAAGGGGCCTTCCAAAGCCAGGGAAAGCCGCGCCGCGCGGCCTTCGGTGGTCAGGCTGGCGGTATGGATGGAAGCGGCCAAGGCCGGTTGGGCGCTGCCCAAAACCGCCCCGCCCAAGCCCAGAAAATGCCTGCGGCCAATGCCCATGGCGGCCTTCATACTGGGCCGGGCGGTCCCTGTCATCCGAATCACGCCATCTTGCCCTTGTGGCGCGGGCAGTGGGGGACTAAGGAGAAGTGTCCCGGCGGCATCCGCTGCGGGCGAGAATTCCGGCGGCATCGCCAAGCGTATGGAGCCCCCAAGGGCAGGACGCGCCCCACGATGTTCAGCCCCCCGGCCTGAAGCCCCGCCCTTGGTGTTGGCTTTGTGGATTTGCCGGGGGTCGGCCCTTCCTTCTCGCCAGCGCGGCCCGAGGCGCGCGAAAGCCCCTGCCTTTTGGCCATGGCCCCCGTCGCGCCCGCCGTCCCGCCTGCGCCTGTGACCATAACGGTCCAAGGGTTCCCGGGGCAGGATCCAGGTGCGCCCACCCTGGGACCGCTGCGCCGCTTCGGCGCCGGTTCCACCGAAGAAGGTCTTCGCCGTCGCATGCCGAAGCACGCCACGCCGCAGTTTGATCCTTGTTCGGGCCTTGCCACGCATTTGCGCCCGCGGCTTCGCCCCGGCGCGGAGACTTCACCCCATGACCAAGCGTATGCTGATAGATGCGTCCCACCCCGAGGAAACCCGGGTTGTGGTGATGGATGGCAATCGCCTTGATGAATTTGATCTTGAAACGGCGCAACGCCGTGCCCTGAAGGGCAATATCTACCTCGCCAAAGTGGTGCGGGTGGAACCCAGCCTGCAAGCGGCCTTTGTGGAATATGGCGGCAATCGCCATGGCTTCCTGGCCTTTGGCGAAATCCACCCGGATTACTACCAAATACCGGTGGCGGATCGGCAGCGCCTGCTGGACATGCAGGCAGAAGAAGCGCGCGACGAAGATGATGCCGACCTGCCGCCCGAAAGTGCCATGGACCGCGCCGATTGGGGCGGAGAGGCGGCCGAGGCTTGGCAGCCTTCCGAGGACACCATTGGCGAAGCGGCGCCCGTTGAAGCCGCCGAGAACGCCGAAGCCACTGCGGCGCCAAGCCCAGAGCCAGAAGCCCAGCCAGAACCCGCCGCCGAAGCTGAAGCCGCTGCCTTGGCCCAGCCGCTTGCGATTGAAAGCGAAAGCCTGACCGCCGCGCCGGAAGAAGCCGGCGATGACGCCGCCGAAGCCGATCTAGGCCGGGTTGAGGAATTGCCCGCCGAAGAAGACCAGGCCCCGCCCGAGACCATTGGCGGCGAAGGCCCTGCCGAGACCGAAGAAGAACGCCGTGAGCGCCGCATCCCGCCGCGCTTCATGCGCCATTACAAAATCCAGGAAGTGATCCGCCGCCGCCAGATCATTCTGGTGCAGGTGGTGAAGGAAGAACGCGGCGGCAAAGGTGCCGCGCTGACAACCTATATGTCGCTTGCCGGGCGCTTTTCCGTATTGATGCCCAATTCCCCGCGCGGTGGCGGGGTTTCGCGCAAGATCACCTCAGCCGCGGATCGCAAGCGCCTGCGTGAAGTGATGGATGATCTGCAATTGCCCCAGGGCATGTCTTTGATTGTGCGCACCGCCGGCGCGCAACGGCCAAAGCCCGAAATCCAGCGCGATTGCGAATATCTGCTGAGACTCTGGGACAATATCCGCGAAAGGACACTGGCTTCTTCAGCGCCCGCGCTGATTTACGAAGAAGCGGATTTGATCAAGCGATCCATCCGCGATGTCTATGGCCGCGACATTGATGAGGTGATGGTGGAAGGCGATGGTGCTTTCCAGCAGGCGCGCGAATTCATGCGCATGCTGATGCCATCGCACGCCAATAAGGTGCGGCTGCACCGGGATGCCACGCCGCTTTTCGCGCGCCATCATGTGGACCAGCAATTGGATGCGATGCATTCGCCCGTGGTCCAGCTGCGTTCCGGTGGCTATGTGGTGATCAACCAGACCGAAGCCTTGGTCGCGATTGACGTGAATTCGGGCCGCGCCACGCGCGACCGGCATATCGAAGACACGGCCTTGCGCACCAATATGGAAGCCGCCGAGGAAATTGCGCGCCAGCTGCGCCTGCGCGATCTGGCCGGGCTGATTGTGATTGATTTCATTGATATGGAATCAAACAAGCACAATGCCATGGTGGAAAGGCGGCTGAAGGAATCGCTCCGCCACGACCGCGCGCGCATTCAGGTGGGCCGCATCAGCCATTTCGGCCTGCTGGAAATGAGCCGCCAGCGCCTGCGCCCTTCCATCGCGGAACAGACCTTCATCACCTGCCCGCATTGCCTGGGCCGTGGTACAATTCGCGGCGTGGAAAGCAGCGCGTTGCAAGTGCTGCGCGCGATTGAAGAAGAAGGGGCGAAGCGCCGCTCAGCCGAAATCAATGTGCATGTCGCGACTGATGTTGCGCTTTGGCTACTGAACCGCAAGCGCGACCGGCTTTCGGAAATTGAGGCGCGCTTTGGCATGAGCGTTTTCTTCCAGCCGGATGAAAAGCTGATGGGGCCGGCGCTGCGCATTGAACGCCTACGCGCTGCTGAACCCATGGCGGTTAGCGCCGCACCTTCCGCGCTGCGGATGGATTACGCGCCGGAAGTGGAAGATATCGCGCCTGAGATCGAGGAAGACGAAGCGGATACCCCACGCGCCGAAGCGCGGGAAGAAACCGCCGAGGAAGGTGAGCGCCGCCGCCGTCGTCGCCGCCGCCGCCGTGGTGGTCGGCGTGAGGGTGGGCCGCAGGGTGGTGAAGCCGGCGCCGAAGGTGAAGGCGAAGGCGAAGGCGAAAGCGAAGAAGGTGCTGAGGCCGCAGCAGAAGCGGGCGAAGCGCCGGAAGGCGAAGCCCAGCCCGCCGCGGAAGAAGGCCAGGCCGAGCCAGGCGCCGAGGGTGAGGATCGTCCCCGCCGCCGAGGCCGCCGTGGTGGGCGCCGCCGGCGTGAGGATGGCCCGCGTGAACGCCGCGCTGAGGATGCCGCGCCGGAGATGGCCGAAGAAGCCCTCGCGCCGCGCTATGTCGGCCCGACCCCGGCTGACCCCTTTGCCGGGCAGATTGATGATGTATTTGCCGCCATGGCAGCAGCCGAGGAAGCGGCGGAACGCGCCGCCGCGACCGCGCGGCGGATTGCGCCTGCCCCCCCCTCGCCGGAGCCAGTGGCGGAAGCGGCCCCTGTGGCTGAGGCTGCGCCCGTGGTGACGGAAGCGGCACCGGTTGCGGAAGCGCCGGCGCCTGTCGCGCCGCCCGCACCGGAACCCGCGCCTGCGCTGGTGGCCGCTGAACCTGCCCCAGCGCCTGAGCCGGATAAGGCAGAGCCGGTGATTGGGCCAGCGATTCAGCCGGTGGTGCTGGGCGAAGGCGCTGAGGTGGCACGGCCCAAGCGGCAGGGCTGGTGGAAGCGGCCGGGGTAGTTCCGGTAGCATTCTCGGAAGATAGCGGGGCGTCATCCAGCGTTAGTATCGCCTCGCTACCGAGCATGGCGCTTTGGCGTGCCGTGCGGAACATTTTCTGTGCGGCGCGCACCAGTCGCGTTCGGCAGGCGGTCCCTCTCGACTAAATTCTGCCAGGGTGGTTTCCTACCGTAAAACCAAGGGTAGGAAACCATGGCCGTCATCAGCCGTCGAAGCGCCCTGCTTGGCGCATCAGCGCTACTCGCCGGGGCACCCGCCTTGGCGCAGAATTTTCCGCTGCGCCAGGTGCGCTTTGTAGTTGGCTTTGCACCCGGCGGGGCCAATGACATCATGGCGCGCTTGGTTGCCGGCAAGCTGAATCAACGCCTGCCCGGCACAAGCTTCATTGTCGAAAATCGGCCCGGCGCGGCGACCTTGGTTGCGGCTGACCAGGTGGCGCGTGCGGCACCCGATGGCATGACGCTGATGTAAACATCCAATTCGACCATCATTGCGCCCCTGGTGAATAGGGGTTCCAGCTTCGACCCCATGCGCGATTTCGCGCCGATTGTGCTGGCCCAGGAAGCGCCAATGCTGCTGCTGGTCCGCCCTGATAGCCCCATCCGCACCGTCGCGCAGATGATTGAAGCCGCGCGCCGCGCGCCCGGACGGCTGACGGTCTCCCATCCCGGCACGGGCGCCATCAACCATTTGACGATGGCGCTGTTTCAACGCGAAACGGGCACGGAATTCACCCTGGTGCCCTATACGGGCAATGCCCCATCGCTGACGGCCCTGGTGCGCGGCGATGTGGATTTTGCCCATGATGGTACGGTATCTGCCCGGAGCTTTGTCGATTCTGGGCAATTGCGCCCCATTGCTGTCAGCGGCGCGCAGCGCCTTTCGATCATGCCCGATGTGCCGACCTTTGCCGAAACAGTGCCGGGGCATGTCCTGATGTTCTGGGGCGGGCTTTTTGCGCCGCGCGCCACTCCCGCACCCTTGCTGGACCGCATCCATGCCGAAGTGACCGAAGTGCTGCGCCAGCCTGATGTGATAGCTCGCGTGCACCAACTCGGCGCGGAGCCTGGCCAGATCAGCCGCGCTTCATTTGCGCAAATGGTGACTGAGGAATGGGAGCGTTGGAGCACGGTAGTCCGTGCGGCGGGGATCAGGGCGGAATAGAAGCGGCGGGTAATTTTCTACGCAGCTTGTGCGGCCTAATGCCTGGCGCCCCACGCAAACAGCAATAATAGGCTGCGCTGCAGAACGCTTTCATTGTCATCCGAAATCAGCGCCACCAGCGTCTTATCGCCAAAGCGCGTCACCGCTACAGCTTCCCAATTCTCGGCAGGTAGCGGCGCGTCATCCAAGGCCAGGATCGTCTCGCCAGTAAGCACCGTGCCTTCGCGGGCTGAGCGCAGCGCCTCCGGCGCGGTCATGACCAGCCGGGCAGCAAAACCGCCCAAAAGCTGGAAGCGCCGTTCCAAGATCAGCGCGCTGCCATCGGTCAGGATCGCCGCATCGGTTGGTTGAAAGCCAGGCGCCGGCTGCCAATAAAGTGGCACCCAGCGCCCCGGCGCACCAAGCCAGGCATGGCGCAATTCTGGCCGGTCTGGCGGGGCAAAGATTTCGGCAATGGCGAAAAGCCGGCCATCTGGCAGCACTGCCAGGCTCTCAAGCCCGCCATTGGGCGGCGCGTTTTCCAAGCCTGGCGGCGGCGCGACATAAGCGCCCGGCCCATCCAGCCGGCGATAGGCGCGGAGGCGGTGCCGCCGTTCAAAGGCCACCAGCCAGGAGCCATCGGGCAGGCGGGCCAGGGCTTCCGCATCGGCGTTGAAACCGCGCGGCAAGGCCCGCCCGGCCTCATCGCGCAAAGCCCCGTGGCGGAGTGGCGCTAGGCCAATCGGCGTCAGGCCTTCCAGCAGCAGCCGCGCCTCTGCCCAATGGCCGCGATCACTGATCATGCTCAGGGTCAAATCCGGCGCCAGATGCGCCCCGGAAAAACCGCCACCACCCAAAGCCTTGGCGTCAATTACCAGCCCGCCAAGCGGGCGCAAAGGGCCGGGGATATCGGGTAGTGCAAAAGGCTGTGCGGCATTTTGCGCCAAGGCTGGTGGCGCGCTTGCCGCAAGACACGCGGCAAGCAGGGCACGGCGCGACAGCAAAGGCGCCGGACCCATGGGTGCGTTCAGCGCGTCACGCCACCATGGCGGAACGCTCAGCGGCGCTGCGCTGCCAGGCTTCCGCCGCATCCTCATCAAACAATTCGGCGAGCTTCTTCATCATGGTACCGCCCAATTCCTCGGCATCCACAATCGTCACCGCGCGGCGATAATAGCGCGTCACATCATGGCCGATACCAATCGCGACAAGTTCCACCGCGCCGCGGCCTTCAATCTCGCCAATCACCTTGCGCAAATGCCGTTCCAGGTAATTGCCCGGATTGACCGAAAGCGTGCTGTCATCCACCGGCGCGCCATCGGAAATCACCATCAGAATGCGGCGATGCTCCGGTCGCGCGAGGATGCGCTTATAGGCCCATTCCAAAGCCTCACCATCGATATTTTCCTTGAGCAAGCCCTCGCGCAGCATGAGGCCGAGATTCTTCCGCGCACGCCGCCAGGGCGCATCGGCGGGCTTGTAGATAACGTGGCGCAGATCATTCAGCCGGCCCGGATTGCGCGCCTTGCCTTCCGCCACCCAGCGTTCACGGCTTTGCCCGCCTTTCCAGGCGCGCGTGGTGAAGCCAAGGATTTCGGTTTTGACCGCGCAGCGTTCCAAGGTGCGCGCCAGGATATCGCTGCACATGGCGGCAACGGTGATCGGGCGCCCGCGCATGGACCCGGAATTGTCAATCAGCAGTGTCACCACCGTGTCGCGGAAATCCGTCTCCCGCTCACGCTTATAGGACAGCGAATGGGTTGGGTTGGCGACAATGCGCGCGAGGCGCGCGACATCCAGAATGCCTTCTTCCAGATCGAAATCCCAGGCGCGCTGTTGTTGCGCAAGCAAGCGCCGTTGCAGGCGGTTGGCGAGTTTGGAAACGACGCCCTGCAAATGGGAAAGCTGCTGGTCAAGCTGTTGGCGAAGACGCGTGAGTTCCTCCGGATCGCAAAGATCATCGGCGGCCACGACTTCATCGAATTGCGTGGTGAAGGCGTGGTAGCGCGTGGTGTCATCCACCTGCGGCACTTCGCGGCGCTGCTGCGGGCCACCTGGCTTGTCATCGCCATCGGCTGCCGCGCCATCTTCTTCGGATTCTTCGGCCTCTTCTTCGGATGCTTCGCCCTGCATCTGCTCGGGCTGGGCGCCGAGCATTTCATCTTCCTGTTCGGATTGGCTTTGCCCTTCGCCGGATTGATCCTGCTGGGGCGTGCTTTCGCCGCCTTCTTCGCCTTCTTCGTCCTGCTGTTCGCTTTCCGCTTCCATCTCGGCTTCTGCGAGATCAAGCGCGGTCAGTAGCTTGCGCGCGGCGCGGGCGAAGGCGCCTTGGTCTTCGGCGGTGGTCGCCATTTCGGCCAGGGCCTGTTCGGCTTCCTCACCAATCGTATCACGCCATAGGTCAAGCACGCGATGCGCGGCTTCTGGTGCAGCTTCACCGGTCAGGCGTTCACGCGCAATCAGGCCAAGCGCCGCTGGCAGCGGCATCTGGTCCTTGCGCGTCATGCGGTCATAGCCTTCGGCTTCGCATTCTTCGATCAGCTTGGCGCGCAAATTGGCGGCGACGCCGGCCATGTGCTGCGACCCCACGGCTTCCACGCGCACCTGTTCCAGCGCGTCAAACACTTCCTTGGCTTCGCGCCGCGTTGGGATGCGGCTGGCATGCAAGGCTTCATCGTGGTGGCGGAGCTTGAGCGCGGCAGCATCCGCCGCACCGCGCAGCTTTGCCATTTCATTGGCGGGCAAGGCGCGGGTTGGCAGCGGCAGGCGCACGCGCTTGCCAGCCACGCCGGAGGGCCCCGGCTGGAAAGCCACCTGCACTTCCGCATCGGCATGCGCCATGGCGCGCAAAACACCCGCGGTGGCGCGCTTGAATTCTTCCTGCCGGGTCAGATCCTGCTTGCCGCTCATGTACTTCTCTCTGGCATGCAATGGCGGCGCCAGGGGCTGACGCCGCCGTTACTGGGTTCAGCCCGCCTTGCGGAGCATGGAGCCCGAGGGCAATTCCTCATTGAAGCAGCGCTGGTAGTATTCAGCCACCGTGCTGCGTTCCGCCTCATCGCACTTATTCAGGAAGGAAAGGCGGAAGGCGAAACCGACATCACCGAAAATCTTGGCATTATCGGCCCAGGTGATGACGGTGCGCGGCGACATCACAGTGCTGATATCGCCCGCGATGAAGCCGGCGCGCGTCAGATCCGCCAAGGCCACCATGGCTTCGACCTGCTTCTTCATCTTGGCGTCACCCTCGGCGCCAAGCTTTGCCAGCACGATTTCCGTTTCCTGCTTATGCGGCAGGTAGTTCAGGGTGGCGACGATGTTCCAACGGTCCATCTGGCCCTGATTGATCTGCTGCGTGCCGTGATAAAGCCCGGTGGTATCGCCAAGCCCGACGGTATTCGCGGTGGCGAAAAGCCGGAAATAGGGGTTGGGGCGAATGACGCGGCTTTGATCGAGCAGCGTCAGCTTGCCTTCCACTTCCAGCACGCGCTGGATCACGAACATCACATCCGGGCGGCCGGCATCATATTCATCAAACACCAGGGCGCAGGGGTGTTGTAGCGCCCAGGGCAGAATGCCTTCGCGGAATTCGGTGACCTGCTGGCCATCCTTCAGCACGATCGCATCCTTGCCGATCAGGTCAATACGGCTGATGTGGCTATCCAGATTGACGCGAATGCAAGGCCAATTCAGCCGCGCCGCCACCTGTTCGATATGGGTTGATTTGCCAGTGCCGTGATAGCCCTGGATCATGACGCGGCGATTGAAGGCAAAGCCCGCAACAATGGCCAGAGTCGTTTCCTTGTCGAAGCGGTAGCTGGTGTCAATTTCGGGCACATGTTCCGTGCGCACCGAAAAGGCGGGCACATCCATGTCCAGATCAATGCCAAAGGCATCGCGCGCCTTGACGGTGGTATCCGGGGCAGAAATCGCCGAAGTCGGCTTGATGTCGGCAATGAGGGCGATTTTGTTCATCGCGGGTCATGTTCCATGCATAGGGATAGGAGGCCACTGTAAGCGGGTAATGCCAATCCGGCTACCCAGCCGGGACAGGTTGTTTGGCCAGGCGGTGGCGCAGCAGGCTATAGGCGCGGTTGATATCCTTCAAACGTTCCTCGGCCTGCTTGTCCCCGCCGGTGGCATCTGGGTGGTGCTGCTTCGCTAGATCCTTGTAGCGGGCGCGCAATTCCGCCGAAGCCAGCGGCCAATTCAGGCCCAGAAGGTCTAGCGCGGCGCGGAGTTCCGGCGGCACGGCGCTTTCCGGCGGCTGGCGGCGCGGGGTGGGCGCTTCGGCGCCCAAAACGCCCAAGGGGTCGCGCAGGATTTCGGGGTCAAAGCGGCCGGAACCACCAACCCGGCCCAGCGGCCAGGTGGGGCGCTGCCAGGAAGTATCGGCACGCAGGCAGGCTTCGATTTCATCGGGGCCCATGCCCTTATAGAAATCCCAACTGGCGTTGTAGGCGCGCACGTGATCCAGGCAGAACCAATGGAATTCGCGCAAGGACCGGTCGCGGGGCGCGCGATATTGCCCAGGCTCGGCGCAATCCGGCGCATCGCAAAGCCGCCCAGGGGGCGCTGCATCATCCGGGGCATAAGCCTTCTTTCGTTTGCGCGCAAACATCAGCCGGTTATGGGGGCGGGCGCGCCGCCCCGCAAGGCAGAACGGGGCTTGGCAAAAAAGTCACAAGCGCCGAAAAACGCTTCATGACCCAACGCGCGGACCGTATGCGGCAAACCCTGGAAGCGCGCTTCCAGCCTGCCCTGCTTGAAATCACTGATGACAGCGCCAGCCATGCCGGCCATGCCGGCGCCAGCCCAGGGGGTGAGACGCATTATTCGGTGCATATGGTCTCGGCGGGGTTTGTGGGGCATTCGCGCGTGGCGCGGTCCCGCGCGGTGCATGAGGCCTTGGCAGGCGAATTCGCCACTGGGTTGCATGCGCTGGCGCTCCGGCTGCAAAGCCCCGAAGAAGCCGCTTAGTAGGAAAAGGGCACGCTCAGCCGGGCGCCCGGCATGGGCTTTTGCAGCAGCCGATCTTCCTGCGCCTGCATGGCGAAGCCTGAACCGCCGAGATGCGGTTGGGTGGGGGCTGGGTCTATGACCGCGGGGCTTAGGCTGGCGCGCGGCGCGTCATTCCGGTTGCGCGGGGCTTCAATATCGCGATTTGGGATCGGTGCGGGTTGGCCGGGCGGTTCTGGCGCGGTGACCGTTTTTTCAGCCTGACGCTGGCGGCGGCGCTGTTCGGGCGCGCGGCGCTGTGCCTGCGTGGTTGGTGCCGCGTTCTGCGCCAGGGCAGATCCCACGCCAAGGCTTGCCAGCAGGCCCGCGATCATGGCGCGACGGCCAAGCATCAGCCGTCTACCGGCAGGCGATGAACGCCGCGCCGGTCTTCTGCCGGGTTCAGGGCGGCGGCGGGTAGCGGACCGTGTGCCGCGTCTCGCCAGGCTTTGAGCGCCCAATGGACCGAGGGAAAGGCCAGTTCATCCCAAGGAATTTCGGACCAATGAAAGGAAGCGACTTCCAGGCTTTCTGGCCCCGCGGCGAAGCCGGGTTCGGCGAAGCGGGCGCGGAAGATCACCTGCACCTGACCAATACGCGCAATGGAATAGACCGCCAGCACGCCATCTAGCGTGATGCGCACGCGGGCTTCTTCCCAGGCTTCGCGTTGCGCGCCTTCCCCCGCCGTTTCGCCCAATTCCATATAGCCGGCGGGGATAGTCCAGAAGCCGGCGCGTGGTTCGATGGCGCGACGACAGAGCAGGATGTGATCACCCTCCGCGATCACGCTGCCCACCACGATCTTCGGGTTTTCATAGGCGATATGCCCGCAATCGGGGCACATGAGGCGTTCTCGGTCGTCGCCTTCGGGCATTTGGCGGATGAAGCGGGACATTTTTCACACAGCCTGACTCACCAAGGGTTCGCATAGACTATTTACGTCAGGATTGCGACCTGACCGAGACATTTCGGGGCCGCCTGATGCCGCGATCCACCCAACCGCAGGACGGCTTGGACGGCGCGGTTCAACTACAAATAGGCACCTGACCGCCGATGGACATAATGATTAGCAGAAAATCTAAAGAAAGGTAAATAATTGGCGCAGTTTTTATTAAAGAGTTTAAAATAAAACCGCGATTCTGCCTTGTTGCTGCCGTTTTCCAAATGCTACGGTAACTTAACCTCTACTAGAGATGACAGCATCATGCGCAGGTTGAACCCCTTATTTACGACACGGCCCTTTGGCGATTCCTCCTGGGAGCTAGATCGGGGTTTTGACGACGCGAACGGCGCCTTCGCCCCGATGTGGTTCAGCTTCTCGCCCTGGGCAGCGGGCCTGGCGCCGCAACCCATGCAAGATGGCATGGCGGTTCCGCAGCTCGCCCCAACGGCCGCCGAGCCCATCGCGGCCCCAGCCGATGAAGCGCCGGCATCAGGTTATGAGGCAGCCGCGGATATTTCGTCCCTTGCGGAAGTGAAGGGCCTTCTTGCTGCCGAACTGACAACACATGAGCAGGAGAATGAAGTTTCTGTTGCTGCCGTTAGCAATGACCCTGGGTATACGAATGGTAATCTGTGGGGAATGCTGGGCGATACGGGCACCAACAGAAATTCTTTTGGTAGCCAGGCGAATGAGGCCTGGGCTGCCGGACAAACCGGTACGATGAAGACTGTGGTTGGGGTGATTGATACAGGCATAGATTACACGCATCCAGATATTTATCTGAATGTCTGGCTCAATCAACGGGAAATCCCGACCACCCTGCGTGCCAGTCTTTCGGATATTGATTTCGACGGCATCATCACTTTCCGTGATCTCAATGGTTCGGCCAATGCCTCCTATGTTCTGGATTACAATGGCAATGGCCGGATTGAAGCGGGTGATCTTTTGAATGATCTGCGTTGGGAAAATGGTATTGATGAAGATGGCAATGGCTACCGTGATGATTTGATCGGTTGGAATTTTGCCAATGGCGACAATGATCCTTATGACGATAATGGTCATGGCACGCATGTAAGTGGCACCATTGGCGGCGTCGGCGGCAATAATATCGGTGTTGCTGGCGTCAATTGGAATGTGCAGATGGTGGCGCTGAAATTCCTCTCAGCGTCCGGCCGCGGCTCCGTTTCGGGCGCGACTTATGCGGTTGATTATTTCACCGGCGCGGCCGCGCGCGCGACTGCGGGTGAGAATTTTGTCGCCACCAATAATTCCTGGGGCGGGCGTGGATATTCCCAGGCACTTGAAGCAGCGATTGGCCGCGCAGCGCAGCAGGATATTCTGTTCATCGCGGCTGCAGGAAATTCCAGTGCGAATAATGATCTGACCGCGAATTACCCGTCCAATTACGCCACGAATGCTGCCGCGGGCTATGATGCTGTTGTTGCTGTGGCGTCCTTGACGAATACCGGTAGTCTTTCATCCTTTTCCAGCTATGGCGCAGCAAGTGTTGATCTTGCTGCGCCAGGGTCCTCGATTTATTCCACCTTGCCGCGCGATCGTTATGGCTTCCTGAGTGGCACTTCGATGGCAACCCCCCATGTCACGGGCGCTGTAGCGCTTTACGCCTCAGCCAATCCGGATGCGAGCGCTGCCGAAATCAAGCAGGCCCTGCTGGCCAGCACCGCCGCGACTGCGTCTTTGGTCGGCAAGGTCGCCACCAATGGTCGGCTGGATATCGGCGCCTTGATGAATACATCGGTGCAACCGCCAAGCCCGCCGCCTGCTTCCGGTGACACCATTGCTGGCGATACATCGACTGCGGCCTTGCTGACCGCTGCGATGCCGCAGGCATCTGTGATTGATTCTGCCGGTGACCAGGATTGGTTCCGTCTGAACCTGACGGCAGGGTATCGCTATGATTTCGCGCTGAATGCAGCGGCAGGGTCTTCGTTGAACAGCAATATGCGCCTGCTGGATGCGGCCGGCGCCGTGATTGCCGAAAACGATGACTCCATTGGCTTGAATTCGCGTATCACTTTCTCTGCCACCAGCAGTGGAACCTATTATGTTAGCGCCCAAGGCTCCGGCGGCTCCATGGGCGGCTATACGCTGGCAATGGCGCAGACAGCACCAGTTGACGCGATTGCTGGCAGCACCGCTACCACTGCCACGCTCAATCCCACGGCGGCACAAACTTCGGTGATCGATCTCGCGGGCGATCAAGATTGGTTCCGTCTGAACTTGACGGCTGGGTATCGCTATGAATTCGCGATGGATGCCACCGCAGGTTCGACACTCGACACCTATATGCGTCTCTTGAACTCAAGCGGCGTGCAACTTGCCTATAATGATGATGCGGTGGGTCTCAATTCACGCATTTCCTTCACCGCGAGTACGAGCGGGATTTATTATCTGAGCGCGCAAGGCTTTGGTGACACGGTTGGTGGCTATCGCTTGGCCATGACCCAAGCAGCGCCATTGGATTTGATTGCGGGCAATACTTCAACTACCGCCACCTTGTCGCCCAATGCGGCGCAGGTATCGACTATTGATCTTGCGGGCGACCAGGATTGGTTCCGCATTAATCTGACGGCGGGATCAAGGTATGATTTTGCGCTGAATGCGAGTACTGGGTCGCCGCTCAATGCCTATATGCGCCTGCTTGACGCCAATGGCGCGCTGCTTATGGCCAATGATGATGCCGTTGGGCTCAATTCGCGGCTTTCCTTCACGGCAACAGCAAGCGGAACCTATTATGTCTCGGCGCAAGGGTCCGGCAGCAGCATCGGCGCCTATTCGCTTTCCGTCGCCCAAACGGTATTGGCCGATACCATTGCGAGCAATACTTCAACGACCGCAACCCTCACAACTGCCTCTGCGCGGAGTTCGGTGGTGGATACAGCGGGAGATCAGGATTGGTTCCGCCTGAATCTGACTGCGGGTTATCGCTATGATTTCACGATGGATGCCACTTCGGGTTCGACGCTGGATCCCTATATGCGTCTTTTGAATTCAAGCGGTCTGCAGATCGCCTACAATGACGATGCTGAGGGTCTTAATTCCCGGCTGTCCTTCATTGTCACGTCGGGCGGTACTTTCTACCTGAGCGCGCAGGGCTACGGCACCACAACTGGCGGCTACAGCCTTTCCATGACGCAAACCCTTGCGAATATGACGCTGACCGGTACTGCCGCTAATGATCTGCTGAATGGCGCAGGCGGCAATGATACGATTTCCGGTCTTGCCGGCAATGATGTTCTGGCCGGCTTCGCCGGTATGGATGTGTTGGATGGTGGGCTTGGGAATGATGAGCTGAATGGCGGAACTGGCAATGATATTCTGATCGGCGGCGCCGGACGGGATGAAATGACCGGCGGGGTTGGTGCGGATTTGTTCCGATTCCTTGCCGTTTCGGATAGCGCCGTTGGCGGTAATCGCGATCTCATCAGGGATTTCAGCCGCGTTCAGGGCGACCGGATTGACCTTTCCGGCATTGATGCCAATGCCAATTTGGCTGGGGATCAGGCTTTTACATTCATTGGCGGGGCGGCCTTTGGCCGAAGCGCTGGGCAATCACGCTTCAGCGGCGGCTTATTGCAGATTGATATCAATGGTGATGGCCGATCAGATATGGATGTCGCTGTGCAGGGGGTGCCTTCCCTGCTCAGCACGGATATCATCCTTTAATGGGTCATGGCGCGGTTTCGGCTGGTTGGGGCGGTCCAATGTCTGATGCCCCGGGCGGAAGACTACCGGCCATAATTCACTAAACAAGCGTGCAATGTTCTGGTAAGCTTCCTAGCTGATGCGTTTTTGGCATTGGTTTTGGGGGCTTGCGGCAGGGCGGGGTGCGGTGGATCTGCGGCCAGGTCGTTTGTCCCTTCATGAAACCTTCTGTTCATGAGATGAAATAAGGGCGGTTCCGGATGCGACCGACAATGCCTGCGGGCCCAGATCACGCGCGTAAGGCGCCTGCTTCGCCGGTCTATGCCATTTTGGGCGAAATGAAGGGCGCGCTCGCGCTGCTTTTTGCCGTAGGCTTTATCGTCAATCTGCTCCAGCTCACTGGCTCGGTCTACATGATGCAGGTCTATGATCGCGTCCTGGCCAGCCAGAGTGAGGCGACGCTTTCGGCGCTGACGCTGATTTCGCTGTTCCTGATCGCGATCTATGGGCTTTTGGAAGGATGCCGCAGCTTCGCCCTGATCGGGCTTGGGCGTCTGATTGATCGGCGGCTTTCCTCACGCGTTTTCGATGCCTTGTTTGTTCAGGGCAGTTTGCGCGGCAGTGACCGCGTGGGGGCGCAGCCGCTCCGTGATCTGGAACAGGTTCGGTCCTTTATCTCAACCACGGGGCTTACCACCTCGCTCGACGCGCCATGGATTCCGGTTTTTCTGGTGATTCTCTACATCGTGCATCCGTTCTTTGCCTTTTTCGGCACTGTCGCGGTGTTCATTGTGATTGGCAGTGCCTTGGCCCAAGCCTTCCTTTCGACGAAAAGGCTGGCGGAAGCTTCCAACAATAATGTGCAGGCCTATGCCTTTGTGGAGGCCAGCATCCGCAACGCCGAAACTGCCGAAGCCATGGGCATGCGGCCCGGGGTTTGGCGGCGCTGGCAGCAGCGCCATTTGGCGATGTTGAACCAGCAGCAAACCGCCAGCCAGATCGCGGGCGGTTTTTCGGCGGTGATCAAGTTTTTGCAATTGGCGCTAACCGGTGTTCTGACGCTTGGGTTGGGTGCCCTGCTGGTGATTGAACAAGCCATCACGCCGGGCGCCATGATTGTTGCCACCTTCATCCTGGCCCGCGCCTTGGCGCCCAGCATGCAGGTGGTGGCGCTTTGGCAGCAGGCGATGAATGCGCGGGCGGCGCATCGGCGCCTTTGTGACTTTCTGGCGACTGCGCCCGCCGAAAAGCAGGGCATGTCCTTGCCGGCACCGCAGGGTGCCCTGGCGGTTGAAGGCCTGGTGCTGGCCGTGCCGGGGACGGATGTAGTTGTGCTGCGCGGTGTCAGTTTTGCGTTGGAACCAGGCGAATCCCTGGCCGTGATTGGGCCGAGTGCGGCGGGCAAAAGCAGCTTGGCGCGCGCGCTTTTGGGGGTCTGGCCACCACGGGCGGGGGCTGTGCGGCTGGATGGCGCGGATATGGCGCGCATGCCGCGTGACCAGCTGGGCCAGCATTTGGGTTATCTGCCGCAGGATGTGGAATTGTTTGAAGGCACTGTCGCTGAGAATATCGCGCGCCTTGGCGATGTGGATTCGGGAAAGGTGGTTGCCGCGGCGAAGGATGCCGGCCTGCATGACCTCATTTTGCATCTGCCGGAAGGCTACGACACGCCGCTTGGTCCCGGCGGACGTGGGCTTTCGCCCGGGCAGCGGCAACGCATTGGGCTGGCACGTGCGGTTTATGGTTCGCCCAAGCTTGTTGTGCTGGATGAACCCAATTCGAATCTGGATAGTGATGGCGAAGCGGCCTTGGCATCGGCGTTGGGGCGCCTGCGTGCAGCCGCTGTCACGACAGTGATCATCACGCATCGCGCCAATATCCTGGCCGCCGTTGACAGGATTTTACTGCTGCGCGCCGGTGCCGTGGAAGCTTTTGGGCGGCGCGATGAAATTCTGCCCCGGCTGACGCGCCCCGCGCAGCCGCCGCGCCCCGTGACAGCGATCGCCGGAAGCTAAGGGGGGCAGGCCATGGCACAGCAGCAGCCCGCGATTGATGTTGACGCAGCAGCATCCAAGGCCCCTATCTGGCGCCCGTTGCGCCTGGCGCTTTTCATCATTCTGTTCGGCGTTGGCGGGGTTTTTGGCTGGGGTGCCTTCGCCATGATTGATAGCGCCGTGGTGGCCCCCGGCACGCTGATGGTGGAACTGAATCGGCGCAATGTGCAGCATCTGGAAGGCGGCATTGTTGGTGAAGTGCTGGTGCGTGAAGGTGCCGTTGTTGTCGCCGGTCAGCCCCTGATCCGGCTGGATGATACGCGTGTGCGCGCTGGGCTTAATGTTGTGTTGGATGAAGCAGACCATGCCCGCGCCCGCATCGCGGTACTGACCGCGGAACGGGAAGACGCGCCTGAACCTATCTTTCCGCCGGAACTTGTCGCGCGCCGTACTGACCCGAAAGTCGCGGAAATTCTGGCTGTCCAAGGTGATGAATTCATCGCGCGCCGTGCTTCGCTGCAAGGGCAGACCGAAATCCTGACCCAGCGCGTATTGCAATTGCAGAAGCAGATTGATGGCTTGAATGTGCGCATTGAATCCAATGATCGGCAGCTTGCCCTGGTGCGTCAGGAAATCATTGGTGTTGAAGGCCTGGTGCGCATGGGGCTTGAACGCTTGCCCCGCCTGCTTTCCCTGCAACGCGAGGAAGCCCGCCTGATTGGCGAACGTGGTGAGGCGATTGAAAATGTCGCGCGCATCCAGCAGGCGGTGGGTGAGGCGGAAATGCAGCGCACCCAATTGCTGCGTGCTCGTCAGGAAGAAAACGCCAAGGAATTGCGGGAATTGCAGGGGCGCCTCCTGGAATTGCGGGAACGCGAAATCAGCGCCAATGATCAATTGATCCGGCTGACGATAGATGCCCCCGAAGCCGGCATGGTGATGGATTTGCGTTATGCGACAAGGGGCGGGGTGATCGCCCCTGGTTCTCAAGTTGCTTCCATCGTGCCACAGGAAGAAAGGCTGGTTTTGGAAGCCCAGATCACACCGACCGATGTGGATACGGTACGTGTGGGGATGCCCGCTTCCATCCGGCTTTCCCATGCGGCGGCACGCACCACGCCCATTCTGGAAGGATCGGTGGAGCGGATTTCACCGGACCGCATGACAGATCAGCGCACCGGCATGCCATATTTTGTGGCGCGCATTGCCTTGGCACCTGAGGAATTGACCAGGTATGAGCATTTGCGTCTGCAACCTGGGATGCATGCTGAAGTATTGATCCGCCGAGGGGAACGTTCCTTCGCGTCCTATCTGGCGCGGCCTTTGGCGGACCGCTTCGCCAAATCCATCCGGGAATTTTGAACGTCCGCGCGCCAAGCCACCGCTGCGGCGCGCCGAAAGAAGCCTTCAAACACTGTTTTGGCGTGATAACAGCGGGCGTGAAATCTGCTCGGAGAATGAAATGATTATCGCCTTCTGGACCCTGCCTTTGACGCTGATCTTCCTGTGGCTGTCCTTTCGGGTCATTCGCCGCAGGCGCGCGGCAGGCATTCCGCTGGGCGCGGGGGGTGATGCCGGGCTTGAACGCGCGATCAGGGCGCATGGCAATTTCGCGGAATATGTGCCCTTTGCGGTGCTGATGCTGCTGCTGGCCGAATGGGGCGGTGCCTCATCTTGGCTGCTGCATGGCCTTGGGGCGCTGCTGGTTGTCGCGCGCCTGTCCCATGGCATTGGCGTGGCGCAAGACCCCGAGGATTTTCGCCTTCGCGTCTTTGGCATGATGGGTAGCTTCAGCGTCTTGGGCGTCGCGGCACTAGCCGCTTTTTGGGGCGCCCTGATGCGCGGCTGAGCCCTTGTGCGCGCGGGCCGATTGCGGCCTATGATGGCGCCCTATTCACGGAGAGACGAACCATGACCCTAACCGTCCAACAAATGCTGGCCGCTGCCGAAGCGGTGGTGCCGCGCGTCAGTGCCGATGAAGCGAAGGGCCTGCTGGGCCGTGCTGATGTGGTGTTTCTGGATGTGCGCGAACCGGCCGAAGTTGCTGCTTCAGGCAAGGTGCCGGGCGCTTTGACCATTCCGCGCGGCCTTGTGGAATTCCGCGCTGATCCTTCATCCGCTTTGCATGATGCGAATTTTGATCGCGCCAAGACGATTGTCGCCTATTGCGCATCCGGCGGGCGTTCCGCGCTGGTGCTGAAGACGCTGCATGATATGGGCTATGCCAATGTGCGCAATCTGGGCGGCTTCAAGAATTGGGTTGATGGCGGCGGCGAGATCGAAAAAGCCTGATGCCGCCATGGGGATCGCGCCAGCACGCGATCCCCCGTTCTGGCGCGTGACTTATTGCGGTTGAATGCCTGCTGCGCGTGCCGCATCGCCCCATTTCTTCATCTCCGCTTCCGTGAAGGCGCGCATTTCCTCAGGGCTGTTGGAAACAATTTCAGCGCCGAGTGTCTTGTGGCGCTCCACCACGCTTGGCACTTGCAAGGCCCTGCGAATATCCGCGTTCAACTTGGCCAGAATGGGCGCGGGAATGCCGGCGGGGCCAATCACCATACCCCAGGTTGAAGCCTCGAACCCTGGCAGGAAGGCTTCGCCAATGGTTGGCACATCGGGCAATTGTGGGCTGCGCCGCGCGCCGGTGGTGGCAAGGGCTTTCAGTGTGCCGGCCTGGATATGCGGCAGCGCCGCCGGCACGGTATCAAACATGATGTTCACGCGATTGGCGATCAGATCAGGATGCGCCTGGGTGCTGCCGCGATAAGGAACGTTTTCCAATTTGATGCCCGTGCGCTCCGCGAATAGCACCGGCGCAAGCCGCACCACCCCGCCCGTGCCGGCAAAGGTCACGCCCGGATTGCGCTTGGCATATTCCACCAATTCGGCGGGCGTATTGGGCGCGAAGGCTTTCGGCGCGCAAAGCACCAGGGGCGTTGCGGTGGTTTGCGAAATGAAGGTGAAATCCTTCATTGTGTCGAAAGGCAGCCGATAAAAGGCGGCATTCACCGGATGCGCCACAGAAACAAGGCCAAGGGTATGCCCATCTGGCGCGCTGCGCGCCACCACTTCCGTGCCGATCACGCCATCCGCCCCGGCACGGTTTTCGACCGGTACTGGGTGCCCCCAGGTGGCGGTCAAGGGTTCCGCGATCAGCCTTGCTGTGATGTCCGAAACACCACCTGGCGTATAGGGCACAATCATACGCACGGCGCGATTGGGAAAGCCGGCCTGAGCCTCGGCTCGGGCGGCGAGCAATAGGGCAGGCGCGGCCAAGGCAGCGCGGCGGGTAAGCTTCATGGTGTTCCTCCCTTGGTCAAACTGAAACGGTCTGCACCATCAGGGCCATTTCACCAAAGGCAGCAGGTAGAGATGTGAATTCAGTGAAAAGGTGATATTCATGGCAAGCCATGGATTGACTGCACCTGCCAATGACCCAGCAACAACGCCACTTCCTTCCCGGTTTTTCGCGTCGTGCCTTGTTCGCCACGCTATGTGTCGCGCCGGCCTGTGCCGAGCCCAATGCGGGTCAGGTCACCCATCAAGGCGGGATCGGGCGGAACGCCCTTGGGCCCAATATGGCGCTTTATGCTGATGCCCTTGGTCAATTCCCGCGTGCTGATCGCGGTAATTGGTGGCGCGCATCCCATAGTGTGGATAGTTTTTCCCGTCTGGATCACATTTTCCCAAGCGCTGTTTCCGCCGCACCAGCCGGTGCCAGCCCTTGGCGGCGCACAGCATCAGAGCATCCCTTCTTCTATGATGGCGCACCACGCCTTGGTGCTGGACGCTTCGGGCTTGATGGTTATCTGGCGCGCAACCCCACCACCGGGCTGCTGATTGCGCAGGATGGTGAAATCCTTGTCGAACGCTACCAGTATAACCGCACTGATCAGCAGCGCATGACCTCCTTTTCCATGGCCAAGACCTTGATTGCCATCTTGATCGGTCTGGCGCTGCACGAGGGAAAGATCGGTTCCCTTGAGGATGCCGCTGCTTCCTACGTGCCCGAATTGACCGGTACGGAATATGGCGCAACACCCATCAGGCATTTGCTGACCATGTCATCCGGGGTCGCGTTCCGCGAGGATTATGATGGTGCGGATGACTCAGCGCGGCTTTCGCGACTGAGTTTTGGGCGTCAGAGTTCCGGTGGCGCAGCGGTGCCGCCCCATTTCAACCAACGCATCGCCCCACCTGGCCAGCGTTGGTATTACGCATCGGGCGAGACCTTCGTGCTCGCGCTTGTTCTGCGCAGGGCCATTGGTCGTTCCATCGCGGATTACTTCAGCGAGAAAATTTGGCGGCCGCTTGGCGCAGAGTCGCCTGCAAGCTGGCTTACGGATGCTTCCGGGCTGGAGATCGGTTATATGGGCTTCAACGCCGTGCTGCGTGATTACGCGCGCCTTGGCATGATGCTGGCGAAGCGCGGTGAAGCGCTGGGGCGGCAGCTAGTGCCGCGTGCCTGGTTCACAGAAATGACGCGGGCGCATTTTGCCCCGCATGCGACCGGGCGTTATTTTGGCTATGGCTTCCAGACTTGGGTCTTTCCAGCAATGGATGGCAGCTTCGCCTTACTTGGTGTGCGTGGTCAGGCGATTTTTGTGGACCCGGCCCGCAAATTGACGCTGGTGCACACAGCGGTACGGCCCGATGCGCGCGACCCCGGCGGTGCGGAAACAATGGCCCTATGGCGCGGGGTTCTGCATTCGGTCTAGAGCGCCCTTCACGTTTGTTTTTCGCCTTGGCCGATTTGGCCTAAGCATGGGTTATGGCCGCGCCGAAAGAATGTGAACATGTTGATACTCGCCATTGAAGGGGCTCTGACGCGTTGTTCAGCCGCGCTTCTCCGCGACGATACCCTGCTGGCTGAAGCAGCTCATGAGGCACCGCGCGGCCACCCCGCCGCCCTGCCGCCGATGGCGCAGCAGGTTTTGACGGAAGCGGGCATCTTACCCGCCGCCCTGGATGGTATCGCCGTGGGTGTCGGGCCGGGCGGCTTTACCGGGCTCCGTACCGCGATTGCCCTTGCCGAGGGCTTGGCCCAGGCGCTGGAGAAACCCTTGATCGGCGTGACCACCGGGGAAGCTTTGGCCTGGGAAGTGCCGCAAGAAGCGCGGGCGGGCCAGGCGCTTTGGTCGGTGCTGGATCAGCGCCAGGGCCGCGTGGTGCTGGAAATCTTCCGCCCGGGCGAAGCCTTGCCCGAAGCGCCCCTTATCCTGCCGCTTGATGCCCTGCCCGATCCTAAAGCCCCTGTCATGCTGGTGGGCGATGCGGTGGTATCGGTGGCGGCAGCGTTAACGGCGCGGGGTTTCGCGGTAAGCGCCGCGCTGCCGGCCCTACCTTCGGCGCAGGGGGTGGGGCGCCTGGCGCGTCAGCGGCTTCTGGGTAAGCTCCCCCCGCGCAGCGCGGCCCCGCTTTACGCTGAACCGCCGGCCACAACCCGGCCAGGTTGAAGCGCATGGCGGCGCTGATCAAACCGGTGGGTGCTGAAGCGGCAGCGCTGCTTGCGGAAATGCACGCGGAAAGCTTCCCGGCCAATCAGGCTTGGGGGGTATCTGCCATCACGCTCATGCTTGGCTTGCCTGGGCATTTCGGTCTTTTGGCCATTCAGCAGGATCAGCCGCTTGGCTTCGCGCTTGGCAGGGTGCAGGCAGATCAGGCTGAAATCCTGACGATCGCCGTCCGGCCGCCGGCGCGGGGGCAGGGGGTTGGGCGCGCGCTGCTTGATGCCCTGCTGGCTGAAGCCGCCAATCGCGGTGCCATGGACCTGTTTCTGGAGGTGGCGGAGCCCAATGTGGCGGCGCGCGCGCTTTACACGGGTGCGGGCGCGGACGAAGTGGGCCGCCGGCGCCGCTATTACGCTGATGGCGCGGATGCGCTGGTGCTGCGCCTGCGCGTGAGGGAGTAGTGCGGTTCAGCCTTCCCGCAATTGCGGATTATCGAAATCCGGCCGCCGGGCGCGGGCGAGCGCAGCGCGCAAAGCCTCGGCGAGTTCGCCCTTTTCCGGCGCGGAAAGGTGCTGGCCGATTTCCAGGGTGCGGCCCCGGCTTTTGATCCAAAGCCGCCCGCCGCGCGGCGCGGCCTCATCCCAGTCAACCTTGGCCCAATAGGCATCCAGCACGCTGCGCACCACGCGGCCGCGATGATCCACATGGCGGATGGAAAGCCCGGCATCAGTCAGCAGTATTATTTCACTGATGCGCCGCGATGCCCGCGCATGCCAGACCAGCGCTGCCAGCACGGCACCAACCTCAAGCCCGATGAAGGGCAGCACCGGCCAGGCACCAAGGGCAAAGAAAACCACCGCCGGAATCGCCGCCGCCAGAAGCAACAGCCCCGCCAGCACACGAAAACCCCGCAGCGTAAAGCTCTGCGGCGGTGTGGAAATCGCTTCAAACAGAACGGTTTCTCTGGGGGGTGTCATTGGCATTTAACTTAGGTCAAAATGCTGCAAGAAAGCCATGCCCAAAGCAAAGCCCGATCACGGTTCTGCCCGCGCGCCGCGCCGCGCCCGCCTGATGGCGCGCGACCAGGCAGCGGCATTTTTGCGCGCCCTAGCCCAGGGCAATCCCGCGCCAGAGACCGAGCTTTTCTACACCGATCACTTCTCCCTGCTGGTGGCGGTGGTGCTTTCGGCGCAAACCACGGATGCGGCGGTGAATAAATGCACGTCGGGGCTATTCGCAGCCGCACCCACCCCCGCTGCCATGGCGGCGCTGGGCGCTGAGGGGATTGGCCCCTTCATCCGCCGCATCGGCTTGTGGCAGGCCAAGGCGCGCAATGTGGCGGCGCTGGCGGCGCAATTGGTGGAACGCCATGGCGGCGAAGTGCCCGCGGATCGCGCTGACCTGGAAGCCCTGCCCGGCGTTGGGCGGAAGACCGCGAATGTCGTGCTGAATGTCGCCTTTGGGCAGAATACCATGGCGGTGGATACGCATATTTTTCGGCTCGGCAATCGCACGGGCCTCGCACCTGGCAAGACGACGCGCGCGGTGGAAGAAGGCTTGGTCAAGCGCTGCCCGCCCGAATTGCTGCGCGATGCGCATCATTGGCTGATCCTGCATGGGCGCTATATCTGCAAGGCGCGGGCGCCGGAATGCTGGCGCTGCCCGGCGCGGGCCTTCTGCAATTATCGGGATAAGGTGTTGGCGCCGCCGCCCTAGACCTTTGCCTGCCTTGCCGCCCCAGCGCTGCCGTTCCATGTTGCGCGAAATCTGAAAAGGAATGCCCCATGGAAGCGCCCGTACTTGTTGAAATTGTGGATGACATTGCGCTGGTGACGTTGAACCGGCCCGAATCGCGCAATCCGCTTGATCCAGAAACCCAGGATGGGCTGATCGCCACCTTCATGAAGCTGGATGCGGACGCCAAGGCGCGTGTGGCGATCCTCACGGGTGCGGGCAGCGCCTTTTGCGCCGGCGGCAATGTGCGCCGCATGGGTGAAGCCGCGAGTGGTAGCACGGAACGTACACCAGCCCAGGCACGCGGCTATTATCGCCACGGTATTCAGCGCCTGCCGCGCATGTTCGAACAATTGGAAATCCCCGTGATTGCGGCAGTGAACGGCCCGGCCATGGGTGCGGGGTGTGACCTGACCTGCATGTGTGATTTGCGCATCGCCGGCCAATCTGCGCGCTTCGCGGAAAGCTTCGTGAAGCTTGGCATCATCCCTGGTGATGGCGGCGCCTGGCTGCTGCCGCGCGTGGTGGGCTTTGCCAAGGCGGCCGAGATGTCGCTGACCGGTGATGCGCTTTCCGCCGATCAGGCACTGGCTTATGGGTTGGTGTCTCAGGTGGTGCCGGATGCGGAATTGCTGGATGCAGCACGCGCTTTGGCGCGGCGCATCGCGGCCAATCCGCCGCAAGCCGTGCGCATGGCGCGGCGCTTGCTGCGCGAAGCCTGGAACAACCGGCTTGATTCCGTGCTGGAGATGTCTTCCGCCATGCAGGCGGTGGCGCATACCACGGAAGACCACAAGGAAGCGCTGGCGGCGATGCGCGAAAAGCGCAAGCCAACTTATAAGGGCGCCTGATCCTTGTTTGCGCCGGGCTTGCTTTCCGGGCGGCGCGCGCTGATCACCGGTGGTGGCACCGGTTTGGGGCGGGCCATCGCGCGGCGCTATCTGCAATTGGGCGCGCGCATCGCGATTTGCGGGCGGCGCCTCAGCGTTTTGGAAGCAACCGCGGCGGCGTTGCGTGCGGAAATCCCCGGCGCGGATATTGCCGTTCATGGCTGCGATATTCGCGATGCGGCGACGGTGGAAGTGATGCTGGATGCTGTCTTTGCCGAAGGCGCGCCGGATATTCTGGTGAATAATGCGGCAGCGAATTTTCTGGCGCAGACGCACCGGCTTTCCGCGCGTGCGCTGGATGCGGTGCTGGCCACCACGCTGCATGGCGCGGCTTATTGCACCATGGGCGTTGGGCGGCGTTGGATTGATGCCGGGCAACCCGGTGTGGTGCTGAGTATTCTCACACTTTCAGCCTTGCAGGGTGCCGCCTTCACTGTGCCATCCGCCATGGCCAAGGCCGGGGTTTTGGCGATGACAAAAAGCCTCGCCGTGGAATGGGGCCGGCATGGCATTCGGCTGGTGGCCATCGCGCCCGGCACTTTCCCAACTGAAGCGGCGGTTGCGCGGCTCCGTCCCGGCGGCCTTGATCATGGCGATGTACCGCTGAACCGTGCCGGCAAGCATGAGGAATTGACCGATCTTGCCGCCTATCTGGTTTCAGAGAATGCCGGCTATATCACGGGCGAATGCGTGGTGATTGATGGCGGGCGGCGTTATCTGGGCGGCGCGCGGGCTGGTGTGCGGGAAATGCTCGGCTGGGATGAGGCCGCCTGGGAAAGACAGCGCGAAAAGACACCGAAGAAATGACCGAAGCCTTCACCGAAATTCTCTACTCAGTGGCGGATCGCGTTGCGACCATTACGCTCAATCGGCCAGAACGCATGAATGCCTGGTCCAGCGTGATGGAAGCCGAAACCCGTGTGGCTTTTGCGCTGGCGGTGGAGGATGAAAATGTGCGCGCCATTGTGCTGACGGCAAGCGGCAAGGGCTTTTGCGTTGGCGCCGACGTTTCCGCCATTGCGACACGCGGCGCGGAACGCCCAACCTATGCGGGCGTGACGCCGCCGCCAGGTGAAGCGCCCCCCACCGAGGATTTTGCGCGGCGCTATTCCTATATGCTCAATATCGGCAAGCCGGTGATTGCAGGTATCAATGGTGCGGTGGCGGGTGTTGGTTTCTGCCTGACGCTGTTTTGCGATATCCGTTTCATGGCAGCGGGCGCCAAGCTTTCCACGGCTTTTGCGCGGCGCGGACTGGTTGCGGAACATGGCAGCGCCTGGATGCTGCCGCGCCTGGTCGGGCCGATGAATGCGGCTGATCTATTGCTGTCTGGCCGCAGCATCACGGCGGAAGAAGCTGCCGGTATGGGCTTGGTGCGTGTGCTGCCAGCGGATGGTTTTCATGCTGCCGTGCAGGCTTACGCGGCTGATCTTGCGAATAATTGCTCGCCCCGTTCCATGCGCGTGATCAAGCGACAATTCACCCTGGCGCCATTTCAGAATTTGTCAGAAGCGGTGGAGATGGCCGAGGTGGAACAGGACGCCACGCGCGGCACGGAAGACCGCCGCGAAGGCGTGGCGGCCTTCCTTGAAAAGCGCAAACCGAATTTCACGGGGCGCTAATCAAGAGGCGATTTGTCTTTTCCATCGCGGCAACCAAAGCCTGGAATTCGCGCGCGAAAACATCCCGCGCCGTTCCGTTCTGCGCCAGATCATCACCGATTTCGCCAATGCTGCGCTTGCCATCAATGCGCGACAGGATCGCGCTGGCCAAACGCGGCAAGGGCACGGGCACGGTCAGGCCATCAAAAGTCACGCGCAGCACGCTATCGCGCGGCAGGCTGGCGGCAAGCTTCGCGCCATCCAATTCACGCAGGCAGGGAATGGCGGCGGGATCATCCCATGGCGCGCTGATCACAGGCGCATCGGCCCGCACGCAATAGGCGATATGCACACCCATATTGCCGGTAATCGCCTCGGCTAAGGCAGCGCGCTGCATCATATCCATCGCGTCAATGCGCGGGCGCAGCTTGGGGTCTGAGATATAAGAAAGCGGATCGTAGCGCAGTGGTTCCACCAAGCATACAATGCGCAAGCCCGCTGCTTCGATCAGCGCATTGAAGGCGGGTATGGTGAAGGCGACATCGCGCGGATTGAGCAGCAAATCATACAGCCCGGCATCGCCACCCTTTTCATGATCCGTGATCCAGGGATTGCGCCGCAACCACGCCGTTTCCGGCATTCGCCGCCAAAGCCGCTTGGCTAACTCAACGCGCGATGCCGGCGCTTCATTGGGCGGTGCCAGCAGGCGCAGCGCATCCTGCGCCATATAGACGCCGGTGCGCCCATGCGGCGCATAGACCATCAGCCCCAAACCACCGCCCGGCGCCAGGGCTGAGACCAGCGCGCGCAGCCCGGCCAGCGGATCGGGCAGATGATGCAGCACGCCGCAGCAATCAATGTAATCAAACGGCCCAAGCCCGCTGCCCGGCAAATCAAGCAAAGACCCTTCCTGGAAAATCACATTGCCAAGCTTCCGTGCCGCCACGCGCGCTTCCGCCACACGCCGCGCCGCGGCTGAACGATCAAGCCAGGTCACATCCCCGGCACGCCCGGCTTGCGCCATTTGCTGCGCCAGCATCACGGTCGCGTCCCCACTGCCGCCGCCGGCTACCAGGGCGCGCAGCGGCTGGCTGGCCGGGCGGCGTGCACCGAAAATCCAATGATCCACCTCACGCAAATGGCTTGGGCTGCCGATGATCAGGCGCTTGGCCTCATCCCTTGGGTCCCGCTGCGGGTAGGGGTAGGCATCATATTGCGCGGCGAGCGCGGTATCGGCGGCGTCTTTCATGGCGCCTATCTACCAAGCCTGGGGAAAGCGGAAAGCCTGGGGGTGAAAAGGTTGCCCCACCCGGCTGGGCTGCGTATCAAGGGCCCCATGCCTCGCCTGATTCGCCTTTTGCCGCTTTGTTTGGCCCTGGCCGCCCTGCCTGCCTTGGCGCAGCAGCGCCCGGCCGCGCCTGCCCAACAGGCGGCGCAGCCCGTGCCGCGCCAGCTTGGCAGTTTCCGGGATTGGACGGCGGCTACCTATCAGGAAGGCGGGCAGAAAATCTGCTACGCCTTCACCCGTGCCAGCAAGTCCGAACCGGCGCGGCAAGGCGTTTTGCTGACCGTGACCCATCGCCCTGCTGGTCGCGATGGGGTGGCGATTTCAGCGGGCTATGCCTATCCGCGCGCCGCGGATGTGACGCTTGCTATCGGCCAGACGAACCTGCCTTTCTATACCGGTGGCCATTCCGCCTTTGCGCGTGATGGTGCCGCGGTGGTGGCCGCGATGCGCAGCGGTAGTCGTGCTTCGGCGCGCGGCCCCGGTGCCGGCGGGCGCGGCACCGCCAATGACCAATTCAGCCTGGCCGGCTTCGCTGCCGCCTATGATGCGATGTCGCGCGAATGCCCGGCGCGGCGATGAATAGCGCAGCACTTGACCTGAACGAAGCCGAACGTGCGCGGATATTGGCGAAGGCCGCCGCTTTCGCCCCGCCGCCGGCGACCCTGCCTGATGGCCGGCGCGATCTGATTGGACTCTCGCGGGAGGAATTGGCCGCGGAAATGCTGGCGATGGGCGAAAAGCCCTTTCGCGCCAAGCAGCTTTGGCATTGGCTCTATCATCAGGGTGAGGCCGATTTCACCTGCATGAATACCATTGCTAAGCCCATGCAAATGAAGCTTGCGGAGCGCTTTGTGGTGGGCCGGCCGGAAGTGGCGACGCAGCAGGATAGCCTGGATGGCACGCGCAAATGGCTATTTCGTTTCCGCGATCAGCAGCAGGTGGAAACGGTCTATATCCCCTCGGCGGATGAGGATCGCGGCGCGGTCTGCATTTCAACGCAAGTTGGCTGCACCCTGTCCTGCCGCTTCTGTCACACCGGCACGCAGGCTTTGGTGCGCAATCTGGGCGCCGCCGAAATCGTTGGGCAATTCATCGCGGCGCGCGATTCCTATGGCGAATGGCCGAGCCCCAGGGATGGGGCGCCGCGCCATCTTTCCAATATCGTTGTCATGGGGATGGGCGAACCGCTCTATAATTACGAAAATGTCGCCAAGGCACTGAAGATCGTGATGGATCATGAAGGCATTGGGCTGTCGCGCCGGCGCATCACGCTTTCCACTTCCGGTGTTGTGCCGATGATGGATCGCTGCGGGGCGGAATTGGGCGTTGGCCTTGCCGTTTCCTTGCATGCGGTCACGGATGATTTGCGCGATGAGATTGTGCCGCTCAATCGCAAATACCCGATTGCGGAAGTGCTGGCCGCCTGCCGGCGTTATCCCGGCGCATCCAATGCACGGCGCATCACTTTTGAATATGTCATGCTGCGCGGCGTGAATGATAGTGAAGCGGAAGCCCGCGAATTGGTACGGCTTATTCGCGGCATTCCAGCGAAGGTGAATTTGATTCCCTTCAACCCCTGGCCGGGCAGCCCGTATAAAACCAGCACATCGGAAGCCATCCAGCGTTTTGCTGCGATTCTGAATGATGCGGGTTACGCAAGCCCCATCCGCCGCCCGCGTGGCCGCGATATCCTGGCGGCTTGTGGCCAGTTGAAGACAGAAAGTGAAAGAAAGCGGAAGGCGTGATCCATGCGCGGATCACGCCATATCCCGAACTTCAGGCGGCTTGCATGCCAGAAGCGCTGACGGCTGGCTTGGCACCACCGCCCCAAAATTCCCCGCGTTCATTCTGTTCGCGCAGAACATAGCCGCGGTCCCACACGGTGCCGATCAAATCAGCGCCGCCGGCGACAGCGAGCTTCTTGCGGAGCTTGCAGATGAAGACATCAATGATCTTCACTTCAGGTTCATCAATGCCGCCATAAAGGTGATTCAGGAAGACTTCCTTGGTCAGCACAACGCCCTTGCGGAGCGCGAGCAATTCCAGAATGGCGTATTCCTTACCGGTCAGATGCACGGCATTGCCACTGACAGCGACTTCGCGTGAACCGATATTGAGTTGCAGCGGACCAACTTGCAGGGTCGGCTGGCTGAAGCCCTTGGCGCGGCGCACAATGGCCTGGATACGCGCGACCAGTTCCTGCTGATCGAACGGCTTGGTGATGAAATCATCGGCGCCCATGCCGAAGACCTTCACCTTGGTTTGCGGGCGGCTGACGCCCGACAGGATCAGCACCGGCGTTTCGACGCGACCAGCGCGCAAACGACGCACCACTTCGCCACCATCCAAATCCGGCAGCATCAGATCCAACACGATGATGTCATAATCATAGAGTTTGGCGAGTTCGAGGGCTTCTTCCCCGGTATCCGCTGTTTCCACAATCATGGAAGCATGGCGAAGCATTAAGGAAATGCCACGCGCAGTTGTAGGATCATCCTCGACTAGCAGAACACGCATTGATCGCTCCTTTTGACCGACAGACAAGATGTTAACGAGTTACGTGCGGGATTGAAACAAGTTTTTTCACTTCCGCGCGACCCATGAACGATCATCGTCCAAAAAAGTAAATTTCTTGATAAAGAAATATACTTAAAATGAGTTTTTCGACATTTTTCTACGACCATGGGCCATCTCTTCTTTAATTAATGCTTATCAAAAGGTGAATCGCGGCTAAAAAATCAGCCGGCGACTCGCGTGCCAAAAAGTGTCCAGAAACTGGAACAACCTTTCTCACCAAAAACCGCGTGAAATGCCGGGCGCAGCCCGCGCTATTCTCCGGCGGGTCCACGCCATCCTCGGCGCCATGCAAAACCAGGCTTGGCACGGTGATCATCGGGCGGGTGGCAAGGCGGGCTTCAATCGCCGCATAGGCGGGGTCCCCCGCCACCGCGCGGTGGCGATGGCGATAGGAATGCACGGCCACCGCCACGAAATCGGGATTGTCGAAGCTGGCCGCCGTTTTGGCGTAGCTTTCGGCAGAGAAGCCCATATTGGGCGACCACATACGCCACAGCAGTTCACAAAGGCTGTGCCGATTCTGGGCCAGGCCCGCCGCGCCCCTGTCTGTTTGCAGGTACCATTGATACCAATGGCGCGCTTCTTGCGCTGGCGCGGCGGGGTGGATACTCCCCGCAATGTCTTGAATATTATAGCCATTTGCGGAAACCAGGCCGATGACCCGTTCCGGCCAGAGCGCCGAGACCACGCAGGCCGCCCGCCCGCCCCAATCATACCCGGCCAGGATCGCCTTCGGGATTGCCAGCGCATCCATCAGCGCCAGCAAATCAGCGCCCAAGGCCGCCTGTTCGCCGGAACGCGGTGTCGCGGCATCCAGAAAACGGGTTGGGCCATAGCCGCGCAAATAGGGCACCAGCACGCGGAAGCCCTGGGCAGCGAGTTCAGCCGCCACGCCATCCCAGGTGCGGGCATCATCGGGAAAGCCATGTAGCAGGATGGCCACTGGCCCGGATTCGGGGCCGTGCATCTCCACCGCCATGTCCAGCACCCCGGCCCTGACCATTCTGAGTTCCATCGCGACCGCTTCTCCCTCGGTTGACGCATTCTTGATGGTGAGCATTAACCAAAAGGTCAACGCGAAGCCTTGCGACGCCCTTAAATCGAAAATTATTTACAACCAGGGGATGCGGGGCGGGGGCGCGGCTTCGCCAAAAAGCTGAACCGGCCGGGGCGATTGCTAACCCCAGCCGGTGAATTTAATTGTATTAAATCAATATTTTACTAAAAATAGCCTTCACGTGGGGAGCGGGTATTGATCCAAATAGGGCTGGTATTCGGGCTCCACCTCAATCGCCAAGGATGAAAGGGCGCGCACCACGGCAGAGTAAAAAGAAATGGTTACGACCAGGTCCACCATGAGTTCATGGTCGAAATGCGCCGCCAGCGCCTTATAGGTCGCCTCACTCACCCCCGGCCCCGCCGCGGCTTCACGGGCTGCTAGAAGCACCAGCTTGGCAAGTGGCTCAAGCGCTGAAGACTGCCCGGCGCTTTCGGCGATCAGGCCCTGGATATCGGCATCGCTCACGCCGAAATCCTTGCCGATCTTCACATGATGCGACCATTCATAAGGTGAACGCGCCTGCCAGCCGACTTGCAGAATAGCCAATTCGCGCAGGCGCGGGTCAAGGCGCGATCCGTAGCGGATGAATTGCCCAAGGCCCGAGAAGGCCCGCGCTGCTTTTGGGCTATTGGTCAATGCCTTATGCAGCGCGATGGGGCGCTTCAGCAGGTCCCGATCGGCTTCGGCCAGATCATCCACTGTCAAATCAGGTACGCGGGCCATGGGCAATCCTCCGTTACGGCAGAAGAGCCTAACCGCTTAATCTAGGCGCCGGAAGCCCGGGCGCGCTGACTGAGTGCCTGGGCATCCGGCACCTCCACCCGCCTTCTGTGCAGCCGCACCAGCCCCGCCGCTTCCAGCCCATGCATAACGCGTGAGAGGCTTTCCGGCGTCATCCCAAGCCGGGCCGCGATCGCCGCGCGCGGTTCGGGCATGGTGACGCGCCCGCCTGGTGTCAGCCGCCCGGCCAGGAAATGCGCCACGCGTTCGCTGGCTTTGGTAAGTTTCATGTCGCGCAATTGGTCCGCCAGGCCCCGCCATTGCCGCGCCATTTGCGCAAGGCTGGCCTCGGCCAGCCTTGGTTCCTTGGCCAGGGTGGTGCGAAAGGTCTCAATTGGGATGCGGATCAGGCGGCTTGGGGCCAAAGCCTCGGCCCCGAAGGGCCAGGCGCCGCCCAGGATCGCCGCCGGCATCAAAAAGCATTCACCAGGACCAATGATTTCCAGCAGCCCTTGCGCGCCATCCGCCCCCCGCATGGAAAGCCCGACCGAGCCTTCCAGCAACAGGTAAAGCGCTTGCGGTTCCGCGCCAGGCACGAAAACAACCTCTCGCCGGGGCATGGTGATGGGCGCTGCCGCTGCCATCAGGGCGCGGGCGGCTGTGGGTCCGGCGGCGGAAAGGAAGGGGTGCCCGATTTCCAGGGTGGGCGCAGCGATCATTTCCTGCATCGATGCACACAATCCGAATGCGCCGCCCGGCTTCTTGATGCAGCGCAAGCACCCTGGCGATGCGGCGCCATTTCACGCAAACTGACAGCACAAAATTGGGGGACGCCATGCAGATCACTTCCAGCCATTTGCCGGTGGATTTCGTGGAGGGGCATTTCTGCGTCCGCATCATGCGGCCTGAAGGGCCCTGCGTGATCGGCTTTGCGCGCGGCAACGCCTTTGACCTGACGCCCGCCTTCGGCACGGCTTCGCGATTCCTGGAAGAAGAGGACGCGATTGGCGCCATCACCCGGCGCGGTGAGCGCATTGCGCTTGACCTTGCGGCGCTATGCGCCAATTCCGCCTGGGATGCGCGTGACCCGGCCAAGCCCTTCTTGCTTTCGCCGATTGATCTGCAAACAGTGAAGGCCGCTGGCGTGACCTATGTGCGGAGCATGCTGGAACGCGTGGTGGAAGAACGCTGCCGCGGCGATGCCGGCCAGGCGGAAGCGATGCGCGCTGAATTCCGCGCCATTATTGGCGATGATCTGGCGGCGATTATTCCGGGCAGCGCGGAAGCCATGCGTCTGAAAGCTGCTTTGCTGCAAAAGGGTTGGTGGAGCCAATATCTGGAAGTGGGCATTGGCCCGGATGCGGAGATTTTCACCAAATGCCCGGCCATGGCTTCCGTTGGTACGGGCAGCAAGATTGGCGTGCATCCGGCATCAGCCTGGTCCAACCCCGAGCCGGAAGCGGTGATGGTGGTGAATGGCAAGGGGCGCATTCAGGGCGCCACTCTCGGCAATGATGTCAATCTGCGGGATGTGGAAGGACGGAGCGCCTTATTGCTGGGGCGTGCCAAGGACAACAATGCCTCGGCCGCCTTGGGGCCGATGATCCGGTTGTTTGATGCAGGGTTCACTTTAGAAGATGTGCGGCGCGCTGATTTGCATTTGACGATCACGGGGCGCGATGGGTTTGAATTGGCGGAAAGCGGGCCGGTGGGCGCGATCAGCCGCGACCCGGCGGATGTGGTGGCGCAAATGATCGGCGCGCATCATCAATATCCGGATGGCGCGGTGCTGTATCTCGGCACGCCGTTTTCGCCGGCCAAGGATCGCGGCGCGCCCGGCATGGGCTTCACGCATCGTGAAGGGGATGTGGTGCGGATTGCATCACCCCGGCTTGGGGTTTTGGTGAATGAGGTTGATCGCACCGATGAATGCCCGCCCTGGCGGTATGGCATTGGTGCTTTGTTTGCTTCCCTTGCCGCACGGGGATTGCCGCGCGCATGAAAGAAGAAACCGGGCGGTTGGATCGCGGTGATGGCGTGCGCCTGGCCTGGCGACGCATCGCCGGGCGCGGGCCTGGTGTGGTGTTCCTGGGCGGCTTCAATAGCGACATGACGGGCAGCAAGGCGGAATTCCTGGCGGGCTGGTGCGCGGCGCGTGGGCAGGCGTTTTTGCGCTTTGACTATTCGGGCCACGGCACATCCGAAGGCCGATTTGAGGATGGCACAATCGGGCGTTGGGCCGAGGATGCGGCATGCGTGATTGCGGCGCTGACGCAAGGCCCGCAAATCCTGATTGGGTCTTCCATGGGCGGCTGGATTGCGCTGCTGCTGGCCACGCGGCGCAGGGTGCCGATGCAGGCGCTGATTGGCATCGCGCCGGCACCGGATTTTACCGAGGATTTGATGTGGGCGGAATTTCCGCCCGAAATCCGCGCGGCTATTCTGCGCGATGGCGTGTGGCACAGGCCAAGCGAATATGGCGCGCCTTATCCCATCACGCGGGCTTTGATTGAAGATGGCCGCAATCAGCTTTTGCTGCGCGGGCAGATTGCACTGGATTGCCCCTTGCGCATTTTGCAGGGCCAGCAAGACGCGGATGTGCCCTGGCGCCATGCGCTGCGGATTGCGGAAGTGGTGACGGGCGGTGATGTGCGGGTGACGCTGATCAAGGATGGTGATCATCGGCTTTCGCGGGAGGCGGATTTGGCGTTGTTGGGGGAGACGTTGGCGTCACTCCTCGGCTAGGCTCGCCGCCAACCCTTCCCGATAACTCGGATAGCGCCATGTGATCCCAAGCGCTGCCTTGGTTGCGGCATTCGCGACACGGCGATTTTCCGACCAGAAGGACAGCGCCATGGGCGACATGCTCAAGCGCGCTTCCTCAAAAGGAATGGCGGGCGGTGGCGCCATGCCCAGAAGCCGCGCGGCTTCTTCCATAACTGCGGCGCTATCGGCTGGTTCATCATCGACAAAGTTCAGCACGCGGCAGCCCGCTGCGGCTGGGTTGCTGATGGCCGCCATCACCGCATGGGCGATATCGTCGCGATGAATACGGCTGAAGCTATGGCCGGGCTTTACCACGCGCCGCGCGACACCTGCGCGCAATTCCGCAAAGGGCGCACGCCCCGGCCCGTAAATCCCACCAACGCGGCATATATCCAAAGCGGCACCCGCAGGCCGCGCGGCGCGCCAAGCTTCCTCGGCCGCCAAACGCCTTTGGCTGCGCGGCTGACCGGGGACGGGTGCTGTCGCCTCATCTACCCAAGCCCCGCCCCGATCGCCATAAACCCCGGTGGTCGAAAGATAGCCAAGCCAGCGCTGATTGCCGGAGCCGAGCGCAGCGGCGTGGCGGCGCAGGACAGGGTCCCCGCCATCATCCGGTGGTGTCGTGATCAGCCAATGGCTGGCGGCGGCAAAGGCCGGGCCTGCCTCATCGAAGCCCAACACCTCAACCCCCGCCGGTGCCTCGGCGCCTTGGGGCTGGCGAGAGGTGCCGATCACGCGCCAACCGGCGGCGATAGCGGCTTTGGCCACCGCGCGCCCGGCATAACCCAAACCGGCAATGATCAGCAGCTTGTTCTGTTCCATGGTTTTTCCGCCACGCGCCCGCAAAATCCGCTCACGTCTTCGGGTGCATGCTAACATTGAACGCCGCTTGGGCTAAGTAACTTCCCATGTCACAAAAGCCGCTCAAGATGATCGGATTTGCCGCGGCGCTTTTGGTTCTGGGCGCGGCGGGGGGCTTGTGGTTATCCGGCCTGCTTTCCTCGGCACAGCTGGATGCCGCGCTGCCTGTCCCACCGGAACCGCCCCGGCTTTCCCAGGCGCCGGAATATGCGCGCTGCCTTGATCTGCTTTTGGCGGACCCCGCCGGCGCCCGCGGCTTTGCGCGGGATTGGCATATGCAAGGTGGCGGCGAAGGGGCAGCGCAATGCGAAGCTCTGGCACAGCTTAGCCTTGGGGAAGCTGATGCAGCGGCGGAGGTGCTGGAACGCATCGCAGCCCGCAGTGAAGCAGGGCTTGCCGCGCGCGCGGCGGTTTTTGGCCAGGCGGCGGAAGCGTGGCGCGCTGCGGGCAAGCCACAACGCGCGACGGCGGCGGCAAGTTTGGCACTGGCACTAACGCCGCAAGACCCGGATTTGCTGCTGGAACGTGCCATGGCGCGGCTTGCGCTTGGGCAGGTGCCGGGCGCTTTGGCTGATCTTGATCTGGCCGTGGTATTGGATGCGGATCGGGCCGAGGCTTGGGTCTGGCGCGCCGCCGCGCAGCGCCGGCTGGAAAACCTGCGCCCGGCAGAAGACAGCATCACGACAGCGCTACGCCTGGCGCCGCGCAATGTGGAAGCCTTGCTGGAACGCGGTATTCTGCGCCAATTGCGCGGTGAGGCTGAGGGGGCGCGCCGCGATTGGGAAAGAGTGCTGGAATTGGCCCCCGATAGTGCCGCTGCCGATCTGGCGGCGCAGAATCTGGCGCTGATCGAAGCGGGGCCAAGCCAAAGGTAAGCTTGCGCCGCGCGCTGCATCACGGCATGGTGATCGAATTGCTTCGCTGGATTTTGCTCCATGCCGCCTTTCGATCGACGTTCCCTTCTGGCGCTCAGCGCTGGGCTTGCCGCCAGCCCTGGCATGGCGCGCGCGCAAGCTGCCTGGCCGGATCGGCCGGTGCGGATCATTTGCGCCTTTCCGGGCGGGTCCACGCCGGACCTCGCGGCGCGGGCGATTGCGCCGCATTTGCAGCAGGTGCTGGGCCAGCCGGTGATTGTGGAAAACCGCGCCGGCGGCGGCGGGCATATCGGCACGGAAGCGGTAGCGCGCGCGACCGATGGCCATACGCTGGGTGTGACGATTGGCGGGCCAGGCAGCACGGCAAAAATCCTGAACCCAGCGCTTGGTTATGATCCCGTGACTGATTTGGCGCCGATCAGCCTTTTGGCGCGGCTGCCCTTTGTGCTGGTGGTGCATCCTTCCGTGCCGGCACGCAGCGCCGCTGAGTTTGTTGCCTTCGCCAAGGCCAATCCGGGCAAGATCAGCTATGCCTCCACCGGGCCGGGGACGCTTTCGCATCTGGTGATGGAAGATCTGGCAGCGTCTCAGGGTTTTGAGGCGGTGCATGTGCCCTATCGCGCGGTCGGACAGGCCGTGCTGGATTTGGTGGCGGGGCGCATTCAGGCGTTTTTCGCCGCAACCGGTGGCGTGCTGGGCCAAGTGCGTGATGGTTCCGTGCGCGCCCTTGCGGTGACGAGTGCGGAGCGCTTTCCAGCCCTGCCCGATGTGCCGACCATGGCGGAAGCCGGTGTGCCTTCCGATCCGGCCATTGCCTGGATTGGTCTTTTCGCGCCGGCGGGTTTCCCCGCGGATCGCATCGCTCGGGTTGCCGAGGAAACCGGCAAGGCCCTTGCCGTGCCGGATCAGCGACGCGCTTTGGAAACGGCAGGTTTTACCGTGGTGGGGAGTGATACGGCGTCCTTCCGCATGCTGCTGGCTTCCGATATTGCGCGCTGGGGTGGGTTGATTCGCCGGCTTGGGCTGAAGCCGGAGAGCTGAGATCAGAAAATACCGGTAGCAAGCCCGGCAGCGAAAGCGGCGCCGAGTTCTTCGCAACGCGCGAGATCTTCCGGTTTGATGATCTTCGGCGCAGCAATGGCTTCCGGCGTTTGCGCGCTAGTGATGATAATCAGCGGTTCGGCAATGGGTTTCAGCCGCCAGCCTGTGGCGATGCGCGCAATCTGGCGCGCAGCGCCCGTGCCATCAGACCCAGCGCAGATCATGGTGGCGTAGGGCCGCCCCTGGATTTGATCGAGCAACGGATAATAGCAGCGATCAAAAAAATCCTTCATCACACCGGCCATGCTGGCAAGGTTTTCCGGTGTGGCGAAAATATAGCCATCGGCGGCCAGCAAATCCTCTGGCACCGCTTCCGTCGCATGCAGCCCACCGACAGCGGTATAGCCTTCCGCCATGGCGCCTTCGAGCGCGGCTTGCGCCATCTGCCGCGCGCCATCGGTCATGGAATGGTGAATAACGAGAAGCGTCTTCATGCCGCTTCAGCGTAAGCACCCCGTTCCTGCGGCAGCAAGAGCGTAATCGCCCAACATAACCCGAGCATCACCGCCGCGCCCGCCAAGGCGCCCATGATGCCCGCCGTTTGATAGAGCAGGCCCGAAAGCAACGTGCCGGCAAAGCGCCCGGCAGCATTGGCGGCGTAGTAGAAGCCGACATCCTCGGCAGCTTTTTTGGAGCCGGCATAAGCCAGGATGAGATAGGAATGCAGTGAGGAATTCACTGCAAAGGCAAAGCCAAAAACCAAAAGCCCAAGCACCAGCACCAGATCGGCGCGCGCCACGCCAAACCAAAGTGCCGCCATCAGCGCGGGTGGTATGACCGCAAGGCCAAGGCACCAAAGGCGGGCCGCTGGTACCTCGGCACTCAGCCCATCGGCGCTGCGCTGGATCAAAGATGGCGCGGCCGCCTGCACCAAGCCGTAACCGATGGTCCAGATGGCGAGGAAACCGCCCACCGCCGCAAAGCTCCAGCCTGAGGCATAGAGAAATACCGGAACGGCGACGACAAACCAGACATCGCGCGCACCAAACAGCAGAACGCGCGCTGCCGCCAGCAGATTGACACCGCGATCCCGCGCCATGAATTCGCGCATGGAACTTGAAGCCTTGGCCTTACCCATGAGCGGTGGGAGGGAAGCCACAACGCCAATCAATATAAGCGCGAGCAATGCTGCCATTAACCAAAGCGCGCCCCGAAAGCCAAGCGCTTCCAGCAGCATACCGCCCAGGAAAAACCCCACGCCCTTCATGGCATTCTTGCTGCCGGTGAACCAGGCGACCCAGCGAAACAAGCGGCCCGAGGCATCGCCTGCGGTCAGCTTGATCGCGGATTTGGACGCGGTTTTGGTGATGTCCTTCGCAATGCCGCAAACCCCTTGCGCGAGCACAACCCAAGCCAGCGCCACAGCCGGCACCCAATTGGGCGAGAGCGCCGATAGCATCAGGAAACCAGCGATCTGTGCGGTAAGCCCCACCGCCAGCATGCGGGCAATGCCAAAACGTGTCGCCAGCCAACCGCCAATCAGATTGGCGCCGATCCCAGCAGCCTCATACAACAAAAACAGAAACGCCAGCGCAAAGGGCGAATAGCCAAGCTTGTGGAAATAGAGCAGCACCAACATGCGCAAGGCGCCATCGGTCAACGTAAAGCCCCAATAGGCGGCGGTGACGATGGCGTAGTTGCGCATGTCAGAGACCGCGCGCTTCCATCATGCAGGCCAGATCCACCATACGGCAGGCGTAACCCATTTCATTGTCATACCAGGCATAGATTTTCGCCATGGTGCCATCCGTCACCAAGGTGGATGGCGCATCAATGATGGAACTGCGCGTATCCCGCGCATAATCCGCGGAAACCAGGGGCCGGTCCTCATAGCCCAGAATGCCCGCCAGCGGGCCTTCGGCGGCAGTGCGGAATAGCGCGTTCAATTCCTCGGCGCTCGTCGCGCGCTGCAGTTCAAAAACGCAATCGGTGAGTGACGCATTCAAGACAGGTGCCCGCACCGCATGGCCATTCAGCTTGCCCTTCAATTCAGGATAGATCAGCGCAATCGCGGTCGCACTGCCCGTTGTGGTGGGTTGGAGTGACAACATGGCGGAACGCGCACGGCGCAAATCCTTATGCGGCGCATCCGTCACCACATTGGTATTGGTGGGATCATGAATGGTTGTGATCTGGCCATGCCTGATCCCAATTGCCTCATGCACCACTTTCACCACGGGGGCGAGGCAATTGGTGGTGCAGGACGCGGCGGTGACAATCGGGTGGCGCGCGGGATCATAGAGCGCATCATTCACGCCGACCACGATATTCAGCACCGATGCTTCCTTGGCCGGTGCCGCAACAATCACGCGCTTCGCCCCACGATCGAGATGCCCGCGTAAGGTGGTTTCAGTCAGGAATTTGCCGCTGCATTCCAGCACCAGATCAACGCCAAGATCACCCAAGGGGATCGCTGCCGGTGTCGTGTGTTCCGTGAAACCAATGCGCTTGTCACCAATGCGCAAAGCATCCACGCCTTCTGCCGCGATGGGCGCGCGCCAGCGGCCTTGCACGCTATCAAAAGTCAGCAAATGCGCGGTCGCCGCCGCACCGCCCTTCACTTCATTCACATGCACAATATCCAGCCGATTGGCGCGGCGCGGATCATCCTCACCCCGCTCAGCCGCACCGAAAGCGGCGCGGAACGCCAAGCGGCCAATGCGGCCCATGCCATTGATGCCAACCCTCATGCCCGTGCCCCCGCCATCGGATTACCCAAAGCTTCAACCCGCGCCTGCAACGCCATGCGATCAAGCGTGGTGAAGGGAAGGCTGATGAAAATTTCCAACCGGCGCCGCAGCGCCGCATAAAGTTCGTTTAGCAGCGTCGCGCGTTCCGCGCCGCCGCCCGAAAACTTTGCCGGGTCTGGCAAGGGCCAGGCCGCGCTGGTGATGGTATCGCCGAAATCCGGGCAGCGCTGGCCTTCCAGCGTATCGCAAAGCGCGATGATGAAATCGAAACGCGGCGCATCGGGTGCTGCGAATTCTTCCCAGGATTTGGAGCGCAGCGGCGCGACATCATGCCCAAGCGCCTGTAGCTGCGCGAGCACTTCCGGCAGCGGCCCATCCGCCGCGGGTTCCGACCCGGCCGAATAGGCGCGAAAACGCCCACCGCCGACACGATTCAAAATGGCTTCTGCCATGATGGAGCGTGCCGAATTGCGCGTGCAAAGGAACAACACCCGCAAGGCGCGTCCAGGCGCGGTGATGGGCGCTGTTGCCCCACCCAGAAACCCGACCAAAGCGGCAAAGGTCGCCGGGGCGCTGGCGTAGAGCACCTGGCGCCCCTGGCGCTGCGGTGTGACCAGCCCGGCGTCTTCCAGTGCGCGCAAATGGAAGGAAAGCGTGGAAGGCGGCACACCCAGAGCTTCGGCGATTTCCCCTGCTGCCAGGCCCTCAGGCCCCGCGCCTTGCAGGTTTTGGATCAGGGCCAGCCGGGTGGGCTGGCCAAGGGCGGCAAAAGCCGCAGCAGCGGATTCTGTTTCCATGTTTCTGGTATAGTCAAAACATAGCCTGATGCACGTGAAGCTTTCATGACAGGGCGGGCGCCCTACCAGCCATTCACCCGATCCCAGACGGCAATCACCTCATCCCCGCCGTCAACCACGTAATAGCGATCATGCGCGGCAACCGTCAGGCAGGTGTGGTTTGGCGCCACGCGCACCAGGGCGCCCACGGGAAGCTCCGCGAAGGGCAGAGGGCCAGCGCCGCGCACTTCGCCATGTTCCTGATGGGTGAGCGCGACCATCGCCTCCCCAAAGGACCATTTGCCGTGGCGGTCCAGCATGACGCCAAAGCCGAGATCCTTCGGCGCCGCCTGGGTGCTGCGATCCTTGGAAAGCGCAATCCCGCCCGCATCAATCAG
>VGDL01000029.1 GCA_016869735.1 Alphaproteobacteria bacterium
CAAAACCCTGAAACGTGACTATGCCCGCGTGAACCCAAGGCCAGACGCCATCTCGGTCCTCCAGCAGCTGCCAGCATGGTTCGAGGATTACAATAACATCCACCCGCATTCGGGCTTGCGCATGCGCTCGCCACGTGAGTTCATAGCAAGCAAGTTATCCAACCAAGCCGAGTGTCCGGTTTGATAGGGGCAAGTCCAACTGGGTTTATGAGCGTGTCTCAAGCGACCGTGTGTATTCTGCCAGCGGTGGAGGTGCCGGTATTCCGCTGATCGCTGGTGTGAGTGGAAGTTCAGGCGTTTCACGAACCTCTCAGCGCACATTGACAGTCGTTATTCGCTTTGATGAAAGGCGGCTGGTTCGTGACTTTTCCTATCGGTCAAGCAGCTTCTAAACGTCATGAGGGTCACAGGCTTAGTCTGCTTCGCCTTAACGATTGTGTTGGGTGGCGCCGGCTGCGCCCCTCAGGGCGAACGGCACGCGGCCGCCCTTGGTCCAACTGAATCTATAACCAATCTGCGCGCGATCCAGTCACGCCGCTTCGATACCGTGAACACGCGACTCCTGTTGCAAGCATCCATCGGCGTCCTACAGGATATGGGATACACGGTGACGGAGTCGCGCGAGGAATTCGGCGTGGTCGTTGGATCAAAAGCGACACCTGTGCCTGTAAGAGTTCAAATAGTAATACGCCGCCTGCCGGAGCAAGCTGCAAGTATCGCCCGTGCCACATTTCAATTTCCAATGCCCCCGCAAATGGCAGGCTTCATGCCGGAGACAAGGACCGATGTACAACTTTACAGAGAGTTTTTCGAAAAGCTCTCTCAATCCGTTTTCCTGACAGCCCATGACATTTGATCCTTTTCGTCCCGCGCTTCTGCCCATAATGCTGCTGGCATCGCTGATGCCAATGATCGCGGCGTGTCAGATGGATAGTCGCCAACAGGTATTGGCAACTTCAAATACCCAGGCTGCGCAACGTGCAATTTCCACCCGAAGCTTCGATACCGGAGATCAGCCTCGTGTTTTCCAAGCCACAATCGCTGCCCTGCAAGATCTGGGCTTTGTAGTTGATCGTGCAGACGCCGTGCTGGGCACAGTGAGCGCTACACGCTATGGCGGCAACCTAATTCGCCTGACCGTTAGTCTTCGCCAAATCTCGCCACGACAGACTGTTGTTCGTGCCTCGGGACAAATCAATCAGGTAGCACTCTCAGACCCTGAACCATTTCAGCGTTTCTTTGAAGCACTCTCGCAGGCGCTATACTTGGCAGCCAATCCGATTGAATGAGTTTGCGCCACTCATTCAAAGCGTTTCCAAGCTACTTCCCCGCCAACATCGCCTCCACCATCGCGCGATAGGGTGTTGCCCCATCGCGTGCGCGCAATCCGCCCGCAGCTGAGGCAAAGCGCAGCGCGGCTTCCGCCCCCATTCCCTGAGCGATGGCCAGGGCATAGGCGCCGTGAAAGACATCGCCCGCGCCGGTGGTATTGGTGGCCTCTACCGGGAAGGCCGGGATTTCCTGCGGTGCCGCCATGCCGGGTGCGAGCCATAGCGTGCCTTTCTCGCCGCGCGTCACGGCGGCGAGCTTCACGGGGCCTGAGGCCAAGGCGCGGCGCAGCCCTTCTTCCGGCGCGCAACCAGGCGCGAAATTCTGCAAGCCGGTGACCGAGAAAATCGCGTGATCCACGCGCGGCACCAAATCCACCAGAATGCGTGTTTCGCTTTTCTCGCCATCCAGCACCACGGGAATGCCAAGCCGCCGCGCCTCGGTGGCTGCTGCGGCGACACCTTCGGGCCAGCGTGGATCGCAACAAAGCGCACCGGCGCCGGCAAGGGTTTCCAAGGGCAGCCAGCCGGGGTCTATCCCCAGATCAGCGCCGCGAAAGCCGATGATGGTGCGCTCCCCATGGCGGTCCACCAGCACGGCGGAAACCGGGCTCCGCCCTCCCGCCACGCGCTTGAGGCCGCCGGTGCCCACGCCATCGGCTTCCAAAGCGGCGGCGAGCAAGGGCGCGTTTAGATCATCGCCAACCCGGCCCCAGAAATCCGCACGGCCACCAAGGCGCGTCACCGCAATCGCCGCATTGGCCGCCATGCCGCCGGCATTCAGCACATAGGAACGGGCGGCGATTTTCGCGGGCGGTTGGGGTATATCCTCCACTCGGAACACATGATCGGCGACAACATTGCCAAGGCAGACAACACGCGGCGGGGGAAGGGGTGCGGCCATGATGGGCCATAGCCTGTCACGGCAGGACCGTCTTGGCCAAGTGCCGCCCGAAATCGCGTCCCGCATCCTGCTGCTACGCGATGATGCGCTGGTGCTGAACAAGCCGGCGGGGCTTGCGACACATCGCGGGCCGCGCGGCGGTGCCTCGGTGGAGGATTGGTTGCCGGCGTTGCAAATGGGAAGGCGCCATTTGCCGCAACCGGCGCATCGGCTGGATCAGGATACGGCGGGCTGCCTGGTGCTGGGGCGCACAAAGCCGGCCTTGGCGGCGCTTGGCGCCATTTTCGCCAAGGGGCTGGCGACCAAGATCTATTGGGCGGTGGTGCAGGGCGGCCCGGCAGAGGATGCGGGGGAGATTGCCTTGCCCATCCGCAAGATCAGCACGCGCGCACAGGGGTGGCGGATGGAAGCGCATGCGGATGGGCTGGCATCGCTCACACGCTGGCGCTGCCTGGGGCGCGGTGCTGGCATGGCCTGGCTGGAATTGGCGCCTGAGACCGGGCGCACGCATCAATTGCGCGTGCATTGCGCGGCGATGGGCTGGCCGATTTTGGGTGATGCGCTTTACGGCGCGGGAGGGGCGGGCGGCTTGCATTTGCTGGCGCGGGCCATTGCGCTGCCGCTGGAGCCGCCCTTGCAGGCAGAGGCGCCGCCACCGCCGCATATGGAAGGGGCGTTGCGCGGATGTGGCTGGCAAGGCGGGTGAAAGCGGTTAGGGGAGCTTCCCTATGATCCCAAAAAATCCTTCCGCGCCATTATTCGCATCACGCGCCAGCCGCTGCTGATTGTGGCGCGGCGCGGCGGGCGTTTTGCTGATTTGCCGAGCGTGATTGAAGCAGCCAAGCGCGCACCCGGCGCCATTCCGCATGCCTCATCCGGCCAGGGTTCGATTTATCATGCGGTGTTTGTGCTTCTCTCACGCGCGGCGAATATTGAATTGCTGCATGTGCCCTTCACCGGCGGTGCGCCAAGCTTGCAGGCGTTGATGGCGAATACAGTGGAATTGGCCGTCCTCGCGCCGGAAGAAATGGCGGGGCTTGCCAATGCCGGCGAAATCCGCCCGCTGGCGGTGGCCTCCGCTGCGCGCATTCCGGGCTATCCGGATGTGCCGACCTTGCGCGAATTGGGCTTTGATGTGGTGATCGAAAACATGAAGGGGCTGAATGCGCCGGCTGGTTTGCCGGACGCAATCTACACCAGCCTGCATGATCGCTTCCGCCAGGGCATGCAGGCGCCTGCATGGAAAACCTTTCTGGATCGTACCGGCGCCATGGATGGCTATCTGGATGGCCCTGGCTATCAGCGCGCCATAGATAATGTGCTGGATTCGCTAAAGGCGGCTTTGGCCAAATAAGCCTAACGCGCGCTGGGGATCACACTATCCCCAGCCCTGCCTTCCAGCACCGCATCAAACAGTTTGATCTGTTGCGGCAGGCAGATAGTTTTCAGGTCATAACGTTCCAGCAAGGTCCGCCGCGCGGCCTTGCGGATCGGCTCATACTGATCCGGCTTTGCCAAAGCCTGCACCACGGTTTCGGCCAAAGCTTCCGTGTCATAAAACGGCACCAGCAACCCGTTCACGCCATGTTCGATCACTTCCTGCACAGGCGGTGTCGCGGAGCCGATCACCAAAGCCTCACACCCCATAGCCTCAATCATGGACCAGGACAAAACGTAAGGATATGTAAGATAGACATGCGCGCGCGTGATGCGAAATAGCGCAAGCAAAGCCGGGTGCGGAATGCGGCCGGTGAAATGCAGCTGGGTCAAATCCAGCTTGTCGCCCAATTCTTCCAGCAGATGTGCGCGCCAGGGGCGGCCATCCTTGGGTTTTTCGCCATAGCCGCGCGCCTCGCCGCCGACCAGCACCACTTGCGCTTGCGGGCGGCGCTCCGTGATTTCCGGCAGGGCGCGCATGAAAACATCAAAGCCGCGATAGGGTTCCAGATTGCGGGAGACATAGGTAATCACCTCATCACCGCGCGTAATCACGCTGCCATTGGGCAGTTTCACATGATGCGCGCCGGCGGGTGTCGCCACGTCGCTATTCACCCCTTCATGCACAACGGAGATTTTGCGGCGGAACACCTCGGGGTAGCGCCCGCGCTGGAAATGCGTGGGGCTGACACCCCAATCCATCGCCTCAAGCGCCGGGGTTTGCGGCAGGTTCAACATCCGCGTGCGCGCGGCCTCATCCAATTCCACCTTCTGCGCCGGGTTGAAGCCGATATCGCCGCCTGAGGTGGTGAAGTGGAATTCGCAATACTGCAGCAGCTTCGCATTCGGGAAGATGTCGGCGAGGAACATGCCCTCCCCCCAGCCCGGATGGCAGCAGATGATATCGGGGCGGAAGCCTTTGCTCCGCAGATCAACCAAGGCCCGCGCGACATTTTGCGCGCGCCGCACAGCGGCTTCCATGGGGCGCAGATATTGATGCGTCTTGTCGCCAGCGCCTTGCGGTTCCGGGTAGCGGATATGGGTGATACCAGGCAGCGAGATATTCTCCCGCTCCCCAAGGCCAATCACCCGCGCACCCGGGCGTGCGGCAATCACCGGCGCCAAATGGCGATACTGGCCGGGGAAATTCTGGTGAATGAATAGCGCCCGAACCAAACAGTCACATCCTGAAACGAACCGCTGTTAAATCGGCCATTTGCCGGGCGCGCGCAATTGCCCCCTTGGCGGGGCGGCACCAAGCGCCGAGAATGGCACCTGATCAGGAAAGAGAGGCCCGTCATGACATTCGATTTCACCGGCAAGAAGGTTCTGGTCGCAGGCGGCAGCCGCGGCATTGGGCGGTCCATCGCGCTTGGCTTTGCCGCCGGCGGGGCCGCGGTTTCCATCTGTGCGCGCGGCGCCGCAGGGCTCGAGGCTACGCGTGCCGAAATCGCTGCCCATGGCGTGCAGGCCCATGCGATGCCGGCAGACCTCGCCAATCAGGCCGAAATCGAAGCCTGGGTCGCCGCTGCCGCTGCCGCGCTTGGGGGGGTGGATGTGCTGGTGAATAATGCCTCGGGCTTTGGCATGGCCGATACGGAAGACGGCTGGCAGAAAAGCCTGGATGTCGATGTGATGGCGACAGTGCGCGCGTCCCGCGCGGCGCTCCCATTCCTGAAGGCGGCCAAGGGGTGCATTGTGAATACCACCTCCATCTCCGGGCTTGGGCCTTCGGTGCGCACGCCGGCCTATGCGGCGGTGAAGGCGCTGGTGATCAATTACACGGCATCCCAGGCGGCCAGCCTCGCCAAGGATGAGATTCGCGTGAATGCCATTGCGCCGGGGTCCATCGAATTTCCGGGCGGCATGTGGGAAGAACGCAAAACGACCGACCCCACGCTTTACGGGCGCATCCTGGCGAGCATCCCCTTCGGCCGGTACGGCACGCCGGAAGAAGTGGCCAATGCGGCGCTTTTCCTGGCCTCACCGCTGGCGGGCTGGATCACGGGGCAGACCCTGGTGGTGGATGGCGGCCAGACCCTGAGCTGAGGGATGATCCATCGGGTGAATTAAAAACTTCAAAATTATGAGTTGGACAGCTTGCCGGGGCTGGCTTAGTCACTCCGGCAGAGTGCCAGAGGGGTCTGTGAAGGGCCGGCTTCGGCGCCATATCAGCGGGGCGGGCTTTGACCCGAACCATAGCCAGTAGCGGAGAGAGAGATGGACGGAAATCAAAGCATGGGCAAATGCCCGGTGATGCATGGCAAGCCAACTGCGGCGCGCTTCAGCACGCGGGCCAATAATGATTGGTGGCCCAATCAGTTGAACCTGCGCATCCTGAGCCAGCAATCCGCCAAGTCCAACCCGATGGGGCCTGGTTTCAATTACGCGGAAGAATTCAAGAAGCTCGACCTGCAGGCGCTGAAGAATGATATTTTTGCGCTGATGACCGTCTCGGAATCCTGGTGGCCGGCGGATTACGGGCATTACGGGCCCTTCTTTGTGCGCATGGCCTGGCATGCTGCCGGCACTTATCGCACCGCCGATGGTCGTGGTGGCGCTTCCAATGGCGCGCATCGCTTCGCGCCGGAAAACTCCTGGCCCGATAACGGCAATCTGGACAAGGCGCGCCGCCTGCTGTGGCCGGTGAAGCAGAAATACGGCAACAAGATTTCCTGGGCCGATCTGTTCATCCTGGCCGGCAATTGCGCGATTGAATCCATGGGCCTGAAGCCGTTTGGCTTTGGCGGTGGGCGCGTGGATATCTGGGAACCGGAACAGGATATCTATTGGGGCACCGAAGACAGCTGGCTGGATGACAAGCGCTATACGGGCGACCGCATTCTGGAAAACCCGCTGGCCGCCGTGCAGATGGGCCTGATCTACGTCAATCCGGAAGGCCCGAATGGCAAGCCGGACCCGATCGCCTCTGGCCGCGACATTCGCGAAACATTCGCGCGTATGGCGATGAATGACGAAGAAACCGTCGCGCTGACGGCAGGTGGCCATACCTTCGGCAAGTGCCATGGCGCCGGCCCCGCGAGCCATGTTGGCCCGGAACCGGAAGCCGCACCGCTGGAACAGATGGGCTTTGGCTGGATGAGCAGCTTCCATTCCGGCATGGGCGTGCATGCCATTACCAGCGGGATCGAAGGTGCCTGGACCACCAACCCGACCAAGTGGGACAATAACTACTTCGAGAACCTGCTGAACCATGATTGGGTACTGACGAAAAGCCCCGCTGGAGCGCATCAGTGGATCCCCGCCAATGGCGCCTTGGCTGATGCCGTGCCGGATGCGCATGACCCCACGAAGCGCCACGCGCCGATCATGACCACGGCGGATATGGCGATGAAGCTGGATCCGATCTATGGGCCAATCTCGCAAAGCTTCCTGAAGAATCCGGACAAGTTCGCCGATGCTTTCGCGCGCGCCTGGTTCAAGCTGACGCATCGCGATATGGGGCCGAAGGTGCGCTACCTTGGCACCGATGTGCCGAAGGAAGATTTGATCTGGCAGGACCCCGTGCCGCCGGTCACTCATAAGCTGGTGGATGCCGCCGACATCGCGGCGCTGAAGGCGCAAATCCTGGCGACGGGTCTTTCCGTTTCCGAATTGGTGGCAACCGCCTGGGCCTCCGCTTCTACCTATCGTGGTTCGGATCGTCGTGGTGGCGCCAATGGTGCGCGCATTCGCTTGGCCCCCCAGAAGGATTGGGAAGCCAATCAGCCTGGGCAGCTTGCGAAGGTGCTGGCGGCGCTGGAAGGCGTGCAAAAGGCGTTCAATGGCGCAGCGAAGGACGGCAAGCAGGTTTCGCTGGCTGACCTTATCGTGCTGGGCGGTTGCGCTGCGGTGGAAGCGGCGGCCAAGGCTGCTGGCCATGCCGTGACGGTGCCCTTCACGCCGGGCCGCACGGATGCGAGTGCTGCGCAGACGGATGCGGAAAGCTTCTCGGTGCTTGAACCGGAAGCGGATGGTTTCCGTAACTATCGTAAGCTTGCCTATACGGTGAAGGCGGAAGAACAGCTGGTGGATAAGGCGCAGCTGCTGACGCTGACCGCGCCGGAAATGACCGTGCTGGTGGGCGGGATGCGTGCGCTGAATGCCAATGTCGGCCAGGCGCAGCATGGTGTTTTCACCAAGCGTCCGGGCCAGCTGACCAATGACTTCTTCGTCAATGTGCTGGATATGGCGACGGTGTGGAAAGCAGTTTCTGACTCCGCCGATATCTTCGAAGGGCGTGACCGCGCCAGCGGCAATGTAAAATGGACCGCGACGCGCGTTGATTTGGTGTTCGGTTCCAACAGCGAATTGCGCGCCCTGTCTGAAGTTTACGCGCAGCATGACAATCAGGCGAAGTTCGTGGCTGATTTTGTCGCCGCCTGGAACAAGGTGATGATGCTGGATCGCTTCGACCTCGGCTGAGGTTGCGTTCCAGAAGTTTTGAAGGGGGCGCCGGTCACAAGCCGGCGCCCTTTTTCATGCTTGACGCTTGGGAAGGGCCGAGGGACGCTTCAGCGTGACGAAGCCCGTCTTGGGAGAGCCCGATGCCCGAACCCGATCCCGAAATGGAATTTGATATCGCGTTGGCGCGCGCCGGCGTGATTGTGCCACCGGAACGGCGTACCGCGATGATGGAAGGCTTTCGCGCCTGGTGTGAAATGCGGAAGCTGCTGAATGAACCCATGCCGGTGGCAACTGAACCGGCTTTCGCGCTGACGCAGCCAATGGGGCCAAGATGAGCAGCCACGTTCCCTCCCTCGCGGAAGCCTCGGCAGGCATTGCCGCCGGGACGCTTTCACCTGTGGCGCTCACGGAAGCAGCGCTGGCGCGCATTGCGGTACTTGATCCGAAGCTGAATGCCTTCATCACCATCACGGCGGATCGCGCGCGCCGCGCGGCGGCAGCGGCTGAGGCCGAGATCAAGGCCGGCAAAAGGCGCGGGCCGCTGCATGGCATTCCCTATGCGCTCAAGGATATTTATGACGTTGCAGGCGTGCGCACTACGGCGCATTCCAAGCTGTTGATGGACAATGTGGCGCGCGAAGACGCTGCCTCCACCGCCAAGCTGGAAGCGGCCGGCATGGTGCTGCTGGGCAAGCTTTCGACGCATGAATTCGCCCGCGGCGGCCCCACTGATGTGCTGCCTTTCCCCAACGCGAAAAACCCTTGGAACACCGCGCATTTCGCTGGCGGGTCGAGCAGCGGTTCCGGTGTTGCGGTGGCCTCTGGCATGGTGGGGCTTGCCATGGGGAGCGATACGGCTGGGTCCATTCGCCTGCCCGCCACATTTTGCGGCATTGTCGGGCTGAAGCCGACCTATGGCGTCATCAGCCGGCGCGGCGTGGTGCCGCTTTCCTTCACGCTGGATCATGCCGGGCCACTGACGCGCTCGGTCGCAGATTGCGCGCTGGCGATGCAAGTATTGGCCGGGTATGAACCGGGCGATCCAGGATCAGCGCGCGAAGCCGTGCCTGATTACAGCGCGAATTTACGCAAGGGCGTTGCCGGGCTGACCATTGGCCGCGCACGCGCCTATGACATTGAAGCGGGCGTTGATGCGGAAGTCATGGCCGCCGTGGATGCAGCCGCCGAAAAATGGCGCGCCTTGGGTGCCAAGATTGTTGATGTGGTGCTGCCCAGCAAGCGGCGCATGGATGCCTGCATTCAAACCATTCTGATCGCGGAAGGTTTTGCCATTCATGGCGAATGGCTCCGCACCCGCCCGCAGGATTATGGCCGCGTCACGCGCGAACGGCTGATGATGGGCGCTTTTGTCACCGGCGGAGAATATGTTCAGGCGCAGCGCCTGCGGCGGATCATCACAGCTGAGGTGGATGCGGTGCTGGCCGGTTGCGATGCGATTCTGTGCGCCGGCAACCCAACCGCCGCGCCACGCGTGGTGGATGTGGATGAAGGACCCTTCCGCAAATCCCACCCCATCACTGGCCCTTTCAACGCCACCGGGCATCCGGCGCTGGCGCTGCCTTGCGGCTTTGGCGCTTCTGGCTTGCCGCTTGGGTTGCAATTGATCGGGCGGAATTATGGGGAAGCCATGCTGTTCAGGATCGCGCAGGCTTACGAACAGGCAGCAGAGTGGGGCGCGCGGCGGCCTGAACTGGGCGTCTGATCAGGCGCTTCGGCGCATGGCAGCACCGCCGCTGGCCGGTGCTTTCAATTCCTGCGCCAATATCCAAACCCGCCCGGCATCCATGCGGGTTTCTGGGTCATTCAATAACCGGTCAAGCTCGGCCAATTTGCGGGCCAATTCACTATCGGACATGCGCCAACTCCAGCAAGCCTGTTCAAGAAATCAGGCACGGTTCTTATGGCCCGCAAAAGCGTCCGAAAAATGGAGGAATTCCGGCCGCGCCATGATTTCGCGCAGCCGGCAACCCCCGCTCAGGCCGCGAGCCGTGCCGCGCGCACGCCGCGCATCCGCCCGCCGGGAATGGCGCCCTTGATCGCCGCTGCCATATCGGCGGCCGCCAACAGGCTGTTCCAGGTGACGCCGGTTTCAACCCCCATGCGGCGGAACATCCAAACCACGTCTTCCGTCGCGACATTGCCGGTGGCGCCAGGCGCGAAGGGGCAGCCACCAATGCCGCCTGCGGCGCTATCAATCACGCGACAGCCGGCAGCATAGGCCGCGGCCACATTGGCCACACCCATGCCGTAAGTGTCATGGCCATGGAAGGCAAAGCGATGCCCCCAGGCGCCCTGCGCTTTCTCAAAAATCCGCCGCACCTGATCGGGGCTGGCATTGCCCGTGGTATCCGCGAGCGCGATTTCCATGCTGGGGTCCAGCGCCACAATGCGTTCCACCCAATCCAAAGCCTCGGCATCCTCCACCACGCCATCAAAGGGGCAATGAAAGACGCAGGACAGGTTGAAGCGAATGAGCGTGCCCTTCGGCGTATCGCGCACCAAGGATGCCAGTTCGGCAAAGCTTTCTTCGCGCGTGCGGTTGAGATTGGCCTTGTTGTGTCCCGCCGTTGCCGACATGAAAAAGCCAAGCCGTTCCGCGCCCCCGGCAAGCGCCGCATCAAAGCCGCGCCTATTGGGCACCAGCACGGTGCTTTCCAAGCCCGGCAGCGTCTTGGCAAAGGCCAGCACCGCCGCCGTATCCGCCATTTGCGGAATCGCCTTGGGCGACACGAAGGAACCGATTTCCATCCGCCTGAGGCCCGCATCATACAGCGCCTGAATGAGCGCGATTTTCACCTCGGTCGGCACGAAATCGCCGGTGATGGACTGAATCCCGTCACGCGGGGCGACTTCGCTGATGGTCACCTTGCCGGTCATGCCTGCTTCTCCTTCGCTTCACCGAGTAATTCACCAAACACATGGTCATTATGCGCGCCCGCCGCCGGGCCTGGCCAGCGCACCACATCCTGCGGCGCCACGCCATCAAAGCGGAAGGGCGCGGCCGGGTGCAGCACCTGGCCCAAAAGCGGGTCCGCCACTTCCACCACCCAGCCGCGCTCGCGGAAATGCGGGTCATTGGCGCAATCGGCCATGTCATACAGGCGGGAACAGGGCACTTCGGCCGCTTCCAGAATGGCCTCGGCTTCCGCGGCGGGTTTCGTGCGGGTCCAGGCAGCGATGGCGGTATCGAGTTCCGCAACATTTTCGCAACGCAGCCCATTGGTGGCGAAGCGCTCAGCCTCGGCCAATTCGGGCCGGCCAATCGCGGCCATCAGGCGGCGGAAGATCAAATCCGAATTGCCGGCCACACACAGCCATTTGCCGTCGGCGCAGGGGTAGGTGTTGGTGGGGGCGGCGGTCTTGATGGCAGCGCCCTGCGGCTGACGCACCCAGCCGAATAGCCCGTATTCCGGCAGCATCCCTTCCATGAGGGAAAACACGCTGCTGACCAAATCCACATCCACCACGCGGCCCTTGGCATTGGGGTCGCCCTTCACCGCCCAGCAGGCAGAAACCACGGCAAGCGCACAGTAAATCCCGGCCAGATCATCGCTGATGGAAACCCCGCAGCGCGGCGGCGGCAGCGCCTGTTCACCGGGATGGCCGGTAAGGTGCCTGAGGCCCCCCATGGCTTCGCCGATCGCGCCAAAGGCGGGCTTGTCCTTGTAAGGCCCATCCTGGCCATAGCCGGAAATCCGCCCGATCACGAGGCGCGGGTTTTCCCGGTGCAGTTCCTCTGGCCCCAGGCCGATGCGTTCAAGGTAGCCGGCGCGGAAATTTTCGATCAGCCCATCGGCGCGGCGGAGCAGCGCGATCAGCTTCGCGCGATCCTCGGGCTTTTTCAGATCAAGCGTGACGCTGAGCTTGTTCCGCCCATGCACGCTGAACCAGACGGCATTGCCATTGATATTGCTGCCCCAACCGCGCACCGGGTCCCCGCCCGGCGGTTCCACCTTGATCACCTCAGCGCCCAAATCCGCGAGCAGGCGCGTGGCGAAAGGGGCAGCGATGTAATGGCCAAGCTCCACGAGCTTGAGGCCGGCAAGCGGGAGGTTCGGGGCGGGGGCGGACATGGGGTGGGTGTTAGCGGAGAATGGGCGCGCGGGAAATCGGCGCCATCGAAACCGAACAGCAATCTTTTGCCGCTAGTCTTCAACATGTCGCTGGACTTGAAGCGATCTAGTCTCTCCCATCACGCGCCGCGACTTAAAGGCAGCGCAACATCCCGCATTATGGATGCCCCCCTGGGGTGAAGTCTTCGGACTTCACCCCGTTTTTGCGATGAATCCAGGGTTCCAGAAGCCCCGCTTTTGCGGCAGGTTATCCCTCGAAGCATGGGGGCGATGATCGCAATGACCGAAGAAGAAATACTGGCCCGCGCGGCGGGCATCACCACCGGGCTCAAGACCCACCCCAAGGAAGTGGCGGAAGCCATCGCTGCGTCCCGCCGCATGGCTGGGGCTTTCACGCGCCCTGCCAATGAAACCGCCGAACCCATGCCAGCCTATGCCGCGCCGCTTCCCGCCAAGGGGTCACGCGCATGAAGGCCTTGCATGAGCTTTCGCTGACCGAAGCTTCTGCCGGCATTGCGCGGCGGCGTTTCTCCCCTGTCGAATACCTTGATGCCCTGCACGCACGCGCCAATGAGGTAGGCGGCAAGGTCAACGCCATTGTGCGCCCGCTATGGGATGAAGCCCGCGCGCAGGCGGTGAAGGCCGGGCGGCGCATCGCCCGCAGCGGGCCGCGTTCCGCGTTGGATGGCCTGCCGGTCGGGCTTAAGGACATTATTGATATCGCGGGGCATCCCACCAGCTGCCATTCACGCATCCTGCTCGATAATCAGAAAAGCGCCGATGCGGCGGTGGTGGCCAGGCTGCGTGCGGCGGGGGCGATTTTCCCGGCCAAGCTCGCAACCCATGAATTTGCCATCGGCGGCCCGGCCTTTGACCTGCCCTTCCCACCCGCGCGCAACCCCTGGAATACGGCGCATCACCCGGGCGGGTCATCTTCCGGTTCCGGCGCCGCCGTGGGCGCCAATATCCTGCCCGCCGCGCTCGGCACCGATACGGGCGGTTCCGTGCGCCACCCCGCCAGCCATTGCGGCATTGTCGGCATGAAGGCGACTTATGGGCTGGTATCGCGTCGCGGCGTTTTCCCGCTGGCCTTCACGCTTGATCATGTGGGGCCCATGACGCGCACGGTCGCCGATAATGCGTTGCTGCTTGGCATGATGGCGGGGCATGATCCGGCTGATCCAGGTAGTGCGGCGCATAAGCCTGAAAACTATGCGCGGCAGATGAAGAAGGGGCTCCGCGGCCTCACCATCGGCTATGTGCGGCATTTTCACGAGAAGGATCAGCCAGCTTCCGCTGAAATGGCCACCGCGCTTGATGCCGCGGCAAAGCTGCTCGCCAAGGAAGGGGCGAAGATCAAGACCATCACCCTGCCCTCGCTCACGGAATTTGCCGGCGTCAATCGCGCCATTCTGATGTCTGAAGCCGCGGCCATTCATGGCAAATGGCTGCGCGAAAGACCGGGCGATTACGCCAATATCACGCTGCGGCGCCTGCTGCCGGGGCTTTTCATGCGTGCCGAGGATTACGTGCAGGCACAGCGCCGCCGCCGCGAATTGGTGGCCGCAGTTGAAGCGGCATTTGCAGAGGTTGATCTGCTGCTGACCGCATCTTCCATGGATGTCGCCTGCAAGATTGATGACGCCGAGGCAGTGGAACTCACCTATCCGCGCCAGGCACGCACGCCCTTCAATGTCACGGGCCATCCGGCCATGACCATGATGTGCGGTGTTTCCAAAGCGGAAGGCCTGCCGCTTTCTTTGCAATTGGTGGGGCCAAGCTTTGGGGAGGCTGCCATCTACCGCGCCGCCGCCGCTTATGAACGCGCCGCACCTTGGAAGGATTTGCGCCCAGCGCTGTAATCGCACGCATGTTGCAGGCAGGATTCATTGATCGGCGCTGGCGCCACCCCGCGCTGTTGCCTCTGTTCTTTTTCGCGCTTGCGCTTTTGTTGCGGAGCTTTTCCTTCGTCGCCGCCGTGATTGATACGGATGAGGGGCTTTATATGCTCCAGGCGCGGGAATGGCTGCGCGGCGGCTGGCCGCTGGTCGCGGTATGGGATATGCACCCGGTGGGGGCGCCTGCGATTTTTGCAGTCACCATGGCGCTTTTCGGCGATAGCATTTGGGTGCTGCGGGTGCTTGGCGCAGCTTGTGTCGCGGCAACAGCTTCGGCCCTTTTCCATGCCGTGCGCTATGCGGGCGGATCGCCCGCCTTGGGGCTTGCGGCCGGCGTTCTTTACATCGCGCATAGCGGGCTTCTGGGCGGGCTTGCCACCAATACGGAAATTCTTTTTGCCCCCTTGATTAGTTGGGCCATGGCGCTTGGCCTGCGCTGCGCGGTGGATGCTTTGGAACGCAGCAAGGCGCCGCGCTGGCGTGATTTGGCGATGATGGGGGTGCTGATTGGCTTCACGCTCACGATCAAGCCGGTCACGTTTTTTGAAGGCTCGCTGGCCTGGTTGATCTTGATGCTGCCCGCGCTTCGGCTGGGGCTGATCAGCCTGCCACGCCTGGCTACCATGGCCGTGGCTTATGCGGCGATCTGCGCCACGCCCACCCTGCTTTTTGCCTTGGCCTATGCGCTGCGCGGTGAGTTTCACTACTTGTTGGAGGGTGCCTTCCTGGCCCCGCTGCGATATGCGGGCTCAAGGCTGAGCGCGGCGGATTCCTTCCGCTTCGCGCTGGTGGCAGCCTTGTTGCTGCTTTGGGCCTTTCTGCTGACGCTGCCTGCCATCATCCGCCCGCGCAATCGCCAAGGGCCACTTTCGCGGCTCAGGCAATTCGGCATGATCTGGTTTGTGGCGGCGACATTCGCTGTTGTCCTGCCCGGGCAATTCTATCAGCATTACTTCCTGATCTGGTTATTGCCGCTTTCGGTGCTGGCGGCACTCGGCGCGCGGCAATTGGCGCGGTATTTGCGCCCAGGCATGGTCGTGATCGGCTTTCAATTGCTGATCGGTGCGGTGGCTTTGGATGCCTGGCGCGTGGCCGCCCTGCCCCGGCTTGATCGTGGTATCGGCCTTGGCGCGCCTGATCCCGTGCGGCGCACTGCCGCTGCCGTGCGCGCGGAAATAGACCCGAATGACCCGATCTGGGTCGTGAATTATCACCCGGTGGTCTATGTGCTGGCCGATGCTGCCGTGCCCACGCGCTTTGCCTTTCCGGCGCATCTGGCGGGGCCATTTTATCGCGTGACGGGGATCGATTCCTACGCGGAAATCACGCGCATCCTGGAAAGCCATCCGCGCGTTCTGGTGATTGATCGTGGCTGGTGGCCCAATGTGCGCCGCCGTGCTGCGATATTGATCGAAGCCGCGCTGGATGAGCAATATGAATTGGTGGCAACTGTCCCGGAAGAACGTGGGGCAGTTGAAATCTGGCGCTTGCGATAATCAGCAGGGTGAAGGCGTCACCAGAAATTACTGGTGACGCCATGCTTCATTCAGCCTCAGTGGCCGGCGCGGCGGCTTCCTTGGATGCGGAATCGCGTGACCCAGCCGCGCCGGAACGCAGCACCACGATCAGCTTTTCAATCGCCGTTGCCTTATCGCAGCGGTCAATCGCCGCGGCTTCGGCAGCCAGCCGGTCCAAAGCCAATTCATAGATCTGGCGTTCGCTGAAGGATTGGTCGGGCTGGCCGGCATTGCGGAACAGGTCGCGCACCACTTCAGCAATCTGCACCGGATCGCCCGAATTGATTTTCGCTTCATATTCCTGCGCACGGCGTGACCACATGGTGCGCTTGATGCGTGCGCGGCCCTTCAGCGTATCCATGGCCGGCTGGAAGCTTTCCGTGGTGCAAAGCTTGCGCAGCCCCGAAGATGACGCCTTGTTAACCGGCACACTGAGTTTCATGCGGTTTTCCTCAAAGGTCACTTCAATGACCTGCAAGGAATAGCCAGCCGCTTCCACCGTGCGGATGCCCTGCACCGTGCCCACGCCATGGGTTGGATAGACAACGTAATCGCCTGTCTTGAATTCCTGTTTCGGGGCGGCAGGCGGTTTGGGCGAAGACGACATCGGCATTCCAGGACGAGGCGGGCCACCGCCCGGCGGGCGCATCCCCAATTGAACATTCGGGCGCATGGTGGGCGGCGGCGGAGACAGCGGGGAAATGCTGGGCGGCGGCGCCGGCCGCGGTGCGGGCGCGGGGGAAGGCGGGGTGACCATGGCCACCGCCGGCGCTTGTGCCAGCCCTGGCCGAGGCAGGGTTTCGGGCGCTGCAGTCGCGGGGCTTGGCGCTTCCTTAGGGTCGGAGGAAGCCGCGGGGGGGGCCTCGACCTTGGTACCACCGGCAGGGGCGGACTTGGCCTTGGATTTGGTCGCGGGCTTGGCAGCAAGCGGCGCGGCGGCGGGGGCGTCAGCCGCCGGGGCAGCGGGCTTGGCCGGGTTTGGTACATTGGCCTTGGCAGGTGCCTCAGCGGCGGGGGGTGCAGGCGGCTTCGCGGGCTTGGCCAGCGCTTCAGGGGCTGGCGCCACAGGAATGGCGACGGGCTTTTCCACCTTGGCGGGCGCTGCGGGTTTGGCACTGGGCGCCGCCGCTTTCGGCTTGGCGGGCGCTGCGGGTTTGGCACTGGGCGCCGCCGCTTTCGGCTTGGCGGGCGCTGCGGGTTTGGCACTGGGCGCCGCCGCTTTCGGCTTGGCGGGCGCTGCGGCGGCAGGCTTGGCGGCAGCCTTGGGCGCCGGCTTTGGTGCCGGTTTTGCAAACAACTTAGGCGCTACCTTAGGCGCTACCTTAGGCGCTACCTTAGGCGCTACCTTAGGCGCTACCTTAGGCGCTACCTTAGGCGCTACCTTAGGCGCTGCCTTGGGCGCTGGCTTGGCCGCTGGCTTGGCCGCTGGCTTGACGGCGGCTTTGGGCGCCGGCTTCGCTGCGGGTTTCGCGGCAAGCTTGGGGGCAGGCTTCGCCGCCGGCTTGGCTGCGGGCTTCGTCGCTGCTTTGGGAATGGGCTTCTTCACAGGTTTCGGCGCCACCTTCTTACTGGGCTTCGCGGTCGCCTTTGCCTTGGCGGAGGATTTCTTCGCGGCCGGCTTGGCGGCTGATTTCGCCTTGCTGGTGGGCTTCTTCGCCGCGGGGCGGGCCGGCTTGGCGCTGCCCTTGGCGGGCGCCTTGGACACTGGCTTGCGTGTCATGAGAATGGGACTCCCAACGCAGAACCCGGATCAGCGCGACCCGGTCGAGAATGCAGACCATCACCCCCGGCAGTCACCTGGGCAGAACCAGTGCTGGAAATGACGAAAACCTTTAATAACACAAAAAACGCCCGGGGTCATCCGCCCAGCAGGCCCTTGGGCGGGAATTCATGACCGTTGCGGTCAGATAGTTGACGAGTTTTGGAAAAAATTCCCTCAGGGCTTGCCAGGATTGGGGCTGAGCAGCGCCTTCTTGTCGGGCTTGTCCTTCCAATCATCGGCATCTGCCGGCGCTTCGCCCTTGCGGGTGATATTGGGCCATTGCTGGGCGTAATCCCGGTTCAATTCTACCCAGGGGGTCGCCTTGTCGTCGCTATCGGGCAAAATCGCCTCGGCCGGGCATTCCGGTTCGCAGACGCCGCAATCAATGCATTCATCCGGGTGGATCACCAGCATGTTTTCGCCGACATAGAAGCAGTCCACCGGACAGACTTCCACACAATCCATGTATTTGCAGTTGATACAATTTTCGGTGACGACATAGGTCACTGGCGCGATTCCCTGGTGCTGAGCCTGTCCAAAACCGCCTTCAAAATGGCCGCAGACAGGAAATTAGACAAGGTGGCCTGACGCATATCTATTCTGCGTCAGGAAAGGACCTCATAAAGGGTCTGCGCTTCTGTGGCCGGGCCGCGCCGTTCCGCCAGGGCCAATACGCGCCAGAGAATGATCTGCCCCGACGCCCCCTGCCCGACCGAGAGCGTCAGCACATCGCCGGGTCGCAGCTTGGCATGGGGCTTGTCGGTTGGCAGGCGATTGATGCGCACCACGCCTTTTTCCACTTGGCGGGCGCATTCTGCCCGGGTCTTGCGGAAGCGCGCGCACCAAAGCCAGGCATCCAGCCGCTGATAATCCCGCCCTTCCGCCTCGGCCACCACGGCGCGCTGTTCAGTCCTTCTTGAGCTTCAGTGCGGCCAGCACCGAAAAGGGGCTATCGGGACGCGGCATTGGGGGCAGGGCTGCGCGGTCCTCTCGCGGCGGCCGAGGGCCGCGCGGGCGGTCATTGCCGCCCTTATTGCCGTAATGCTGGCGCTGCTGCTGTTGCTGACCGCCTTCGGGCTTCGGGCGCCGATCCGGGCGTTGATCGGGCCGGCGGTCAGGGCGCTGCTGCTCGGGCGGCGCCTGGTCGGGCGCGGCACCTTCAGCCGGCTTGTCGTCTTGCCGGCGATGATCCGGGCGGGGGCCGCGACGATCCGGGCGCAGGTCATCCCGGCGGGGGCCATGCTGGCGCGGTTCAAAGCGGGGCGCGCGTTGCTGGCCAATACGCGCGGGCGCGGGCGGGCCAAAATTCTTTTCATCGAGCGTTTCGGCGGGGATCAGCCGAAAGCCCATCGCTTCCAACACCGGGGCAAGGTTTTCGCCCTTGATGCCCAGGCGGCTTGCCAGATCGCCCGGCAGCAGCGCGGGGGATTTGCGCGTGAGGTGCCCCAATTCGCCGGCGATGCGTTCCGCCACATCCAGGCGGAGCAAGACGGGGCCAGCGGGCAGCCAGCCCATGGTTTCGGCAAAGCCGCGCGGCCAATCGGCGGGCGGCGCCACCGCAATCAAACCGCCGGAGGGCAGTTTTGGCGTTTCAATGCCCCTCAGCAGGGACCAAAGCTGCGCCCGCAGCGCCATGGCGCGTGGCTTCAAGGCTTCCGGCACGTAAAGCGCGTAACGCCCGGCGCGGATGCCTATGCCCTTCAGCTTCTGGCGCAGATCAGGGCGGATTTCACTATCCGTTGCCCCCATGGCCAGGCCCAATTCTTCCCGCAGGCGAAAGGCCGGGCCGCGCAGCGTATTGTCTTCGGCGGCTTTTTCCTCGGCGGTGAAAATCGCGCCCAGATCGCGCTTCACCAAAGCCTCAATCCAGGTGGCCAGACGCGCACGAATACGTTCACGCTGCGCGCCATCCAGAAATTCGGAAGGCAGCACTTCAATCAGCGGCTTGCCGGGTTCTGAACCGGATTTCAGCTTGGCCACTTCCGCGATATCGCCAAGCCCAGCCGGCATATTGGGTGCGTGGGAATAGGCCCAGGTGACGCCATGCTGCGGCGTGATCGCAAAAGCCTCATCCTTCGCGGATTCCAGCATGGTGACGCGGCGCGGGATTTCCGCGCCAAGCGCACGGCGCGCAGCACGCAGCACAACGCGGCGTTCTTCTTCCTTCACCGTCGCCGCATCGGGTTCAAACAGAAAGCCCTTCACATGGCCGACCGGATGGCCTTCCACGACCACTTCACCGCGGCGCGTGACGGCGGAAAGCAATTCCTCATCGCTTTCATCAAGCGCGCGGATCAGATGCGCGGCGCGACGATCCACAAAGCGCGCGGTCAGGCTTTCATGCAGCGCGTCGGAGACCGTGTCTTCAACGCGCCGCGCTTCAACTTGCAATCCGGCGGCATCATCCAGCCAATCGGCGCGCGCCGCGACATAGGACCAGACGCGAATGGCCGAAAGGCGGGCCATCAGCGTATCCAGATCACCTTCCGCCATGCCGAGTTGCGCGAGCGATGACGCCACCCAATCGCGCGGCAGCCGCCCCTCACGCGCCAAATGCGTGAAAATGCGCGCGCAAAGCCTAGTGTGGCTATCATCCGCAAGCTTGCGGAAATCCGGCACCTGGCAGGCTTCCCAGAGCAAACGTACGCGTGATGCGGTATCCGCCAGGCCGCGAATTTCTTCTTCCCGCACCAGCATGGAAAGCGTGATGTGGTCCACCGCATCATGGCCCTTGGCTAGGCCCGGCTGCGGTGCCGGTGCGCCGAGGGTATCAAGCAAGGTTTCGACCGAGGAGAAATCCAGATCTGAATTGCGCCACGCCAAGGTTTTCAGCGGTTCAAAGGCATGGGTTTCGATCTGGGTGACGATCTCATCATCCAGAACCGGAGCCTCTGCCGTGGTGCCAAAGGTGCCATCGCGCATGCCGCGCCCGGCGCGGCCGGCGATTTGCGCGATTTCCTGCGCTGTCAGGGCACGCGGCTGATGACCATCAAACTTATTGAGTGCGGCGAGCGCGACATGGTCCACATCCATATTAAGGCCCATGCCAATCGCATCCGTCGCCACCAGGAAATCCACTTCCCGGTTTTGATAAAGGGCGACCTGCGCATTGCGGGTGCGCGGCGAAAGCCTGCCCATCACCACCGCGCAACCGCCACGCCGACGGCGCACCGCTTCGGCAATGGCGTAGACTTCCTGCGCGCTGAAGGCGACAATGGCGGAACGTGCCGGCAGGCGGGAAAGCTTGGCGGGGCCCGCGTAAGTCAGTTGCGAAAGCCGCGCGCGGGTTTCAATTTCCGCGCGCGGGATCAGACGGCGCAGCAAGGGCGCGATGATCTCGGCACCCAGGAACATGGTTTCCACCATGCCGCGCGCATTCAGCAGCCGATCAGTGAAGATATGCCCGCGATCCGGGTCCGCGCAGAGCTGGATTTCATCAACCGCGAGGAATTCCACCGGCCGATCCAGCGGCATGGCTTCCACGGTGCAGGCGAAATACTTCGCCTCAGGGGGCACGATTTTTTCCTCGCCGGTAATCAGGGCGACGTAGCGTTCGCCCTTCATCGCCACCATGCGATCATAGTTTTCACGCGCCAGCAGCCTGAGCGGAAAGCCGATACTGCCCGAGGCATGGGCGAGCATCCGCTCAATCGCGAGGTGGGTCTTGCCGGTATTGGTCGGGCCAAGGATGGCGCGAACCCTGGGTTCGAACATGCGGGGGTCACTGTCCAAGAAAGAAAACGTGGAGTTCCGTGGCATGATGCGGCGCGCTTGTCCATGGTGGCGGCAGCGGGCAGGCTGGCGGGCCTGTGATGAACCCCGCCACCCGCTTCGCCCTGATCTTTGCCGCGCAATTCGCGGCCTTCGGCGTGATGATGCCGTTTCTGCCGCCGCTATTGCTGGCGCGCGGGCTGACGCCGGCTGATCTGGGCACGGTTTTGGCGGCCGGTAGCGCGCTTAAATTGCTGGCAGGGCCGCTAGGAGGGCGGGTTGCGGATTGGCTAGGTGATCCCAGGCTGGTGCTGATTTGCTGCACCAGCGCGGCGGCGATTTGCGCGGCGGGTTTTGGGTTGGCCGCCGGATTCTGGGCGCTGCTGTTGGTTAATCTGGCGCTGGCAGCGGCGTTGGCGCCAACCACCGCGCTTGCTGACGCGATGGCGCTGCGCGCGGCAAAGGGGCCGCCCGGCTTTGATTATGGGCGCGTCCGCGCGGCGGGATCCGCCAGCTATATCCTGGCCGCCGTGGCCGCTGGCGCGCTGGTGGGCGTTTTGGGCGCGGGGAGCGCTGCCTGGCTGATTGCCGCCATGCTTGGCCTTGGCGCGGCAGCGGCCTTTCTGCTGCCGCGCGCCGAGGGCTTCGGGCGTGGCGGTGCCAGCGGCTTTCGCGCGGCACTCGCGCTGCCTTGGCTGAGGCGCCTGATGCTGATTGCCGCGCTGATGCAGGGCAGCCACGCGGCCTATTACGCCTTTGGGTCCATCCATTGGCAGGCTTTGGGCTTCAGCGCCGGGGTGATTGGCCTGCTTTGGGCCTGGGGCGTGGTGGCAGAGGTGGCGCTATTCATGTGGGGGCGCGGCCTGGTCGAAAGGCTTGGCGTGCGCGGGTTGATTTTGCTCGCCGCCGTGGCCGGCCTGGTCCGTTGGCCGATCATGGCGATTAGCGAAAGCCTGCCGCCGTTGATTTTCGCGCAGGCGCTGCATGCGCTGACTTTTGGCGCCATGCATCTGGCGGCGATCCGGCTATTGCAGGAACGTGTGCCGGCGAGCCTGGGGGGCACGGCGCAGACGCTGCTGGGCGCTGCCGTGGGGGCGATGACGACGCTGCTGACGCTGGCGTCTGGCCCTGGTTATGCGGCGCTGGGGGCAGCGATATTCTGGGCCATGGCGGGGCTTTGTGCGGTGGTGGCGGTTTTGGTGGGGCTGGGTAGCCTCAGCCGCAAGTGATCTGCGTCACCACGCCGTTTTCGATCAGCACCGTCGCGCGGTCCATCCGGTAATCCCGCGTCATGGGCGTATTCGGCCCGCCCCTGCGCACCGTAGCGATGCCCGGCAGGACTTGCAGCGCCGCGCGCACATCCTCAGGCGCTTTGCCGAGCAGCGCGGGAAAGCGCGCCTGATGCGCCGCGCAGCCAGGCATGGGTGAGGTTTGGGATTGCGCCGAGGCCACACCGGCCAGGCCAGCGCCGATCAGGGCGGCAAGGGCAACAAATGGGACAAGGCGCATGGCGGGGTTCCTTTCGCTGCGAGCGGAGAATTTAAGCAGCACTTCATGGCGATTTCAGGGTGATGCCTGCCACATTGCGGCGCGGCCTTACCCCCGGCATTCTGGGTGCCTCCATCCCTGCAAGGAACCTAGCCCATGGCTCAGCCGCTTTCGATCATGTCCACCCTGGCGCTGCAGGGCGTGCTTGACGTGCTGGCGCCGCTTTGGGCCACGACCAACCCAGCCCCCGCCATGGTGTTTGACCCGACCAAAAGCATTTCGCAGCGCATCGCCGATGGGGTGCGGGGCGATATCGCGATCCTGACCGCCGCGGCGGTAGATGATTTCATTGCCAAGGGGGTTTTCGCAGCAGGCAGTCGCCGTGATCTGGCGCTGTCCCATATTGGTGTTGCGGTCGCCGCCGGTGCGAAGCGGCCCGATATCAGCACGCCGGACACCTTTCGCGCGACGCTGCTGGCGACACCATCACTCGCCTATTCCCGCGCGGGTGCCAGCGGGTTGTTCTTCGCGGGGCTGATTGAACGGCTTGGCATCGCGGCGGAGGTGAACGCGAAGGCCACCGTGATTCCGCAGGGCTTTACCGGTGAATTGCTGAAGCGCGGCGAAGTGGCACTCGCCATTCAGCAAGTCAGCGAATTGATGACCGTGCCGGGGATAGACATTATCGGCACGCTACCCACTGAGATTGGCGAGGTGATGACTTTCTCCGCCGCGATTTTCGCTGAGGCGCCGCAGCCGGAAGCCGCGCGCGCTTTCATGGAATTTTTGGTGCAGGGTGCGGATGCCAGCTTGCTTCGCGCCAAGGGTTTGGAGCCGGTTTAACGGGTTAGCGCAAACCCCTCATACCCCTTATCGGCAACCTCATCACAAATCCGCCGATACCGCGCCATGCCGCCGATATAGGGCATGAAGACGCGCGGCTTGCCCGGCACATTGGCGCCGAGATACCAGGAATGCAGCGTTTTCGTGAAAAGCGTGCGGTTGGCCACTTCCTGCACCTGCACCATCCAATCATCCACCGCATCGGGCTTGGCTTCAATGCGCGTCTGGCCAGACTTCCGCATATCCGCGATACAGCGCGTGATCCAATCCACATGCTGTTCGATGGCGACAGGCATATTGGTCAGCACGGAAGGGCTGCCAGGCCCGGTGATGGTGAACAGATTGGGGAAGCCAACGACTTGCAGTCCAAGATAGCTGCGCGGGCCTTCGCGCCACACATCGCGCAACGCCATATCGCCGCGCCCGCTGATGTTCAGATTGAATAGCGGCCCGGTCATGGCATCAAAGCCGGTAGCAAAGACAATAATGTCCAGCGGATATTCGCCCTTGCTGGTCTTCACGCCGGTGGCGGTGATGCGTTCAATCGCTTCCGCGCGCAAACTCACCACATCAACATTGTCGCGGTTATAGGTTTCGAAATAGCCGGTATCAATCGGCGGGCGCTTGGTCGCGAAGCCGTGGTCAATATCCGAAAGGATCGCGGCCTTGGCGGGATCCTTCACGATCTGGCTGATTTTTTTCTTGAGGAAGTCTGAAACGATCCTATTCGCTTCCTCATTCGTCAGCACATCGCGGAATTCAGCGCGGAGCCGAAGCCCGCCCCTCTCCCAGGCTTTCTCAAAAATCTCATTCCGTTCTTCATCGGATACATCCAGGACGGAGCGATCCGCGATGCGCCAGGGGTGGCCATTGACGGTGGAACGCATCACGTCGCGAATTTCGGCGAAATTCTCCCGCACATATTTCTTGAAATCATCGGTCAGCGGCGCATTGCGCGCGGGGATGGAATAATTCGCGGTGCGCTGAAACACGGTCAGGTGCTTGGCGGCAGCGCTAATCACAGGAATGGCCTGAATGCCGGTGGACCCGGTGCCGATCACGCCAACGCGCTTGCCCGTGAAATCCACACCCTCATGCGGCCATTCGCCGGTGTGGTACCATTTGCCCTGGAAATCCGCGATGCCATCAATCTTCGGCAGATTGGCCGAAGAAAGGCAGCCGACAGCAGTGATCAGATAGCGCGCGGCGTAATGCCCGCCCTGTTCGGTCTGCACATGCCAAAGGTTTTCTGCTTCATCATAGCGCGCTGCCACGACCCGCGCGCCAAAGGTAATGTCGCGCTTCAAATCAAGCTTATCCGCGGCGTAATTCAGGTAGCGCAGAATCTCCGGCTGGCTCGGGTAGCGTTCGGACCATTCCCAGCCCTGCACCAGCTCATCCGAGAAGTGATAGCAATAGCTATGGCTTTCGGAATCGCAGCGCGCCCCTGGGTAGCGGTTCCAATACCAGGTGCCGCCCACGCCATCACCCGCTTCCAGCACATGGGCGGAAAGCCCGAGGCGGTCCCTGAGCGAATGGAGCTGATACATGCCGGCGAAACCGGCGCCGATGATCAGCGCGTCATAAAGCCTGGCGTTGGTTGAGGTGGCGGCAAGCGGGACTACGGCATCAAGCATGGCGGGTTCTTCTGGTTGTTCATGGGCTTGGCAAGGCTAACCCACACGGGCGCCTGGCGCCAAGCGGGTCCAAATCCTTGCCTTTCCGGCAACCCCACCCACATGGATCCATGAAGGCGTTCCAAGGCCCCATGGCTTCCGGCGCCCCCTCAATCTTAGGGAAAGACCAATACCTTGAATATTCAAACTCCTGCCTCTGGCCTCACCACGGCCAATGCCTCTCTGGAGCCTCGCCCGTCCCGCGCGGAAGCCGAAGCCGCTGTGCGCACCCTGCTGCGCTGGGCCGGTGATGACCCGGACCGTGAAGGTCTGGTGGATACCCCCGCGCGCGTTGCCCGCGCCTATGAGGAATTTTTCGCCGGGTATGAGACAGACCCGGTGGATTTGCTCGCGCGGTCCTTCGAAGAAACCGATGGCTATGATGAAATGGTGATCCTGCGCGACATCCGCATGGAAAGCCATTGCGAACACCATATGGTGCCGATCATTGGCCGCGCGCATATCGCCTATCTGCCGCAGGGCCGCGTGGTTGGCATCAGCAAGCTGGCGCGCGTTTTGGAGGTTTATGCAAAGCGCTTGCAGATTCAGGAAAAACTCACCGCCCAAGTCGCGAACACCATCGAACAGGTGCTGAAGCCGAAAGGTGTCGCCGTGGTGATTGAAGCGGCGCATCAATGCATGACCACGCGCGGCATCCACAAGCCGGGTGTGACCATGGTGACCAGCCGCATGCTCGGCGCCTTCCGGGATGATGCCAGCACGCGGCGCGAATTTCTGGCCATTATCGGTGGCCAGCGTTCGAACGTGATCGAAGGCTAAATCCTTAGTGTCTTAGGGCGGGGATCAGCGACGCCAGCATCAGCACCGCCATGGCGATGTTGAATGCTCGCAATCCCCGCCCGGGGCGCAGCACGCGCCCCGCCCCCGCGCCAATCACGCCCCAAAGCCCAGCACTGGGTATGCCTACCGCGGCGAAAACCAGCGCAATCAAACTGATTTGAGGCAGCAAATCCTCCCCCGGCCGGGTGAAGGCCGGGATGGCGGCCAGAATGATCATCCAGGCCTTTGGGTTCACCCATTGCAACAGCACCGCGCCCAGAAAGCCGAGTGGCGGGCGCGCCGACCCTGCCCCCGGCGCCCCGGCGCGCGCGATCTTCCACGCAAGCCACGCAAGCGAGGCCGCACCGCCCCATTTCACCACCTGATGCAAAAAGGGGCTCGCCATCAGGGGCAACGCTAGGCCCAGGCCCGCCAGCCAGATCATCGCCGCAAAACCAAAGGCACTGCCCAAGACATGCGGCACCACGGCGCGCAGCCCGTGATTGGCCGCCGATGCCGCGACCATCAGCGTATTCGGCCCCGGCGTAGCGGAGGTGGCAATGGCAAAGCCAAGCAAAGGCAGCAGCGCTTCCATGGAGCCATATTAGGTCAGCAATCCTGACCTGTCACGCCCCCGCCTCACTTGACCCCCCACCAAGCCCGCGCGCATGAGGATGGGAATGCGCTTCACCACCCCACCAAGCCCCGAAGACCTGATTGAATTGGCCGAGGATGCGCTTGCCGCCATCCCGAAGCCGTTGCGCGATCTGCTGAAGGGCGTTGCCATCCTGGTGGATGACATCGCGGAGGAGGAAATGCTCCGCGAACTCGGCATCGAAAACCCCTATGAGCTGACAGGGCTTTATCTTGGCGTGCCGCTCACCGAAAAAAGCAGCGCCGCAACACCGGCAGAACCAGACCGCATCCTGCTATTCCGCGAACCCATCCTGCTGGAATGGGTCGAATCCGGGGAAGATTTGTTCCGCCTGGTGCGGAACGTACTGATCCACGAAATCGGCCATCATTTCGGCTTTTCAGATGAGGATATCGAGAGGTTGGAAGAAGGGGACTAGAACTGAACAAGAAGGGGGTTTTGCCCCCTGCCCCCGCCGGGGTGGCCGTGCCACCCCGGACCACGCCGTTATTCGTGAGGCTTGGAGAAAGCACCTAACTAATCGCCAAACTCCGCGACGAGCCTGTCAATGCAGCGGCTTCGGAGTCTGTGCAATACATCTTGGTTGCTTGCTTCGGCCTGCTCAAGCAATTCAGGAAAATCCTCTTTCAGCAAGTCTAGGGAGTTCGGGTCCTTCGGCGGCAAGCCCACTGGGCCCCGCGCCTGCTCTGAAAATCCAAAAAAGCAGAACAATTCGATCAGGCGCAAAATGTCTGGACTCGGGTTTCTGGACCATCCGCAACCCATCTTTTCAATAATTCTTCGAAACACAATGCGGCGCGTGTCCTCGTGAATTTTCTGCCCAAGATGGGATATGTAGTTGAGTTCAGTCCGAACAAAGCTGGCGGGAGGATTTATTGGCTGTCCGATTTTCACGTTCCAGTATTTGAACTTGTTGCGTTTTTTTGCTGGGACCAACGCACCATAATGCGCTATGGCATTTCGCAGAAGCACCAGATCCTCGACATGCGAAATCTCTTCCTTTGGTATAGGCTCGAAGTCGACAAGCTGAAAAAAATTCGTGTTCCAGCTCTTTGAGCTTAGAGACCTGAATTCGTGCTCGATTTGTTTAGGCTTCCAATTTTGGAATTCCAGAAAATCACGGCGAATAAAATGATCCTCGCTTAACTGGTGGATCAAATCTCGCCCAAAATGCTCCAGCGCCACTACACCCCAAAAAAGCCCCAGAGTCGCGAAAGGTTGACGAAGCTGAAGGATGCCATCTTTGATACGCCTCCTTTCTTGGTCAGGTTCTTTTTCCAGATCGTAAGGGGCGGGCCAATCCAAGAGCCGCTGCGCCTGACTGATTCGATAGCCAAAAATCCCCAATGGAGATTTCACAGGAAAGGGCGTCCATTCGCCCACAAGCGCCGTCGGGAAATCAATTTTTGGTGCCGACTCAGTGTTGGATGTATTCATGAATCATCCCTTTGTTTGTACGGTAGCCATCCTCCACGCCAGCGCTTGATCAATTTGTGGTCGCCAACAGCGATTTGTCTCGCGGCGGTGCGTAACCTCGGGGTCAGACGCAGACACATCTATGTGGAAAGGTTTGTACCCGGTCCCGGCGGGGTCCGGGGTGGCACGGACACCCCGGTGGGGGTCAGGGGGCAAAGCCCCCGGCCTCCCCCCGATTCACCCTTGCCTATTCGCCTCAGCCACCGCCAATGCTGTCAGGTTCAGAATCCCACGAGCGGTCACACTTGGCACCAGCACATGCACGGGTTTTTTCATGCCGAGCAGAAGCGGGCCAAGTTGCAGCCCATCGGTGGCGGCCTTGGCCAGGTTGAAGGCGATATTGGCGGCGTCAATGCCGGGCATGGCCAGCAGATTGGCTGCGCCCGTCAGTTTGCCATCGGGCACGGCTCGGTCGCGGATGGCCGGCACCAAGGCGGCATCGGCGTGCATTTCGCCATCCACTTCCAAGCCAGGGTCACGCGCCTGGATAAGCTTCAGGGCTTCGCGCATCCGCCGGGCTGAGGGTGCGTGGGACGCACCGAAGGAAGAATGGGACAGCAATGCGACTTTCGGCTGCAAGCCAAAGCCGCGCACCTGTTCGGCTGCTAGTAGTGTCATTTCCGCGATCTGCGGGGCCGAAGGTTCCACGCAAAGATGCGTGTCCACCACGAATAGATGCTCGCCATTGCGGGTAATCAGGCCGGAAAGTGCATAAACCCGCCCGACATCATCGCGCTTGCCGATAATATCCAGCACGTGATGCCACTGATCCATCCAATCCTGCGTGCCGCCGCACAGCGCGGCATCCACCAGGCCGGCTTCCAGCAATAGGGAAGCGGCAACGGCGGTGCGCGTTGCCACACGCCGCCCAGCGGCATCGGGCGGCACGCCGCGGCGGGAGACTTTGCGGCGATATAGTTCCACCAACGGGCCGAAGATTTCCGTATCGCGCGCAGGGTCCAGCACCTTCACGCTTTCGCCGACCGACATACGCAGCCCCAAGGCTTCGCAGCGCGCGGCGATGATATCGGCGCGGCCAATCAGGAAGGGTTCGGCAATGCCTTCATCCAACACGGATTGCACGGCGCGGAGCGTGCGTTCATCCTCACCTTCCGCATAGGCGATGCGGCGCGGGCGTTTGCGCGCGGCCTCGAACACTGGGCGCATGAGATTGCCGGAACGGAAGACATTGCGTTCCAGCCGGCGGCGATAGGCAGCGAAATCTTCAATCGGGCGGGTCGCAACACCGCTTGCCATGGCGGCGCGCGCAACGGCCGGGGCGACTTCAAGAATCAGGCGCGGGTCAAAGGGTTTCGGAATGATGTAATCGGCCCCAAAAATCGGCGCCTGCCCGCCATAGGCGGCGGCGACAACTTCGGATGCTTCAACGCGGGCAAGTGCGGCAATGGCATCCGCTGCCGCGACCTTCATTTCCTCATTGATGGTGGTGGCGCCGACATCCAGCGCACCACGGAAGATGAAGGGAAAACACAGGACATTATTGACCTGGTTCGGATAATCCGTCCGCCCCGTTGCCACAATCGCATCCGGGCGCGCGGCACGCACCGCTTCGGGCAGGATTTCCGGCTCAGGGTTCGCAAGCGCCAATACCAAGGGGTTGGGTGCCAGCAGCTTCAGCCATTCCGGCTTCAAAACACGCGGCGCGGAAAGGCCAAGGAAGATATCGGCGCCGGGCAGCGCATCCTGCAGGGTGCGAGCATTCGTCTCAATGGCCCATTTGGCCTTATAGGGGTCAAGGTCCTCGCGCCCCTTATGCACCACGCCGCCAATATCGCAGATGGTGACGTTTTCGCGCTTGAGGCCCATGGCGACCAGCAGATCAAGGCAGGCCAAAGCCGCCGCACCGCCGCCGGTATTGACCAGGCGCACATCTTCCAGCCGCTTGCCTTGCAGCAAAAGCCCGTTGCGCACGGCAGCCGCGACAATAATCGCCGTGCCATGCTGGTCATCATGAAAAACCGGGATGCGCATGCGTTCGCGCAGCCGGCGTTCCACTTCAAAGCATTCGGGCGCCTTGATGTCTTCCAGGTTGATGGCGCCGAAGGAGGGTTCCAGCGCGGCAATCACCTCGATCAGCTTGTCGGGGTCGCGTTCGTCAATTTCGATGTCAATCGAATCAATGCCGGCGAATTTCTGGAACAGAACCGCCTTGCCTTCCATGACGGGCTTGGACGCGAGCGCGCCGATGGCACCAAGGCCCAGCACCGCCGTGCCATTGGAAATCACCGCCACCAGATTGCCGCGCGCGGTGTAGTCAAAGGCAGCGCGCGGGTCGGCGGCTATTGCCTCACAGGCCGCAGCAACACCTGGCGAATAGGCTAGGCCAAGGTCGCGTTGGGTTTCCATCCGCTTGGTCGGCGTGATGGAAAGCTTCCCGGGGCGGGGCAGCCGGTGGTAATCCAGCGCGGCTTTGCGGAAATCATCATCCATGATGGCTACCTTACCCGGCAACACCCGAAAGGGTGAGATATGGTGCGGCCAAGAAGATTCGAACTTCCACGGGGTTGCCCCCACCAGCACCTCAAGCTGGCGCGTCTACCATTCCGCCATGGCCGCAAACCAGGTAGAAGGCGGGCGCTATAGCCGATGAATGCGCTGCCATCAACGCCCGCCCTTGAATGGGAAACCCTGCCGGGCCTCACCCCCTATGCCGAGACACTCTCGCGCATGGAAAGCCGCGCCGCGGCCATCAGGGCGGGGACGGCCGGGGAGGCTGTGTGGCTGGTGGAACACCCACCCAGCTATACGGCTGGCACATCGGCCCGCGCTGAGGATTTGCGCGATGCCCGCTTCCCGGTGTTTGAGGCCGGGCGCGGCGGGCAATGGACCTATCACGGGCCGGGGCAGCGGACGGGGTATGTGATGCTCGATCTGCATCGCCCCCATGGCGGCATCCCGGCGCGCGATGTGCGGGCCTTTGTGGCGGGGTTGGAAGATTGGATGATCCGGACGCTGGCGCATTTCGGCATACAGGGCGAAAGGCGCGAAGGGCGCGTTGGGATTTGGGTGGCGGATCGCGCGATCGGGCAGGAAGCCAAGATCGGCGCTATTGGGGTGCGCGTGACGCGCTGGGTGTCCTGGCATGGCGTGGCCCTGAATGTGGCGCCCGATCTGGCGCATTTCGGCGGTATTGTGCCCTGCGGGATAGCGGAACATGGCGTGACCAGCCTGCATGCCTTGGGCATTCCGGCCAGCATGGCGGAAGTGGATCAGGCGCTGCGCCAGGCTTGGGGGCAGGTTTTCGGCTGAAGCCCAGGCTGCGAATCGCAGGATTTTCCTTTAAGGCGTCTTCTCCCGGCCATTGGAGCGCCCCGCAATGCCTATCCCCATCGCCTCTGACCATGCCGGCCTCCCGCTGAAACAGGCGCTGAAGGCCGCTTTGGAAGCCGAGGGGCTGGCGTTTGACGATTTGGGCACGCATGGCGCTGAATCGGTGGATTACCCGGATTTCGCCCATGCGGTGTGTGACCGCGTGGCGGGGAGCGATGGCTTCGGCATTCTGGTCTGCGGCACCGGGATTGGCATGGCCATGGCGGCCAATCGCCACCCCGGCATTCGCGCCGCTGTCTTGCATAACGCGACCGAAGCGCGGCTGACGCGTGCCCATAACAACGCCAATATCGCCTGCCTCGGCGCCCGCATGGTGGGGATTGAAGTGGCGCTGGATGCCATCCGGGCTTTTTTGGCCTCTCCTTTCGAAGGCGGGCGGCATGTGGGGCGGGTACAAAAACTCGACCCGGTGCTTGCCAAGCAGGGCACCGCAGGCGCAAAAACAACGCCATGAGAACCCCATTCCCCGCCCTGGTCCGTGCGCCGGAAGGCCTCGGCGCCGCCCCGCCCCCCGCTGGCTTCTTCACCGCGAGCCTGGCTGCATCCGATCCCGAAATCGCCGCCGCCGTGGCGCAGGAATTGGTGCGCGAACAGGATGGGATTGAACTGATCGCGTCTGAAAACATCGTCTCCCGCGCTGTGATGGAAGCGCAGGGTTCGGTGATGACGAATAAATACGCTGAAGGCTATCCGGGCCGGCGCTATTATGGCGGGTGTGAGGCAGTGGATATCGCGGAAAGGCTCGCGATTGAACGCGCCTGCAAGCTGTTCGATTGCGGATTTGCCAATGTGCAGCCGCATTCGGGCGCGCAGGCCAATCAGGCGGTGTTCCTGGCGCTGTTGCAGCCGGGCGATTGCTTCATGGGGCTTGACCTGGCCGCCGGTGGGCATTTGACGCATGGGTCACTCGCGAACCTGTCCGGCAAATGGTTCAAGCCGGTGCCCTATACGGTGCGGCGCGAAGACCAGCAGATTGATATGGCGGAAGTGGCGCGCATTGCGCGGGAAGCGAAGCCGAAGCTGATCATCGCCGGCGGCAGCGCCTATGCTCGCGTGTGGGATTTCGCCGCCTTCCGCGCCATTGCCGATGAAGTCGGTGCCTATTTCATGGTGGATATGGCGCATTTCGCGGGGCTGGTTGCCGGTGGCGCGCATCCTTCGCCCTTCCCCCATGCGCATGTTGCGACCACCACCACGCATAAGACCTTGCGTGGCCCGCGCGGTGGCATGATTTTGACGAATGACGAAGCGTTGGCGAAGAAATTCAACAGTGCCGTTTTCCCCGGCCTGCAAGGCGGGCCGCTGATGCATGTGATCGCGGCCAAGGCGGTGGCGTTCGGGGAAGCGCTGCGTCCGGAATTCCGCACCTATTCGCGCCAGATTGTCGCCAATGCCAAGGCGCTGGCGGGTGAATTGCAGGCACAAGGTTTGGATCTGGTGACGGGTGGTACCGACAATCATTTGTTGCTGGTTGATTTGCGGCCCAAGAAGCTGACCGGGAAGGTGGCGGAAGCCGCGCTTAATCGCGCGCATCTGACCTGCAACAAGAACGCCATTCCCTTTGACCCCGAAAAGCCGATGGTGACATCGGGTGTGCGCCTTGGCACGCCCGCCGGCACCACGCGCGGCTTTGGGGAAGCGGAATTCCGCCAGATCGGCAAACTGATCGGTGAAGTGCTGGATGGCGCGGCGCGGGCCAATGATGAAGCCGGCAATAGCGCGGTGGAAGCTTCGGTGAAGGCGCGGGTGATGGAACTCTGCCATCGCTTCCCGATCTATCCGGCATGAAGTGCCCCTTCTGCGGATTTGAGGATACGCAGGTCAAGGATAGCCGCCCGGCGGAAGACAGCGCGGCCATTCGCCGCCGCCGCGCCTGCCCGGAATGCGGCGCGCGCTTCACGACGTTTGAGCGTGTGCAGCTCCGTGAAATTACCATCATCAAGACCGATGGGCGGCGTGTGCCGTTTGAACGGGAAAAGCTGGCACGTTCGATCCGCGTTGCCTTGCGCAAGCGCCCGGTGGATGAGGACCGGATCGAAAAACTGGTGAATTCCATCCAGCGCCGACTGGAAACCGAAGGCGAAAGCGACATTCCTTCCAACAAGATCGGGGAGATTGTCATGGAAACGCTGAAGGAACTGGACCAGGTGGCCTATGTGCGCTTCGCCAGCGTCTATCGCAATTTTGGCGAGGCGAAAGATTTTCAGGCTTTTCTCGGTGAATTGGGGCGGAAGGAATAGCGCTTATCCGGCGCTGACCCAGATGATGCCGCGATGAATGATGATCTGCTTCACATGCGCGCGGCTTTGGCCCTGGCGCGGCGGGGGCTTGGCAATGCCTGGCCGAACCCGGCGGTCGGCTGTGTGCTGGTGAAGGATGGCCGCGTGATTGGCCGCGGCTGGACGCAGCCCGGCGGTCGCCCGCATGCGGAAACCGAAGCGCTGCGCCGTGCTGGTGAGGCGGCGCGCGGTGCCACAGCGTATGTCACGCTGGAACCCTGTTCCCATCACGGTCGCACGCCACCCTGTTGCGAAGCACTCGCCGGGGCAGGCATTGCCCGCGTGGTGATGGCGATGCGTGATCCTGACCCGCGCGTGAATGGCCGCGGGCTGGCCATGCTGCGCGGTGCGGGCATCGTCGTAGAGGAAGGGCTTTTGGAGGCCGAAGCCCGCGCGCTCAATGCCGGGTTTTTCCGCCGCATCCAGGCCGGCATGCCGGTAGTGACGCTGAAGCTGGCCTCAACGCTTGATGGCCGTATCGCCACCGCTTCCGGTGAAAGCCGCTGGATCACGGGGCAAGCCGCACGGCGCGAAGTGCATGCGCTGCGTGCGCGGCATGATGCGATCCTGGTCGGTTCCGGCACGGTGCTGGCCGATGATCCGGACCTGACCTGCCGCATCCCAGGCATGGAGCGTGTGCCGATGCTGCGCGTGGTGGCGGATGCCAGGCTGCGCACGCCGGAAGCCTCTCGGCTGGTGCAGGGCGCGGAGCTGGCGCCAGTGCTGATCATCACTGCGCCCGGCCATGCGCCGGCCGCGCAGGCACCCTTCATGGCTGCCGGGGCGGATATTGTGACCGTGCCGGCCCATGCGGCTGGCGGGCTTGATCTGCCTTCCCTGCTGCGCGCCCTTGGCCGGCGCGGCGTGACGCGCGTGCTGGCCGAAGGCGGCGCAGGGCTGGCGGCGGCGCTGCTCCGCCAGGGCTTAGTGGATCGGCTGGTCTGGTTTCATGCGCCCGCCGTGATGGGCGGTGATGGGCATCCGGCGCTTGAGGGCTTGCGTCTTGCCGCGCTCAGCGCCATGCCTCGTTTTCGTCGCACGGCGCAAAGGGCGCTGGGCGATGATATGCTCTCTGAATTCGAACGGATCGAGGATTAGCGCCATGTTCACCGGTATCGTCACGGCCCTTGGCACGGTCAGAGAGGTTCAGCCGATTGGCGGCGGGCATGATTTGCGGCTCGTGATGGGCGTGACGCCGGATTTTTTGCGTGATCCCATCCCGGCGGTGCTCGGCGCTTCCATTTGCTGTTCGGGCGTGTGCCTGACGGTGGTGCAGTTGTCAGCGGATTCCTTCAGCGTGGATGCCTCGGCCGAAACGGTCGCCAAAACCACTTTGGGTGGCTGGAAGAAAGGCTCCAAGGTCAACCTGGAACGGGCACTGCGCCTTGGCGATGAATTGGGCGGGCATTTGGTATCCGGCCATGTGGATGGCGTGGCGGAGGTGATTTCGGCAACCCCCGAAAATGCCTCGGTCCGCTGGCGCTTCCGTGCGCCGCAGGCTTTGGCGCCCTTCATCGCGCCCAAGGGATCGGTCGCGCTTGATGGCGTTTCACTGACGGTGAATGAGGTTGACGGCGCGACCTTTGGCGTCAACATCATCCCCCATACCGCCGCGATGACAGGCTTTGGCACGCTCCAGCCCGGTGATCGCGTCAATATCGAAATAGACACGCTGGCGCGTTACGTCGCCCGCATGATGGAGTTCAGGGCATGACTTCCAATACGGCGCAAACCGCCATCCGCACTTCCTTCTCGGAATTCATCTCTCCGACTGAGGAATTGCTGGAAGAAGCGCGTCGTGGGCGCATGTTCATCCTGGTGGATGATGAAGACCGCGAGAATGAGGGCGATCTCGTGATCCCCGCGCAATTCGCGACGCCGGATGCGATCAATTTCATGGCGCGTTATGCGCGCGGCCTGATCTGCCTTTCCATGACGCGCGCGCGGGTTGATCAGCTGGGCCTGCCGCTGATGGCGCAATCCAATGGCACGCGGCATCAAACCGCCTTCACCGTTTCCATCGAAGCGCGTGATGGCGTGACCACTGGGATTTCGGCTGCGGATCGCGCGCGCACGGTCGCGGTTGCGATCAATCCTGAATTGGGGCGTGAGCATATTGTCACCCCCGGCCATGTCTTTCCGCTGGTGGCGCGCGAAGGCGGCACTTTGGTGCGCGCGGGCCACACGGAAGCGGCAGTGGATTTCGCGCGGCTTGCGGGGCTCAATCCCTCCGGCGTGATTTGTGAGATCATGAATGATGACGGCACCATGGCGCGCATGCCGGATCTGGTGGCCTTTGCGCAGCATCATGGGCTGAAGCTTGGCACCATCGCCGATCTGATCGCGCATCGCCGCCGGACGGAAAAGCTGGTGCGCAGTGTTGAGGAAGGTGAGGTTGAACAGGCCATCGGCGGCACCTGGCGCGCCATTGTCTATGAAAGCACGGCTGCACCCGGAGAACATCTGGCGCTGGTCAAGGGTGATGTCAGCGGCGATGCGCCCGTGCTGGTGCGCATGCATGCGGCGTCGCTGTTCCGCGAAATTGTCTCGGGCCGCGGGCTTGGCGATTTGCATGCGGCAATGCGCATGATTGAAGCCGCAGGGCGCGGTGTGGTGGTGCTGCTGCGCGATCCGCGCCCCGATGCGCTTTCCATTCGCCTGAAGCGCGGGCCGAGCCATGCGATTGCGCCGGAGATTCGCGATTACGGCATTGGCGCGCAAATCCTGGATGATTTGGGCGTGAAGCGCATCATTCGGCTTTCGAATAATCCGCGCCCGCTGATCGGGCTTGAAGGCTATGGGTTGCAAGTACTGGAAACCCGGCCCCTTCCTTCGGAGAAAACGCCATGAGCACGATCAATTCCCCCACCAAGGGCCGCGCGCATCTGGCGGGCGATGCGCCGCGCATTCTGGTAATCCAGGCGCCCTATTACCGCAATGTTGTCGAAGGCATGCGGCTTGGCGCCATGGCGGTGTTTCAGGATTTGAAGGCCGAGGTGGAAACCGTGGATGTTGCCGGCGGGTTTGAATTGCCCGCCGCGCTGCGCATGGCAATGAAGGCCAGGCGCCGCTGGGATGGCTATTTGCTTTTGGGCTGCGTGGTGAAGGGTGAGACGGATCACTACACCTTCATCTGTGACGCGATCTGCAAGGGTGTGATGGATCTGGCGGTGGAAAATGGCGCGCCGATTGGCTTTGGCTTGCTGACGGTGGATAGCCTGGCGCAGGCGGAAGCGCGTTCGCGCCCTGATCGCATGAATAAGGGAATTGAAGCGGCGCATGCGCTGGTCGCGCAAATCGCCCTGGCGCGAGGTTGGGGGCTGGCATGAAGGCCGAAAGGCGCGCGCCTGCGCGCCCACGTACCGGCGCCCGCGTTGCCGCGGTGCAGGCGCTATTCCAAAGTGAGCATACGGGTGAAAGTGTTGAAACAGTCGCGGATCAATTCATCCGCCACCGTATCGGCGCGCCCAGCGGCCCAATTGAATTTGAAGAAGGCGGCGTGCCGGAAGCACATATTCCACTGTTCCAGGCGATCCTGAAGCAAGTCGCGGATAACGCCGAAGCCGCTGATGCCGCCATTATGGATTGCTTGCAAAAGGGTTGGACTCTGGATCGGCTTGACCCCGTATTGCGCGCCTTGCTGCGTGCGGCAACAGGTGAGCTGATGCAGGCGCATGAACCGCCGGCGCGTGTGGTGATCAACGAATATTTGGATATCGCGGCGGGTTTCCTGGATGAGGAAGCAACCCGCTTTGCCAATGGCATGCTGGATACGCTGGCGCATCGGCTGCGCCCGGCGGATTTCGCACCAGGCGCCTGAAGCGCGCCATGGGCCTGCCCCGCGAATTTGTCCTGATCGCGCGGCATTTCCGACCGCTGGCGGGTGAGGGCGCGCTCGATCTGAGTGACGATGCCGCGTTGCTGACGCCGCCCGCGGGGGAGCAATTGGTGCTGGCGGCCGATGCGCTGGTGGAAAGCGTGCATTTCCTGCCCAATGATCCGCCCGGCATGATTGCGCGCAAATTGCTTCGGGTGAATCTATCCGATCTTGCGGCGATGGGCGCGGCGCCGCTTGGTTATCTGATGACCACGGCCTTTAGGCGCGGCACGCCTGATACCTGGATTGCGGATTTCGTCGCGGGCCTCGCGGAAGATCAGCAGCGGTTTGGCTTGGCGGTATTGGGCGGTGATACGGTGGCCACACCCGGCCCCGCCTGTTTTTCGCTGACCATTATCGGAGCCGTGCCGCCAGGGCAGGCTTTGCATCGGCGTGGTGCGCGCATTGGTGATGAGATTTGGGTCTCCGGCAGTATTGGCGATGCCGCGCTGGGGTTGCGCGTGCTGCAAGGCAAACTCCCTGCCGATGCGGAAGGGCATTTGGCGCAGCGTTATCGCTTGCCGGAACCGCGCTTGGCCTTGGGGCAGGCATTGCGCGGTGTGGCGCGGGCGGCGATGGATGTCTCGGATGGGTTGGTGCAGGATTTGGGGCATCTTTGCCGCGCGGCGGGATGCGGGGCAGAGATTATCGCTGATGCTGTACCGCTTTCCCCCGCTGCGCGCGCCGCGCTTGCTGCCGATGCAGCGCTGCTGCCGCTGATCCTGACCGGTGGCGACGATTACGAATTGCTCTTTGCCGCCGCGCCTGAAGATGCTGAAGCGGTGCAGGCCGCCAGCATCAAGGCCGGCGTACCGGTGGCGCGGCTTGGGCGTTTTGTGGCGGGTGATGGCGTTGTGGTGCGTGATGGCTCAGGTGTCGCCATCACGCTGCCACAAGGTGGCTGGAGCCATTTCTGATTTGAACTACTTATCCCGCTGCCCCGGCGCGTAACCGCCGCCATCGGTGGGGCGCAGCGCTTCGAACATTTCTGTCACCGCGGCGTAATCGCGATACCCGCAGCGCGCGAGCGGCTGCACCTTGGCGGTGTCAAACCGGCCATCGGTGATAAACGCCTCATCTATATGCACGCCGACCACCTGGCCGATGATGATCCAGCCCTTGAGCGGCGCGCCATTCACGTCCTGCAATTGCATGGAATGCGTCACCTTGCATTCCAAGGCGGCCGGCGCGGCAGCCACGCGCGGTGCCTTCACAATGCGGCAGGGCGCGGTGGCAAGGCCGGCGGCTTCGAATTCGCTGACACCTTCGGGCAGTGTGTCTGAGGAGATGTTCATCGCATCAAACAAGGGCCGGGTGCAAAGGTTGAAGACAAACTCCCCGGTGGCAATCGCGTTCGCCGCGCTGTGCTTCATGCTTTCGCTGGTAAAGGCCAGCATGGGCGGGCTGGAATGCACGGCGTTGAAAAAGCTGTAAGGCGCCAGATTGGGCCGGCCTTGTTTGTCGAGGCTGGAAATCCAGCCAATCGGGCGCGGCGCGATAATGGCCTTGAAGGGATCATGCGGCAGGCCATGGCCCAGATGCGGCTCGTAGAACATGCGAAAGCCTTTCTTGCGGTCGCATCTGCTGTAACCCTGACGGCGGATTCAGGGAAGCGTTGAGTATTTCCCGGCCAAGCCTATGGGTGATCTAGTAAGGCTGTGCCTCATCCACATTTCTGCCAAAGTACGAGTGGTGACAAAAGGGACCTGCCCCCCTAGCTCTACAGTCATGAGCGCCCAAATCCTCCTCATCCGCCACGGACAATCCACTTTCAACGCGATATTCGACCGAGCCAATGTCGATCCGATGCACTTCGATGCGCCGCTCTCGCCCCATGGCAGGCAGCAGGTTGATCTCGCCCGGCAAAAATTGGCAATGCTGCCGCCACCAGACTTGGTGATCTGCTCGCCACTCACGCGGGCAATAGAAACTACGCTTGGGCTTTTCGGGAATTCTGAAATACCCATCACCGTAACCTGCCGTCATCGAGAGCGATTAGGGAATAGTTGTGATGTCGGGCGCCCGCCTAGCGTGCTGGCCACCGCGTTTCCAATGCTATCATTCGAGCATTTGCGTGACCCATGGTGGCATCAAGGCGAACCAGATAAGCGGGGAGTACCGGTCGAGCCCGAGGAGATTTTTTTGAGGCGCGTAGAAGAATTCCGGACTTGGATGGGCGCCCAGCATGGGCGCTTGGCTGTCGTCGGACATGGGACGTTTTTCCATCGCCTCACTGGAGTGCATTTCGAAAACTGCGGGATGGTTGATTGGAACCCAAGCTCTTAGCCGTCCGGTCCAGCCGTTTTACTGCGTTCTGACCCGAAAGAATGGCTCCGCCAATCTTCTTGGCTGTATTTCGCACTTTCGTGAACGATTTTGCATGGCTTGAAACTGTTCCAGGGTGCAAAGGTGGGCGATGAACCCGAAACTCATCCTGGGGCTGGCCTTCGGCCTTGCTTCCGCCCTGATCTGGGGCGGCCATGCGGTGGTGGCGCGCCCCGTATTGGCGGATGGCAGCTTCGGCAGTTTTGATCTGGCGGCGTTTCGCTACGGTGTCGGCATGATGGCGCTGCTGCCCTTTGCCTGGGCGGCGCGAGCCACGCTGCTGCGGCTTGGGCTCAAGCGCATTCTGTTGCTCGCGCTGTTTGGCGGCGCGCCCAATCTGCTGCTGTTCCTGGTGGCGCTGGTCTATGCGCCCGCTTCACATGGCGGGACGATTGCGCCCATGACCTCACCCATTGTGGGGGCGATCCTTGCGATACCGCTGCTGAAGGAATGGCCCACGCGCGGGCGGGCCTTGGCGCTGACTGTCATGGTGATAGGCGTGCTCATGATCGGCTGGGATGGCGTGATGGGGGATTACCCCGGCGCCTGGCGCGGCGATTTGCTGCTGATGGCATCCGGCGCCACCTGGGCAGTGTTTACCCTGCTGCTGCGCCGCTGGCAGGTGCCGGCCATTTCCGCCACGGCGGCCATCACTATTGTCTCGGGCCTTGCGATCCTGCCCTTCTGGCTGCCGCTGCGCGCGGCCGAGGTATTCGCCATGCCGGCGGGGCTGGTGCTGTTCCACCTGATTGCTCAGGGGCTGGTGCTGGGCTGTGTGGCGATGTTCTTCTTTGCCCGCGCGGTGGAACTGCTGGGGGCAACGCGGGCGGCGACACTTTCCGTCATGGTGCCGGTGGTGGCGCTGCTATTGGCGGGGCTTTGGTTGCGCGAACCGCTATCCCTGCTGCAAATTCTGGGGGCGGGCTTGGCCGTTGCCGGGATGCTCGCCGCGGTGCTGTTCACCGGAAGGAAAAGCGCATGAATGCCATGAGCAGTTTTCAAGCCAAGTGGAATCACTTGGCGACTCGGAAAATGCGATCAAATAAAAGGCTAGAGCATGTCTGGTGAGCTGATGCGAAGCAGGCATGCCCTAGGAACGCCGATGCCCCCCAGCCTTTGGGCCGCCACTGCGCCCGCGCCCCCCGTAACGGAACCGCTGCTGGGCGAGGCGCGCACGGGCGTTGCGGTGGTGGGTGCTGGCTTCACCGGGCTATCGGCAGCGCTGCATTTGGCCGAAGCCGGCGTGCCGGTGACCGTGCTGGAGGGCGCAGAAATCGGCTGGGGCGCTTCCGGGCGCAATAACGGCCAAGTCATTCCCAATATGTCGCGCCTTGATCCCGATGCGATTGTGGCGAGTGTCGCGCGCGAACACGGCGGGCGCGACAAGGGCGAGGAATTGGTCGGGCTGATCCGCGACAGCGCATCCCTGGTATTTGACCTGATCCGCAAGCACGACATCCAGGCCGAGGCAGTAAAAAATGGCTGGATTCAGCCGGCGCATCGGCCTTCGCGCATGAAGCTCGCCGCATCGCGGGTGGAACAATGGGGCCGCCGCGGTGCGCCGGTGCGCATGGTGGATCGGGCGGAGATGGCCTCCCTCGCCGGCACAGACTACTGGCATGGCGGGTGGGAGAATAAGACCGGCGGGCGGATCAATCCGCTGGGCTATGCGCGCGGCCTGGCGGCGGCGGCGATGCGTGCGGGGGCGGTGGTGCATACCGGCAGCCCGGTGCGCGCGATCCGCCAGGAACCCAGCGGCTGGGCGGTGGAAACCCCGCGTGGCGTATTGCATGCGGAACGCGTGATCATCGCGACCCATGCCTATACGGGCGATTTCTGGCCGGGGTTGAAGCACAGCATTGTGCCGGTGCGGTCATACCAGATGGGCACATCGGTACTGTCGGATAATGTGCGGAAATCCATCCTGCCGCAGGGGCATGCGCTGTCGGATACGCAGGGTGATCTGTATTTCTATCGCTTCGATGCGAATGGCCGGCTGGTGACCGGTGGCGGCTTGATCGTGCCCTTTGGCTGGGAAGGGCGCATTCGCGCGCGCATCACGGAACGGGTGAAGCGCGTTTTTCCGCAGATTGGCGATGTGCAATTCGATTACATCTGGTGGGGTTATGTCGCCGCCACCGATGACAAGATGCCGCATGTCTATGAATTGGCGCCGGGCGTGCTGACCTGGACCGGCTGCAATGGCCGCGGCGTGGCTTTGGCGACGGCGCTTGGGCGCGAATTGGCCAGGGCGAGCAATGGCACGGCCTTGGCCGATATTGCCGCGCCGGTCGAAAAGAAGCTCCGCCGCATTGCCGGCCATGAATTCCGCGCCTTTGGCATTGCCTGGACCATGGCGCAGAATCGCTTGCGTGATGGGCGGGATTGACCCGCCTGTTTGCTGGTTCTGTGCCGCTGCTGATAAAAGGTTTCTTGAAAAACGCGGCCATCGAGCCGCGAATAGGTTGATGGTTGGAGAGAAAGCCAATGACACCGCCGCTTGATGCCGCCGCCCCGGCGCGCCCGGAAAATTTCCGCTATTCGCCCATGTTTCCGCTCGGCGCCGATACCACGCCCTGGCGTAAGCTGCCGATTGAAGGCATCTCCACCATGCAGGTGGAAGGCAAGACCGTTTTGAAGGTGAAGCCCGCCGCGCTGGAAGCCCTCGCCTTCCAGGCCTGCAAGGATGTGTCCCATTTGCTACGCCCGGCGCATCTGGCGCAGCTTGCAAAGATTCTGCAGGACCCGGAAGCGAGTGCGAATGATCGCTTCGTGGCACTCGACCTTTTGAAAAACGCCAATATCGCCGCCGGCGGTGTTTTGCCCATGTGCCAGGATACCGGCACCGCGATTGTCTTCGGCAAAAAAGGCCAGCGCGTTTGGGTGGAAGGCGATGAGGAAGAAGCGCTGTCCTACGGCGTGCATCGCACCTATACGGAGACCAATCTGCGCTATTCGCAAATGGCGCCGATCACGATGTATGAGGAAAAGAATACCGGCAATAATTTGCCTGTCGAGTTTTCCATCATGGCGCAGCCCGGCGAGTATCACGCCGATGAACTGCATTTGATGTTTGTGCTGAAAGGCGGCGGTTCCGCCAACAAGACCTTCCTGTTCCAACAAACCCGCGCCGTGCTGAACAAGCCGAAGCTGCTCGCGTTTCTGGAAGAGAAGATCAAGACACTCGGCACCAGCGCCTGCCCGCCTTATCATTTGGCGATTGTCATTGGCGGCACCAGCGCGGAAGCGACGCTCAAGACCGTGAAGCTGGCCAGCACGAAATGGCTGGATGCGCTGCCGAATTCGGGTGATCTTTCCGGCCATGCCTTCCGCGATACGGAGCTGGAAGCGGAAGTGCATAAGCTCACGCAAAACCTTGGCATTGGCGCGCAATTCGGCGGCAAGTATTTCTGCCATGATGTGCGCGTGGTGCGGCTGGCGCGGCATGGCGCGAGCCTGCCGATTGGCATTGGCGTTTCCTGTTCGGCAGATCGGCAGATCAAGGCGAAGATCACGCCGGAAGGCGTTTTCGTCGAAGATCTGGAACATGACCCGGCGAAGTATTTGCCGGAAGCAACCGCCGATATCCTGAATGGGGAGGTGGTGAAGATCGACCTGTCGCGCCCCATGAGCGATATCCGCGCCACCCTGTCCAAATACCCGGTGAAAACCCGCGTCAGCCTGACCGGCACCATGGTGGTCGCGCGTGACATTGCGCATGCGAAATTGCAGGAACGGCTCGATGCCGGGCAGGGTCTGCCGCAATATATGAAGGATCACCCGGTTTATTACGCAGGGCCAGCGAAAACGCCGACCGGCATGGCAACAGGTTCCTTCGGCCCGACCACGGCAGGCCGGATGGATTCCTATGTGGAAGCCTTCCAGCGCGCCGGCGGTTCCATGGTGATGCTGGCCAAGGGCAATCGTTCCAAGGCTGTGTTGAATGCCTGCAAGAATTACGGCGGCTTTTATCTTGGTTCGGTCGGTGGCCCGGCGGCGCGCCTCGCGCAGGACTGCATCAAAAAGGTCGAAGTGCTGGAATACCCGGAACTTGGCATGGAAGCAGTCTGGCGGATTGAGGTTGAGGATTTCCCGGCCTTCATCGTCATGGATGACAAGGGCAATGATTTCTATGAGGGGCTGGAGTGAGCGCCACAGAGGATCGTCGCCTGCCGGCGCGTTTCACACTGCCGGTGACGGGCTTTATCCTCACGGGGATCATGACCATTGTGATCTCCGGCGTCTCAACGCTGCTGGCTTTGGGGCTGGGGGCAGAGTTTCTCGCGCGTTGGCCGGTGGCCTGGATTTCATCCTGGATCATCGCCTTTCCAACCGTGTTGGTGGTGCTGCCGATGGTGCGGCGGATTGTCGCGCGCGTCGTCGCTCCGCCGTGAAAGGATCAAGCAGATGCTGGCATTGAGACCAAATTGCGAATGCTGCGGGTGGGATTTGCCCCCCGAAAGCCGTGATGCGCTGATCTGTTCCTTTGAATGCACCTGGTGTGTGGATTGCGCGCGCACAAAGCTACCCGGTGGGCTTTGCCCGAATTGCGGCGGGGAATTGCTGCGCCGCCCGATCAGACCGACGGATAAATTGGCTAAGTTTCCAGCCTCCACCGAACGCAAATTCCGCCCGGAAAAATGCGGCGGACCAATCACCGCGTGACAGGGACATAAAGCCATGAATGAACGTCGCTTGATTTCCTCCGGCTCCAGATTCGAAGCAGAAATCGGCTATTCCCGCGCGGTGGTGGATGGCGATTATGTCTGGGTGTCCGGCACCACGGGCTATGATTACGCCAGCATGACCATCGCGCCCGATGTGGTGGCGCAAGCCGAACAATGCTTCGCCAATATCAGCCGTGCCTTGTCCGAAGCTGGCTGCACTTTGGATGATGTTGTGCGCGTGTTGACGATTGTGCCGCGGCGGGAAGATTGGGAGCCCTGCTGGCCAGTCTTTCGCAAGCATCTCGGCAAGGCGCGCCCGGCTTCCACGCTGATCCATGCCGGGCTGCAAACCGATATCATGCGCATTGAAATCGAAGTGACGGCGCGTTTGCCGAAGAAAGGCTGAACATCATGCGTTTCGCCGTGGACCGATTGGATCATCTGGTCATTACCTGCCGCGATGTGGAAATCTCCGCTTCCTGGTATCAGCGTGTGCTGGGGATGGAGCGGGAGGAATTCGGCCCGCATCGCCGCACGTCACTCCGCTTTGGTGGGCAGAAGATCAATCTGCGCCCGGCAAGTGCTACGCAGCAAGAATGGTTCACTGGGGCCGCGGGCGGCGTGCCGGGGACGGATGATCTTTGTTTCATCGTCACCATGAAGGCGGATCAGGTGGCGGAATATCTGCGCGCCTGTGGTGTGACAGTGGAAGTCGGCCCAGTTGCAAAAGCAGGTGCGCTTGGGCCGATCATGTCAGTTTATTGCCGCGATCCCGATGGCAATTTGATCGAGATCGCGAGTTATTCAGGCTGACCCGCGCGGCAATAGCTGTTCCGCCAAGGTCGCCCAATAGGAAGCGCCGACGGGCAGAATATTGTCGTTGAAATCATAAAGCGGGTGATGCACCTGCGCTTCCTGCGGCCCGCGCCCGCCGCCCAACATCAGATAGGCGCCGGGCTTGGCATTCAGCATGAAAGCAAAATCCTCGCCGCCCATGGTGGGCTTTTGCATGGGCTGCACGCGCGCTTCCCCCTGCACCGCACGCGCGGCCTTGGCAGCCAGATGCACGCTTTCCACTTCATTGATCGTCGCCGGATAGGCGCGGGCGAATACCGCCGTGGCGGTGGCGCCCATGGCGGCGGCAATGCCTGTCACGGTTTCCTTGAAGCGGCGTTCCAGCAAATCCCCGATCTCAGGCGCGAACCAGCGCGCGGTGCCCAACATCCGCACGGTCTCCGGGATTACGTTGAAGGTATGCCCGCCGGTGATGTGGCCAATGGTGATCACGCCGGCTTCCACCGGTTCAACATTGCGCGCGACGATGGATTGCAGCGCCTGCACAATGGCGGCTGCCACCACAATCGGGTCCGTGCCATTATGCGGCATGGCGCCATGCGCGCCTTTTCCAGTGATGTTCACTTCAAGATTGGCGACCGCCGCCATCACCGGGCCTTCGCGCCACAGAAAGGTCCCTTCCGGCGCGCCGGGCCAATTATGCATGCCGAAAACGCGTTCCATCGGGAAACGCGTAAACAGCCCTTCCTTCACCATCAATTCGCCGCCCGCCAGGTTTTCTTCCGCCGGCTGGAAAATCACATAGACGGTGCCATCGAAATTGCGGGTTTCGGCAAGATATTTCGCCGCCCCCAGCAGCATGG
>VGDL01000030.1 GCA_016869735.1 Alphaproteobacteria bacterium
GATATCGCTGGCGTCACGACGGTTGGCGAACAGCTTGGCGGTACGCGCGGTATTCTTTCAACCACCTTCGCCGCGCTTTCGGTGGTGTCTGACACCCAGAAGCAAATTCGTGCGGTGCTGACCCGCTTGGCCGATGCTGGCGTTACTGATGGTTCGCGTACTTCTTACAAAGAACAATACGTGCTGCTCACGAATCAGGTTGCGACATTTATTGATGACGCTTTCTATAACGGCCGCACCCTGCTCGCAACTACCGGCATAAGTGGCGGGGATATCACCAGCATCCGCAACGAATCTGGTGGACAATTCACCATCACTGCGGTGGATGGCACAACTTTGAAGCTCGACACCACGCCGCCGGCTGACGCTCAAGAGGCGGCGGACGCGATCGTCTCTGGTGGTGCTTTCGACGATGTTGATGCGGCCATCTCCAAAGCGTTGAACTCCTTCGGCGCGCAGCTGCAGTTCGTGGAAAATCAGTTCGTCTATAACTCCAAGAAGATTGACGCCTTGGATGATGGCCTTGGCGCCTTGGTGGATGCCGATCTGGCGAAGGAAAGCTCCAAGCTTCACGCGCTGCAAACGCGTCAGCAGCTTGGCGTCCAGACCCTTGGCATCGCGAATCAGGGGCCGCAGGTTCTGCTCAGCCTCTTCCGCTGAACTTCAAATGGCGATCCCGGATTACCCGGGGTCGCCGCCCTAACCAGGTAACGGAGACAAAAATGTCTACCCTCGTCCTCGAACTCCGCCAAGGCGACATGATGATCGTCAATGGCGCCCCTATTCGCTTCCGCAACCGCGCGCGGATCGAACTCACCGCCAAGGCGCGCTTTCTGTTCGGCAAGCAATTGATGACGCCCGATATGGCCGATACCCCTGCGCGGCGCATCTATTTCGCCCTGCAAACCGCCTATATCGGCGATCATGAAGAAAGAAAGGCTGGCCTTGAAGAAGCGAAGCAACGCATCGCTGAATTCAAGCAAGCCACGACATCCAATCTCGCGCGGGAATATCTGGATCGCGCCCTCATGCTGGCGGAAGAAGACCAGTGCTATCAGGCATTGAAATTCGCCCGCCGCGTGATGCGGCATGAAGAAGTGGTGCTGGGGCTAATGGCCATCGCACAATTTGCAAAAACGGCTGAATGACGACGACACCCATGAACCAAATGCTTGGAACGCGCGGCTATGGTGCCACGCAACGCGTCCGGACCCTGCGTGAACAGGAGGCCGATGTCTTCCGTCGTATCAATTATGGGCTCAAGGCCGCGATCAATGGTAATGCCATTGATCGTGCTCGTGCCATTTCGGATAATCGCCGCCTGTGGCTCGCCATCGAAGTGGCGCTGGTCAATCCGGAAAACCAGCTTCCCGAAACTACCCGCGTTGGTATCCTGCGCCTTGGCCGCGGCGTGCAGCGGGAGATGGATAATCAGGAACCGGACATCGCCTTCCTGATCGACATCAATGAACAGATGATCGCCGGGCTATCGGGCGACCCTGGCTGACCTGGCCCTGCTTCAGATCATCCGCATCAGCGTTCCATCGCGCCTTATGGCGTGGTGGAACAAGGCGCCGCCCACATGCAGCGCAATCAGCACCACCAAAGACCAGCCGCCTATTGTGTGCAGCAGCTTCAGAATGCGGGCGAGCCATTCCCAAGCCTCCATGAATTTCGGAAATTCGATGAAGCCGAGGTAAGCGGTTGCACCCTGCATCGGAAAGCCCCAGGCATTGGTGGCCATGAAGCCGAGCAAGGGCTGGATGATCAGCAGCGCATACAACGCATGATGCACAGCGGCTGAAGCAGTGCGGAACAATTTGGGCATATCATTCGGCAGGCTGGGCGGCGGGCTCAGCCAGCGCCAGGCCAGCCGGGCCAGCGCCACGAACAGAATGGTCAGCCCTGCGCTTTCATGCAGCGCGTAGAACGCCATCTTGCTGTCATCCTTCACATGCTGGATGACAAAGCCAAGCGGCAGCGCCACCAGCATCAGGCCAAGCGTCACCCAATGAAACAGCTTCGCAATCGTGCCATATTGCCCCGCCGGATGCGCCGCATCGGTGCCCTTGGGCGGCAGATTTGCCATGCCAGCCATCACACTCTCCCATCCTGTGGCGATCAGCATGACATGAAGGCCGATCGTTGCGCGAGAGGTTTCACCGCATGATTGCCGCCCATGCGGATTGGAGCATTGATCCCCGCAAGCGCTGGGTCAGCATCGCCCGCCGCCAGGGGAAGCATTGGCAGGCCAGCGCCCCGCGCCTGGTGGGCGACCCTGCCACCTTGGCGGTGGCCCTGATTGCGGAAGGTGGCCCGGCGGCGCTGGGGCTTGATCTGCCGCTTGGCGTGCCGCGCGGCTTTGCCGCAGGCCGCGCCGAACAAGGCTTCCCGGCCTTTCTGGCGGGGCTTGCGGGAAACCCTGATTTCTTCGCGGTATCGCCAAGCCTGGACACCGTCTCCCCCGCCCGCCCCTTCTACCCCGCGCGCGGCATCAAGGGCATGACGCGCTTGGCCCATGCAACGGCGCTCGGCCTTGCCGATGCTGCTGGCCTGTCACGTTTATGTGACCGCGCCACGGCAGAACGCCCGGCCGGGGCACCGGTGTTTTGGACGCTCGGCGCCAATCAATCCGGCAAGGCCGCCATCAGCGCCTGGCGCGATTGGCTGGCGCCCGCGCTTGCCGCCGGCGCGCCCTTCCGGCTTTGGCCTTTTGCCGGGGCGCTGCACGATCTGCTCCGCCCCGGCCAGCTTGCAGTCGCCGAGGTCTATCCGGCGGAAGCCTTGCGCCATCTGGGGCTGAAACTCACGGGATCAAAACGCGCCGAGGCGCCGCGCCAGGCAATCGCCCCCGCGCTGCGTGATGCCATGGCGGCTTTGCACGTCACGCCCGATACGGCCCTGGCCGAGATGATCGAAGCCGGTTTCGGCCCCGACGCGGCGGGTGAAGATCGCTTCGATTCGCTGATTGGCCTGCTTGGCCTGATTGGCGTGGTGGATGGCCAGCGCCCGGATTTCATCCCCGAAGACCCCATGATCCGCGCCTGGGAGGGCTGGGTTTTGGGCCAAACTGCCCTGCCCCTTTAACCGAGCGGCACGCCCGCCACATCCTTGGCGGTCCTGATCGTCTGCAAGGTCTGCACACGCAGCACATTCGCCGCCCCCGTCAGCCGCGCGGTCAATTCATTCTCATGCGCGGTATTGCGCGCGACAAGACGCAGCAGGAAATCCCCACCACCGCGGATCATGTGGCATTCGCGCACCTCCGGCCAGGAAGTTGCCAGCGCTTCAAAGGCATCCAGCACGCTCTGCTTTTGCGATTCCAGGCCAACAAGGGCGAAGAACATCACCTCCCACCCCAGCGCGGCGGGGTCGAGGTCTGCGTGATAGCCGCGAATGACGGCTTCTTCTTCCAGCCGCCGCACGCGCCTCAGGCAAGGTGGCGCGGAAAGATTGACGCGTCGGGCAAGTTCCACATTCGTGATGCGGCCATCAGCCTGGAGTTCCGCCAGAATCTGGCGGTCCAACGCGTCCAGCGCCGGATCGGGGGTGGGGTTCTTAGGATTGGGCACGGGTCTTCATTGCTCAAAACCGGGCCGCCGCGCAATATCATTTCAAGATGCAGCATCGGCCAGGCTACGGCTTGCCCGGAAGGGGTGGCTGGCCGATATCAACCGGTAGATTTCAGGGGTGCGGATCGTGGCCGAGACATTTCAAAGCAAGCTGCTCATTCTGGGTGCCGGGCCGGCGGGCTATACGGCAGCGATCTATGCCGCGCGCGCCGGGCTTTCGCCCCTGCTGGTGGCGGGGATGCAACCAGGCGGGCAGCTGACCATCACCACCGATGTGGAAAACTACCCAGGCTTTGCGGAGGCCGTGCAAGGCCCCTGGCTGATGGACCAGATGGCCGCGCAGGCTGTGCATTGCGGCACCAAGGTGGTGCAGGATGTCATTACCTCCATTGATTTGTCGCGCCGGCCCTTCCGCGCGGTGGGCGATTCCGGCGATGTTTATGTGGCTGAGGCGCTGGTGATCGCCACCGGCGCGCAGGCGCGCTGGCTTGGCATTCCGGGTGAGAAGGAATTGGGCGGTTTTGGTGTTTCCGCCTGCGCCACCTGCGATGGTTTCTTTTATCGCGGCAAGGATGTGGCGGTGATTGGCGGCGGCAATTCCGCGACCGAGGAAGCGCTGTATCTTTCCAACCTCGCGCGGCATGTCACGCTGATCCATCGGCGTGATTCCTTGCGGTCAGAGAAAATCCTGCAACAGCGGCTTTTCGCGAAGCCGAATGTTTCGATTCTGTGGAATACACTGACGGAAGAAGTGCTGGCCGATACATCAGGGCGCATGCCAGTCGCGCGGGGGCTCGCGCTGCGTGATCGCATCACGGGTGAGGCGCGCGAATTGAAGGTGGATGGGGTTTTTGTCGCCATCGGCCATTCGCCCGCCACTGCGCTTTTCCAAGGCCAGATCGGCATGGATGCGGAAGGCTATATCGAAACCACGCCCGGCAGCACGCGTACCTCTATTCCCGGCGTCTTCGCTGCGGGCGATGTGCAGGACAAGATTTATCGCCAGGCGGTCACCGCCGCCGGCACCGGCTGCATGGCAGCGCTTGAAGCGGAAAAATACCTTGCTGCGCTTGAAGCGGGCCACGCGGCGGCAGCCTGATGCCGACCGATTGGGACAAGCTGCGTATTTTCCACGCGGTGGCGGAGGCTGGGTCCTTCACCCATGCCGGTGAGACACTGAACCTGAGTCAATCTGCGGTATCACGGCAAATCCAGGCGCTGGAAGAAGCGCTGAATGTGCCGCTGTTTCATCGCCATGCGCGCGGCCTGATCCTCACCGAACAGGGCGAAACCCTGAACCGTACGGTGCGAGAGGTTTTCGCGAAACTCGCGATGACTGAAACCATGTTGACCGAAAGCCGCGAACGCCCGGCGGGGCGGCTTAAGGTCACGTCCACCATCGGCTTTGGCAGTACCTGGCTGGCGCCGCGCTTGAAGAAGCTGCTGGATATTCATCCGGAAATCAGTGTCACGCTGCTATTGGATGATTCCGATCTGGATATCGCGATGCGCGAAGCGGATGTCGCGATCCGCATGCATGCGCCGCGGCAGCCGGAATTGATCCAGCGCCATATCGCAAGCTTTGGTTGGCGGATTTGCGGTGCCGCTTCCTACCTGAAGACCATCGGCATTCCTCAGCGGCCCGAGGATTTGGACGCGCATCGGCTGATCATCTACGGCGACTACCAGCCGCCGATTGAAAACATCAATTGGCTGGCCGAGGTCGGCCGCCGCCCTGGTACGGCGAGGCGCGCGGCGATTGAGCTCAATTCCCTGCCTGGCATGGTGCAGGCGGTGCGCAGTGGTTTGGGGCTGGCGGCGCTGCCGGATTACATCGGGGCGGAGCTTGATGAATTCGTCCAGGTACTCCCAGGGGTGAAGGGGCCGAAGATTGAGGCCTATTTCGTCTATCCGGAAGAAATGAGGCATTCCAAGCGCGTAGCCGTGTTTCGGGACTTCCTGGTGGCCGAGCTGACCAGGGCGATTTGACCCCATGTAACTGCCAAGGGCTGAGCTATGCGTTTTTTGCATGGCCGTGTGGTGAAGAACGGGAACCACAACCTAGACAGGAAAGATTATAAAATGTGCATCCGACGCTGTTCGGAAGGGGTCAGTTGATCCCTCGTCTCCCAGACGTGAAGCCTCCCTGTTGACTTGGCCCGGAAACCCTCGGTTTTCGGGCCATTCTTTTTTGATTTTGGGGCTTTTTCCTTGACGCGCCCGCCCTTTCTGTCCTGCCATGCATCAAAATAATGCCGACTGGGCGAAAAAGGGGGATCATGTCAGGAACAACACGCCGTGGCGCCTTGGGCCTGGGCGCCGCGCTGCTGGCCGCGCCAGCCTTGGGTCAATCGCTTTGGCCGACAGGACCCATTCGCTTCATCGTCACCTTTCCGGCAGGCGGTTCGACCGATCTGCTGTCACGCATCTGGTGCAACCGCATGGCGGAAATCACCGGCCAGCCCTTTGTGGTGGAGAACCGTTCAGGCTCCGGCGGGAATGTGGGCACCGAAGCGATTGCGCGCGCGGCGCCTGACGGCAATACGATTGGACTTGCCTCGGTCGCATCACTGGCCATTGCGCCGACATTGTATCGGCGCCTGCCCTTCGATGTAACGCGTGACTTTTCGTATATCTGCGGCCTTTGGCAATTGCCGAATCTGCTGATCACGCGGCTTGATTTTCCAGCCGACAACTTACCTGACCTAATCCGTCAGGCGCGGGAAAATCCGGGACGCTTCACTTTCGCAAGCTCTGGCGCCGGCACCACGCTTCATCTTTCTGGTGAATTGTTCAAGCAAATGGCGGGCGTGGATATTCTGCATATTCCCTATCGCGGTGGTGCGCCTGCACAGGTTGATCTACTTGGTGGGCGCGTGGATATGATGTTCGGCAATATCCCGGAAGCGGTGCGCGCCTTTCGCGAAGGCAAGGTGAAGGCGCTTGGCGTAACCGGCCCGCAACGCAGCCCGCAAGCGCCACAAATCCCCGCCATTGGCGAATTTCTGCCTGGTTATGCCGTGACCTCCTGGGGCGGGGTATGCGGGCCTGCGGGTATCGCACCAGGCATCGTCGCGCGTATGGCGGAACTTGGCCGGCAGGCGGTGGAAAGCACTGAGGTTCGCCGCCGTTATGAGGAAGCTGCCGCCGAGGTTTGGTGGAAATCGCCTGCAGATTTGGCGCAATTTCGCCGCGCCAATGAAGAAAGTTTCGCGGCCCTGATCCGCGCCGCTGGCGCGGTGGTGGAATAACCCTTGACGCGCCAGGCACAAGGCTGTGGCATCGCTTCATAATCTAAGCAGATAACGGGAGGACCACCATGAACACCACCATCACACGCCGCACTGCTCTGGGCCTTGGCGCCGGCTTGCTCGCCGCGCCAGCCATTGGCAACGCGCAGGGTAATTGGCCAAGCGGTCCCATTCGCTTCATCGGGCTTTTCCCGCCGGGGGGCGGCACTGACATCCTGTCTCGCATTTGGTGCATCAAAATGAGCGAGATCACCGGCCAACAATTCGTGGTCGAAAACCGCTCCGGTTCCGGTGGTAATGTCGGCACGGAAGCGATTGCGCGTTCCACCCCAGATGGCAATACGATTGGCCTTGCCTCCGTCGCGCCGCTCGCGATTTCGCCAACGCTTTACGCGCGCCTGAATTACAGTGCCGCACGCGACATCGCGCTGATCTCTGGCCTTTGGCAATTGCCGAATATGCTTGTGGTGAACAATGATGTTCCGGCGCGTAGCGTGCCTGAACTGATCGCGCTGCTGAAGGCCAACCCCGGCAAATATGCCTTCGCATCATCAGGGTCCGGCACCACGGTTCATCTTTCTGGCGAAATGTTCAAATTCATGGCCGGCGTGGATATGCTGCATGTGCCTTATCGCGGCGCGGCGCCGGCGCATATTGATCTGGCCGGCGGGCGCGTTCACATGATTTTCGATAATATCCCGCAGGCTTTGGCCTTGGCGCGGGATGGCAAGGTGCGCGCCCTGGCCGTGACAGGTGCCCAGCGCAGCCCACAAGCGCCGGAGATTCCAACCATGGCGGAATTCCTGCCGGGTTTTGAAGTCTCCTCCTGGGGTGGGGTTTGCGCGCCGGTCGGCATTTCCCCGGCCTTGGTCCGCCGTATCAATGAACTCACCAAGCAATCACTGGAAAACGAAGATATCAAAAAGCGCTTTTACGATAATGGCGCCACCACCTGGTACACCACGCCCGAGGAATTCGTGAGGTTCCGGGCCGATAATGAAGCCGCCTTCGCGCCGCTGATCCGCGCTTCCGGCGCCAAGGTGGATTGAAAAACTGCGCGCGGCCAGATTACGCCGCGCGCCGATTCCACGGCATCAGCGCCAGTAAATTCGCCATGGGGCAAAGCCCCATGATGCCGGCGAAAACCAGGCCTGCGCCAACAAAGGCGGAAAGCGCGTGAAAGCGCGGGTCCACCAGCGCCCCCAATAGGGCGCCCAGCACCACAAGGCTGCCTGCAACAATCTGCACCTACCGCATAATGGGCAGGGGCGCCTGCTTATTCTCCGCAAGCTTTACGCCGGCGGCGGCCAGCGCGCCGATCCCACCTTCCACCAGCAAAACGCGGCAACCCGGCGCGGCGGCGGCCAGGGCAGGGGCATTCTGCGCCGTGCGGCTGCCCGATTGGCAATGGAAAATCACGGTGGACCCCGGCGGGATCCCAAGCGCTGCACTCCCCAACCGAGAGACCGGCGCATGGGCAGATCCCGGCACATGGCTGCGCGCGCGTTCATCGGCTTCGCGAATATCCACGAGCACCGCCTGGCCCGAGGCGATCAGGCCGGCGGCTTCGCGGGCAGTTATGGAATTGGCGGTCATGGCGGGTCCTCCTGAAGGAACGACCCTTGTTTATATTAGAATAAACTCATATTCAAGCAAAAAGCGTCAAAAATCCAGATCGGCGTAATGTTCGGGCGGGATCAGGCCACTGATCCTGTCCTGCAGAACGGACCGGAAGGAAGGGCGGGATTTCACCCGCGCATACCAATCCTTGGCGGCGTCATTCAGTGCCCAATCCACATCGCCCAGATAATCCAGCGCCGAAAGATGCGCCGCCGCCGCCAAGTCCGCCAGCGACAGCGCATTCCCCCCAAGCCAGGGCCGGGTTTCCGCAAGCCAGCCCAGATAATCCAGATGCGGACGCAAATTGGCATAGCCGGCACGAATGGCCCCGGCGTCTGGGTTCCCGCGGCCCAGAAGCTGCTTCATCTGCTTTTCGAACAGCAGGTTCCGCCCGACTTCCAGGTGGAACTTGCCATCAAACCAGGCAACCAAGCGCCGAATTTCCGCCCTTTCGCCGAGTGATCGCCCAAGCAACGGCATATCCGGATAGGCTTCGTCCAGATATTCGCAAATGGCGTAGGAATCGATGATGCAAAAGCCGTTTTCTTCCTGCAGCACGGGCACGGTGCAGGCGGGGTTGATGGCCAGGAACTCCTCTCGTCTTTCCCAGACCCTTTCGACCCGAAGATCAAAAGGAATGCGCTTTTCCGCGAGAGCGAGACGCACCTTGCGTGAATAGGGGGAGAGGGGGAGGTGATAGAGAATCCGCACGGCGCGCTTATGCCACCCAGGCGGGTGCGATGCAAAAAGGGGGTGCGCGACGGCGCATTCCATGATGGAATGACGTTGAGGAACCAAAAATCACGGCGCGGCGCCACCAAGGCTTTTGCGTGCAAGGCGCCGCTTCAGGAAGGGGAGTAAGCCCATGACGCCGCCGCTTGATGCATCCGCCGCGCCACGCAATTCCGATCTGGAGGCGGCGCTGGCCGAAGCGCGGGAAAGTTACACCCGCGCGCGCCCTAATAGCGCCACCGCGCATGAGGCAGCCCGCGCCGTGATGCCGGGCGGCAATACACGCACCACACTATTCTACACGCCCTTCCCAACCGCGATGAAAAGCGGCCAGGGCTGCTATCTGGAAGATGTTGACGGCCACCAATACCTCGACCTTTGCGGGGAATATACGGCGGGGCTGTTTGGCCATTCCGATCCGCGCATTCAGGCGATGCTGCATCAGGTGATCCAGAATGGCATCAGCCTGGCCGCAGTGGGTGAGAATGAGGCGAAGCTCGCTGCCATTTTATGCGCGCGCTTTCCGGCCTTGGAATTGGTGCGCTTCACCAATAGCGGAACTGAGGCGAACCTTATGGCCATGGCGGCGGCGCGCGCGCATACCGGGCGCAATAGGATCATCGCCTTCCGTGGCGGTTATCACGGCGGGGTGATGAGCTTCACCACCGGTGGCAGCGTGGTGAATGCGCCCTTCACTGTGACGCTTGCTGAATATAACGACCTGCCCGGCACGGTGGCGCTGATCCGCGAACACGCGGCTGACCTGGCCGCTGTATTGCTGGAGCCCATGATGGGCAGCGGCGGCTGCATCCCTGCCACGGGCGCGTTTCTGGCGGGGCTGCGCGATGCCACGCGCGAAGCGGGCGCCATGCTGATTTTTGATGAGGTGATGACCAGCCGTCATACGGCAGGCGGCTTGCAAAAGCTGCATGGCATCACGCCTGATCTTGTCTCACTCGGCAAATATATTGCGGGCGGCATGTCCTTTGGCGCCTTTGGTGGGCGCGCGGATGTCATGTCGGTATTCGATTCCCATCGGCCGGGCGCCTTGGTCCATGCAGGGACCTTCAACAACAACGTGCTGTCCATGTCCGCGGGGATGCTGGCCATGGGCGAGATTTTTGACGACAGCGCGGCTGAGGCGTTGCGGGAGCGTGGCGATGGGCTGCGCGATGGGCTGAATGCGATTTGCGCCAAGCATGGGGTTACCATGCAGTTCACCGGCATTGGCAGCATGCTGCAGCCGCATTTCCGCCTGGGGACGATCCTTCGCCCCTATACGGCAAGCGCCACTGAAGAAGGCCTGAGGGAGTTGTTCTTTCTGGATATGATGAAGGCGGGCATTTACATCGCGCGGCGCGGCATGGTGGCGCTCAGCCTGCCGGTGGGTGAAGCGGAATTGGCGCGCTATATCGCGGCGGTGGAGGAATTCTGCGCGTCCCGCAAGCCGCTGATGGCGATGTGATCCAGTAAAGGCGGGGCGGGTTCCCAGTCCCGCCGCCCCATGGGGCGGATCAGCGACGGTCCTTGCGGGAAAGGTAACCGCTGGCCTCGCCCTTGCGCCAATTGGACCAATTCGGCGATTCCAGCGCCACGCCACGATGGTCGCAGGGAACAACATTGATGGCGGATACGTCGCTCACCATCGAAAGTGTCACACCGCGCGGACGGGAATAGCCGGCAAGCACGATATCCAATGTGCCCCTTTCGGTAATGCGGCGGATCTTGCCCCATTCGCCCGCCTGCGCGGTGGGGGAAGGGCCAGGCTCGTCACGGGTCAGGCGAACAAGATCACCCACTTCCAGGATCGGGATCGGCCTTCCATCCGCTGTGTAATGAAACTTCATCGCCCCCATCCGTCTGACCGCGACAGGCCAAACGCCCCCAAGACATTCGCCGTTTATGGCATGATACGTGAGTTATTGTTGCCACGAATTACCGGAATTCGGCAATGTCTTGTTTGCGGTACTGGGCCCCGATCAGCCAAGCTGCAGGGGGCCCGCCTTACTCCGCCGCGATGGCCTCAGCCTCCGCCATCGGCACGGGCAGATATTTCGCATATTCCTTTGGCACCACATGCCAGAAGCGCCCGCGTTCCGTCGACCATTCATTCAACAAGCGTGCAGCGAAACGGCTGCCGGTTTCAGCGACATGGCGCGCTATCAGATCACGCAGCGCTGCTTCCCAATGCGGATGCGCAAGGCGTGACCAGAGCAAGGTTTCCGGATTGATGCGCTTTTGAAAAGTGCCATCCGCATCATAGATGAAGGCTTGCCCGCCGGTGAAGCCCGCGCCGTAATTATCGCCAACCGCGCCAAGGATCACCACCGCGCCGCCGGTCATGTATTCGCACCCATTCGCGCCGCAGCCTTCCACTACGGCAATGGCGCCGGAATTGCGCACGGCGAAACGCTCACCGGCTTGGCCGGCGGCGAAAAGCTCTCCAGCCGTGGCACCATACAGCACCGTATTGCCGATGATGGTGTTCTCATTCCAGATCAGGCTGGATGAAGGCGCGGGCCGCACCACAATGGAAGCGCCCGATAGCCCCTTGCCGACATAATCATTGGCATCACCGAAAACTTCCAGCTTCAAGCCACGCACACCAAAGGCGCCGAGTGATTGGCCGGCACTGCCGCGCAGCCGCACGGTCAAATGCCCGGCTTGCAGCCCTGTCATGCCGAATTGCCGCACAATGCGCGAAGACACTTTCGTGCCGATGGCGCGATGCGTGTTGCGGATATTGTATTGCAACTGCATTTTCTCGCCGTGGCGGAACAGCGCATCCGCATCGCGGATCATTTCCGCATCCAAGGTCTCCGGCACCTCATTGCGGCCTTCCAAAGTGCAATACGCGGGATGGGGGCCAGCATCCGCCTGCACCAGCAGCGGGTTGAGGTCGAGGTCATCCAAATCCTCCGACCCGCGGCTGACCTGTTGCAGCAAATCGGTGCGGCCGATCACGTCAGTGAGTTTCCGCATGCCGAGGCTTGCCAGAATTTCCCGCACTTCTTCGGCGATGAAGGAGAAAAGATTGATCACCTTCTCAGGGCTGCCGGCGAATTTCGCACGCAGCTTTTCATCCTGCGTGCAAACGCCAACCGGGCAGGTATTGGAATGGCATTGCCGTACCATGATGCAGCCCATCGCCACCAGGGATGCCGTGCCAATGCCGAATTCCTCAGCGCCCAGCATGGCGGCAATCACCACATCACGCCCGGTCTTGATGCCGCCATCGGTGCGGAGCTTCACGCGATGACGCAGCCGATTGAGCAGCAAAACCTGATGCGTCTCAGACAGCCCCATTTCCCATGGCAGGCCGGCATATTTGATGGAAGATTGCGGCGAAGCACCGGTGCCACCGGAATGGCCGGAAACCAGAATCGCATCCGCCTTGGCCTTCGCAACCCCAGCCGCAATTGTTCCGATGCCGGAACGGCTGACGAGTTTCACACACACCGTCGCATCCGGGTTGATCTGCTTCAGATCATAGATCAGCTGCGCCAGATCTTCGATCGAATAAATGTCATGATGCGGCGGCGGGCTGATCAGCATGACGCCCGGCGTGGAATGACGCAGCTTCGCAATCAGCCCCGTCACCTTGAAGCCGGGCAATTGCCCACCCTCACCGGGCTTGGCACCTTGCGCCACCTTGATTTCAATCTCGCGGCAATTGTTCAGATATTCTGCGGTCACGCCAAAGCGGCCAGAGGCGATCTGCTTGATCGCGGAATTGGCGTTATCGCCATTGGCGCGCGGCTTGGCCCGCGCCGGGTCTTCACCGCCTTCGCCGGAATCACTCCGCGCCCCAATGCGGTTCATGGCGATGGAAAGCGTCTCATGCGCTTCAGGGCTCAGCGCGCCAAGTGAAATGCCGGGTGCGACCAGGCGCTTCCTGATTTCCGTGATGCTTTCCACTTCTTCCAGCGCAATCGGCGCGCGGCCTTCGGTGCGGAAATTGAGCAGATCGCGCAAGGCGACAGGTGGCAGGCGCCGCACCGCATCGGAATAGCGCTTGAAGGTCTGGTAGCTTTCGGATTCTACCGCGCTTTGCAGCGTATGGATCAGCGTGCCGTCAAAGGCATGCGCTTCCCCACGGCGACGGAGCTTGTAAAGCCCACCAATCGGCAGCGTCACCGCACCTTCCGCCCAGGCTTTGCTGTGCAATGCTAGCACACGCCGCGCAATACCGGAAAGCCCGATGCCGGAAATGCGCGAAGGCGTGCCGGGAAAGAATTCCGCCACCAGCGCACGGGAAAGCCCAATCGCTTCGAAATTCATGCCGCCGCGATAGGAAGACAAAACGCCAATCCCCATCTTGGACATGACCTTCAGCAGGCCCTTATCCACCGCCTTTTTGTAGCGCCCAACGGCTTCACGCAAAGACATGGCGCCAAATAACCCGCGCCTGTACCGATCCGCGATGCTTTCTTGCGCCAGATAGGCATTCACCGTGGTCGCACCCGCGCCAATCAGCACCGCAACGTAATGCACATCCAGGGATTCCGCGACACGGACATTGAGCGATGTAAAGGTGCGGAGCCCATTCCTCACCAAATGCGTCTGCACCGCACCGACCGAAAGGATCATCGGAATTACGGCGCGTTCGGCTGATTGCGCTTCATCTGTCAGGATCACATGGGCGCAGCCGGAACGCACACCTTCCTCAGCCTCATGCCGGATACGTTCGATGTGGCGGCGTAGCCCTGCCTCACCTTCCGCAACAGGAAAAGTGCAATCCACCAGGCAAGCGGTTGTGCCCATATAGGCGCGCATGGCGTCAAATTCGGCATTGGACAGCACGGGGCTATCCAGCATCAGCATGTCACACTGCGTCGGATCCTCATCCAGGATATTTCCCAGATTGCCGAGGCGCGTCTTCAGCGTCATCACCCGCGTCTCACGCAGGCTATCAATTGGCGGATTCGTCACCTGGCTGAAGGCTTGCCGGAAATAATGATGCAGGCCGCGATATTGTTCAGACAGCACGGCGATGGGCGTATCATCACCCATGGACCCCACGGCTTCATTGGCGTTCTCCACCATGGGGTGCAGGATGGATTCCAATTCTTCCAAGGTATAGCCGACAGAAAGCTGACGCCGGCGCAAATCCTCACCGGTCAGGCTGGCGCGTTCATCGGCTTCGGCCTTCACAATCTCATCAATGCGCGTGGTGCGCGCGGTCCATTGGCCGAATGGCTTGCGGGTCGAAATCAAATCCTTCAGCGCCTTGTCTTCGAAGAAACGGCCTTCATCCAGATCAACGCCAATGCATTGGCCAGGACCAACGCGGCCCTTTTGGATGATCTGGCCTTCGGCCAGCTTCACCATGCCGGTCTCAGAGCCCACAATCAGCATGCCATCGGACGTGATGCTGTAGCGAAGTGGCCGCAGGCCATTGCGGTCCAGCCCCGCCACTACCCAGCGCCCATCGGTTGCGCAAATCGCCGCCGGACCATCCCAGGGTTCCATGACCGCATTGCAATACAGGAACAGGTCGCGATGCGCCGGCGGAATCGTCGCGTTATTGCCTAGGCTTTCCGGGATCAGCAGCGCCTTCGCCATGGGCGCATCGCGCCCGGCACGCACCAGCAATTCAAACACGTTATCAAGTGTTGCCGTATCAGACCCACCCGCCTGCACCACAGGCTTGATATCTTCCATGAAGGGATCGAGCAACGGATGCGATAGCCGCGTTTCATGCGACTTCATCCAATTCACATTGCCATGCAGCGTATTGATTTCGCCATTATGCGCCAGCGTCCGGAAAGGCTGCGCCAGCCGCCAGGTCGGGAAGGTATTCGTCGAATAGCGCTGATGATAAATCGCAAAGCGGCTGACGAAACGCTCATCCAACAGATCGGGGTAGAATTCCGTCAGCGCTTCGGCCAGGAACATGCCCTTGTAGATGATGGACCGCGCAGAGAGCGAACAGAGATAAAGTTCCGCAATCTGCGCCGCGATGGCCTGTTTTTCGATCCGCCGACGGATCACATACATATCGCGTTCAATGGTGGCGATATTGCGCTGTTCCGGGTCATGGATCAGGATTTGTTCGATCTCGGGCCGGGTCGCATTGGCCTTTTCGCCGATGCAGGCGACATTGATCGGCACCTGCCGCCAGCCATAAATGGCATAGCCGGCGTTGAGAATCTCGGTTTCCACAATCTGCCGGCAGCGTTCCTGCGCGCCGAGATCGGATTTCGGCAAGAACACTTGCCCCACCGCAATGCGCCCGGGGCGGAGCCGATCACCCCCGCGTTCCACGACGGCAGCAAAGAAATCCTGCGGGATTTCAACATGAATGCCCGCACCATCGCCAGTCTTGCCATCGGCATCCACGGCACCGCGATGCCAAACGGCGCGCAGCGCATCAATCCCAGCCTGCACTACTGCCCGCCGCGGCTTGCCATCCAGCGCGGCCACCAGGCCAACACCGCAGGCGTCATGTTCGGTAAGGTCAAGATGCGCTTCGGTAGCAAGGCGCGCGGCTTCAGCGCGCATCAGCGCGATATCTTGTGCGATTTCGTTCATCTTCATCACTCCGCCGCCACCGCCATGCTGGATTTACTGGCTTCAACAAAAGCCGCGATCTGTTCCGCCACATCGCGGCCATCGCGAATGCCCCAGACCACCAGCGATGCGCCGCGCACAATATCGCCAGCCGCGAATACGCCGGGCAGCGATGTCATCATGCTGCGATGATCCACCTTCAACGTGCCCCAGCGGGTCACGGAAAGCGCAGGTTCTTCAAACATCACCGGCAAATCTTCCGGATCAAAGCCAAGCGCCTTGATCACCAGATCGGCCTTCAGGGTGAAATCGCTGCCGGCGATGGGTTCGACTTGCTGGCGGCCGGTTGCATCCGGCAGGCCCAAATGCATGCGCACCGCGCGCACGGCTTCAACCTTCGCCTTGCCTGCAAAAGCGTCTGGCGCGGCCAGCCATTCAAAGCGCACGCCTTCCTCTTCGGCGTTATACACTTCGCGCATGGAGCCCGGCATATTCGCCTTGTCGCGCCGATAAAGGCAGGTGACGGAAGCGGCACCCTGACGCGTGGCGGTGCGCACGCAATCCATCGCGGTATCGCCGCCGCCAATCACCACGACATGCCGGCCTTCGGCGCTCAGCGCGCCGGAATCAAACGCCGGCACCGCATCACCCAGGCCCTTGCGGTTGGACGCAATCAGGAAATCCAGCGCTGCCACTACGCCCGGCAGATCAGCGCCTGGGGCCGCGATATCGCGCGCCTTGTAGACACCGGTCGCGATCAACACCGCGGCATGTTTGCGGCGCAATTCAGCAAGCGAGATATCGCGCCCCACCGCGCAATTCAGCCGGAATTCAATGCCGCCTTCGGCATATTGCTGCCAGCGGCGCACCACCACATCCTTTTCCAGCTTGAAATTCGGGATGCCGTAAATCATCAGCCCGCCGGCGCGGTCATGCCGGTCATAAATCGTCACCCGAAAGCCAAGTACGCGCAGCTGTTCCGCCGCCGCCATGCCGGCCGGGCCAGCGCCGATAATGCCAATGCTCTCCGCCCTTTCGCGCACGGGCTTGGGCGGCTTCACCCAGCCATTCTCCCAGGCCGTATCGGTGATGTATTTTTCAACCGCGCCAATCGTGACCGAATTGAACCCCTTTTCGATCACGCAATTACCTTCACACAGCCGATCCTGCGGGCAGACGCGGCCACAAATCTCCGGGAAGTTATTGGTGGCCGAGGCGACCTCATAGGCTTCCTCAAGCCGGCCTTCGGCGGTCAGCTTCAGCCAATCGGGGATGTTGTTATTGAGCGGGCAATGCACCTGGCAAAACGGCACGCCGCATTGGGAACAGCGGGACGCCTGTTCGGTCGCAGCTTCGGCTACGAAGGGGCGATAGACCTCATTCCAATCCGCGCGGCGGTCGGTCGCTTCCCGCTTATCCGGCTGGTGCTGCGCCAGACGGACGAATTGCAGCATTTTCTCGGCCATTGGGGGTGTCCTTGGTCGCAGGTGAACCCTGAGAGGCGCTCCTTAGCCAAAGCGGCATGGCAAGGCGAGTCTTTTTTGTGCGATAAGGACAGTTTTTGTGACCTAATTACCGTGAGCCATCCTTCTTTCTTGGTCAACCAACTGATGCCCACCGGTTAAAAGGTCCGAAATGGACTCAAAAACGCTATGCCGCTACTCGCTGCCCACCCACACGGAAGCGCGCCAGATAGGCGGGCACAATCGCCTCCACCGCCTTGGGTTCAATCCCAAGTGCCTGAAATCCCAAGGCATTGGGGGAAACCACATTGTCCTTCCCCAGAAGGATCAGCTGATCGCGTGTCAAGGGCGGTGTGGGCAAAAGCTCCCCGAGGCGCGCTTGCAGGCGGACGAAGCCCTCCGGCAGGGTGATCATCGGGCGGCGGCGGCCTGTCACATCCAGGATATAGCGCAGCACTTGCCGCATGCTCATTGGGCGCGGCCCGCCGAGTTCAAACACCTTGCCGGCAGCGGATGGGTCCGCCAGCGCGGCCATCGCCGCATCCGCCACATCGCCCACATAAACCGGCTGAAACCGCGTCTCACCTGCCACCACCGGCATGAAGGGCAGCAGCGCAGCCAGACCCGCGAAGCGATTGAAGAACTGATCCTCTGCCCCGAACACCACCGAAGGCCGCAGGATGATGGCGCCAGGGAAGGCCGCCAGCACCGCCGCTTCCCCCGCCGCTTTGGTTTGGGCGTAAAGGCTCGGGCTCGCGGCATCGGCGCCAATCGCCGACAGATGAAGGAAGTGCTTGGCCCCGGCAGCGGCCGCCACCCGCGCGACCCGCCCGGCGCCTTCCGCTTGGATGCGCTGGAAATCCCCCGCCCGGCTTTCGAACAGAATACCCACCAGATTGATGACGATATCCGCCCCCGCCACCGCGCGGGCTGAAGACGCCTCATCGGTGATTGAGGCCGCAACGGGCGTGATTTGCCCCACACCGCCCATGGTGCAAAGCCTGGCGGCGCGTTCAGTATCGCGCCCCGCAATCCGGATGGCATGGCCGGCTGCCGCCAGGCGCTGCACGATATGGCGGCCAATAAACCCGCCGCCGCCGAAGACTGTTACAAGCATTGCCCAAACCCCTGCCTTATCCTGCCGGATATGGGGGAGCCCCTGCGCGGCGGGAAGGGCGGGCGATCAGGTGATCAGCAGGCCCACCGCAAGACCGATCAACATATTCAAGAGGATTGAGGCCAAAACGGCGGAAAAGCCCAGCATCCGGGCCTTCACGGGCGCCACGGGAAAAAGCCGCTGCGCCCCATCAAAGAACAGGTAAAGCGTATAAAGCGCCCCAACCAGCGCGAGCAGCCCGCCGATCGAAGGCACAATCAGCGCAAGCCCGCCCACCCAGGCGCCGGTGGGCGCAAAGGCGGCCAGCTTCATCCCCGCATTGGCATCGGGCGCCGCGCCAAAGCGTGCGGCCAGCGGTGGCATTATCTTGCCCATGATTAGCACACTCAGCACCGCAATCGCGTAGCTGATCGCCAATTCCGCGACATTCGGCATATTCCCGCCAAGGAAAGTGCCGATGGCGCTGCCGATAGAGGGGATGGCCGCCATGGGCAGCACATAGCCGGCAAAAACGCTGCCGAGCGTCATGGGCTCCGCCGCGATGGCATCCCAGGTCTTGCCGGGTTCCACCAAAAGCCCCTTCGCCTTGGCGATGGTATTCATGCCGCTGCCTCCCCGCGTCGCGCGGCTGAACCTTGCGCCATGAGGCCGCGTCGGGGCAAGCCATGGGTGGTGGCAGGCCGGCGCCGCTTCTGTCAGTTTCAACCCATGGCCGATTCGCTTCCCCGCTGGCGCGACAAGCGCTTCCTTGTGATGCTGGCGCTTGGTTTTGCCGCTGGCGTGCCGCTGCCGCTTTCGGCCTTCACGCTTCGGCAATGGCTGGCGGAATCAAACCTGTCGCTGGCGGCCATTGGCTTTACGGCGCTGATTGGCCTTTCCTATTCGCTGAAATTCCTCTGGTCGCCGCTGATAGACCATAGCCCGCCGCCCTTGTTTCGCGCGCTGGGGCGCCGGCGCGGCTGGTTGCTTTCCATCCAAATCCCGCTGATGGCGGCCATAATCGCACTCGGCCAGACCAATCCGGCGCTGGATGTCAGCCTGACGGTGGCGGTGGCTGTCGCGGTGGCTTTCCTATCCGCCAGCCAGGATATTGTGATTGACGCCTTCCGTATTGAAAGCCTGGACGAAGCCGATCAGGGCTATGGCCTGGCCTGCTATGTTTGGGGCTATCGGGGCGCGCTGCTGGCCGCGACTGCGGGCGCGCTGGCCATGGTGGAATTCGCCGGCTGGGCTTTTGCCTTTGCGGGCTGCGCCGCGATGGTCGGGCTTGGCGTTATTGCCGTGCTGTTCGCCGCCGAACCCGCGCGCCAGGGGGGCGCCGCCCCGCAAGGTTGGGCCGCGCGGCTGCGCTATGCGGTGATTGATCCCTTCGCCGATTTCATGCGTCGGCGCTATTGGTTCGCGATCCTGGCCTTTATCGCCCTGTTCAAGCTGGGCGAGGCCCTTGCCGGCATCATGACCGCGCCTTTCTATCGAGAGCTTGGTTTCACCCGGCTGGAAGTGGCGAGTGTTTCTTCTGTCTTCGGCCTTGTCGCGACACTGGCCGGTGCGCTCGCCGGCGGTTGGCTGGTGGCGAAGCTTGGCACCGGGCGCGCCTTGATCCTGACCGGGATCACGCAAATGCTGTCCAACCTCATGTATGTCGCGCTGGCTTATGCGGGGCATGATATCCGCATGTTGTTCGCGCAGGTGGGGGTGGAGAATTTCACCGATGGCCTCGCGGATGCGGCGTTTCTTTCATATCTGGGGATGCTGACCAGCCGGAGTTTCACCGCCACGCAATATGCGCTGCTGTCGTCGCTGGCGGCGGTGCCCTTGCGGACCTTGGGGGCGACATCGGGCGTATTGGCCGAAAGCCTGGGCTGGCCATGGTTTTTCGTGCTGACCACAGCAGCGGCCCTGCCTGCCATGGCGATTATGCTTTGGCTGCTGCAGCGCCTGCCGCCTAAACCTGAAGGCGCCGCCACATGAATAGCCCCTTCCTGCTGACGCCGCTGTTGCTGCTGGGCAGCAATATCCTGATGACCTTCGCCTGGTATGGGCATTTGAAGCAGCCAAGCTGGCCGCTTTGGCTTGCGGTGCTGGCTTCCTGGGGCATTGCGTTTTTTGAATATTGCCTGGCCGTGCCGGCGAACCGCATCGGCTATGGGGCCTTCACTGGCCAGCAGCTTAAGATCATGCAGGAAGTGATCACACTCGCGGTTTTTGCCGCGTTTTCCGTGATGTGGCTGGGGGAGCCGCTGCGCTGGAATTTCGTTGCCGCCGCGCTTTGCCTGCTGGGGGCGGTGGTCTTTATCTTCCTGCCTGTGGATTAGGCCGCGCAGGGTTGATCCCCCTTGCCGCCGGGCGTATGCGCGGGGCATTGCTTCCACGGATTCCCGCCATGACTGATGTGATCGCGCCGCGTCGCGCGCTGCTTTCCGTTTCCGACAAGACCGGGCTGATTGAATTTGGCCGCTTCCTGGCGGCGCGCGGGGTGGAGATCCTGTCCACCGGTGGCACCGCCAAGGCGCTGCGCGATGCGGGTGTGCCAGTGAAGGATGTGTCAGACCATACGGGCTTTCCAGAAATTCTGGATGGCCGCGTGAAGACTTTGGTGCCGCAAGTGCATGGCGGCATTCTGGGCCGGCGCGATCTGGCCGAGCATCTGGCGCAAATGGCCTCGCATGACATTGCGCCGATTGATCTGGTGGCAGTCAATCTCTACCCGTTTGAAGCCACCGTCGCGAAAGGTGCGGATTTTGAAGACTGCATCGAAAACATTGATATCGGTGGCCCGGCGATGATCCGCAGTGCCGCCAAGAATCACGCCCATGTCGCGGTGCTCACAGAACCCGCGCATTTTGCCGAAGTTCAGGCTGAAATTGCAGAAGCAGGCGGCACACGCCTGGCTACGCGCCGGCGTTTGGCGGCGGCAGCTTACGCGCGTACCGCGGCTTATGATGCGGCGATATCCGGCTGGTTCGCGGGGCAGGAAGGGCAAGCATTTCCTGAACGCCTCAGCTTCACAGGTTCGCTGCGCCAGACTTTGCGCTACGGTGAAAACCCGCATCAATCGGCAGCGTTTTATGTGGATGGCAGCGTACGCGCGGGCATTGCCAGCGCGCGGCAGATTCAGGGCAAGGAGCTTTCCTACAATAACCTGAACGATACCGACGCTGCCTTTGAAGCACTCGCTGAATTTGACGAACCGGCGATTGTGATTGTGAAGCACGCCAACCCTTGCGGCATTGCGATGGCCGGTGATTTGGCGCAAGCCTGGGACCGCGCGCTATTGTGTGACCCGGTTTCGGCTTTCGGCGGCATTGTCGCGGCCAATCGCAAGCTGGATGCGGCAGCGGCGGAGCGCATTACGGCGATTTTCACCGAAGTGGTGATTGCGCCCGATGCGGATGAATCGGCACTCGCCATCTTTGCCAAAAAGAAGAATCTGCGCCTGCTGCTGACGGGTGGTCTGCCTGACCCCGCTGCGCCGGGGATGACCTTCCGTTCCGTCGCGGGCGGGTTTCTCGCGCAATCGCGCGATGCCGGGCGTGTGACGGAAACGACGCTGAAATGCGTGACGAAACGCGCGCCGACAGCTACAGAAATGGCTGACCTGCTATTCGCCTTCCGTGTCTGCAAGCATGTGAAATCCAATGCCATTGTCTATGCCAAGGGGCTGGCCACCGTTGGCATTGGCGCCGGGCAGATGAACCGGGCGGAGAGCAGCCGCATCGCCGCCTGGAAAAGCGAAGCGGCGGCGAAGGCGGCGGGCTTGCCTGAACCACTCGCCAAGGGGTCGGTTGTGGCATCCGATGCGTTTTTTCCCTTTGCGGATGGGCTGGAAATCGCCGCTTCCGCTGGTGCCACGGCCATTATCCAGCCAGGCGGTTCGATCCGCGACAATGAAGTGATTGAAGCAGCCGACAAGGCCGGGCTTGCCATGGTATTCACCGGCATGCGGCATTTCCGGCATTGAGAAACGCTCATGGCGCTTGAAACCATTCTGATGCTGGTGGGGCTTGGTGTGGTGGCGGCGCTGCTGCTGGCGCTATTGCTGCGCAAGCCCACGCCTGATTCCACGATTGCGTTATTGCAGGCAGCACAGGAACGCCAGGGCGAAAGGCTGGCCGGCCTTGCCAGTGATGTGAAGGCCGCACTTTCCGCCAGCGAAGTGACGCTGGGGCGCGAAATGTCGGCACTGACGACGAAGCTGATGGAAGTGCAGGGCGCCACTGCCCAGGCGCAGCAGCAAGGCGTGATGGAAGCGCGCGAAAGCGCTGCCAAACTGCGGCAGGAGAATGCTGACGCGGCGGCGCGCGTGCAGGTGATGGTGGAACAGGTGCGCGCGGCGCTGGCCGAATCCCAGGCCGCGATGAAGACTGCCATCGCTGCCGAAATGGCGGCGGCACGCGATGTGATTGACCGCAAGGGTAATGAAACCCGCACTGAACTTGAAGCTAAGCTCAAAGATATGCGGGAAGCCAATGACAAGCGGTTGGCGGAGATTCAGGCCAGTGTGAATGAACAATTGGGCGCGGCGGTTGAAAAGCAAATGACCGAAAGCTTCACCCGCGTGATTGACCAGTTCAACGCCATCCAGGCCATGATGGGCAACGTGCAATCGGTGGCGAGCCAGGTTGGCGACCTGAAGCGCTTGTTTTCCAATGTGAAGACACGCGGCGGCTGGGGGGAAGCTCAGGTCAAGGCGCTGCTTGATGATTTCCTGCCGCAAGGTTCTTATGAGACGAATGTGAAGCTGCGCGAAGGCAGCAATGATACGGTGGAATTTGCGATACTCATGCCGGTTGGTCAGGAAGCACCGGTGCGCTTGCCGGTGGATGCGAAATTCCCGGTGGAGGATTACGAACGGCTGCTGCAAGCCCATGACGCTGGTGAGACTGAGGCCGAAGCGCAGGCGCGCAAGGGATTGGAGGCGCGCATCCGGGGTGAGGCGTTGAAGATCCGCGACAAATACATCAACCCGCCCGCCACCACGGAATTCGCCGTGATGTATTTGCCAACCGAGGGGCTTTACGCCGAAGTCGCGCGCATCCCCGGGCTGATTGATGATGTCGGGCGCAATGCACGGGTCTTTATCGCAGGGCCTTCGTTGCTGCCGGCCATGCTGCGTACCATCCAGCTTGGGCATGTGACGTTGGCGCTTTCAAAGAATGCGGAGAGCGTGCGCGAATTGCTCTCGGCCACCAAGGCGGAAATGGCCAAGATGGATGGCGTTTTGGAGAAGCTCGGCAAGCAAGTGACGACGGTTGGCAATTCCATCGGCGATGCCCGCACCCGCACCCGCACCATTGCGCGAAAGCTGAAGGATGTGGAGGCAATGCCAGGCGATCAGGCCGCGAGCCTGCTTGGTGTGGATGCCGCCGCCACCATGCCTGAGGATGACCTGCCGGCATGACCGCGCTGCAAGTTCAATCCGGCTTCGGCTTGCTGGCGCTTTGCCTGCTGGCTTGGGCTTTGGGTGGCTTCAAGCGCGGTGTTTCGGTACGCGTGGTGCTGATGGGCTTGGCGTTGCAAATCGCCCTTGGTGCGGCGTTGTTGCATGTCGCGCCACTGCGCGCGGCTTTCGGTTACTTGGGCGATGCGGTGAATGCGCTGGCTGTCGCGACTCAGGCCGGCACGGCGCTGGTTTTCGGTTATTTGGGTGGCGGCGCCTTGCCGTTTCAGGAACTGCGCCCCGGTGCGTCCTTCATTCTGTTTTTCCAGGCCCTGCCCTTGGTGCTGGTGGTCGGTGCGCTTTCGGCGTTGTTCTATCATTGGGGCATCCTGCCCGCGATTGTGCGCGTGATGGCGGCGGTGCTGCGCCGGCTTTTCGGCATTGGTGGTGCGGCCGGTTTTGGCGTGGCGGCGAATGTTTTTGTCGGCATGGTGGAAGCGCCACTCATGATCCGCGCCTGGCTTGCACGCATGACGCGGGCCGAGCTTTTCGTGGTGATGACCGCAGGGCTTGCCACCATCAGCGGCAATACGCTGGTGGTTTATGCGCTGATGATTGCGCCCGTGGTGCCGGATGCGGCAGGGCAATTGCTGACCGCGAGCCTGATTTCCGCCCCCGCCGCGATCCTGGCGGCTTTGCTGATGCTGCCAGCGGAAGGCGCCAGCAGCGTGGCGGATCACGATACCGGCGCACCGGTGAAGCTATACGACAGCAGCATGGATGCGCTGGTGCGCGGCACGCAGGATGGGCTTTCACTGCTGCTTGGCATCATGGCGTCACTGATTGTTTTTGTGGCGCTGGTCGCTTTGGTGAATATGGTGCTGGAACCCGCAACCGGCTTCACGCTGCAACGCCTGCTCGGGCTTTTGCTATGGCCAGTGGCTTGGGCCATGGGCGTGCCGGCTTCTGAAGCCGCCACAGTTGCGTCATCGCTGGGCGTGAAGATCGTGGTGAATGAATTCGTCTCCTTCCTGGGGCTCGCGCAATCCGGCGGCGCGGGGCTTTCGGAACGTTCCCGCCTGATCCTGACCTATGCGCTTTGCGGCTTCACGAATTTCGGGTCGGTCGGGATCATGGTGGCGGGGATGGCCGGCATGTGCCCGGAACGGCGCGCGGATATTTTGCGGCTTGGTATGCCATCATTGGTTTCGGCTGCCATCGCCTGCTGCATGACAGGCGCTGTGGTCGGGCTGCTGACGCCTTGAATTGTCCGCTAGCCCTGCGGGCCATAACGCGGCAGGATGTCCGCGAAGGAGCCCGCGCCATGTCCCATATCGTCCATCGCAACCTGTTGAAGGACCCGCCCATTGCCGTTTCCGGCCAGGGGATTTGGCTGCGCGATTCCACCGGGCATGATGTGATTGATGGGTCGGGCGGCGCGGCGGTTGCGTGCCTAGGACACGGCCATCCGCATGTGGTTTCCGCCATGAAGGCGCAGATTGATCGCCTGTGTTACGCGCACACCGCGCTGTTCAGCGCCGGCAGTGCTGAGAAGCTTGCGGAAGTGCTGGTCGGGCATAAGCCAGGTGGGCTGACCCATGCCTATTTTGTTTCCTCAGGCAGTGAGGGGATGGAAGCCGCACTCAAAATCGCGCGCCAATATTTTCTGGAAGCGGGTGAGGCGCAGCGCACGCGCTTCATCGCGCGGCGCCAATCCTATCATGGCAATACGCTTGGCGCGCTTGCGGCCAGCGGCAACATTGCGCGGCGGGCGCCTTATGCGCCGATTTTGTCTGATGCCTTCAGCCATGTCTCACCATGTTATGCCTATCGCGATCGGCGGGATGATGAGAGCGATGCGGATTATGTCGCGCGTCTAGCCGCCGAGCTTGAAGCGGAATTCCAGCGCCTTGGCCCGCGCAATGTGATTGCCTTTTGCGCGGAAACCGTGGTGGGTGCCACGCTTGGGTGCGCCACTGCGCTGCCTGGTTATTTCCAAGCCATGCGTGCCATCTGTGATCGGCATGGCGCGTTGTTGATTTTGGATGAGGTGATGTCCGGCATGGGCCGCACCGGCACCCTGCATGCCTGGGAACAGGAAGGTGTGTCACCGGATATTCAGGTGATCGCGAAGGGGCTTGGCGGCGGCTATCAGCCGATTGGCGGTATTCTGGTGCATGGCCGCGTGGTGGAAACCTTGAAGCGTGGCACTGGCACTTTCAAGCATGGCCATACCTATCAGGCCCATCCCGTCGCCTGCGCGGCGGCACTTGCGGTGCAGGAAGTGATTGCGGAAGAAAACCTGCTTGCCAATGTCTGCACCACTGGTGCGCTTTTGGAACGCGGTTTGATGGAACGGCTTGGCAATCATCGCCATGTCGGTGATATCCGCGGCCGTGGCCTGTTTTGGGCGGTGGAATTCGTGCAGGATCGCGCGAGCAAAGCGACCTTCGACCCCGCACTCGGCTTGAATGAACGCATCAAGCATGCGGCCTTCGCGCGTGGCCTGGCCTGCTACCCGATGGGCGGCACGATTGATGGCAAGCATGGCGATCACGTGATCCTCTCACCGCCCTATATCGTGACGGCGCAGGATGTCGAGATGATCGTGGAACGCTTCGGCGCTGCGGTGGATGAGGTTTTCGCCAACTTACCTAGAGGCTGAGGTGTTGCGCGCGCAGCGCTGGGTCCGCTTCCAGCGCTGCCATACTGCCATCATAGCGAATCTCGCCCTTTTCGATGACATAAGCGCGATCCGCCACCGCCGCGGCGAAATCAAAATTCTGTTCTGACAGCAATACGGCAATGCCTTCGCGCTTCATGCGCAGCACGGCATCGGCCATCAGTTCCAGAATGACGGGTGCCAAGCCTTCGGATGGTTCATCCAACAGCACCGCAGCCGGATTGCCCATCAGCGTACGCGCAATCGCCAGCATTTGCTGTTCCCCGCCGGACATGGCGGCAGCGTGGCGATGGCGCATGGAAGCGAGGTTTGGGAAAACCTCAAACAAGCGCTCCGGCGTCCAGGCATCGCGCCCTTCTGCCGGGCGGCGGCCAACTTCCAGATTTTCCGCGACCGTCAGATCGGTAAAAATCCTCCGATCTTCCGGCACATAACCCAAGCCAAGCCGCGCGATGCGAAAGGCGGCGAGCCCGGCGATATCACGTCCGGCAAAACGCACCCGCCCGGCGCGTGGCGTGATCAGCCCCATGATCGCTTTCAGCGTGGTAGATTTGCCCGCGCCATTGCGGCCCATCAGGGCTGCAACCTCGCCACGCGCAAGGCGCAGCGACACACCAAACAGGATCTCCGCCGGGCCGTAGCCGGCGCGCAAGCCTTCTGCTTCCAGCATCGCCTCAGCCATGCGCCGCTGCTCTTGCACGTAGTGCAGCACGCAGGCCGGAAGTACCGAGGTAAACGCGCTGCACTTCCGGATTGGCGCGCACGTCTTCCGGGCTGCCTGCGGCGATGATCTCACCGCGCACCAGCACCAGGATGCGATCCGCATGGGCGAAAACCGCATCCATGTCATGTTCGGTGAACAGCACGCCGATGCCGGCACGTCGCGCAATGCCCGCCACCAGGCGCATCAGCGCGGCGCGTTCAGCGGGCGCCATGCCGGCGGTGGGTTCATCCATCAGTAGCAGGCGCGGTGCGCCGGCAAGCGCAATCGCCAATTCCACGCGCTTCACATCACCATAAGCCAGCGCGCCCATGGGCCATTCCGCCTGTTCCGCCATGTCAAGCTGATCGAGCAAACCCAGCGCCTCATCCCGATACAGCGCGCTGCTACGCGCCAGCATATCGCGCGTGCGCCCGGCATAGGCAATCAGCGCCATTTGCAGATTTTCCAGTACTGACATGGAAAGAAAGGTCTGCGCCACCTGAAAGCTGCGCCCTACACCCAGGCGACAAATGGCGCGCGGCGGCAGGCCAGAAATATCCTGCCCGGCCAGCATCACGCGCCCGCTATCGGGGCGCAATTGCCCACCCACCATATTGAAGCTGGTGGATTTCCCCGCGCCATTCGGGCCGATCATGGCCAGTATTTCGCCGGCGGCCAGGGCAAAACTCACATTGCGCGCCGCCACTACGCCGCCGAAATTCTTGTTGAGATTCTCGACAACCAGCAGCGTCATGGCGCGCCACCCGAAAGCCGCGCGCGCAGCGCGGCATAAGCGCCACCAAGCCCGCGTGGAAAGATCAGCACCAGCGCAATGATGGAAGCACCGAGTAGAAAGCGCCAATGATCCGTGAGCGGCATGAAGACATCCTTGATGCTGTGGAAGGCCGCCGCCCCCAACACCGGCCCCATCACGGTTTGCATGCCACCCAGCAAAATCATCGCGAGGAAATCCACCGACAGCGGAATGCCAAGCAAGGTCGGATCAATCGAACCTTTTGAAAATGCGTAAAGCCCGCCCGCCAAGCCTGCCGCAGCACCGGCAATGGTGAAGCCAAGCCAGCGATGCGCGCGCACATCAATGCCAATCGCCTCAGCGCGCGGCGCAGAATCGCGTGCGGCGCGCAAGCTGGCGCCAAAGGGTGCGTAGATCACGTGGCGCAGCGCGAAAATGCCCAACCCTGCCGCCACCAGCACAATATAGTGATAGGTGCTGTGTGATGCCGCCCAGGCTGAAGGCCAGACACCAACAATGCCGTTATCGCCCCCCGTGACCTCCACCCATTGGAAGCAGACCGCATAGGCAATCTGTGCGAAAGCCAAGGTCAGCATCGCCAGATAAATACCCTGCAAGCGAACGATGAAAAACCCGAATAGCGCCGCGAATAACCCGCCCACCAAGGGTGCGGCGATCAGCGCCGGTTCCATCGGCATGCCAAGCTTCGTCACCAATAATCCACTCGCATAAGCGCCAAGGCCGAAATAGGCTGCATGGCCGAAGCTCACGATACCACCATTGCCCACCAGGAAATTCAGCGAAAAGGCGGCGAGGGCGAAGATCAACACCTCGGTCGCGACCTTGATCGCATAAGTATCACCAAAAATCGGCACTGCAGCCGCCGCCAATACCGCCAGCAGCACAAGCAGTTTCTCGGCAGCCGCAAAGCCACGCGGTTGCATGATGCCCTCAGGCAAGGCGCTAAGACCTGCGGCATTTTCCGGGCGCCCAAGCAAGCCCCAGGGCTTCACCACCAGCACCAGCGCCATTAGTAGGAACACCAGCACCAGCGTGATTTTCGGGAAAATCAGCACGCCGAAAGCCTGCAATTGCCCAATCAGCAGCGCCGCCAAAAAGGCACCACCAATGGAGCCCATGCCGCCAATTACCGTCACCACAAAGGCTTCGGTAATAATCGAAAGATCCATCTGCGCGGATGCCGAAACGCGCGGGATTTGCAAGGCACCGCCCAGCCCCGCCAGAAACGCGCCCAGAAACAGCGTGCCGGTGAACAGCAAAGCCTGATTGACACCAAGCGCGCCCACCATGTCGCGGTCGCGCGTTGCGGCGCGCAGCAAAATGCCAAAGCGCGTTTTGTGCATCAGCAACCACAGCAACCCCAACACTACCGGCCCGGCAGCAATCAGAAAAAGATCATAAGCCGGAAAGCGCTGATCCAGAATCATCACACCATGGCGCAGCCCCGGCGCACGTGGCCCGGCAATATCCAAAGGCCCCCAGATATGCAGCACCGCATCCTGCACCATGAGCACCACGCCGAAGGTCGCCAGCAATTGAAACAACTCCGGCACCTTATAAATCCGCCGCAGAAGCAGGATTTCCATCAGCACGCCAAGCACGCCCACCACACAGGCGGAAATCAGCACCCCGGCAAAGAACAGCGTCGGTGATCGTTCAATCTGCAAAAGCCAGGGCACGATCGTCACCGCCATATAGGCGCCGAGCATATAAAACGACCCATGCGCGAAATTGACGATGCGCGTCACGCCGAACACCAGCGTGAGGCCCGATGCGATGATGAAAAGCGATGATGCGCTGGCCAGGCCCGAAAGGCATTGGACCAGCAGAAAGCCGAATTCCACGCTCAAGCCCGGCGCGCGGCCCGTACTTCTTCTTCGGGGAACATGAAATCAGCGCCATCGGCATAACGCGCATTGCGCATGGTGCCCTGCCCATTGCGCTGCGTGGTCTCTCCCACCCATGTGCCCATGCTGCCCTGCTGATCAATGCCGCGCATGGTGACATTGCCCACCACGGTTTCAGTGCGCAGATCGCGCAGCGTATCCACCAGCACCTCATTATCCAGGCTATTGGCTTGGTTCAGCAAATTGGCCAGTACCTGCACCGTGACATAGCCAAGCAGGCTGCCCTTGCGTGGCGTGTCATTGAAACGCGCGCGATAGGCTTCAACGAAAGCCCGATGCGCGGCGCCTTCCACCTGATCCCAGGGATAGCCGGTAACAATCCAGCCTTCCGGCGTTTCATCGCCAAGCGGGATCATGTATTCCGGCTCGCCTGTCAGCATGGAAAGCACAAGGCGGCGTTCGAACAAGCCCCGCGTATTGCCTTCCCGTACAAAGGCAGTCAGGTCCGGGCCGAACAACACGTTGAAAATCGCATCCGGTCGCGCCTGCGCCAAAGCGCCCACGGTGGCGCCCGCATCCACACGGCCAAGCGCGGGATATTGTTCGGCAATGATTTCAGCGCCCGGAATGGCACCGCCAATGAGCCGCTTGAAATTCGCTGCCGCCGATTGGCCGTATTCGTAATTCGGCGCTACAATCGCCCAGCGCTTTTGCGTCCGGCCACGCGCGGCTTCCACCAGCATGCGCGTTTGCATGAAGGTGGAAGGGCGCAGCCGCCACGTATAACGATTGCCCTGTGCCATGGTCAGCGCGTCGCTCAATGGTTCGGTCGCGAAGAACAGTCGCTTGCGCTGATTGGCGAAATCCGCCACCGCCAGCCCGACATTGGACAGAAACGTGCCGGCGATGAAGGAAACATTCTCCCGCGTCAGCAATTCCTCCGCTACGCGCACCGCGTCACTTGGCGTGGATCCATCATCGCGGAAGACGAATTCCAGCCGCCGCCCACCCATGACACCGCCGGCGGCATTGATCCGCTCTGCCGCCATTCGCATGGCGTTGCGATAGGGGATGCAGAAGGCCGCCATGCGGCTGTAGGAATTCAGCTCCCCAATGCGGATCGGCGCGCCTTGCGCCGCCGCGCCGCGCCCTGCCGCTGCTGCTGCTGCCAGCCCGGCCCCACCGGCCAGAAGCGCGCGGCGTCTGAAGAAGATGCTATCCATGACAAGCCTCTGCTGCGTTTTGCTGCACAGACAATGGCGACGGGCGGCCCGATGGTCCAGGGTCTGGCGCGGAGTTGTTTGTAACCTGCCAGATTCAGTCTAGCCGGGCGCCGCGGCCTCGGCTAAAAGCCCGCCACCATGATTACCGTCCTGCTCGTCCTGCATCTTTTTGTGACCCTCGCGCTGATTGGCGTGGTCTTGCTCCAAAGGAGTGAAGGCGGTGGGCTTGGCGTGGGCTCATCCCAGGGCATGGGGTCCTTCATGGGCGGGCGCGGCACGGCCAATTTGCTGACGCGTTCCACCGCCATTTTGGGCGCGGCCTTCTTTGCCCTGGCGCTGACCTTGGCCCTGCTGACCAAAGGCGTATCGCAGCAGAACCGGTCTATCCTGGATGGCCCGGCGCCGATCACGGCCCCCACCACCCCGGCGCTCCCCACGCTGCCGAGCGTGCCGACGAACTGATCTAGCCCGGCGATAGCCCGTCTATCGCCTGCGCCAGCCTAACATCGCGCGCGGAAAGCCCGCCCGCGTCATGGGTGGATAGCGTAATTTCCACCCGGTTCCAGACATTGAACCATTCCGGGTGATGGTCCTGCGCTTCAGCCAAAAGCGCCACGCGCGCCATAAATCCCCAGGCTTCGGAGAAATCCTTGAAGCGGAAGGCGCGGGTGATGGCATCGCGGCCATCCACCCGCTTCCATGCCGGCAGCGTGACCGCCAATGCGGCCCGTTCCGTGGCGTTGAGTTTCTCCACCATCGCGTCAGATCATCGCCATGCCGCCATTGACATGCAAAGTCTGGCCGGTGACCCAGCCGGCCTCATTGCTCGCCAAATACACCACGGCGGCGGCAATATCCTCGGGCGAGCCCATGCGCTGGGTTGGGATGCGCGTCAGCAGCGCGGTTTTTTGCGCGTCATTCAGCGCATCGGTCATGGCGGTTTTCACAAAGCCGGGCGCGACGACATTCACAGTGACACCGCGCGTCGCCACTTCCTGCGCCAAGGATTTGGACATGCCAATCAAGCCCGCCTTGGCGGCAGCGTAATTCGCCTGGCCGGCATTGCCGGTGACCCCCACGATGGACGCGATGGAAATGATCCGCCCCTGGCGCTTTTTCATCATGCCGCGCAAGGCAGCCCGTGCCAGGCGAAACGGCGCGGTCAAATCCACTTCCAGCACCGCATTCCAATCCGCATCACCCATGCGGAGTGCCAGCATATCGCGCGTGAAGCCGGCATTATTCACCAAAATATCAAGGGAACCCGCTTCGGCTTCGATCTTTTCCACAAGCTTGGCCGGCGCTTCCGGGTCTGCCAGATCAGCCGGCGCCACAATCACGCGCGAACCAAGCTCGGCTGCCAGCGCCTCCAATTCCGCGGCGCGGCGGCCGGTGATGGCAACCGTGGCACCCTGGGCGTGCAGCGCACGGGCCACGCCCGCGCCGATGCCACCCGTGGCGCCGGTGACAAGGGCGGTCTTGCCGGTCAGATCAAACATATCTCTCATCCCTGGTTGAAGCGTTTGAACAGGAAATGCCGCGCATGGCCGGGCGGCTGATCCTCAATACTGCCGAAAAGCGTATAGCCATGCTTTTCGTAAAAAGGCCGCGCCTGGAAGGAGAAAGTATCCACCCAGGCGCCGATACAGCCCCGATCACGAGCCTCATCCTCCAGCCGTGTCAGCAGGTCCGAACCCAGGCCCGTGCCGCGCATATCTTCGGGCAGAAACAGCAGGTGCAGGTAATACCAGCCGCCGAAGCACCAGCCAAAGGCACCGCCCACCGGCGCGTCTTCAGCCTTGCGCCGCACCACAAGTGACAGCGGCTTGTAGCCATGCTGGCCGATAAAGGGCGCATTCAGGGCAGAAAGCCCATCCAGGGCGATCTTCGCGGCGGGATCATCCTCAATTTCCGAGAGCGTGATCTCGGCCATCATCACAGCGTTTTCAGGAAAGCTTCCAGCTCGGCCGGATTGCCGATGGCGATCGCGGTCGCTTCCGGCGCGTTGCGCTTCATCAGGCCGGTCAGCACCTTACCCGCACCGACCTCGATAAACTTGTCGCAGCCCATGGCGGCCATGGCGGCAACGCATTCGCGCCAGCGCACCGTGCCGGTGACTTGGCGCACCAGCAAATCGCGGATTTCGCCAGGATCTGTCGCCTTGGCGGCGGTGACATTCGCCACCACCGGCACGGCGGGCGCCTGCATCGCGGCTTTGGCTAGCGCTTCCGCCATGGCATCGGCCGCAGGGGCCATCAGCGCGCAATGGAAGGGCGCGGATACGGGCAGCAGCATGGCGCGCTTCACGCCCTTTTCCTTGGCGATTTCAATGGCGCGTTCAACGGCCGCCTTGGCGCCGGAAATCACCACCTGGCCGCCGCCATTGTCATTGGCTGCCTCCACAACCTCGGCCTTGTTGGTTTCGGGGTTGGTGGCGGCGGCGCCGCAAATCTCCTGCGCCAGTTCGATCTCGGCGCCCAGAAGTGCCGCCATGGCGCCTGTGCCAGGGGGGGTGGCCTTCTGCATCGCCTCACCCCGCAAGCGCAAAAGCTTGGCAGCGGTGGCGATGTCAAAGGCGCCGGCGGCGGTCAGTGCGCTGTATTCACCGAGTGAATGCCCGGCCACCAGCGCCACGCGCGCGGCCAGCGCAAACCCGCCTTCGGCTTCCAAAGCCCGCACCACCGCCAGGGAATGCGCCATCAGCGCCGGCTGGGCATTGGCTGTCAGGGTCAATTCTTCCTGCGGGCCTTCCCACATCAGCTTGCTAAGCTTCTGGCCCAAAGCGTCATCCACTTCCTGAAAAACGTGACGGGCAGAAGGAAAGGCATCGGCCAGGTCGCGGCCCATGCCGACAGCCTGGCTCCCCTGGCCGGGAAAGACGAAGGCGAAGGCCATGATCAGAATTCCGTGATGGTTAAGGTCAGGCCGCGCGAATGGCCGCGCGGCCCCGGCTTGTCAACCGCGTCAATTCATCTGGATATTCGCGTCCTTCACCACCTGCTTCCAGCGGGCGAGCTCCGTCGAAATCCTGGCCCCCAATTCCTGGGGGGAGGATGCATCAATGGTGAAACCCGCCGCCGTCAGGCGCTGCGTGGTTTCCGGGGCGCGCAGCGCAGCCACAATCACCTCATGCAGCCGGGCGATGGCCGGCGCGGGCGTGCCGGCGGGCGTCAGGAAGGCGGACCAGGAAGCGGAAAGCACATCCGGCAGGCCGGCTTCTACCATGGTTGGCACATCCGGCAGGCCGGAAAAACGCTGCGTGCCGGTAATGGCGATGGCGCGCAAAGCGCCTGAGGCCACATGCGGGCGCACCGTTGCCGCGTTCAGGATGCTGGCCTGAACCTGACCCTGGATCATGGCCGTGACCGCCGGGGCGCCGCCGGGGAAGGGGACATGCGTCGCCTCGGTCCCCGTGCGTTTCAGGAACAACTCCATCCCCAATTGCTCGGTGGAGCCGACACCGCCCGAGCAATAGGAAGCCCGGCCCGCTTCGCGCTTCAGCCAGGCCACGACCTCGGCCACATTGGTGGCGGGCACATCCTTATGCACCACCAGCATATTGGGCACCGACATGGCCAGGCTGACCGGGGCGAAATCCTTCTCGGGGTCATAGCCGGGGCGGGCCATAACGGCGGGGTTGATGGTCATGGTGCCGCTGGCGGCCACAATCAGCGTATGCCCATCGGCCGGTTGCGCCGCGACATGGCGGGCGGCGATGGCCCCGGTGGCGCCGGGGCGGTTTTCCACCACCACATTTTGCCCAAGGGCTGCCTGCATGGCGGGTGCCACCAGCCGCGCCACAATATCATTGGGCCCGCCAGGGGCGAAGGGCACCACCAGCACCACCGGGCGGCTTGGGGCCCAAGGGCCTCGCGCGCCAGCCTGGCTGGCCAATAGCGCGAAGGGCAGGCCCATCAACATGCTGCGACGATTCATTCGGATGTTCCTCTGTGTTTTCTGGGCGATCATAAGCATAAAGTGCCGCGCGACCATAGGCAGGGCTTGATCCCCCACCCCCCTTTGTGCTTTACGCCCCGCTCCCCTGCCGGGTGCAAGGCAAGCGCCCGGCTATGCCCTTATGCGCGCCCCATCCCGGGGCCAGGGCTGAGCCAGCCAAAGGGAGATCACATGCCGCTTTATGAATGCGTGTTCATCGCACGCAATGATATCACGCAACAGCAGGTCGAAGCCATTGCAGACCAGGTGACCGCGACCTTGGCCGAAGGTGGTGGCGAAGTGCGCAAGCGCGAATACTGGGGCCTCCGCGGCCTTGCTTATCGCATCAAGAAGAATCGCAAGGGGCATTACATGCTTCTTGGCCTTGATACGCCCCCCGCCGCGTTGAACGAAGCCGAGCGTCAGCTTGGCCTTAATGAAGACGTGCTGCGCATGCTGACCGTGCGCGTGGAAGCGATTGACGAAGCGCCATCCGCGGTCCTGTCCAAGCGCGGCGGTGATGATCGCGATCGGGAAAAAAGCTTCCGTGGCCCGCGCCCGGCTGGCCGCTTTGGTTCCGGCCGTGGTGGCCGCGGCGATGACCGCGAGGAATTCCGCGCGCGTGGCCGCGACGAAATGGAAATGCCCATGGGGATTGAGGAATAAGCCATGTCTGACAATGCAGATCTGATTCCCGCCGCCCGTCGCTCTGCCGTTGGTGCGCGCCGGCCCTTCCATCGTCGCCGCAAATCCTGCCCCTTCAGCGGCCAGGGTGCGCCGAAGATTGACTATAAGGATGTGCGGCTCCTGTCCCGCTTCCTGTCTGAGCGCGGCAAGATCGTGCCGGCGCGCATCACCTCGGTTTCAGCGAAGAAGCAGCGCGAATTGGCCATTGCCATCAAGCGCGCACGCTTCCTGGCGCTGCTGCCTTACGTGATTGCGGATTAGGCAGCGCGTAGCGGCGAAAGGGCATGGGATCAGCCATGGACATCAGGCGCGGCCTGTTGGACGACCCGCGTTGGCTTGCGGCGGCGATTGGTGGGATTGCTTCCGCCATTGCCGCGCTATGGGCCATGCGCGGGTTGCCATTGGGCTTTGCCGCTTTCTGGCTGACATCCTTGCCAATCTTCGCCGCCGGGCTTGGCTTTGGCAGCGCGTCTGCCTTTGGCGCACTTGGCACTGGCACGGTATTGTTGTTGGTTCTGGCCAGTGAATGGCCGGCGCTGATCTATCTGCTGGGCTTCGCGCTTCCCGCGCTGCTGATGGTGGCAACGGGGCTGCGCAGCGGCAGGCTGGATGCTGCCCTGCCACTGGCGCTGACCGGCATTTGGCCAGCCTTGGTCATCCTGTTGGTGGCGATGCTGCTGGCGGATAGCCCCGGTGGCTTTGACGGGGCCTTGATTGGTTCGGTCAAGCAAGGCCTGACCCGTATGGGGATTGCCGATGCCGGCATGCCGGTGGAGCAATTGGCGCGCATCATGGCGCCCGCCATGGCGGGTTGGATGGTGGCGGCGCTGATCCTATGCGGGATTGGTGCGCAAAAAGCGTTGTCTCGGCGTGGGCTTGCTTTGGCCGCAACGCCGCGCTGGTGCGAAACCCGCCTGCCGATCTGGTACGGGTTTTTGCCATCCGGTGCGGCGCTGATCTGGCTGACTGGCGTGGGCGGCGATAGCAGCCTGCCTTTCGCGCTTTTTGTGGTGTTGCTGCTGCCCTTTTTTCTACTGGGGCTTGCCGCAGTGCATCGGCGTTCTGCCGGCCGTACCGCCCGGCCCTTCATGCTTGGCGTTTTCTACGCCGGGCTTGTGATCTTGAGCGTGCCGGCCGCAATCGCGGTGACGGCCTTCGGCATTTTCGAACATTGGGGGCGGCGCAACCAGCCGCCCGGAGGCATGACATGATTGACCTGATCCTGATGCAGCGCGTGGACAAGCTTGGCCAAATGGGTGAGCGCGTGAAGGTGCGCCCTGGCTATGCACGCAATTTCCTGCTGCCCACCGGCAAGGCGATTCGCGCCAGCAAAGCCAACCTTGAACGCTTCGAACGCGACCGCGTTCAGCTTGAAGCGGACAATATCAAGCGCCGTGGTGAGGCCGAGCGTGTGGCCGAACGCGTGGCCGGGCTTTCCGTGATCATCATCCGCCAGGCGGGTGAAAGCGGCAGCCTGTATGGTTCCGTCGTGGCGCGCGACATCGCGGTTGCCTGCACCGAAGGCGGCCTGACCGTCACGCGCGAACAGGTGCTACTGGGTGAGCCGATCAAGGCCGTGGGTATTAGCACCGTGCAGGTGGAACTCCACCCCGAAGTGCAAATCCCGGTCATGGTGAATGTGGCGCGCAGCCGCGAAGAAGCGGAAAAGCAGACACGCGGTGAAAGCGCGGCCGCCGCCGCCCAGGCCGGAAGCCTGGAAGCGGAATTGGCGGCTGAGATGGCGGCGACGGAAGACGCTGGCTGAGAGTTGTGTGGGGGCTTAGCCCCCTCCTTTAGCCGCGTTTCCTATCGGCATGCGTGGAGGTGCGGCAAGCTCAAGGTCGGCATCCTTGGCGGTGCTGCAGATCCACTTGCCAATGCTGAAACGCGGACTAGGCCAGCTGATGTCACTTTCTGATCATTGCCTGAATATGCGCACCAAGCTTGATGGAGCGGTCCACCTCCAAAACGATAGAACAATGACGGTCAAGAAAAAGTGCGCCCGCATCGAGCGAGACCACATTGTCATCCAGCCCGGCGAGATCGGCTACTAAACTGAAATTGGGCAGCACTTCTGCAACGGGATCAAGCGCGCGGTAAATGACTTGGCTCACCGCCGCTATCTCGAGAGCCATATTCGTTGCCCATCCAGGCCTGGATTCCAGGATTTGGCTTATTCGTTCCATCGCCAGCAGCACCTCCGCCGCATAGCCCATGAAAAATCGCGGGTATGGAAGAAATCTCCCACTGATATCTGGGGAGGCGGCGAAGCTGGCCAAAGCTTCCTGTATCTTCGGAAACATACCGAGCCTTTCCCGCTGCCCATAAGCGACGCACATCAACGGGCTCATGCGTGTTATGAAGGGCGAACTCAGGAAGATAGAGCTTCCTGCGTCAAGGCAAACGACCTTCGCCTTTTTGGGAAGGGGTCGCAGCAAGTGGGCTAGGTCTCGGTGAAAATCTCCAGTACCCCGCGCGGGTGGCAGCGCGATCAAGGTGGCATCAAAGCGCAGCGCCAGGTCAGAAATATCAAGGGCCAAATCCTGGCTCTTCGCAAGAATGATCTTGCCCGCAAAGCCCGCCTGGCGGAGTGAAGTCAGCAGGGCGGCCACGCCCTTACTGGTCGTTCCAGCAGAAACATGGCCCACGATAATTTCATTCGCCTCGTGGTCAACCACAGCCAACGTATGCGTTGGCTGGCCGCTAAATTTTCGTTTAACCAATTGCACCAGTTCTGGGTGCCGATCCCATTGATGGACGATTGGTGGAATATGCCCTGCTGCTGCGGTCACCATATCCTCGACGATGCCGTAGGAAGCTTGAGTGCCAACACCAAGCGTGAGCACATGATCGGCATTTTGATGAATGACTGCCAGGGCAGGTCGTCGCATCCAGAGGATGAAATTATGGATTCCCTGATCAACGCCCCGAATCCGCATGCCACCCGATTGCTGGCGCATCTCATCAATCATCATGCCGGTATACCCAAGCATGCCTGCGTGATCCCCCATCGTGATGCCAGAGCAGCAGATCGGCATGGCGCCGATAATGGAAGCCACATCCTGCCCATATGCATCGTGCAGCCAGCGGAGGTTACTGCCATCCCGATCAATCGGTACGTCCGCCGATTCCAGAAAAACATGAAATCCGGGAGTCTTTGATTGCGTTATACCGGATGGGTCAGCTTGAAAGATCACATCACGAACATCACTGAACATCACGAAATTCAACGCGTGTTTATACCCCGACAGAAAATCGAAATACATGAGGTAGCGTGTTAATTGCTGATCCATGTTGCGTTTAAGAAAAGCCGCAGCCGGTCTTGTTTCCACGCCATAAGCTTGAATCGTACGCAGCGTATCCCTGCTCAGGTTACTCACGTAGAGCACAACGCAGCCCTGATAGGCAGTTGCCGCAAGGCTATTGAGGAAGGGCGCAATTTTTCCGAAGTCATAATTCGTGACCAATCCAATTACGACCTTATCTGTTTCTTTTCCGAACCGCATGGAAACCTCCCGCCTTGGCCGGCAGACAATAATCTTCTTTCAAGGTTCGGGGAATATGACGCTTGTGCAATCAATTGGCAGGAAGCCCATCGAGGCGTCACCCTGAAACGTGCTGCAGCTTTTCTGTAAGGGAAAAACTCTGTCGCAAATCCCCACCAAATCCGTCTATTGGCTGCGTGAACCCGTCGAAGGCCCGAGTACACCATTGCAAAAGCCACATCCCGCATCGCGCCCAGCGCTTCACAGGCTACGCACATATCACCCAAGCACGCGGCGCAGGAATAAGCCAACCGGCACCATGCCGGGGATGACCTCTCGCACGAAAATCCCAAGCCCTATCAGGAATTCGGGCAAGCCAGCAGGGGGCGCTGGGGCAGGGCCGAGTGCTGCGATCAGCCCCGGCGCAGCAAGGCGCGCCGCTTCCACGGCCGCATTACGCGCGCACACCAAACCGCCATTAGCTTGCAATGGCGCAAGCAATTCCGGCAGCAGCGCCAGAAAATCCGGCCACAGCGCCAGATGCAGATAAAGGCTTGGCACCACTGCCGCATCCGATAGCCCATGCGCAGCTGTCAGCGCGCGTATCTGCGCCTGCTGCGCCGGCGGCAAAGCAGTAAGCTTTGGCAAGGGCGGCGGCGCCGACAACATCGCGCCACGCGTCGCGGAAGGCAGAGGCACCCCCGGTGTCATGCCCTGCTGGCGCAGCAGAATGGCCGAAAGCAACGCCAGATTTGTCAGATTGCCGCGATTATAGATCTCCACCAAGGCCGCAAGCGCCGCGTGGTCCGGCGGCTTCGGTAATGCGGCCGGTGTTGACAGTGTGATGCCCGCCGCAATCCCCTCCCGCGCTGCCGCTGCCGCGCCCGAAGCAAGCGCCGGCGCTGCCTGCACCCAAAGCCAATCCAGCACGCCCGGCAAGGCGGCCGCGTGGCGCCAGATCAGGTTCACCTGACCAATGCCAATACCCTCATTCAAAGCAGCATAAATCGCAGCAATTTCGGGGGACGCTTCCGCTTCGCGGATTTCAGGCAAGATGGCGGTGGACATGGTTCAAAACTCCTCAAAAATCCGGCCGCAGCCTTCGCGTTTTTCCGTAATCCCATTGGCACGCAGCGCATGCCAATAGGTTGCGGCATTAATGGCCAATACCGGCTTGCCCAACCAAAGCTCGGCCGCCGCCGCCACACGGATCATGGAAAGATTGGTGCCCACCTGCACAATCGCATCCACATCATCACCATCAAGCCGCTTCAGCGCCGCCACACATTCAGCGGGCGCCACCTGCGCAATGCCCGTCCAGCTTCGGCATTGCAGCGCAATGTCACGCACCACAGAGAAACCCATATCGCCGAAATAACGCGCGACCTCCGCATTCATCACCGGCCAATAAGGGGTCAGCACCGCAATGCGCCTGATGCCGCCAAAGGCATTCAAGGCCGCTGTACAGGAATGGCTGCCAATGCTGATGCCAAGGCCGGAAACATCCCTGACCTGCGCCACAAAATCATCGGCACCCTTCCGCCCGCCAAAGAACGTGATCGCCGACATGCCCATCACCAGGTAATCCGGATGGCACGTCATCACACTCCGCACCGCATCCATTGTATTGCCGCTGATCACCGCAATGCCGGCGCGAAAACTTTCATTGGAAACCGCGTCGGAATCAGGCGTGAAAATGCGGCTGTAATGATTGGTGACACCCGCCGGGCGCAGCATGTCATAATCCGGCTGCACCACGGTATTGGTGGAAGGCCCCATCACACCAAAAAGCTTCCGCCAGCCTAGGATATCGCGGGACATGGGCACACTCCTTGTGGAAATTGCACCATAACAGAAACGGGAGGGCTCTGCCCCCTATTGGGGCCTGGGCAGCGCAGAATGGGTAGGCTAAAGCCGCGCCATGCGCTTCGAACCCACCCCCCGCCCCGCCCTTGCTGAAATCCCCGGCTCCTTGATCCGTGAGGTCTCGGAAGTCGGGCGCTATATGGCCGATGTCATTCCGCTCTGGTTCGGGGAGCCGGATACAGTAACGCCGGATTTCGTGCGGGAAGCGGCCAAGCTGGCGCTGGATGAAGGCAAAACCTTCTACGCGCCCAATCCTGGCATCCCGCCGCTCCGCGAAGCCATCGCGGCCTACCTTCAGCGCAACAACCGCCCTGTCGGCACGGCGCGCGTGGCGGTCACGGCATCGGGCGTCAATGCGCTGATGCTGGTGGCGCAAGCACTGCTTTCGCCGGGTGATCGCGTGGTGATCCCAGCCCCCGCCTGGCCCAATATGGATGGCATTGCGCGCGTGATGGGCGCGGAAGTGGCGGATATGCCGCTTCGCCTCATGAACGGTATCTGGCGCGCGGATTTGGATGAATTGCTGGCGGCCATCACACCTGAAACCAAGCTGCTTTTCCTGAACAGCCCCGGTAATCCGACGGGCTGGACACTGACTGCCGAAGAACAGCGCGCCATCCTGGCCAAATGCCGCCAGACCGGCACCTGGATCCTCTCCGATGATGTCTATGAAAGGCTCTATTTCGCAGGTGATGCCGCGCCTTCCCTCCTTGAAATCGCGGATGAGCAGGACCGTGTGGTTTCGGTCAATTCCTTCTCCAAATCCTGGGCCATGACCGGCTGGCGCTTGGGCTGGATTGTCGCACCCCCGGCGCTGATGGATGCGATCGGCAAGCTCAATGAATTCAACATGTCATCCGCGCCCACCTTCATCCAGCATGCGGGCGTGGTGGCACTCGACAGGGGTGATGCCTTCATCGCGGAAACCCGCGCGCGGTATTTGAAGGCGCGCGATATCGCCCATGCGGCGCTATCTGCCGTGCCCGGTGTCACCGCGCCGCGCCCGGATGGGGCGATGTATCTGTTCCTGAAGGTGGAAGGCTGCACGGATAGCCTGGCGCTGGCGAAATCCCTGCTGCATTCAGCGCAGGTTGGCATTGCGCCGGGGGCGGCCTTTGGCGCGGGCGGGGAAGGCCATTTGCGCCTGTGTTTCGCGCAAAGTGAGGCACGCATCCGCGAAGCGAGTCGGCGCCTCGCGGAGGCGCTGACGAAACGCTGATCAGGCGCGATCCGCTCCCGCAGATCACGCCATACATGTGTTTGAGCGACTGATTGACCGCTCCGGCGCTTCCGCCTTCGCGGATCAGGCGCTAGCCGCGCAACTCCCCGGCGAATTCCAGGATTTCGCGGGACCGCGTGACCCGGCTGCCCCAAACGCGATCAAATTTCTTGATCATGCCGGCCAGTGCGGGTGACCCCGGCAGCGCCTCGGCCGCCGCGACGCTTGGGAATTCGTAGAAGGCGAAATGGAGCGAGGGGTCAGTCTTGCTCCAGCAGCGCCAGGCATGGGCGACGCCAAAGGCAGTCAGCGCATCGGGCAGATGTTCCTTTTCATACCAGGTGTCGAAAGCGGCGCGGTCGGCTGGGTCTGCCACGACGGCGCGCACCATGAAGAATGCCTTGGACATGCGGGTTCCCCTGAAAGCGGCACATTGCGGGCCAAAGCCTAGCGCCTGATCCGCGCCGCTGGAAAGCCGCGCCGGCGCAGGGGGCGGTGGATGGGGCTTCGCCCCCGCTTGCAATCGGCGCCGGGTATCGGAAGATGGGCTATCGCCCTTTGCCGGGCGGCTCAACATGATGGGGTGGAAATGTTCTCTCATATCTTCGTCGGCGCGGATGACGTTGCCGTGGCCAAGAAATTCTATGATGCCGCGCTGGGTGTGCTTGGTGTGGCGGAAGGCAAGATTGACCCGAAAGGGCGCTGCTTTTACCGCACGCCGACCGGCACGCTTGGCATTGGCAAGCCGATTGATGGCAAGGCCGCCTGCGGTGCCAATGGCGGCACGATTGGGTTCGCTTGCGACAGCCCGGAAAAGGTGAAGGCTTTCCATGATGCGGCGGTCGCCAATGGTGGCACCAGCATTGAAGACCCGCCCGGCTGGCGCGAAGGCGGCGCGGTGCGGCTTTACCTTGCTTACGTGCGCGACCCTTACGGCAATAAGCTTTGCGCTTTGCATCGCGGCGGCTGAGGCGACGGCAAAACCAAGCGGGATCGCGCCGCCAATCCGCGCGCATCGTCGCCTATCTCGAGACAGGCTTTGAAGAAGGGGACGAAAGCGTTATATCTTCGTAACTAATTGCGAGGTGCCGCGCATGATCCGTCCCCTTCTGACTGTTCTGACATGGCTTCTGCTGACCTCACAGGTGGCACTGGCGGCCGATTTCCGCTGCGTTGATGAGACTACAGTTGGAAGCAGAGCTCACTCTGAGACGTTGCCGGACGGCTCTCGGCGTTCCATCGTGACCACTGACACGCTCAACGACGGTCTCAGGCGCCTCGTAGAACCTCTTGAAGCGGCGCGCAGCCCTATCGATGTGACGGCGCTTCGCGATATCCAAAACGCATTCTTTAGGCAGGCAGGCAACACGCGCTGCACTGACCTCTATATGGTTGGCCGGATCGTGCCGGGCGACTTTGAGAAGTTTCGTAGAATGGTTGCGCGGCCTAACATGGTCGCAAGGCTCTGGCTGGCCTCTTCCGGGGGTGACGTTGCGGAAGCGATCAGGATCGGAGAACTGGTCCGAGAACTCTTCATCGAGACGCACGCCCCGACGTGGAGCGTGTTTGATACACGGACACGACAGATGCGTAACGGAGTGAGCGTCTTAAGCAGCGATGCGTTGAGGACGGGAAACCTGTGCGCTGGCGCCCGGTGCATCTGTGCCAGCGCGTGTGTATTGATCTGGGCGGCTGGTGCGGACCGAAATGGCGATGTTATGGGCCTGCACAGACCAAGTTTCAATGAGCAGGTATTCGGTCAGATCACGGCGGCTGAGGCGCAGCGGGTCTACGCTCAAGTGATCGACAGCGTTGACGGCTACTATCGCCGCATGGAGTTGCCCTCGCGGACGATCTCAGCGTTCCTGGGTACTGACAGCCAGCGCCTTGTCGTCCCGCCGCGTGACTATCCGAATTTCTTTGGGCCAGCATGGGGAGAAGGTCGCCCACCTTCAATCGATGAGTGGTCTCGTATTTACTGCCCTAGAACTCCCAGGTGGCATACGGAAGCCGAGATGATGTCCGACATAAGGAACGGACGAGGTGGTCCGCCGTCTTCAGCAGAGAGTGCCTGTCAGGTTCGCCTATTTTCCGCTGAGCGCGCCCGCCGTTATGCCCGCTACTGGAACCGTTAAGTAGGTCCAGCCTTGGGTCGGTGCCTAGCCCCCCTGGGTCAGGGCAGGCTTACCAGGGGCGTCATCACCGGCCTGCCAGAGCGGAAGCGGCGGTTCCACCTCCCAGCGTGGAAGCAGCAGTTAGAGTACCAGCCCTACGCCAAAGAGCGCGCCTTTTGCTGCCCAGAATTTGCCCAATAGACCTGGACACAATCGGACAAAATCAACCGTTTTTGATGGACTTGCCCCTATCAAACCGGACACTCGGCTTGGTTGGATAACTTGCTTGCTATGAACTCACGTGGCGAGCGCATGCGCAAGCCCGAATGCGGGTGGATGTTATTGTAATCCTCGAACCATGCTGGCAGCTGCTGGAGGACCGAGATGGCGTCTGGCCTTGGGTTCACGCGGGCATAGTCACGTTTCAGGGTTTTG
>VGDL01000031.1 GCA_016869735.1 Alphaproteobacteria bacterium
CGCCCCCTGATCCCTTGCAGCCCGAGCGCATGGATCAGCGCATCTTCGCGCCCATGCGTTACCCAAACCTCCTCGGCGCCTGTGGCAGCACAAGTTTCCAGCAATTCATCCCAATCCGCGTGATCTGAAATCACCAGCGGCAATTCCACGCCACCCTGGCGCGCGCGCTGGCGCACACCCATCCAGCCAGAGGCATTGGCGACCACAGGTTCCGCTAACCGCCGCGCCCAGCGATCAGCAATGGCGGAAGGCGGCGCCAGTACAATCGTGCCCTTCAGCGCATCCTTGCGCGCAACCGTTGCTGGCAGCAGCGGGCCGAGCGCCACACCCAATTCCTCATAGACAGCGCAAAGCCCCTGCTGCGCGCCATGCAAATGGATCGGACGATCATAACCCGCTTGGCGCAACATGCGGATCAGGCGCTGGCATTTGCCAAGCGCATAGCAGCCAATCACATGGGTGCGTTCCGGGAATAGCGCTGCCGAGCGCAACAGCCGCGCAATCTCTCCCATCGCATCGGGGTGACGGAATACGGGCAACGCGAAGGTCGCTTCCGTGATGAAGACATCGCAGCGCTCAACCTCAAAAGCCGTGCAGCTTGGATCGGCGCGGCGCTTGTAATCGCCGGAAACCACCACGCGGCTGCCCTGCCATTCCAGCGCAATCTGCGCCGAACCCAGCACATGCCCCGCCGGGCGCAGCCAAAGCTTCACGCCATTGATGGTGATCACCTCCCCATAGCGCAGCGCCTGCTGCGTGGCGCCAGCGCGGCCTTCGCCGAGCCGCGCGGTCATGATCGCCAAAGTCTCGGGCGTTGCCAGCACCGCCGCATGGCCGGGGCGCGCATGGTCCGAATGGCCATGGCTGATCACGGCGCGGTCCACGGCACGCAGCGGGTCAATGAAAAACCCACCCGGTTCGCAGAACAACCCGGCCGGGGTTACTTTTAGCCAGGTCTCGGGATGGGGGGCGGTGGTGAAGGCCATGCGGTTCCGGTCTTGCGTCGGCGGCTTGTCGCGCCATAGATAGCGCTGAATGCGAACATTACCAGAACCTTTTGCCGGCTGGTTTGCGGCGCGTGGCTGGCAGCCGCGTGCGCATCAGCTTGCCGTTCTGGATGCCGTGGCGGGCGGTGAGCACGCGCTGCTGGTGGCGCCAACCGGCGGCGGCAAGACATTGGCGGGGTTTCTGCCCACGCTTCTTGACCTGAACAACGCCCCGCGGGAGGGCTTGCACACGCTCTATATCTCACCCTTGAAGGCGCTCGCGGTGGATATTGCGCGCAATCTGATGGCGCCGATTGGCGATATGGCGCTGCCCATTCGCGTTGAAACCCGCACCGGCGATACGCCAGCCAATCGCCGCGCGCGGCAACGCGCGGCACCGCCGCATATCCTGCTAACCACGCCGGAAAGCCTGACACTGTTGCTCTCCCAACCCGACGCCGCCGCGTTTTTCGCCGGCCTCGGCAGCATCATCATTGATGAAATCCATGCGCTGGCCGGCACCAAGCGCGGCGATCAATTGGCACTCTGTCTCTCGCGTATTGCCGTGCTGGCGCCGGGTGCCAAACGCATCGGGCTTTCCGCAACCGTCGCTGTGCCGGAAGCCTTGCGCGCCTGGTTGGCGCCGGATGCGCAAGCGGGCTCTGTCCGGCTGATCACCGCAGAGGGCGGCGCGGCGCCGGTCTTTGATATGCAATTGCCGGAAGGCCATTTGCCCTGGGGCGGGCATATGGGTCTGGCTTCGATGCCCGAGGTCTATCGGCGCATCGAAGCCGCGCGCGTCACCATTGTTTTCGTCAATACCCGCGCCCAGGCGGAATTAAGCTTCGCCGCACTGTGGCGCCTGAATGAGGCTTCGCTGCCCATCGCACTCCATCACGGCAGTCTTGAAATTGACCAGCGCCGCAAGGTGGAAGCGGCCATGGCGGCGGGCAAACTGCGCGCGGTGGTGGCCACCGCGTCACTCGATCTCGGCATTGATTGGGGGGATGTGGATCAGGTGATCCAGATTGGTGCGCCCAAGGGTGTTGCGCGGTTGTTGCAGCGCGTGGGCCGCGCCAATCACCGCATGGATGAGCCATCGCGTGCTGTGCTGGTGCCGGCCAATAGGTTTGAGGTGATTGAATGCGTCGCCGCCGTGGAAGCCGCCGCCGCAGGCGAATTGGATGGTGACCCGCCGCGCCCGGGTGGGCTTGATGTGCTGGCGCAGCATGTGCTGGCCATGGCCTGTCATGCGCCATTTCATCCGGATGAGCTTTATGCCGAAGTGATTCGCGCCGCGCCCTATGCCGCACTTACGCGGCGCGATTTTGATGATGTGGTGCGCTTTGTCGAAGATGGCGGCTATGCGCTGGCGGCTTATGAGCGTTTCCGTCGGCTGTTTCGCGATTCCGAAGGCCGGCTGCATATCCGTGATGCGCGTGTGGCCCGGCAATTCCGCCTGAACCTTGGCACCATCGTCGAAACCCCGATGATCAAGGTACGGATGCGCGGCGGCGGCACCTTGGGTGAGGTGGAGGAATGGTTTGTCTCAACCCTGGCAGCTGGCGATTGCTTTCTGTTTGCGGGCCAGGTGGTGCGCTATGAACGGCTCGACCCCGCTGCGGTGATCGTCAGCCCCGGCGGCGGTGATGATCCCCGCGTGCCGGTTTATGCCGGTAGCCGCATGCCGTTGACGACCTGGCTTGCCGCGCGGGTGCGCGCGATTTTGCATGATCCTTCGCGCTGGGCGCATTTGCCAGCGCAGGTGCAGGAATGGCTGAAGCTGCAATCGCTGCGGAGTGAATTGCCGCCATCCGATGGGCTTTTGATTGAAACCTTCCCGCGCGGTGGGCGCTGGTTTCTTGTGGCCTATACTTTTGAAGGGCGGCTCGCGCATCAGACCCTTGGGCTTTTGGTGACCAAGCGCATGGAACGCCTCGGGATGGGGCCGCTTGGCTATGTCGGCACGGATTATGTGCTGGCGATCTGGTCCGCCTTTGAACCGACCGGTGTGGAAAGGCTATTTGCGGAAGACATATTGGGCGATGAGATGGAGGAATGGCTTGCGGAATCTTCCATGCTGCGGCGGAGTTTCCGCAATATAGCGACCATTGCGGGCCTGCTGGAAAAGCACCATCCGGGGGCAGAGAAATCAGGCCGGCAAATGACGATGAATGCGGATTTGATTTACGATGTACTGCGCCGGCATGAACCGGATCACATTCTTTTGCGCGCGACGCGCGAAGAAGCCGCGCGGGGCCTGACGGATGTGGCGCGCATCGCTTCCCTTCTCGCGCGTATTCAGGGGCGCATCACGCATCGCGCACTATCGCGTGTTTCGCCCTTGGCGGTCCCCGCCCTGATCGAAGAAGGCCGCGAATGGGTGGCGGGCGGTGCAGAGGATGCCCTGCTGGCGGAAGCCGCCGCGCTGGTTGCGGAGGCCACCGATGGCGCAGAAGAATTTGGCGAGACGCTCGCCGACATGACTGATGGCATCATCACGCGCGGCGCCTCGGCACGGCCAAAACCGCGTGAAGCGCGGCGGTCGCGCTTTATCCGCAGCGCCCCAAGGCGCGCCTCATGAACGCGGCACCGCTTCATTTGGGGGCAGAGCGTGTCATGCTCGACCCCGCTGGCGTTTTGCATTGGCCGGCGCAGAAGCTGCTTTGTGTGGCGGATCTGCATCTGGAAAAGGCGAGTGCCTTCGCCCGCGCCGGCTATTTCCTGCCGCCTTATGATACGCGCGAAACCCTGGCACGGCTCGCGCTGCTGATCCGGCGCTATGGCCCGAAGCGGCTGGTATTTCTGGGTGATAGTTTCCATGATGCCGATGGCGCGGCACGCCTTTCGCCCACGGATCGTGCGGCGCTGCGGCAGCTTTTGCAGGGGCTTGAGCCCATCTGGGTCCTCGGCAATCACGACCCCGCGCCACCGTGCGATCTGCCCGGTGAGGCTTTTGTTGAATGGCGCCAGGGCCCGATCAGCTTCCGCCATATCCCAAGCCCCTTTTCGCGCCAGGCGCCGCCGGAAATCGCCGGGCATTTGCACCCGAAGGCAACCGCGCCGACGCGCGCGGGCGGCATTTCCCGCCCCTGTTTTGTCGCCAATCCGCGCCGCGTGTTGATGCCGGCCTTTGGCGCCTTCACCGGCGGGCTTTGCGTGACCGATCCCGCCATTGCCCGGCTTTTCCTGCAGGGCGGGCGCGCCTTTTTGCTGGGGGAGGAGCGGCTTTACTCCTTTCCCCTGGCTGGTCGGGGGCATGGCGCAGCACCGCAACAGGGCGCATGATGCACATCGTGCCCCGTAATGACGGGTCACGATGTGACTGAATTTGAGCGACTGATTCACCGCTTCGGCCTTCAGCCTACGCGGATCAGGCGCTAGCTGGAGGAACAAGCCATGCCCGACGCCCTACCAACTACCGAAACACCCGCGCTTGATGCCAAGGCCATTGCCGAACTGGCCCGCCAGCTCAGCGAATTGCTGAAGCTGCGCACCTTTCCCATTGGCATGAAGCTCTTTGATGACGCCGAGGAAATGGCGAAAATCCCCGGGCTCCGTCGCCCGACTGAGGGCAAGAAATTCTCCACCTGCCAATTGGTGACACAGGCGCGCATCGCCGGCTTCACCATGGGCATTACGGAAGAAAACGTGCCGGGCTTCAGCAATTGCGGCGGCGTGATCGGGTTGAATGAACCCTCAGAACTTTATCTCTCTGGCCGCAAGTTTGAAGGCGTGTGGTTTGAAAACCGCGAAGCGGGCAGGCTGCATCAGGCGCAAATGCCGCGCGTGCCGGCGCGCTATAAGGGGCTGGTGGTCGCGCCTCTTCGTTCCGCGCGGCTTGATCCGCCCGATATCTGCCTGTTCTACGCGAACCCGGCGCAGATGATCCTGTTCATCAATGGCCTCCAATGGAAGAACTACAAGCGCTATGATTTTTCGATTACCGGGGAAAGCGCCTGCGCCGATTCCTGGGGCCGTGCTTTGCGCGATAAAACCGTATGTCTTTCCATCCCCTGCTATGCCGAACGCCGTTATGGTGGTGTGGCCGATGATGAGATGCTGATGGCCTGCCCGCCTGAGGATTTGGCGCGCGCCGTGGAAGGCTTGCTCGGCCTTTCCAAGGCAGGGCTGCGCTACCCAATCATGCCCTATGGTCCGCAGGCAGACCCCGCGGATGGCATGGCGAAATCCTATGCGGGGAAAAGCTGACACGCGTTTCGCGCAGCAGCGAAGCCCAAACAAAAACGGCGCGGGAAGGCCCCGCGCCGTTTTGCGTTTCAGCGGTAAAGCCAGCCTTAGGCCGACTTCGCCATGATCTCATCCGCGATGTTGCGCGGCACGGGATCGTAGTGGTGGAACTGCATGGAGAAGGAAGCCCGCCCCTTCGTCATGCCACGCAGGTTCGAGATATAGCCGAACATTTCCTTAAGCGGCACATGCGCGCGCACAATCACGCTGGTGCCTGCCATGTCCTGGCTCTGGATCACGCCGCGGCGGCGGTTCAAGTCACCCACCACATCGCCCACATGGTCGGATGGCGTGGTCACTTCCACATCCATGATGGGTTCCAGGATCACCGGGCCGGCCTTCTTCATGCCTTCGCGGAAGCAAGCCTTGGCGGCGATTTCAAACGCCAGCGCGCTTGAATCGACATCATGGTACTTGCCATCCACCAGGCTGTACTTGAAGTCCACGGTGGGGAAGCCAGCGAGTACGCCGGTATCGGCCTGCACCTTGATGCCCTTTTCAACCGCCGGGATATATTCGCGCGGCACGGAACCACCAACAACGCCGTTGACGAATTCGATGCCTTCGTTGCGTTCCTTGGGTTCGAAGATGATTTTCACTTCAGCGTATTGGCCCGAACCACCCGACTGCTTCTTGTGGGTATAGGTTTCGGTATGCGCGCGGCTGATGGTCTCACGATACGCCACCTGCGGCGCGCCGATATTCGCATCCACACCATATTCGCGCTTCAGGCGGTCAATGATGATTTCCAGATGCAATTCGCCCATGCCGGAAAGGATGGTCTGGCCGCTTTCCTGATCGGTACGCAGCCGCAGGGAAGGATCCTCGCCTGCCAGCTTCTGCAGGCCAAGGGTCATCTTCTCGACCCCTTCCTTGGTTTTCGGCTCCACGGAGATGTCAATCACGGGCACCGGGAAGGCCATGCGTTCCAGGATCACCGCATCTTCCTGCGCAGCAAGGGTGTCACCCGTGCCGGTATCCTTCAGCCCCACAAAAGCCGCGATATCGCCCGCGAAGACTTCCTTGATTTCTTCGCGCTTATCGGCATGCATCTGGAACATGCGGCCCACACGTTCCTTGTGGCCCTTGGTGGTATTCAGCACCTGGTCGCCCGAACGCAGCACACCGCGATAGACGCGCACAAAGGTCAGGTTGCCGTATTTGTCATTGATGATCTTGAACGCCAAGCCAGCGAAAGGCTCGTTTTCATTGGCGGGGATCACGCGGCGATCGGCCGTTTCATCCTGGCCTTCTTCTGGCGCAACCTTGATGCCTTCACGGTCAATCGGGGAAGGCAGGTAATCGATCACCGCATCCAGCAAAGGCTGCACGCCCTTGTTCTTGAAGGCCGTGCCGCACAGCACCGGGCGGAATTCGCCGGAAATGGTGCCGCGCTTGATGCAGCGCTTCAGGGTTTCGATGCTGACATCGCCCTTGTCGAAATATTCTTCCATGGCGGATTCGTCGATGCCGACCACGGTATCAAGCAGCTTCTGGCGATATTCGGCGGCCTTATCGGCCAAATCGGCGGGGATCGGCGCTTCATGATACTTGGCGCCGAGTTCGTCACCTTCCCAGATCAACGCCTTCATCTCCACCAGGTCAACAATGCCCAGGAAGGTATCTTCAATGCCAATCGGCAATTGCAGCGCAACCCAATTGATGCCGAGCTTTTCCGTCAGCGTATCGGCAGCGCGATAGAAATCGGCGCCGGTGCGGTCAAGCTTGTTGATGAAGATGATGCGCGGCACATTGTAGCGGTCAGCCAGGCGCCAATTGGTCTCGGACTGCGGCTGCACGCCGGCCACGCCTTCAATGATGAAGATCGCGCCATCCAGCACGCGCAAGGACCGGTTCACTTCAATGTTGAAGTCAATATGGCCGGGCGTATCAATGATGTTGATGCGGTGGTCATTCCACACGGCGGTCACGGCAGCAGAGGTGATGGTAATCCCGCGCTCACGTTCCTGGTCCATGTAATCGGTCGTGGTATTGCCTTCATGCACTTCACCGATCTTGTGGGACTTGCCGGTGTAGTACAGGATACGTTCGGTCGTGGTGGTCTTGCCCGCGTCAATATGCGCGGTGATGCCGATATTGCGGATACGATCAAGCGGGGTACGCGCCACGGTGGGTCTCCATAAGCGAAAGCCGGACGCCCGCCCCGGCTTTCGCCGGTCGCCGCCCGCCATAAGGGTTCAGGGTTTAGTCCTCGATGAGCGCTATCTGCGATGTTCGGGCGCGGTTTGCAAGCGCAAAGGGGCGGTGCGGGTGGTCTTTCCTCACTTTGGGTTACGCTTTGTTGCCCCCAAGCTGCCCGGATTTGGCTAGATACGCCCCATGAGGCCCGAGCCCTTCATCGCTGCGATCCGATTCGGCCATGGGCGCCGCCCCTGGGAACCGCTGCCGGCCAACCCCAGCGCTGCGCTGCTGGCGGAATTGGACAATATGGCCACGCCCCGCCTGACCGAAGCCGCGCTGCCCGATCTGGCAGCGATAGGCGCCATGATCCGCGAAGATGGCGAATCGGCACGTCAGGGGCAGGGGCGCCCGCATCAGGCGCGCCTCTGGCGGGCAGAGGTCAGCGCGGCGCTGGCCGAAACCCTCACCAGCGCGGCCCCGTTTCGTGAAAGGCTTGTCCAGTTCTGGGCCAATCATTTCACTGTGGCGCGCGGGAAAGTGCCCTATGTTGTTGGCCATTTCGTCCGCGAAGCCATCAGGCCGCATGTCACGGGCAGGTTCTCAGACATGCTGCTGGCCGTGGTGCGCCACCCGGCCATGATCGGCTATCTGGATAATCAAGGCTCGGTCGGGCCCAATAGCCGTGCTGCCCAAGGGCGCCCGCGTGGCCTCAATGAAAATCTGGCCCGCGAAATCCTGGAATTGCACACGCTGACCCCCGCCGCAGGTTAAACCCAGGCCGATGTCACCAGCTTCGCCAATATCCTGACAGGCTGGTCCACCGCCCCGGTGAACCCGCCTTTCGGGTTTGTCTTTCGCAGCGCTGCCCATGAACCAGGCGCCAAGACCCTCATGGGGCAAGAGTTCATGGAGGGCGAACAAGGCGGTCTTGCCGCCCTTGCCTGGCTTGCGGATCAGGAGGCAACGCATCGGCATTTGGCACGCAAGCTCGCGATCCATTTTGTGGCTGATTCTCCCCCGCCGGCGGCGGTGGACGCCCTTTTCGCTGTCTTGCGGGATACGCGCGGTGATTTGGGGGCGGTGGCGCGGCGCTTGGTTGCGCTGGACGCCGCCTGGAAGCCCCCTTTGTCCAAGCTGCGCGCGCCCGTGGATTACATGATGGCCGTCTTGCGCGCCCTTGAAGCTCCGGCCCAGATCACCGCAGGGCTGATCAATACATCTCAGTTTCTGGGCCAACCCATCTGGAATGCGCGCGCGCCCAATGGCTGGCCCGACCAGATGGCGGATTGGGCCGCGCCGGAGGCGATCTTACGGCGCGTGGAATGGGCCTTTGGCCAAGCCGGGCGCGGTGCCGGCCGGGATGCTGCCACCCTGGCCGAAGCCGTGATGGGCCCCTTGATCCAGCCCGAGACCTTGCGCGCTGCGTCTCGTGCCGGTTCCGCCCGTGAAGCGCTGACCTTGGTGCTCACCAGCCCGGAGTTTCAGCGCCGATGAACAAGGCCCATCTCCCCGCTCTTGGGCGCCGCGCTTTGCTGCTGGGGCTTGGCGCCAGCCTTGCCTTGCCTGGGGTGCGCCTTGCCTTCGCCCAGGCCCCCGGTCCGGCGCGGCTGGTTGTGGTGCTGCTGCGCGGTGGGCTTGATGGGCTTTACGCTGTACAGCCCTATGCCGACCCTGATTTTACCGAGCTTCGCGGTCCCTTGGCTTTGCCCGAACCGGGCCGAGAGGATGGGCTTTTGGACCTTGGCGGGCGCTTTGGCTTGCATCCGCGCCTTTCCTGCATCCATGCCATGTTCCGGGAAAATGAGGCGCTGATCCTGCACGCCGTGGCGGGGCCTTGGCGCACCAGAAGCCATTTCGATGCGCAGGATTTGCTTGAAAGCGGCGCGGAACAGCGCCTGGCGAGTGGTTGGCTCAATCGCGCGCTGGCAGCGCTGCCCCCACCCCCAGCCGGGCGCGCTGCCGGGCTTGCCATTGGCACGACCACGCCGCTTTTGCTGCGGGGCAGGGCGCGGGTTGATAACTTCATGCCGCGCGGTGTGGCTGAGCTGCCGCCGGATTTGATGGCACGCATTCTGGACCTTAACGCGCGCGATCGGGCGCTTGGTCCCAGCCTGCGCGATGGTGTCCGGGCGCGGGGCTATGTGCTGGAAACCCTAGGGGAGGCCGCACGCCAGCGCCCGGCACCTGGGGGCCAATTCGCCGTGCTGGCGAAGGCTGCCGGCCAATTGATGGCCGCACCCCAAGGCCCGAGTGTCGCCGCCTTTGAATTGGGCGGCTGGGACACCCATGCCCAACAAGCTGCCCGGCTGAATGCGCCCCTGGCGCAGATGGATGAAGGGCTGGTCGCGCTGAAACAGGCACTGGGTGATGTCTGGCGGCGCACTGCGGTGCTGGTGGTGACGGAATTTGGCCGGACCGCGCGGGTGAATGGCACCTTGGGCACGGATCACGGCACGGGGGGTGCTGCCTTTATTTTGGGTGGGGCAGTCCAGGGCGGGCGCATGCTTGGGGATTGGCCCGGCCTCGCCCCGGCCAAGCTATTCCAGAACCGTGATCTTTGGCCCACCACGGATATACGAAGCCTCGCCAAGGGCTTGCTCAGGGATCATCTGCGCTTGCCCAGGGCGGCGGTTGATGCCGCTTTCCCAAATAGCGGCGAAACGGCGCCGCTTGGCGGGATCATCCGCGTGTGAACAGGCGCCTCAGGTCAAGCTGATGTTCTCAGCCGCGATCAAATCGCGCATTTCGGCGCGCTCGGTGGCCAGGAAACGGGCGAAGGCTTCCGGCCCTTCTGCCGCGGGTGTCAGGCCAAGTGCCGCCAGCCTTGGCGCCAAAGCGGGTTGTTCCACCGCATCCTTGGCGGCGGCGGCAAGGCGCGCAATCAGCGGGGCCGGGGTGGCGGCTGGCGCCAAAAGCCCAAGCCAATCGCCCATTTGAAACCCGGCGAAACCCTGTTCGCTAATGGTTGGCGGGGCCGGGAAGGCCGTGCCGCGCGCCGGCGCGGAAAGCCCGATGGCGCGGGCCTTGCCATCCCGGATCAAGGGCGTTGCCAGCGCCAATGAGGTAAAGCCAAAGGGCACATCGCCACGCAACAAGCCGGCCATTTGATCCGCCCCGCCGCGATAGGGAATATGCTCCCCCTTGATCCCAGCCCGCCGCAGCAGGCTGGCCGCCGCCAGATGGGTGCGGGAACCGACGCCAACGCTGCCATAACGCGCCTCCTGCGGGTTGGCGCGCAGCCTGGTGATCAGGGCGGGCAAATCCGCCGCATCGTATTCGGCGCGTGTGATGAGAATAAGCGGCAGCGTCGCCATCAGCGTGACGGGCGCAAGGTCGCGCACATAATCAAAGCCAAGCCCGCGCATCAGGAAGGGATTGACCGATTGCCCCCCGGAATCGAGCAGGATTGTTCCGCCATCCGGTGCCGCCTGCGCGACAAAGCCGGCCCCCACGGCGCCGGAAGCGCCGCTGCGGTTTTCCGGGGTCACCACGCTGCCCAACACTTCCCCCATCCGGGGCGCGATGAGCCTTCCCAGGATATCGGTGCTGCCGCCAGGCGGAAAAGCGATGATCAGGCGATTGGCCCGTTCCGGCGCTTGCGCCAAAGCGGGGGAGGCCAGAAACCCGGCCAGGATCGTTCGACGAAACATAGGGTGGACCCTAGTGATCCTGTCATTCCGGTCAAATGAATCTTGAATGACGGGTCCAGAATCGCGCTTCAGGACCCGCGATAGGTCGCGTAACTCCAGGGCGAGCAAAGCAACGGCACATGGTAATGCCCCTGCTCCGCCGAGAGCCCGACCGCAAGGGTCACCACATCCAAAAAGGGCAATTCTGCCCCTTGGCTGCGGGCGCGAAAATACGCGGCCACGGCAAAGCGCAATTCGTAGCGGCCCGGGATGAAATCGGCAGCGCTCATCAGCGGGCCATCGGTGCGGCCATCGGCATTGGTGAGCCGCGCCACCACCAAAACCGGCGCAGGGTCCAAGCGCCAAAGCTCTACCGCCATGCCTTCGGCCGGAATGCCCTCAGCCGTGTTCAGGACATGCGTTGAAAGGGAACCGGGTCCGCTGCGGGCCATGGGGGGATGCTCCTTCAGTCCAGGGGTGCGCCGGCGGCGACCCAGGCGATCAGCTTGGCGCGTTCGTCCGGCGTGATCTCGGTCATATTGCCGGGGGGCATGGCTTCAGTCTGCACCTGCTGGCGCATGGAAGCCGCCCAGCGGCGGATTTGTGCCGGGCTTTCCATGATCACGCCCTTGGGCGCCACCGCAATGCCCTCAAAACTTGGGCGGGCGGCATGGCAGGTGGCGCAGCGCGCGGCGACAATGGCCTGAACTTCCGCAAAGGGGGGCACCTCGGCGCCCGTATATTCCTGCTTGCCCGATTGCACGATGAAGAAGGCAGCGACCATGGCCACGACTGCCCCGGCGGGCAGCCAAAGCGCGTTTTCCCCTTTCTGGCGCAGCACGAAGAATTGCCGCACCAAGGCGCCGGCCAGGCCAATCACCAGCAGGATCAGCCAATTCAGCGGGTGCTGCCAGGTCATGGGGTAATGCGGTGAGATCATGATGAAAATCACCGGCAGCGTCAGATAGGTATTATGCACGCTGCGTTGCTTGCCCCAGCGGCCATATTTCGGGTCGGGCGTGGCGCCCGCACTCATGGCGGCCACCATTTTGCGCTGGCCCGGGATGATCACCATGGCGACATTGGCGACCATGATGGTGCCGGTCATGGCCCCCACCTGCAAAAACGCGCCGCGGCCCGAGAAGACCTGGCAGGAGACATAAGCCACCACCGCCAGCGCCACGGCGCCGATCACGCCGAGCAGCGTTTCATTCTCGCCAAGCTTGGAACGGCAAACCAGATCATAGGCGACCCAGCCGCCCACCAGCATCCCCGCGCTAATGCCAATGGCCTGCCAGGGGGTGAGGGGCATCACGGCAGGGTCAATAAGGTAGCTGGATGCCTGGCCCCAATAGATCAGCACGAAAAGCGCAAAGCCGCTGAGCCAGGTCCAATAGGCTTCCCATTTGAACCAATGGAGCTTTTCCGGTAGCTTTTCCGGCGCCAGGATGTATTTGCGCTTGTAGTAAAACCCCCCGCCATGGACCGCCCATTGCTCACCGCGCACCAGCGGGTTTTTGTCCGCCGGCGGGTCAAGCTGATTGTCCAATGAAATGAAATAGAAGGACGCCCCGATCCAGGCGATGCCCGTGATCAGGTGCAGCCAGCGTATGGCCAGATTGACCCATTCGGAGAGGGCGGCGAAATCCATTGGTAATCCCAGGCAAAGGGCTTCTGTTGCCGCGCCACAATGCGTCGCAAGATGCGATCACGGCAAGGGCAAAGCCGCGCGGGGCGGATTGCCCCTTGAAACCCGGCCGAATGAGGCGCAGGAGCGCCCCCCATGAGCACAACCCGCCTTTCCCTCCCCAAGGACAAGATCAAGATCCTGTTGCTTGAGGGCATTTCCGATAGCGCTGTCGAGCTTTTGGCCGATGCTGGCTATCGTTCCGTCAAACGCGAAAGCAAGGCGCTGGATGGCCCAGTGCTGGCACGCGCGCTGAAGGGCGTGCATGTGCTGGGCATCCGTTCCCGCACCCAGGTGACCGAGGAAGTGCTGGCGGCGGCGGATCGGCTGATCACCATTGGCTGCTTTTGCATCGGCACTAATCAGGTGGCCCTGGAAGCGGCGGCTTCGCGCGGCATTCCCGTTTTCAATGCGCCATTTTCCAATACGCGGTCGGTCGCGGAACTGACGCTTGGCGAAATCATCATGATGATGCGCGGCATCTTCCCGAAATCCAATGCCGCGCATCGTGGGGAATGGGACAAATCGGCGGCCAATAGCTGGGAAGTGCGCGGCAAGACGCTTGGCATTGTGGGCTATGGCAATATCGGCGCGCAGCTTTCGGTGCTGGCGGAAGCCTTTGGTATGCGGGTGATCTATTTTGATCACACGACCAAGCTGCCGCATGGCAATGCGCAGCCCATGCCAAGCCTGCATGCGCTGCTGGCCGAATCTGATGCTGTGACGGTGCATGTGCCCGAAACCGCTGAAACCATGGGCATGATTGGCGAAGCCGAGATTCGCGCCATGAAGCCAGGCGCGGTTTTCGTGAATAATGCGCGCGGCACGGTCGTGGATCTTGAAGCGCTTGCGCGTGCAATGCAGGATGGCCATGTGCTGGGCGCGGCGGTGGATGTTTTCCCGGTTGAGCCATCCCGCAATGGGGAGGCTTTCGTCTCCCCCTTGCAGGGTCTGCCGAATGCGATCCTGACCCCGCATATCGGCGGCAGCACTGGCGAAGCGCAGTCGCGTATCGGCCAGGAAGTGGCACGGAAATTGATTGATTTTTCCGACACGGCGGCGACCTTTGGCGCGGTGAATTTCCCGCAGGTGCAATTGCCCGCGCGGCCATCGGGTGCGCGTTGGACCCATGCGCATCGGGACACGCCTGGCATGCTTTCCCGCATCAATGAAATTTTTGGCCGGCGCGGCTTGAACATCTCTGCCCAGTTTCTGCAGACCGCCGGCGATATCGGCTATCTGGTGATTGACAGCGCGGAGGCGCGGAAGGAAGCCGAAGAGATTCTGGCCGAGCTGCGCGAATTGCCGGGGACCATCCGCGCGCGGCTGATCTACGAACGCCATTGACCGGTTAACTGTTCGGGCGGGGGCGGGTTTTCTGTCCCCGCACGGTTCCTTTTTTGAGAAATCCCCGCTAAGGGATGTCAACTTCAGCTGACATAGGTGTTCCATGGAACGCATCCTTGCGGGGCGCTCGGCGCTCGTGACCGGTTCAACCTCAGGCATTGGGCTTGGCATTGCGCTGCTCCTGGCCGAATCGGGTGCCAAGGTGATGCTGAATGGCATGGGCAGGCCTGAGGATATCGCGGCGGCGCGCGCCAAGGTCGGCGCGGCCATGGGCGGGGGTGACGCGCCCCATTCGGCGGCAGACCTTTCCAAGCCTGAAGGCGTGCGCGCCATGGTGGCGGAAGCTGAGGCCGCTTTGGGGGGCGTGGATATTCTGGTGAATAATGCCGGCATTCAATTCGTGAGCCCGGTTGAAGATTTCCCAGAAGACAAATGGGATGCGATCATCGCGATCAATATGTCGTCCAATTTCCACGCCATTCGCGCCGCCTTGCCGGGGATGAAGGCGCGTGGCTGGGGGCGGATCATCAATATCGCTTCCGCGCATGGGCTGGTCGCGAGCCCCTATAAGATTGCTTACGTCGCCGCCAAGCATGGCGTGGTTGGCATGACCAAGGTGGTGGCACTCGAAATCGCGGAGACACCCATCACCTGCAACGCAATCTGCCCTGGCTTTGTCAGGACGCCTTTGGCCGAGGCGCAGGTGAAGCCGCTTGCCGATAAATTCGACATTTCGGAAGAAGCGGCACTGCGCGATCATTTGCTGGTGAAGCAGCCATCGCGGCGCTGGATTGAGGTTGAGGATATTGCGCGCATGGCGCTTTATTTGTGCGGCCCCGGTTCTGGCGCGGTGAATGGCGCTGCCTTGTCCATTGATGGCGGCTGGCTCGCTGCGTGATGGACACGAATGCCGCCGCGGGGAAGGGGATTGAGGCGCGGGCGGATGAATTGGCTTCGCCCGCTGTTGCAAAGCCGGTGGCAAAAAAGCGGCTCAGCCTGGCGCTGCAAGGTGGTGGCACGCATGGCGCCTTCACCTGGGGCGCCATGGAGCGCCTTTTGGAAGATGAGCGTATTGAATTCGATGGGCTTTCCGGCACATCGGCGGGCGCCATCAATGGCGCAATGGTGGTGCAGGGGCTGATCGAAGGCGGCCCGGCGGGGGCAATTACCGCGCTGGATCGTTTCTGGCGGAGCATTGCAGCCAATCTGGCCGTCAGCCCCTTGCAGGCGCTGCCTTGGGAAAAGGCGATGTGGGGGCATGACCTGACCTGGTCCATCGCCTACCGCACATTCGACACTCTTTCGCGCCTACTTTCGCCTTATCAGATCAATCCCTTCCCGATCAATTACAACCCGCTGCGCGATGCGCTGAACCAGAGCATTGATTTTGAGCGGCTGCGTGAGGAAACCAAGGCACCGCGCCTGTTTGTTTCTGCGACCAGCGTGCGCACCGGCAAGCCGCGTGTCTTCACCCGCCGTGAAATCACGCCAGATGCCCTGCTGGCATCCGCCTGCCTGCCGCAAGTCTTCAAGGCGGTGGAGATTGATGGTGAGCCCTATTGGGATGGTGGATACCTGGGCAATCCCGCGCTATGGCCGCTTTATGAACAGGGCGGGCCGCCCGATATCATGCTGATCCAATTGAACCCGCAAGTGCGCGAAGAAATGCCGACAAGCGCTTCGGATATCGTCAATCGGCTGAATGAAATCACCTTCAATGGCAGCCTGATGGCGGAAATGCGCGCCATTGATTTCGTGCAGCGCCTTTTGGATGCGGGGCGGCTGGAACAACCGCGCTATCGGCGCCTGTTCATTCATTTGATCGAGGATGAGGACAGGCTGAGATCCTTCAAGCTTTCGACCAAATTCAATGGCGATTGGGAATTTTTGTGCATGCTCCGCCAATTCGGGCGCGATGCGGCAGACAGATGGCTGACCGACCATTTTGATAAGCTCGGCCGCGAAAGCAGCGTGGATATCCGGGAACGCTTCCTGTGACGGCCAAGGATATCTGGGACGCCAAGACCTATTTGCAGTTTGAAGATGAAAGGCTGCGCCCGGCGCTGGATTTGATCGCGCGCATTCCGCATGAAGCGCCGAAGCTGGTCGTGGATTTGGGCTGCGGCGCGGGCAATGCGCTGCCGGTGTTGGCCGCGCGCTTTCCATCGGCGCGCGTGATGGGCGTGGATGGCAGTGCAGCGATGCTCGCCAAGGCTGCCGCAGCGGGGTTTGAAACAGCGCAGGCGGATATCAATGCTTGGGTGCCGGAAGCGCCTGCTGATGTGATTTTCAGCAATGCCGCGCTGCAATGGTTGGGTGGGCATGTCGCGTTATTTCCGCGCCTGCTGGAATGCCTCGCACCCGGCGGCGTGCTGGCCGTGCAAATGCCTTCCATGCATGCCGCGCCCTTGCGCGCGGTTCAGGAGCGCATCGCGCGTGAGGGCCCCTGGGCCGAGGTCTTGCAGCGCGTGAAAGGCGCACCAGCCATTCTCACGCCGGAAGCCTATTACGCGCTGCTCAGCCCGCGTGTCACAAAACTTGAGATGTGGGTGACGGAATACATCCATGTGCTGCAAGGCGATGACCCGGTGGTGCGCTGGGCCATGGGGACAAGCCTGCGGCCCTTTCTGGATGCTTTGGGGCCGGAAGGCAGCAAGGGTTTTTTGGCGGAATATGCGGCAGCGATGCGAAGCGCCTATCCGCCGGGGCCGGATGGGGCGGTGCTGCTGCCGTTTCGGCGGTTGTTTTTGCTGGCGCGGAAGTAGGGGTTACCCCCGCGCCAAATCTCGCCGGAACCAAACGTACAGCGCCAGCGCCGCACCAAGCGCCACCACCGCGAAGAAAATCGGCACTGTCGCGCTGCCTGTGACATCCCTCAGCCACCCGGCAAAGGCCGGGCAACCCGTGCAGCCGGCGTAGAACCACACGAAATACACACCCAAACCGCGCGCACGGCGTTCCGGCGCCACAGCCTCGGCCGCCAATGCCGAAAACACCGTGATCGGCAGGGCGTAGCAGAAGCCATGCAGCAGGCCGAGAAATGGCGCCCAGCCCACATCCGCCATCGGTAAGGCGAGGGCGGCCAGCATGGCCAGCAAACTCGCGCCAATCGCCATGGGGCCCGCCACGCCCGCACGGCGCGCGAGCCAAGCACCCAGGGGCACCGCCAGCATATTCGACCAGGAAATCAGGGAGGTCGCGAAATTCGCCTCCGCCAGGCCAAGCCCGCGCGCCATCAGCATCGGCGGCGCGAAGCTCACCAGCACCATATAGGCGCCATTCACCAGCGCCCAGCAGGCGCCGGCCAGGCACATCCGGCGAAACTCATCCCGCGTGAGTGCGCTGCCAGAGGCATTGCTGATCGGCAGCGCGCGCGGTTCCGGCCCACGCGCCAAGGCTACCGCGATGAAGGTAACGCCGGCGCCGAAAGCCGCCACCTGATAGGGAAATTGCCAGCCATGATCAGGCACAAAACCGGGGAGCGCCGCCTGCGCTGCAGCAATGCCGAGCGGCCATCCCAGCACATAAACCGCCATGGCGGGAAAAAGGTCTCGGCCCAGAAAGCGGTCCTGCACCATTTTTGTGAGCAGCAAAATCACCAGCAGCGTGCCAAGCCCCATGAGCAAGCGCCCCGCGATCAGTAGCGTTATATCTTCCGCATGCGCTGAAACAACGGCTCCCAGGATCAGTAATACCAAGCCCAGCAGCACGCCGCGTCTGTCGCCCAATCGTCGCGCGACCAGACCCAAAGGATAGGCCAGGAAAAGCCCCGGCAGCCAGAACAAACCAACCAGCGTGCCAAAGCCCGCCCAATCCAACGCGAAGGCTTCCACCAAGGTAGGACCAGCCGCGCCGGGTGCCTGGAACATCGCGCCCAAGGCAGCGCGCAGGATGAAGACTGCCAGCAAAAACGCTGTGGCTGACTTCAAAAAGCCCATATCAGCCGCGCCTTCGCCCCGCGCCGCAGCGCGACCATCGCGTTTTGCCGAGACAGCCGCGCAAGCTGCCTGCCGCGCGCCGCACTGATGCCGATGAAGCAATGCGCTTCCCACCAGCTTTTGGCGCCGCCCTTACCTTCAAGATACGGCAACCCTCGCAAGCGTTCGCGGAGCGCTGCATGGCGCCGTGTATTCCAGCCTGGTGGCATCCGCCGGCTGAAGGGATTGCCGGCAGCGATAAATACGCCTTCATGCACGCGCCAGCCGCTTAGCAACCCATCCAACGCCGGCGCGTGTTGACCGATGCGCGCGGCATGCGCGCCCGCAAAATAGCAGGAAGCGCGATAGTCGCGTTCAAGCCTTGCTCTGCGCATCATCTGAGCTGCATCAGGATGCCCTTGAGGTAGGCGCTTTCGGGCAACATGGGGTGCAGAGGGTGATCGGGGCCTGCGCCGCCCATATGCAGAATGCGCGCTTCCCGCCCGGCGCGTTGCACGCCCCAGGCGACAGCATCGGCGAATTCGCCCGGCGCGACATGATGGCTGCAAGACGCAATGAAGAAAAAGCCGCCCTTCTCCACCAAAGTCGCGCCCAGCCGTGCGAGTTTGCCATAAGCGCGCAGCCCCGCCGGTTGATCCTTGCGCGCCTTGGCGAAGGCGGGCGGGTCCGTGATCACCACGCCAAAACGCTTGCCCGCACCCACCATGCGTTCCAGCGCTTCAAGCGCCTCGGCCTTTTGAATCTCCACCCGATCTGCAACGCCATTGCGCTGCGCCGCTTCATGCGCGAGTGCCAGCGCTGCCTCGCTGCGGTCCAACAGCGTCACATGCGCTGCCCCCGCAACCGCGGCAGAAATCCCAAAGCCGCCCGTGTGGCAAAAGGCGTCCAATACCGTGGCCCCCTTGGCAAGACGCGCGACGCGGGCGCGGTGTTCACGCTGATCGAAGAACCAGCCGGTTTTCTGCCCGCCCAAGGGATCAACGGCAAAGGTCAGGCCGCTTTCTTCCACCGTGATTATGCCCGCTTCGCCATGCAGCAGCTTGGTTTCTTCGGCCAGACCCTCCAGCGCGCGCACGGCGCTGTCATTGCGGGCAATCACCATGCGGGGTGCGATCAGGGCGTGTAGCGCGTCCAGGATCAGCGGTGTCGCGGCTTCCATCCCGGCGCTATTGGCCTGGATGGTCACCGCATCGCCGTAGCGATCAATCACCAGGCCCGGCAGGCCATCCGCTTCGGCATGGATCAGCCGGTAATGCGGGCGGTCAAACAGCTTGTCGCGCAGCGTTAGCGCTTCTTGCAGGCGTCTCCTGAACCAATCCGCATCACAGGCGGCATCGGGGTTGCGATCCAGCTTGCGCGCGCCAATCAGCGAATGTGGATTGAAATGCCAAACGCCATGCTTGACGCCATCATCGCCTTCCAGCCGCACAACACTACCGGGCGGCAGCGCCTTGGCCGCCGGGGTCATCGCGATTTCATTGGAAAAAGCCCAAGGATGGCCGGCCTTCACGCGGCGGTCTCGGCCAGGGAGCAAACGGATAACGGGTGGTAGGGCAACATTCATGCGCCGGACCATGGCGGTTTGCCGCTTGTCCCGCAATGCGCAAAGCGCCAGTAAGCGCTGATGTTGATTTGCCGAGATCTTCCTTCGCTGCGGGCCGCTACTGCGGCGCTGCGTGGCAATGGCCGCCGCCTGGGCCTGGTGCCCACCATGGGCGCGCTGCATGATGGGCATCTTGCCTTGCTGGGTGCCGCGCGCGCTGCCGGGGCGGGCGCGGTGGCCGCTTCCATCTTTGTCAATCCGCTGCAATTCAACGCCAATGATGATTTGGCGCGCTACCCGCGTGATGAAACGGGCGATCTCAATAAGCTGCGCGGCGCTGGCTGCGATTTGGTCTGGTTGCCGCCGGTGGAAGCCATGTATCCGCCTGGCAGCGCCAGCGTGATTGAGGTTGCCGGCCCATCCAAGGGTTTTGAAGGCGATGCGCGGCCTGGGCATTTCCGCGGCGTCGCGACCGTTTGCGCCAAGCTGTTCCTGCAAAGCAGCGCCGATATCGCTGCTTTTGGGGAAAAGGATTGGCAGCAATTGCAGGTAGTGCGGCGCATGGCGCGCGATCTGGACATCCCCATCCATATCGAAGCGGTACCCACGATTCGCGAAGTCGATGGGCTTGCCATGTCATCGCGCAATCGGTTCCTGAGCGCGGCAGAGCGTGCCACGGCGCCGGTGCTTTATCAGGTCATGCAGGATGTGGTGCGGGTGATCGCGGCTGATGGTGCCGTTGCGCAGGTTCTGGCGGAAGGCGAGGCTCGTCTGATCGCCGCAGGCTTTGCGCCCGATTATCTGGCACTCGTCGCGGCGGAAACGCTGGAGCCGTTGCAGCAGAAAACAACGGCACCGATGCGGCTTTTGGCGGCGGCGCGGCTTGGGGCGGTTCGCTTGCTCGATAACATTGCGGTTCCAGCGTAACGGGTGCTTAGCCGCGCACCGCCAGCACCACGCCCGACAATACCAAGGCCAGCGCCAGAATTTCGCGCAGGCCGAAGGGCTCATCCAGAAACAGCGCCGCGCCCACAACGCCGACCACGGGCGTGATGACCGTGCCGAGCGAAGCAAGTGACGCCGGCAACATTTTCAGCGCCGCAAACCAGGACAAATAGCAAAGCCCCAGCGCAAAAACGCCGCCATAAATCAGCAGCCCAATACCCAGCGCCGAAACATGGCTGAAATCCAAGGGATCAAAAATTGCCGCGGCGACGACAAGCGGTGCCACGCCAATGCCAACCTGCCAGGCGACAGCACTGGAAGGCGGCAGGCCAAGCGGCATGCGTTTGGTCAATACGGTGCCAAGGGCGAATAACACGGCGGAGCCCAAGCCCAAGGCAACCCCCGGCAATTTGGCGATGCCAAGATCAAGCCCCTTGCCCAGCACCAGATAAACCAAGCCTGATAGCGCCAGCACCAGCGCCAGAATGCGCGCAAGGCTTGGTCTTTCGCCCAGAACCAGCCAGGCGAAAACCGCCGCCCAGACTGGCATGGTGTAGCAAATGATCGTGGCTTCCGACGCGCCAAGCCACAGCAGGGAAAAGCTCGCCAACCCCATCCAGGCTGTGACATTCAGAAGCGAAATCAGCGTCAGCCTGCCCCAAATCGCGCGCGGCACTGCAAGGCTTTGCTGTTGTGCCAGCGCCACCACCAACAGCACCACAAAACCAAGCCCGCCGCCAATCGCGCGTGTGGTGAGCGGTGGCAATTCAGCGAGCAGCACCTTCATCGCCGGCCAATTCATTCCCCAGCCGACGGTCGTGATCACCAGCAGCAATAACCCGCGCTGGGTGGCGGCAGAATTCAATGCATGAAATCCGGTTCTTCCCGCGTCAGGATGCGCTTGATGCTTTCCAGATGCAGCCTGGCACTTTCACGATCGCCTTCGCGCATCTGCGCATAGGTGCGCGCGGCAATCTCGGCCGGCACTGGCTTCAGCTTGCGCCCCGTGCCCATCGCCAGGCGCTGCGCTTCCGCTGCACGTTCCAGATAGTAAAGATCATCCCAGGCTTCGGCGATGCTGGCACCTACGACCATGACGCCGTGGTTTTTCATGAAGACGATATCGGCATCACCAATGGAAGCGGCGATGCGGTCGCCTTCACTCTCATCCAGGGCGAGGCCATTGTAATCCTCATCCACCAGGGTGCGGCCATAGAATTTCAGCGCGCTTTGGCCGGCCCAAACCAAGGGCGGGCCTTCAAGCATGGCAAGCGCGGTGGCATTCGGCATATGCGTATGGAACGCCGCCTTGGCGCGGGGTTTGTTCATGTGCATGCGCGCATGAATGAAAAACGCCGTCGCTTCCGGCACGCCGTCGCCAGCCACCACATTGCCCTTGAAGTCGCAGACCAGCAGGCGCGATGCGGTCATTTCCGAGAATGCCCAGCCATAAGGGTTCACCAGAAACAGATCGTCCCGCCCCGGCACCACGAAGGAGAAATGGTTGCAAATCCCCTCATGCAGGCCAAGCCGTGCGGCCATGCGAAAACAGGCCGCCAAATCCACCCGCGCCGCGCGCACGGCTTCCGCATCCAATTCGGAGTTGCGCAGAATAGCGGGGCTGGAGGTTTCAAGCGCATGGGCCATGATGTTTCTCCTGGTGGCAGGCATGGGTTAGTATCAACCCGTAAGATGCACATGGGGACCTGGAAGATGCAACGCCGCGCGTTATTTGCTGCCCTTGCCTTGCCGGCGCTCGCCCTGGCCCAGACAGCGCCTCTCAAGCTGCTTGGGACTGGCGCGGTAGCGGCTTCGGTTCGTGATATCGCCACGGCCTTCTCGGCCCGCACTGGTCGCGCAGTGGAACTGCAAACTGCCAATGCCGGCGTCGTCGCGCGCCGCTTGCGAGAAGGGGAGGCCGCCGATCTGGTGCTGAATAGCGCCGCGCAAATTACGGCCTTAGGTAATGCCGGCTTGGTGCACGGCGATACGGCGCGCGAATTGGGCCGCATGCTGATTGGGGTGGCGGTGCGCGAAGGCGCGGCGCGGCCAGATATCAGCACGGAAGCCGCCTTGCGCGCAGCCATCCTGGCCGCCCCGATGATCGCCCATTCCGATCCGGCTACAGGGGCGACCGCCGGCACCCATGCGGCGCGTCTGATTGAAAGGCTGGGGTTGGCCGAGGCGATGCGCGCGCGCGTGCTGGTGTTTCCGGGTGGCGGCGCTGCCGTTGGCGCCGTGGCGGAAGGCCGGGCGGCGCTTGCCATCTCCCAGATCAGTGAAATCATCGCTGTGCCGGGGGCGGCGCTGGTGGGGCCGCTGCCTGAATCAGCGCAGCTTGTGACCCCCTATTGGGGTGCCATCGCGACGCGCGCCGTTGATCCGGAGGGTGCCCGCGCCTTGCTGTCTGCACTCATTGGCCCGGAAGGCCAGGCGCGCTTTCGCGCGGCCGGTTTCGCGGTAGGCTGAATGCCCCTGGACAGGGGGCATTTGGCACGCCAAACGCAAAATAAATCCAACGCGGGAAAGTAACGGAACATGAGCGGCACAAATCAGCGCATTGATGGCAAGCGGCTGTGGGACAGTCTGATGGCGATGGCCGAAATCGGCGCCACGCCCAAGGGCGGCGTGAAGCGCCTGACGCTGACCGATGTGGACAAGGCCGGGCGGGATCGTTTTCGCGGCTGGTGCGAGGCTTTGGGCCTGACCGTCCGCGTTGATTCCATCGGTAATATGTTTGCCCGCCGCGAAGGCCGCGACCCCTCTCGCCTGCCCGTGCTGCTCGGCAGCCATCTCGATAGCCAGCCCACCGGCGGCAAATTCGATGGCGCTTTGGGTGTGATTGCCGGGCTTGAGGTGATGCGGAGCATCCATGACCTGAATATCGTCACAGAAGCGCCGATTGAATTGGTGAATTGGACCGATGAGGAAGGCAGCCGCTTCGGCCATTCGCTGATGGGCAGCGGCGTTTGGGCCGGCATCTATACGCAGGAAAAAGCCTATGGCCTGCGCGATGTGGATGGAGTCAGCGTGGGTGATGCGCTGGACGCCATTGGCTATAAGGGCCCGCATAAGGCGGCACCCTTCCCGGCGGATGCCTATTTCGAACTCCATATCGAACAGGGCCCGATCCTGGAACGTGAAGGCAAGCAGATTGGCGTGGTCACCGGCGCGCAGGCGCAGGTTTGGTATGATGCCGTGATCATTGGGCAGGATAGCCACGCCGGCACCACGCCGCCTTCCGCACGGCGCGATGCGCTGGTGGCGGCCGCACGCGTGATTGAGCGTGTGGATCAGCTGATGCGCGCGCGGGGTGAGGATGGCCGCGGCACCGTGGGCTTCCTGCAAGTGCTGCCGGCCAGCCGCAATGTGGTGCCGGGCGAAGTGCGCTTCAGCGTGGAATTCCGCCACCCGTCAGATGCGCAAATCCAGGGCCTGGCCGAAAGCTTCCCGGAAGAAGCGCGCAAGCTGGTGGAGGCCAATGGCTGCAAGCTGGAATTGACGGAGCTATTCCGCATCCCCGCGCAACCCTTTGATGCTTCCTGCGTTGATCTGGTGCGCGAGGCCGCCAAGCGCCTTGGCTTGGCATCGCGTGAGATCATCTCGGGCGCCGGGCATGATGCGGTTTATGTCGCGCGTTCGGTGCCAACCGCGATGATCTTCACGCCTTGCAAGGATGGGCTTTCGCATAACGAGGCGGAGAGCATCATGCCGGAAGAAGCTGAGGCCGGCTGCCAAGTGCTGTTTGAAGCGGTGGTGGCACGGGCAAATCGGGCGATCTGAGGCGCTAGACACTACTGCCATAAGAGCACCTCTAGTCATAATGAGGGAAGTAAGTTTTTTGTAGCGGGGCAAAATGCGTGCAAGCTTTTGTCTTTTACCATTCGCCATATTTCTGGGTGCCTGTGTTGGGCCAACAGTTGTCGTCATGCGGAATCCTGAAACAAACGAAATCATTCAGTGCAAAGGGGCCAACACTGGCCTTAGCGTTACGGCAGAGAGTATAGCGGCGCGCGATTGCGCAGCTGGCTATACTGCGGCTGGTTGGGTTAGGATGAATTGAGCTTCTAATTCGTCTCTATTTACTCCACTTTCATCTTCCAGACCGAATAATGAAGGTGGAGGTGCCTTCGACAGGCGTAAACGGTCTGTTGGAATATTTGCCATAAGACGAAATGATGTGTTCCAGCGCTTTCTTGTTCAAAACACAGACGTTTCAAATTTTTTCATTCGAATGCGTTGTTTTTTGGGCTGCTGAGCTGCCGAGATCTTTATCTCCCTATCCCCCTACCAACTTCGCCACGATATAAGCAACACCGGCGGCCAGCCCGCCGATGAATAGGGTCTGCACCGCGCCGCGCGCCGCAGGCAATCCGGTTGCTTTCGCCTTCAGCCAGCCGAACCCCGCCAGCGCCACGCCGGTGATGCAGCCAGAAATCACCAAGGCCTGTTGCGTACTGTCCAGCAGCATATAAGGCGAAAGCGGCAATAGCCCGCCCACCACATAGGCGCCGCCAATCGTGATGGCTGAACGCGCCGCGCGATCGGGCTGGGGTTCCTTCAAATCCAATTCGAAGCGCATCATGAAATCCACCCAGCGGCGCTTATCGGCGCAGATGCTGTCCACCGCCATGCGCAGCGCATCTCCGCGCACACCATAGCGATGCAGGATCGCGGCGACTTCCCAGCGTTCGCGATCCGGGTAGATTTCGGTTTCTTCTTCTTCGCGCCGGCGTTCGGCGGTGAAATGCTCGGCCTCCGTGCGCGCGGCCAGATACCCACCAAGCCCCATCGCAACACATCCGGCTGCAATTTCCGCAAGACCCGCCGTGACAATCAGTGGATTGGCCGCAACCGCGCCCGACAAGGCCGCCGCCAGCGCAAAGGGCACGGTCAGGCCATCGGCGGTGCCGATGACCAGATCGCGCACCACCTCATTCTGCGTGAAATGGCGTTCCTCATGCGGCGGGCCGGGCGGCATGGGCCAAAGCCCATCGCGGCTTGGCGCTTCGGATTCGGGGGGCTGTGTGATCATCTCAACTCAGGTTTTAGCGCAGAAACGAGTGGTTTAGCGAGGGGAATGCGCCGCCGCTACTTCCGTGAGGCCCCCTGGCGCCTCGGCAAGCGGTAACAGCGCCGAAAACCGATCCGCCAGCCCCTCGATTTCGGTATGCATGCGCAGCAACACCCCAAGCGGATCCTGCCCACCAAGCCGCGCGGCGGCTTCCGGGTAAAGCGCGCTTTCCTCGGCGGCCTGATGCGGCAGCAATTCATCGCGGAGCCGCCGTTCCAGCGCGCGCAATTCGGCAAGCTGCGCCGGGCCGTCATGCAGGCTCTCACCCGCGCCGCGCAGGGCCTCGGCCAGATCGCGCAGCCCGGCATGTTCGGCAACGCGCTCGGAAAGCCCGGCCTCGCCAGACAGTTGCGCCACAGCGCCATCCTTCCCGGGTAGTAGGGCGCGCAGAGCATAAAGAATGGCCGCGACATCAATCGCTTCCTGCAACAGCGCGCCAGCCAGCGGGCTCAGCCAGCCGAAGGCGGCGGCGACCATGGCCAGCAGCGACAACCCCATGCCGAGCAAAATCGCTTGCAGCGCAATGCGCCGTGCGCGGCGTGCAATGGCGATGGCTTCCGGCGCACGGTCCAACCTGTCCGCCAGCAGCACAACATCGCCTGCCTCGGCCGCCGCCGCGGTGCCATGCGCGCCCATGGCAATGCCGACATCAGCGGCGGCCAATACCGGCGCGTCATTCACGCCATCACCCACCATGGCGACCGGGCCATTCGCGGCCTCGGCCTCGAGCGCCACCAATTTTCCTTCCGGGTCCCGGTCTGCCAGCATGGCATCCAAACGGAGTGCCGCCGCGATGGGCGTGGCGGCAGCGGCGCGATCCCCCGTCACCATCAGAATGCGCGCAACGCCCAGTTGGCGGAGTGCCCGTACGGCGCGGGGCGCTTCTTCGCGGAGCCCATCCGCCATGATGAAGGCCGCTGCCGCGCGCCCTTCCACCGCCAACCAACCGACCGAACCAGCGGCACTTACCAAGGCGGCGGCGAAAAGCCCGCCTTCGGGGCCCATATTGCGGCCAATCAGAAAGCCCTCACTGCCAAGGGTCAGCGCCTTGCCATCCACCAGACCGGAAAGCCCGCCGCCCGGCGTTTCCTCCACGCTTTCGGGCACGGGCAGATCAAAGCCACGCGCCCGTGCTGCGGCGACCAAAGCGACAGAAACCGGGTGCGTCGAAGCCTGCGCCAAGGCGGCCGCCAGACGCAGCGCCGCATCGCGGCCAAGGGCAGCGTCGGCCTCAATCCCCGCCCGCCTCGGCCGACCGGGGGTCAGCGTGCCGGTCTTGTCGAAAATCACCGTGCGAATGCGCGCCAACCGCTCCAGCGCGGCGCCACCCTTCAGCACGATGCCGCGCCGCGCCACGATGCCGCGCCGCGCCGCGCGACCAATGCCGGCAACCAGCGCAATGGGCGCGGCCAGGATCAGCGGGCAGGGGGTTGCCACCACCAGCACCGCCAGCGCGCGGCGTGGATCGCCGCAAATCAACCAGGCCACGCCAGCCACGCAACAGGTCAGAATGATGAAGGCAATCGCCCAACGATCCGCGAGCCTGACAAGCGGCGCACGCGCTTGCGCCGCAGCCTGCGTCAGCCGGATGATGGCGGCGTAAGTGCTGGTTGCTGCCCCCGCGCTGGCCTGCATGCGAAAGGCGCCGCCGGCATTCACCGCACCGCTGCGCAGCCTTGCCCCTTGCTGTAACGAAACCGGCAGAGGTTCGCCGGTCAGCATGCTTTCATCAAGCGTTGCGCCAGCATCTTCCAGCGTGCCATCGGCGGGGACTGTTTCTCCGGGGCGGACCAGCAGCAGATCGCCGGGCGTGATGGCATCCAGTGTGATGTCGCTGATTTCGCCATTGCTGATGCGCGCCGCACCGCGCGGGGCGCGGGCCAGTAGGTCCGTCAGCGCCCCTTGCGCGCGGCCCTCGGCCCAGGATTCAAGCGCCTCGCCACCTGCGACCATCAACGCAATCACGGCGGCGGTAGCGGCCTCATCCAACGCCAAGGCGCCCAGGATGGAGAAAAGCGCAATCACATCCACGCCAAGCCGCCCACCCCGAAGTGAGCGGATCACCCCCAGGGCCACATGCAGCGCAACCGGCAAGGAAGCCGCAGCCCAGGCGATCGTGGCGTAAGCGGTATTGCCCGAAAGATGCAGCACGATGCCCGCCACCAGCCCGGCCAACACCCAAGCCAGCAGCAGCCGCGCGCTATTCACGCATGGGTCCCAATTCGGCGTCTCGGTGCACATAGGCTGACAGCAAAAGCCCGAACCCGATCATCACCGTCAGCATGGCCGAACCGCCATGGCTGATCAGCGGCAGCGGCACGCCGCCCACCGGAACCGCTCCGGTGACCATGGCGACATTCACAAACACATAGAGGAAGAAGTTGGTGCCAAGCCCAATCGCGAGAAGCCGACCGAATTGATCGCGCGACCGAAAAGCGACGATGTAGCAGAATACAATCACCGACAGCAGCATGAACAGCGTGGCGATGGCGCCGATGAAGCCGAATTCCTCGGCGATCAGGGTGAAGATGAAATCCGTGTGCTTTTCCGGCAGGAAGTTCAAATGCCCCTGTGTGCCTTGCAGGAAACCCTTGCCGGACATGCCGCCCGACCCAAGCGCGATCTTGGATTGGATGATGTTGTAGCCTGCACCCAGCGGGTCGCTTTCCGGATCGAGGAAGGTGGTGATGCGCGCGCGCTGATAATCGCGCAACTGATCGTAGGCGATGGGTGCCGCGATGGCAGCTGCGCCTGCCATCAGCGCGAATTTCCACCAGCGCATGCCGGCTGCCCAGAACACTGCGGCGCCTACCATACCAGTGATTAGCGCGGTGCCGAGATTGGGCTGCTTCAGAATCAATGCGACCGGCACCAGCACCATCAGCGCGGGCGGGATCAGGAAAAGCGGATTGCCCATGCGTTCCCAGGAAGCGCGATGAAACCAGGCCGCCAATCCCAGCGCCAGCATGATTTTCATCAACTCCGATGGTTGCAGTTGCACGGGGCCGAGATCAATCCAACGCTGTGCGCCCTTGCCGACATTGCCGTGAAACAGCACCAGCACCAGCAGGCTGAGTGCAATGGCATAACCCACCCAGGCGAAGCGCAGGATGAACCTGATATCAATGAAGGCGATGCTCAGCATGATCACCAGGCAAAACCCGAAGCGCAGCGCGTGTTTCTGCGCATAGGCATCAGGATTGCCGCTGCCTGCCGTGAGCAAAGCCACATAGCCAATGGCGGCAATGCCACCCAACAGCAGCACAAAAAGCCAGGGCACGCGCCAAAGCTTGGAAACCAGGCCAGCGCCGCGACTTTCCGTGAGCAGCCGGCGTTCAAAAATCATCGGCCAAGCTCCGCCACGCGCGGGTCTCGGGGTGTGGGATTGGGGGGCAGGCGCTGGAAGGCTTCCACCAGAATATCCCGCGCAAGCGGTGCGGCAGCGCCCGATCCACTGGTGCCGTGTTCCACAATGACCGAAAGCGCGAAGACCGGATTGTCATACGGCGCATAGGCGACAAATAGCGCATGCGGCCGCCATTCGCGCGGCAGGGTCGCGACATTGAAACCCCTTTCGCGCTGTTCACGAGAGATACGCCTGACCTGCGTTGTGCCGGTCTTGCCTGCCATCACGCCATATTGCCCGGGTAGCCGTGCGGCGCCCGCCGTGCCGCCGCCATTCACCACTGCCCACATGGATTCACGGATAACGCGCAAATCGGCTTCCGGTATGCCGAGTGATGGCCAATCCTCGGGCTTGCCGCCGCGCAGCGGCTGGCCGGCAATGGCGCGTGTCAGATGCGGCTGCACGGCACGGCCTGTGGCAAGCCGCGCGGTCATGACGGCAAGGGATAGCGGTGTCAGCTGATAAAACCCCTGGCCGATCCCATGTACAATCGTATCGCCGATATTCCAGGGATGGCCCTGCGCCTGCCGCCAGCCGCGCGTTGGCACCAGCCCGCGCCGCGTCCCGGGCAATTCGATGTCAAGCTCCACGCCAAGCCCGAAGCGATTGGACATGGCGGCGATCTTGTCCATGCCGGTGCGGCGCGCCATTTCGTAGAAATAGACATCGCAGCTTTGTGCAATGGCGGTGCGCATATTCATCCCGCCATGGCCACTTTGTTTATGGCAATGGAAGCGATTATCGCCGAAATCGAAATGGCCGGGGCAATACACAATATCGCCAGGCCGACACACCTTGGCTTCCAGCGCTGCGAGTGCCACCACCATCTTGAAGGTGGACCCCGGCGCATAAAGCCCATTCGTTGCCTTGTTGATCAGCGGCGTGGAACGCGAAGCAGTCCATTGCCGCCATTGGGCGGCGCTGACACCTGAATTGAAGATATTCGGGTCAAAGGAAGGCTTGGTCGCCATGGCGAGTATTTCGCCATTGCGCGCATCCAACAGCACCGCGGTTGTGCCTTCCTCGATCTTATTGCGGATGGCCTTTTGCAGTCCGGTATCGACCGAAATCTGCACATCCTGTCCGGGAATCCCTTCGCGCCGATCCAATTCACGGATCACGCGGCCAACGGCATTCACTTCAACCTGCACCGCACCGGCGCGGCCGCGCAGCACGCGGTCATGGAAGCGTTCAAGCCCGGCACGGCCCACACGCATGCCGGGCAGGTTCACAATGCCCTCATCGCCCGCTTCCTGTTCGGTCGGTGTGCCAACATAGCCAAGCACATGCGCCAGATGTTCGGTTTCGGGATAGATGCGGGTTGTGCCCATATCCACGGAAACGCCGGGCAGGTCGGGCGCATTGACCTCAATCGCCGCCATTTCTTCCCAGCTCAGGAATTCGCGCAGGATGACGGGAACGAAGCGGCGATTGCGGCGGATATCGCGTTCTATCCTTGCCTTTTCATGATCCTGCAGGGGCACGATGCGGGCGAAGGTTTCAATCGTGGCCGTGACATCGGTGGTCTGTTCTGCCACCAGCAGGGCGCGCCAATTCAGGCGATTGCCCGCCACCACTTCACCGCGCCTGTCCAAAATACGCCCGCGCGGCGGCGCGAAAAGCCTGGCACTGACGCGATTTTCTTCTGCCAAGGTCGCGTAGCGCCGGCCTTCTTCAATCTGCAAGCGATAAAGCCGATGCCCCAAAAACCCGAGCGCGCCCAACTGCACCACACCAAGGAAAGCGGCACGGCGGGTGAAAATGCTGCGGCGGCGTTCTTCTTCCCGCTTGATGTTTGTATTGGCGCCAAGCCCAGCCACACGCCGCCCGGGCCAGAACTTCATGGCGCATTCTCCGCCCGGCGCATCGCTTCATGCGCGCGCGACAGCAGAATGGCGATGGGTGGATAAAACCCTGTTGCCAGCAACAATGTATGGAAAATCGGCGGCCATGGCGGCAGACTGAGCAGCAGCAAGGCCGTGAAACCCCAGGTAAGCAGCGTCGCGCCCAAGGCGCCCACGCAAAAGCAAAGCCACACGACAATAAAACCCTGCCGCGCCAACCAAAAACGCAGCCGCATCGCCGCGCCATGCAAGGCAAGTAAGGCGATGATGTGGACCCCAAGCGGCGCCATGGTCAGGAAATCCAGCAAGAGCCCAAGCACAAAGACCATTGGCGGCGCCATGCCGGCAGGGCGAAACACGGTCCAGAAGGCAATCGATGGCATGGCCAGCGCGAAGGCCAGCGCCGGCAGGCCGCTCGGCGTCGCGGATAGGATCAGCACCAGCGCGGTGGAGACCAGCGGAAAAGCCAGGCGCAGCAGCGCCTCAAGCCGACGCGGCAAATCCTGCGGCGGTTCCGGGCGCCCGGGCGGTGGCGCGCGGAGTTTTGGCGCAAGGCTCATAGGCTGGGCTCAGCGCCGAGACGCGCGCGGTTCCGGGCGCGCCACCGCTTCCGGCGGCAGAATGCCCGAAAGGCCAAAATCAAATAGCCGCACCATTTCCAGATGATCGAGCCGCGCGAATAGCTCCACTTCCAGCGATCCTTGCGCGTTACGTCGAACCACGCCGACCGGCAGGCCGGCCGGGAAGGCATTGGCCTGCGCGCTGGTGACCACCCTTTCACCTTCCTGCGGAATGACGCCTTCCGGCCAATGCGCCAGGCGCGGGCGGGCCCCATTGGTGCCGGCCATCACCGCGCGCGCGCGGCTGCCTTCCAGCGTGACTGGCACGCGGCTGTTCATGTCGGTCGCCAGCAATACGCGGGCGGAACGGGACCCCACTTCAGTCACCCGGCCCACAAAGCCACGTTCATCCAAAGCTACCTGGCCCTTGCGGATGCCATGCTGGGGCGGGATGGAAAGCAGCACGGCGCGGGCATAGGTGCCGCCACCATCTGCCACGACCCGCGCGGCGTGAAAATTGGGCGCACCTTCAGGCATGAAGCCAAGCTGGCGGCGGAGTAGCGCATTTTCCGATTCAAGCCCCAAGGCCGCCGCATGCCAGCGGCGCAGACGCTCATTTTCCTCACGCAGCCTTGCATTGTCACTGCGCAGCGTCGCCAGGCCACGGATTTCCGCCACCGCTTCTTCAACCGCATTCACTGGCTGGGATATCGCCGCGTAAATCGGCGCCAGCGCATCAGAAAGCGTGGAGCGCATCCGTTCCACCAGCAGCGTATCTGCCTTGCCCAACAGCATCACCCCAAAGGCAAAAGCAATCATGATCGGCAGCGAAAGCCGCGCCAATACCTGCCGTAGCGGGATGCTGAGCCTGATCACGCGGGGCTACCTTGGTCCCTTTCAATACATGGATGTCAGCACATGTCGCAGCCGCTTGATATCCTCAAGCGCGCGCCCGGTGCCGAGCGCCACACAGGAAAGCGCATCTTCGGCTGCGACAACCGGCAGGCCGGTCGCATCGCGCAGCACCTGATCCAGCCGGCCAAGCAAAGCCCCGCCGCCGGTCAGCACAATGCCCTTATCCACGATATCGGCGGCAAGCTCAGGCGGGGTGTTTTCCAAAGCGGTCTTCACCGCATCCACAATCTGCCCCACGGGTTCGGCCAGCGCTTCCGCCACCTGACGCTGACTGATAATGACCTCCCGCGGGACGCCGTTCATCAAATCGCGGCCTTTCACCTCGGCGGTGGGGCCATCCTCGCCGTCCTCGGGCTGGGCGGCGGCGCCGATTTCAAGCTTGATGCGTTCCGCGGTGCTTTCACCGATCAGCAGATTGAATTGCCGGCGGATGTAGGAAATGATCGCCTCATCCAGCTTGTCGCCCCCCACACGGACACTGCGCGCATAGACAATGCCGCCCAGGCTGATGACCGCCACTTCCGTGGTGCCGCCGCCAATATCCACCACCATCGAACCTGATGGTTCCGTCACCGGCAGGCCGGCCCCGATCGCCGCCGCCATGGGTTCTTCAATCAGCATTACCTTGCGCGCCCCGGCGCTTTCCGCACTTTCCTGAATGGCGCGCCGTTCCACCGCCGTGGACCCCGAAGGCACACACACAATGATCATGGGGGAGGCAAAGCCGCGCCGATTATGCACCTTGCGGATGAAATGCTTAATCATTTCTTCCGCCACTTCGAAATCCGCGATCACGCCATCCCGCAAGGGCCGAATGGCCGAGATATTTCCCGGCGTGCGCCCCAGCATGAGCTTCGCTTCTTCACCCACCGCCAGCACCTGCTTACGGCCACGCTGATCGGAAATGGCGACCACGCTCGGCTCATTCAAAACGATGCCCCGGCCCTTCACATAGACCAGCGTATTCGCAGTGCCGAGGTCAATGGCCATATCGGCGGACAGGAAGCCGAATAGGCGTCCGAACATGCTGAAACCCTTTGCAAACAGAATAAGCCCCGGCGCAAGGGCGTCGAGGTGGCGGAAATGGCTTTCCGACAAGCCAGAAGAACCAGGGATTTACCCCCCCTGGCCCTGATCCTCAAGCCGTAATCCGGGGGGCTGGCCCCCGGGGCGCTTCAGGCCCGCAGCACCGCCGGCGGTTCGGTGCGTTCGCGCTTGACCAAAAGCTTGTTCAGCGCATGCACATAGGCGCGGGCCGAGGCGACAATGGTATCCGTATCCGCCCCCTGGCCATCCACCAGCTTGCCGGCTTCTTCCAGCCGCACGGTGACCCGCGCCTGCGCATCCGTGCCGCCCGTGACGGATTGCACGGCATAGAGCTTCAGGTTGACTTCATGCGGGAAGGCCTGGCGCAGCGCATTGAAGGTGGCATCCACCGCGCCATCGCCCGCCGCCACCCCTTCGCGCCTTTCGCCATCCACTTCGAGCGCGATAGAGGCCGTGGGGCGGGTATTCATCCCCGTCGCGACCGTGAGTGCCAGCAGCTTCAGCCTATCATTCTGGCGGACCACCTCATCATCCACCAGCGCCACAATATCTTCATCATAGACCACCTTCTTGCGGTCCGCGAGGTCCTTGAAGCGGCGGAAGGCGTCGTTCAGCTGATTGTCGCCAATCTCATACCCCATGGCCTTCAGCTTGTCGCGGAAGGCAGCGCGGCCGGAATGCTTGCCCATCACCAGCGAAGATGTGGACCAGCCGACAGATTCCGGCGTCATGATTTCATAGGTGGATTTGTCCTTCAGCACGCCATCCTGATGGATGCCAGATTCATGGGCGAAGGCATTGCGGCCCACAATCGCCTTATTGGGCTGTACATCAAAGCCCGTAATCGTGGCGAGCAAGCGGCTGGTCTTCAGGATATTCTGCGTGACAATGCCATTGGCCACCGGGATCGCATCGGCGCGCGTGCGCAGCGCCATCACCACTTCTTCGATCGAGGCATTGCCCGCGCGTTCGCCAATGCCATTGATGGTGGCTTCAATCTGGCGCACGCCGGCACGAATGGCAGCAAGCGTATTCGCCACCGCCAGGCCAAGGTCATTATGATTATGCGCGGACAGGATCACCTGATCCGCCCCCGGCACGCGTTCCCGCACCATGGTGAAAATGCGCGTCATATCCTCAGGCAGAGCATAACCGACCGTGTCAGGGATATTGATGGTAGTAGCCCCCGCCTTGATGGCGGCTTCCACACAACGGCAAAGGAAATCCGGGTCCGTCCGCGTGCCATCTTCCGCCGACCATTCCACATCATCCGTGTGCTGGCGGGCGAGGCCCACGCTGCTGGTCACCAATTCCAGCACCTGTTCCGGTTCCAGCCGCAGCTTGACCCGCATATGCAAGGGACTGGTCGAAACAAAGGTATGGATGCGCTTGCGTGCCGCCGGCTTCACCGCCTCAGCCGCGCGCAGAATATCCGCCGGCGCGGTGCGCGACAGGCCGCAAATCACCGGGCCATCCTTGGCAAAACGCTGCGCGATGGACAGCACGCTTTCAAAATCCCCCGGCGAGGCAATGGGGAAGCCCGCTTCCATCACATCAATGCCCAATTCCGCCAAAGCTTCCGCCATGCGGAGCTTTTCCTGGAGGTTCATGGAAAAACCGGGGGACTGCTCACCATCGCGCAGCGTGGTGTCGAACATGATGATGCGGTTATCGGCCAGCTTGCCGAAAGAAGGATGATTTATGGCCATGATAGGGGTTCCCCTGGGCATTCAATGGGTTGCGTGGAATGAAAGGCTTCCCCTGAGCGATGCCCGCCGCGCGCGGCAAGCCTTCACGCCCAGGGGCGGATAAGTCGAAGCCCAAGTAGCGCGCAGGCGGGAGCAGGGGCAGAAACCCCATGATCCAGGCCGAAGCGACGCGAAACTTCACGCATGAAGCGGAGAATAGGAGGGGAGGGGGCGGGAAGGCAAGGGGTTTTGCTGAGGGGACAGGTCAGGGAGGGCTTTGCCCTCCCTGAAACCCACCCACCAAAGGCCCGAGGCCTTTGGAAACCATGACTTGGGCGCTCAACCCCCTCAGGGCTGCTCAAACTCCCGCGCCACCGCAACGCGCCTCACCCTTTCGCGCACCGAGATATAGACCGCGCAGGCAATCAGAATACCCACACCAAAAAACGTCCAACCATCAGGCATTTCGCCAAAGAACCACCAGCCGGCCAGCGTCGCCATGATCATCTCGGTATAGGCCAAGGGCGCCAGCAGCGATGCCTCGGCCATGGTATAGGCGCGCGCAATCAGGAAGTGCCCGGCCACCGCAATAGCTGCCAGCAGCAGCAACAAGCCCCATTCCCCGCTATCGGGCGCCTCCCATAAAAAGGGCAGCGTCAGGCTCATCATCGCGGCCCCCATCAGGCTGGTGTGGAAGGTTGTCATCAGCGGGTCTTCATCCCGCGCGAGCCGCCGCGTGATCAGCATGTAAAGCGCCATGCAGGTGCCGGATGCAAAGGCCAAAGCCATGCCTGGATTGAAGTCCTGCAAACCGGGCCGGATAATGATCAGCGTGCCGCAAAAGCCAATCGCAACCGCCGCCCAGCGCCGAGGGCCGACCTTTTCCTTCAGCAAAAGCGGCGAAAGCGCCGTAATCAGCAAGGGCTGCACGAAGAAAATGGCTAGGCTATCGGCAATCGGCATGAAGCCGATGGCGCCGAAGAAAAAGCCGGTGGACCCCAGCAGAAACGCTGCGCGCGCCGCATGAAAGCCGGGCCTTTCCGGCACCAGGCAGCGCGGCCCGGCCATCCGCCAGGCAAAGGGCAGGATGAAAACGGCCCCAAAAAACATCCGCGCCCAGACAATTTGCAGAATGGGAATGCCGCCCTGGCCCAAAAATTTGGCGCAAACATCCAATAGCGGCAGCACCCCCATGGCCACCACCATCAGCGCCACGCCGCGCAGCATTGAATTTTGTTCCAAGCGATTGTCTTTCCCGAATCCCGGCGGAGCGCACCCTACGCCATGTTGCGGCTTTGGGCGCGGGCGGCACCCCAGCCAGCGGAAACCCCCGCCATTATTTTTTTTCTGACATCTTCCCAGACGCAACCAAAGCGCGGGTCACGCCTCCCCCCTCATCGTGGCGCATTCGCTTCTGGAAGGGAGGCACATCATGGCAATCGCCACCAAGCCGGCGAACCGTCCGGCGAACCCGCGTTTTTCATCCAGCCCTTGCGCCCTGCCGCAGCCGGCTTCAACAAGAACGCCTTCTGCGCGTCGAGGCGATCGGGCTTTCCGGCATCAGCCCTGCATCAGCTTGTCATCAGGCTGGGCAGCCAGGTGATGATCCCAGGAAAGATCATACACAGCCCAAGCCCAAGGAGCATGAGCAATACGAAGGGAGTCTGCGATTTATAGATATCCATCATCGTGATGCTGGGGGGTGCCACTGCCTTCATGTAGAACAGGTTGAAGCCGAAGGGGGGCGTCAGGTAGGCCAATTCCATATTGATCACGAACAGAATGGCAAACCACAGAGGGTCAAACCCAAGCGAGATCACAATCGGGAAAAAGATTGGCGCCGTCAAAAGCACAATGCCCGAAGGGTCGAAGAACATGCCAAGGACGAACAGGATAGCCATCATGGTAATGATCACCATCCAGGGATCGCCGACTTCCTTGATCAATGTGCCGACCAGAGACGAAGCGCCCGTGACCGCGTAAAGTGAGGTGAAGGCGGAGGCGGCAAACACAATCCAGATCACCATGGCGCTCAGTTTGAGGGTGATGAAAAGCGCCGAGGTGAAATTCGCCCGGGTCAATGTTCGCTTAAGCGCTGCACTCACAATCGCCCCCAGGGCGCCGATCGCCGAAGCCTCGCTTGGTGTTGCGATGCCAAAGAACATCGAGCCCATGACGGCAAAAATCAGGCCAATGGGAAGCAACAAAGCTCCTAAAAGTTTCAGTCTGTCGCGCAGAGGTAGCCTTGCCTCGAAGGGTACGGCTGGCCCCAAATCCTTCTGGAAGTGGGAACGAATGAGGATATAGGCGACGAACAGGCCGCTCAGTAGCAACCCAGGCAGGATGCCTGCGATGAACATCTGGCCCACCGAAACCCGCGATGTCAGGGCCAGAATGATCATCAGGACACTGGGCGGAATCAGAATACCAAGCGATCCGCCTGCCGAAATACAGCCTATGGCGATTCGTTTGCTGTAGCCTCGCTTGAGCATGGATGGAAGCGCGATCAATCCCATGGATGTTGTGGCGGCGCCGCTAATGCCGACCATCGCTGCAAACATGGTGCAGATAAGAACTGTGCCAGCCGCCAAGCCTCCACGAAGCCCGCCCATCCAGTGATACATCAGCTCATACATGTCTTCGGCAATGCCGCATCGTTGCAGCATTGCGCCCATGAATATGAACATCGGCACAGCCACAAGCAGAAACATATCCATGGCCATGTATGTTCGATTGGCCAGGATGGGCAGCGCGTGCGGGCCCCAAAGGATGATGATAAAAACCGTGGCCACGCCGCCAATGGCGAATACCAGGGGAAGCCCCGCGACCAGAAGCAGCACCAGGCTACCGAACAGGATAATCGTGAGCCATTCAGGGCCTAGCGCGAGCATCTGAATCCTCCAGAAAGGATGTTTCCGTTTTGTGTCAGGGAGAGCATGGCGCGCTTATCCGACAGGCGTAGAGTCGGAGGTGCCGCCCGGAACATAGGTTCGGACGGGAAAAACATCGTGCCCCTTGGCCAGGATGCCGATATTGCGGATCAGTTGCGCAAGAACCTGCATCAGAAAAAGAAAACAGCCGACCGGCAATGTGGTGCGAAGCGGGTAATAGATCGGCTTCCAGTGGGACATTGTGGTCTCACCGATCTGCCAGGAATTGATCGTGATCTCGAGCGATACCCAGAAAAGCACCCCGAGATAAAGAAAGGCGAAAGCACTGGTTATGACATCAAGCAGGGCGCGCCCGCGCGGCGGCAGCCTTCCCCAGACGATGTCAACATTGATGTGGCCGCCGGCCAGATAAGTATAGGCTCCACCCAGAACGATGTAGGCCCCAAAGATAAAAAGCGATACTTCATAGGCCCAATGACTTGGTGAATTCAGGAAATAGCGCATCACGATTTCCCAAACCATGATGAAAAGCATCGGGCAGATCATGAAGGCGACGATCCAGGCGAATTTGGCGTTCAGCCAATCCGTGAAGCGAAGATAGGCTTCAATGACTGCCATCTTTAGGTCCTCATTTCCTTGAATTGCCGCATAGGGCGCTTCCCTCATCGTGTGCCATGCGCTGGGCCATGGCGGCGGTCAGAAGGGTCGCGTTTGGATCTGGCAAATGTTCAATCACGCTGTCCTGATGAAGCCGAAATGGTGTGACCAAACGGCTTCATCAGGCACGTGGCGTCAAACAGGCAGGCGCTTCGGGCCGTAATAATCCCTATAGACCTGCCGCGCATTGGTGTAGATATCGATCACCTTGTCGATATGGGGCATCTTGCCCTTCATGCTCAAGAACCGATTCCAGCACCAATCGGCGGCCTTCACCAATTCATCATCAGGTATCATGATGGTTTGCATGCCACCATCGGCGAGCCTTTTGCGACCACGCACATCGGTCGGGATCGTGAGCGCTGAGATATCACAATTCATGACCCGTGACGCGGAGATCATGACTTCCTGCAGGTCAGCCGGCATGGAATTGAAGGTTCGCTGATTCATGATGACCTCAGTAACGTCATAGGGAACGACTGAGGGGTTGATGTAGTATTTGCAAACCTCGTGCATTTTCATGCCGGCCCAGGCATCCGGGGAACCGAAGGCCGCCGCATCCAGGATGCGCGTTTGGATCGCGGTGTAGACTTCACCGCCGGGCACTGTGACGATCGATGCGCCATTATGCACCAGCCAATCCGCCCAGATGCCGAAGGCACGAACCTTCATGCCGCGGAAATCGGCATATTTCGCAACGGGCCTGGTGGATACCATGGCGCCCCATTCATCAGAACACTGGTAGGTAAGATGCGCCACGTTATGGGGGCGATAGGCTTCCTGGAAAATTTCCTTGATGCCCATGTATTGATAGATCAGTTCATAGAACTCAAGATTTGTGAACGGGAAGAAAGGTACCGCCCACAGATATTCGGCGACAGGCACAATGCCGCGATGATAGATCGGCGCAGTCACGGCGAGATCCGCCACGCCGGAGCCAACACCACGGAATGTCTCTCCAATCCCGAGCAGCACTTCGGCATTGAAATTCGTGATTTCAATGCGCCCACCTGACATTCTATTGACGCGCTCCACGAATAGCCGCGCGGAGCGGTCCTGCGATTCGATACCGATTCCGCGGTCCTGCGATTCGATACCGATTCCAGTCCAGTTGCTCTGAAGCTTCAGGCGGAAGGTCCGGTTCTGCGCATGGGCGATGCTTGGCGCCGCAAGCGCCGCAGACCCAACGCCCGCTGCGCCCACTGCGGCAGATTTAAGGTAGCTGCGGCGGTCCAGCGCCGTATTCGCCTGGGCGCTTTCTTTCCCCGCAACATCATCTTTTTGTTTCGACATAAGCACTTCCTCTCCCGATTGGTTTTTTTAAAAACGAATTACTTAAAGGTAACGCTGTGCAGGATACTCCTTCTTGTCAATAGTTATTTTGAGTAACCCCATGCGGCTATCGGCTCGGGAACGTTGTACGATCCGCTTGCAGGTTCTGCTCGGCCGGGGAAAATTATTCTGGTGTGAGACGGAAAATTTCAGCCCTGCGTCCGCAACACGGTAAACCGAGCGCTATTGCCTGGGCGCAGCCCAATGCAGGATTTTTTGAAGTGCCAAGGCGCGTCATTCGCGCCCATTTCGGCATCCGTGGTTGCCGACGCTATGCTGTTCGACGCCCAGACCAGTCGCGGACCGCCAAGCAACAAACAGAAGGGCG
>VGDL01000032.1 GCA_016869735.1 Alphaproteobacteria bacterium
ATGGACGCCTATCAAAGCCTCGGCGGCCCGGCTTCAGGCCGGCATATGGGGCCTTCGCTCGGCTTCTTTCAGGTAGAAGTCGGCACCATCAACCGCGTGGTCTTCTTCCGCGGCTGGGATGATATTGATACCCGCGAAGCCTGCCTGGCCGCGCGTGAGGCTGACCCGGATTGGCAGGCCTTTCGCAAGCGGTCGGCCGAGGCCGGTGCGCTCGCGCAGCAGGAGGTCAAGTTCCTGAAAACCGTGCCTTTTTCGCCAATCACCCAGGCCAAGGGTTTCCAATTCAAGCGGGAGATTGGCGGGACGGGGATGTTCGTCGATCACCGCACCTATGATTTCCACCCCGGCAAGATGGCCGGCTGGCTGGAAGCTTATGAAAAATACGGCCTGCCCGTGCAAAAGCGGATGCTCGGCCAGTTGCTGCTTTTCGCCGTGACCGAAATCGGGCCGATCAACCAGGTGGTCTTCATGTGGGCCTATGAAAGCCTTGGTGACCGCGACCGCCGCCGGACGGCGATGATGAGCGATCCGGGCTGGGCGGAATTCGGCAAGGCGATTGCGCCGCTGGGTGCGCTCAAGCAGCAAACCGTGATGGAAATGAAGCCGACGGCGTTTTCGCCGGTGAAGTGACCATTTTTTGCGCCAGGGTGATGCGCCCTGGCGCGGAATACCGGCTGAATACGAAAAAATTGTCAGTGTCATGCTTTCGCTTAAGCCTTCCTTAACCTTTAGGGGGGCGATAAAGGCGTGGATCAGCGAGAGACACGACGCAAAGCGGCACGGCATTGCAGGGCCTTGGTTTGTCTCGCAGCAGCAGGGACCGCTTTGTGGTCTTTGCTTTTGCGGCCGCTGAACTATTGATTGAAGCTGATCTTCGTGGCTGCATCACCTTTGCCGAAGGCGCCTTCCGTGCGCGGTTTGGCCGACCAGCCCAGGATTTTGTGGGCCAGCGTGTCATTTCCCTGGTCGCGCCATCGGATCGGCCTGGCTTCGCAACGGCCCTGGCCCTTTTGGTGGAGCAAGGACGCCTAAAGCCTGCTGTCATTGCGCTGGCGGATACCGCAGCCACAGCCTTCAGCGTGTCTGGCCTTAGGTTGGATGATGGCGACGAGAAGCTGGCATTGACCTTCGCGCCCCTGCCGCGGGAATTGCCTGGCGGTCCTTTGCCTGGTGGGCCTGGTTTGGCGAGCATGGCCGAGGAAATCCTGCGCACCGGCGAACCGGGCGGCCCGGTAGGATTTCTGGAACTGACAGGCCCCGGAGGCCGTTTCGCGCCGGGTGGTGAGGTCAGTCGCGAAATCCAGGCTGAATTGAACAAGCAGGCGGGTGAAGGCGCTGTCGCGACCGAATTGGCGGCTGGCCGCTACAGGGTACTGCCAGGCAGAACACCCTTTGATCTGCCATCCCTGACCTCGGCCGTTGCGGAGATTCTGAAGGATCGCGGCGTCAAGGATGTATCGGTCGGCGCCATGGCCGTGCAGCTTCAAACGGAGGGGTTGAGCCAGGTCCAGGCTACGCGGGCGCTGCGTTTCGCGTTGGCCGCTTTTGCGCGTGGCGGTAATGACGCACTGGAAAAGGCCGGTTTTGATGGCGGCTTGGCGGGGTTTTTGGATAGTGCGTCCGAACGGGCGGCATCACTTCGCCGGAGTATCGCGGAACGGCGCTTTCGCATGGCTTTCCAGCCGATCGTTTCCATCGCTGACCGTGAACCGCATCATTACGAAGCCTTGATTCGCCCCCTTCAGGACGATGACAAAGCCATGTCTCATCCTGGAGAATTCGTGGCGCTAGCCGAAGCGGTGGGCCTGACCGAGGAACTCGATTGGGCAGTGGTGAGCGCGGTGTGTGAGGCTGCGGGGGCGGCCGGTGGCACCCGCGTTGCCTGCAATCTGTCCGGGCTTTCGCTGCAAAGCCCCAAATTCCGGGAGGATATGAAAACCCTTCTGGAAAACACGCCCGGCATCGCTGAGCGCCTGGTGGTGGAAATCACCGAAACCGCCGAAATTGAAGATGAGGCTGAGGCAGCCCGCATGATCGAAGTGCTGCGGGAACATAAGATACCCGTCTGCCTGGATGATTTCGGCGCCGGCGCCGCGGCCTTTCGGTATTTGCGCGCCTTCAAGGTGGATTATGTGAAGGTGGATGGCATTTATGTCGCCAATGCCTTGCAGAGCGAACGTGATCGGGGCTTTATCGCCGCCATGGTTGATCTTGCCCGCACCGTTGGCGCCCAGGTGGTCGCTGAACGCATTGAAACGGAAGAAGAAGCGGCGCTGATGCTGGAACTCGGCGTGCGCTATGGCCAGGGCTATCTTTTCGGCAAACCGAAGATGGAGCTGGCCGTCCGTAGAGCAGGGCAGGCCTGGCAAGAAGCCAAGTGACCGCCACTGCGCTGCCGCGCCTTTGCGTGGTGATCCCCTGTTACAATGAGGCAGCGAATGTCGCGCCCATGGTGGCGCGGCTGGATGCAACCTTGGCCGGCATGGCCTGGGAAGCGATTTTCGTTGATGATGACAGCCCCGATGGCACCACAGCCGCGGTGCGGGCCATTGCCGCGCAGGATTCGCGGATTAGGGGAATAAAGCGCATTGGGCGGCGCGGGCTTGCTTCCGCCTGCATCGAGGGAATGCTCGCGACCTCAGCGCCTTATGTTGCGGTGATTGATGGCGATTTGCAGCATGATGAAACCTTGCTGCCGCGCATGTTGGTGGCGCTTGAAGCGGGTGAAGCGGATATCGTGATCGGCAGCCGCAATATCGAAGGCGGCGACAAGCAGGGCGGGCTGACCGCCGCGCGGCAAATGATTTCCGATACCGGCGCGACGCTTGCAAATGCTGCCTTGCCGATGCGCGTGAGTGACCCGATGAGCGGTTTTTTCGCCCTTCCGCGCGACTTGTTTGAGGAAGTCGCACCGCGTCTGACCGGCACGGGCTTCAAGATTCTGCTCGATATTCTGCTGTCAGCAAAACGGCCTTTGCGCAGCCTGGAGATTCCCTATTCCTTCCGCGCGCGCGTGGCGGGCGAAAGCAAGCTGGATGCGGCGGTGTTGCTGGAATTCGCCGGTCTGCTGGCGGATAAGGCTTTGGGCGGTGTGGTGCCGCTGCGCTTCCTGTCCTTCGCTGCCGTAGGGGCGATTGGCGTGCTGGTCCATCTGGTAGTGCTTGGGCTTTTGCATGGGCTGGTCGGGACGGGTTTTAACGCCGCGCAATGGGCGGCAACGCTGGTCGCGATGACGGCGAATTTCTTGCTGAATAATCGCATCACCTATCGTGATCGGCGCTTGCGTGGGCCGGCGCTGCTGCGTGGCCTGGTGCTGTTTTATCTGGTCTGTGGGCTTGGTGCTGCGGCCAATATCGGCATTGCCAATCTGCTGCTGCGTGATGGCGTGCTGGCCTGGGGCCTCGCCGGCGCGGCGGGGGCCGCGCTCACGGTGGTGTGGAATTACGCGGTTTCCGCCACGCTGGTCTGGCGCGCCAAGTGAATCCTTGGCTGATTGCGCTGCTGGCACTGACGGGTTTGCGCGTGGTGCTGGCGGCGATCCTGCCGCTTTCCCCGGATGAGGCTTATTACTGGGTTTGGTCGCGCAATCTACAGCCCGGCTACCTGGACCATCCGCCCATGGTCGCGATTTTCATCTGGCTTGGCACGGCGCTGGTGGGCGATAACGCGCTTGGCGTGCGGCTTTTGGGGCCTGTGTCGCTGTTCATTGGTTCGCTCATGTTGGCGCGCAGCGCTGAGGATCTTTTCCCCGGCCGAGGTGCCGGGCCTTGGGCGGCGGCGCTGATGAATGCCACGCTTTTCGCGGCCCTCGGCGCCGTCACCATGACACCGGACACGCCCTTGCTGTTCTTTTGGGTGGCGACGCTTTGGGCCGTGGCGCGGGCGCATAGGAGCGGGGATGCGCGCTGGTGGCTGGTGGCGGGCGCTTTCGCGGGTGGGGCGCTTTTGTCCAAATATACCGCCGCCTTGCTCGGCTTCGGCTTGGTGCTGTGGCTGATACTGTTGCCAGAGGCGCGCCGCTGGCTAATGCGCTGGCAGCTTTGGGCGGGGGGCGCTTTGGCGGTCGCGCTATTCGCGCCGGTGATCCTTTGGAATGCGGCGCATGAATGGGCATCCTTCGCCAAGCAGGGCGGGCGTACCGCTGCGGGCGGCGCGGGGCAGAGTCTCCGCTGGCTTGGTGAATTGATCGGCGGGCAGGTGGCTTTGGTCACACCCTTGGTGTTCCTGCTTTGCGTGGTGGGCGCGGTCATGTCGGCGCGGCAGGTTTGGCGCGCGCGAGATACTGGCGCGGCGTTGCTGCTGGCGTTGATCCTGCCGGGGGCGGCGATTTTCATCTGGCAGGCGCTTGGCAGCCGGGTGCAGGGGAATTGGCCGGCGATCCTTTATCCCAGCGCGGCCATAGCCGCCGCCGCCTTGCTGCCCGCTGGCTGGCTGCGGCTTCGCATGCCTGCCCTGGCACTGGGCTTCGCCATGGCCGCTGCTGCCTATTTGCAAGCGACTGCCTCACCTTTGGCGCTCCCCCGGCGGCAGGACCTCACCCTCGCACGGCTTGGTGGCTGGGATGCGCTGGCGGCTGACCTGGCCGAGGCTGCTCGGCGCGAAGGCGCGGCCTTCATCGCCGCAGAGGAATATGGTTTGGCTTCCGGCATGGCCTTTCGCCTGCCGCCCGAGCTGCCCGTGGTGGCGATGGACCCGCGCTGGCGCTTCTTCACCCTGCCGAAACCGCCCGAAAATGCTCAAGGGCTGCTGATCCGGAGCGAGAGGCGGGGGGAGGGGCCACCCCTTTGGCCAAGTGCCGTGCCGCTTGAGGGTGATGCGGGCCGGCTGATCCGCGCCCGGCGTGGCCAGCAGGCCGAAGCCTATCGGCTGTTTCGGGTGACTACCGAGCCCGGCCAGCCGCCAAAGGCGGTTTTGCCGCAACCCGGGCGCTAATCTTCTTGACCTTCCGGGCCGCCGCGCCTTTATCGCGTTTAACGAAAGGCGCCCTGCCATGCATATCCTGAAAAGCCGCCCCTGGAACCTGCCCGAAAGCAGTGCCACACCTGAAGCGCTGGTCTTTGGCCGCCGCCAAGCCATGGCGCTTGGCGCTGGGATGCTGGCCGCTGGGCCAGCCTTGGCGCAGCAGGCCGGATTGCCGCCTGCCATGCGCAACACGCGCTACGCGCCGGGCCGCGCCATCACCGCGGAGCGTGAGGTCACCACCTATAATAACTTCTATGAATTCGGCAGCCACAAGACCATCAGCGCCGCCGCGCAGCGCATGCCGCTTCGCCCCTGGACGGTGAAGGTGGAAGGCATGGTCGAAGCGCCGCGCGAATACGGCATTGAGGATTTGCTCAGCCGCATGCCGCTGGAAGAACGCGTCTATCGCCTGCGCTGCGTGGAAGCCTGGGCCATGGTGGTGCCTTGGACCGGCTTTCCGCTTTCGGCACTACTCGCTGAGGTGAAGCCGCTATCTTCCGCCCGCTACGTTGTGTTCCAGACCGCAACCCTGCCGAGCGTCATGCCGGGCCTCAGGCAAAGCTGGTATCCCTGGCCCTATACGGAAGGCTGCACCATCGCCGAAGCCGGCAATGAGCTTTCCTTCATGGTGGTCGGCGCCTATGGCAAGCTGCTGTCGCCGCAAAATGGTGGGCCGCTGCGCTTCCATCAGCCTTGGAAATACGGCTTCAAGGCAGGCAAAAGCCTGGTCACCATTCGCCTCACCGATCAGCGCCCGGTTTCCTTCTGGGAGAAGATCCAGGCGCAGGAATATGGCTTCTGGGCCAATGTGAACCCGGCTGTGCCGCATCCGCGCTGGAGCCAGGCGCAGGAACGCATGCTGGGCACGGGGGAAAGCGTGCCGACGCAATTGTTCAATGGCTATGGCGAATTCGTAGCGGACCTCTACACCGGGCTGCAACGCGAAAGGCTCTGGGCGTGAGGGCGCGATGCGCCTGATTGGCCCGGTGCTTCTGGCCTTGGCAGCGGGGCTTTACCTTGGCTTTGGCAGTGATCCCCTGGGCGCATTGCTGTTCCGGCTCGATCCCGGCTTGCTCAATTTGCTGCAGGCGGTGACGCAGCGCTATCTTTTGCCGATGTTGTGGGATGATGTGCTTTTGCCGGTGCTGGAAGCGCCAGCCTGGATCGCGCCGGCGGTCTTGGGCGGCGTGCTGACCTTATTGGGTTGGATGCGCGCTCGTGGCTGATGCCGCGTCGTATCACCAGCTTTTGCTGGTGGAGGATTCACCCTCACTTGCCACTGTCTATCAGGAATATCTGCGCGCGGGGCCTTATGAGATACGCCATGCGCATTGCATCGCGGATGCGCTGAAATTCGCCGATCACGCCATGCCGGATGGCGTGCTGCTTGATCTGCGCCTGCCGGATGGCGATGGGCTTTCAGTGCTGCGTGAATTGCGCGGGCGTGATCCCGATTTGCCTGTGGTGGTGATGACCGCGCATGGATCAGTGACGCTGGCGGTGGAAGCGATGCAGGCCGGCGCTTCGGATTTTTTGGTCAAACCCTTCGCACCGGAACGCCTGACGGTGACGGTTGCGAATGTGATGGAACGCGCGGCATTGCGCCGGCAGGTGGCGGTGCTGGCGGCGGGCGCGCCGCGCCAGGGTTTTGCCGGCTTCATTGGTGCGGCGCCCGCCATGCAGGCGGTCTATCGCATTCTAGAAAATGCTGCTGCGTCGCGTGCAACGGTTTTCGTGACCGGCGAAAGTGGGACCGGCAAGGAATTGGCCGCCGAGGCGGTGCACAGCATCTCGCCGCGCAAGGCCGGGCCGTTTATCGCCATCAATTGCGCGGCGATTCCGAAGGATTTGATTGAAAGCGAAATCTTCGGCCATGTGCGCGGCGCCTTTACCGGCGCGGTGGCGGACCGCATCGGCGCGGCGCGCGCTGCCGATGGCGGCACGCTGTTCCTGGATGAGATTTGCGAAATGGATTTGGCGTTGCAGGGCAAACTGCTCCGCTTCATCCAGACCGGCACCTTCCAGCCTGTTGGTAGCGGCAAAACCTTGCAAACCGATGTGCGTTTTGTCTGCGCCACCAATCGCGACCCTTTGGAAGAAGTGCGCGCCGGGCGCTTCCGTGAGGATCTGTATTACCGCCTGCATGTGATCCCCGTGCCGCTGCCGCCGCTGCGTGACCGGGGCGACGATATATTGGCCTTGGCTGAAGCGTTTCTGGCGAAAAGTGCAACTGAGGAGGGCAAGCGCTTCCAGCGTTTTGAGGCGCCGGCACGCGCAATGCTGATGCGCCATGCCTGGCCCGGTAATGTGCGTGAATTGGAAAACGCCATCCGCACCGCCGTGGTGCTGCATGATGGCGAAGTGGTGAGTGCTGCCATGCTGCCCGCCACGGTGCGTGAAGGCGGCGCCAAGCCCGTACCCGCACCTGCGCCACCACCGCCACCCGAGCCAGAAAGCGTGAAGCCCGCGCCTCCGCCCGCACCGGTGGAACCCCGCGCGGTGGAATCCACCAAGCGCATCCGCCCCCTGGCCGAGACGGAACGCGAAGCGATTGAAGAAGCCGTGCGGCTCTGCGGCGGCAATATCGCCAAGGCGGCGGCGTTTCTGGGCATCAGCCCATCCACGCTGTATCGCAAGCAGGAAAGCTGGCGGCGGCGGTGAAGCCGCGCACGCTCCTTCAATCCGCGCGGGCGCCGGAAATTTCCACTAATTCGCGCCAACGAGGCGCTTCATCCTGAATAAGCTTGGCAACCGCTGCCGGCGTTTGACTGACCACAGTGCCATAACCCAGCGGGCGCATGCGTGCCACGAAATCCGGCTGCTGGCTGATGGTACGGATCGCTTCAAACAGGCGCTGGATCACCGGCGCAGGCGTGCCACCCGCAGTTGCAACCGCATTCCAGGTGACGACATCAAGCTTGCCAAGCCCAATATCGGCGAAGGATTTCATGCCCGGAATTTCCGGCAGGATCGCCAATGGCTCCGCACTGGAAACCGCAAGCGCCTTGAATTTTCCGGACGCCACATGCGGCATCAGCGCGGGCATGACATCGAACATCATGTCAATCGTGCCGCTCAACAGATCATTGATCGCCGGCCCCCCACCGCGATAGGGCACATGCAGGATCTTCGCATCGGCGAAGCGGTTTACCGCCGCGATGTTCAGATGCGATGTGGTGCCGGTGCCAGATGACCCCATGCGTACTTCATCCGGATGGGCGCGTGACCAGCGGATCAGATCACGGAAACCGCTCCAGCCGTGGCGACGCGCCGTATCGGCATTCACCACACATAGCAGCGCGCCATCGGTCAATTGACTGATCGGCGCCAAATCCTTGATCGGATCAAAGGGCATGCGGCTATGCATATGTGGCAGGGCGCAAAACACCGTGACACCCAGCAGGCCAATCACACTGCCATCCTTATCACCCTTGGCGATGGCATCCGCGCCAATCAGCCCGCCAGCGCCGGCGCGGTTTTCCACCACAACGGGCTGCCCAAGCACAGGGCCCAGGCGATCCGCCAGCAGGCGGCTGGTGATATCCACTGCACCGCCGGGCGGGAAGGGTACAATCACGCGCACCGGCCGCCCGCCTGCGACGGGTTGCGCCATGACGGCGGGCGCTGCCAGGGCAGCGGTGGCGGTAAGGGCCAAGCGGCGCGTCAACATGGCATTGCTCCTGTCGGGCGTTGAAGCGCCATCCTGCACGCGCATGCAGCGGTGGGGCAAGAAGTTTAGCCTAAGCCCAGCGCAACCCGCGCCGCGGCAATCGCCTCATGCGCCGCTTCGGTCAGGTCATAGGCGTGCAGCTCATGCGGCAGCGCCCAGGCAACCTCGCTCACATCATCGCCAGCACGGGCTTCGCCTTCCAGCCAATGCGCGGCGAAATCAATGATGGTGTAGTGATAGCGCGCGCGGCCATCCTGATCCTGATTGATGGCATCAAAAACATAGGCCAGCGCCATCTGGCCCACTTCAATACTGGTTTCTTCACGCAATTCGCGCCGCGCCGCTTCTTCTGCCTTTTCGCCCACATGCTGCGCGCCGCCGGGAAGCGACCATTGGCCGATGCGCGGCGGCTTGCCACGGCGTACCAGCAGCACGGCTTCCTCACGAAACACGATGCAGCCAATGCCGACCCAGGGGCGGTCAGGATATTCGCGTGGTGCGTTACTCACCTTGGTGCAATCGGCGGTTCAGTCGTGGGGGCGGGCGCTTCTTCCTGACGGCGCAAATCCTCAAGCCGGGGGATCATGGCTTTTTCTTTCCATTGCCCGATTTGATAGACCCAGCCGCGCCAGCGCGCATTCAAGCGTGCGGCTTCATCATCACCCTCGGCGGCCAGTGTTACCCAGATTTCCTCGCCCTGCTTGCGCGGGCGGGCGATGATGGCCAGCCGATCGGTCAATTCAAAGCGCGTTTCACCCAAAGCCTCACCCGGCGCATCGGCTTCGCGCCGTACATCCAGGAAGGTCAGGAATTCGAAGCTGCGCGAAACCTCATCCAAGCTGACATCATCAGCGGGGGGCGCCTCGGCGGGCGTGGTGATGGCAAGCTTGCCATCGGGCTGGCCGGTATGCGTCAGCACCAGTGCCTCTTCGCCCGCCCGCGCAACAACAACGCGCGTCACGCGTTCGCGTGGCAGATTGGCGATGTCTCGATCAAGCCAAAGCTGCGGATCGGCATCCACCGGAATCCGCCCTTCCGCGAGCCATGCCTGGTTTTCAATGGGCCGGCGCACATAGGCACTTTCCGGCACATTGCCTTGCGTGCGCACGCGCCGCCGGCCAATCACCAATTCCACCAGCGCCGCGCCTTGCGTATCCAGCACGCGCAGCAGCGTGGAAGTGGCCCCCGCGCGCATTGGGTCTTCCAGGCCAAGCCGATCAAACATCTCAGGATTGCCGGTGCGCGGTTCCATCAGCCGCAATTCCGTGAGCCCCGTCAGCAATTCACGGAGCTTCTCCTGCCGGATGGGATAATCGCCCTTGGTTGGCAACACCCAGACATCTCCGCGCCGGATTATCTCCAAAGCGCCATCATGCCGCCGCACCTCGATCCGTGCGGCATTGGGCAGACGCTGCGCAAGGCCCGGAAAGGCAAGCCCGCCGGTGCCCGCTGGTAGTGCGGGCGGCGGCGGTGGCTTGATCAGCAAGGCACCAGCCATCGCAATCACCGCAGCGCTACCCAGCAAAATCAGGGAACGTCGTTGCATCTTCCTGCCCCCCGCTTCAGTGCCGTGCTGCCGCGCGGCGGCGTGCGCGCAGAATACCCATGACCAGCGCTAGGATCGTCAGCAGCACCGGCACAGCAGCGATATTCAGGATGCGGAGCCGCGTTTCCAAGCCTTCAATATCGCGCCTGAGGTCAAGCTGCACCGCGCGCAATTGCTGCCGGGTGCGGAGAATCTCCTCACGCGCCGCGTCAATTTCTGCGCGCTGTTCGGCGCTGATCACGGCATTGGTCTGGCCGCGTTCACCACCCTGCGGGCCCTGGCGCAATTCGCGCAGGCGGCGTTCGGTGGCTTCCAGGCGCTGCGTGAGTTCCCGTTCCGTCTGGCGGAAACGCGCTTCCGCATCGCGGCGGATATCATCCACCACTTCAAACGGACGGAGCGATTCACCGCGTGAACGCAGCGAAATCAGCGCATCACCACCCGCCATGGTATCCACCAGATTGGCGATCAGCGCGCCATTATCGCTGAAGGGGGTCGCAACCTGCTGGCCAAAGAAATCCTGCACACGCACCCAGAAGCGATCTTCCAGCACATCCGCATCATGGATCACGATGATATTGGCAGCACCTTCACTGCGCGCACGATGCGCCGGGAAATCCGCCGGGCGTTCTGCGCCTTGCGGCGGTGGTGGCGGGCCATCTGGGAAGGCCGTGCTGACTTCCCCGCGCAGCCGCGCCGCCAGCACGCGCGTTTGCCCATCGGGCCGGAAATCGGCCAGCACTTGCGTCGGGTTCGGGTTGTCGCGGACCTTTGTCGCATCCGCTTCCATGCTGCGCGGGCTTGAGGTGATGAGCGGCGTGAATTCCACCCGCGCGCCATCTTTCCGACGCAGCAACCCCGCCGAGGCAAAGGTCACCTGATTGAGCTGCGCGGTCGCGACTTCCCCCTGCGCAATCGAATCGCCCTGCGCATTGAACCAGGCAACGTAATCCACTGCCTGCACACGGTCCTGCGGATTGGCGCGCACGCGCCAGGCGCCGCGCAAATCCAGCACCACCTTGTCTGAAGGCGCCTCGATTCCCCAGGCATTGGTCAGGCGTTCCAGGCTGGATGCAGTATTGGCCGGTGGCCGCCCGCCCGGGCCGGGGCGCGATGCCTGACCTTCGGAATGCGGGTCAATCAGCAAAATCAACTTCCCGCCACGCAGCACGAATTGATCCACGGCATATTGCGCGGCATCGGAAAGCCCTTGCGGATGCGCCAGGATCATCACCTGGATATCGTTTTCAATCACCTGCGCATCCAAGGGCACATCGCGCAGTGTGAAGAATTGCCGAAGGCTATTCATCACCGCGAAGGGCTGGCCCATGGCGGCCTGGCGCATCATCATCGCGCGCGGATCGCCATTCAGCGGCAGGGGCGACATGACACCAATCACCGGCCGGCGCGGGTTGGACAATTCATAGACCAAGCGCGTCAGATCGAATTCCAGAAAGCGTTCGCGGTCCGGCTGGAAGAAGGGGATATTGCGTTCATCATCCAGCAAATTCGCGCCGACAAGGCCGAAATAAACCTGCTCACCTGATTGATCCACCGGCACGCCTTGCAGTCCAAAGGCCAGCGCGCGGTCTTCGGTTTCGCTGAAGGGTTCGGGGTCCAGCACTTCAAGCCGAAGCTTGCCGCCTGAGAGCGCGACATATTCATCCAGCATCGCGCGCACACGTTCCGCATAGGCGCCATAGGCGGGAATGACGGTGCCGAGCTTGCGCGAATAGAACAGCCTGAGCGTCACCGGGTCTTGCAGACCGGACAATACGCTGCGCGTGCCTTCCGACAACGTGTAAAGTTTCTGCGCTGTCAGATCGAGCCGCGCGCGCGGCGCGAAACGTTCCACCAATAGATTGACACCAATGGCCAGCGCCAGCGCCGCCACAATCCCAAGCGCCGAGGACCAGACGCGCCGCGTGCCGGGCTTTGCCTTGATTTGATCAGCCATGATCTAGTCAGCCTTCCGGTGGTCAAGCACCACCGCATTCACAAAAAGCCAGAACCCGATGAAGGAAGCGAAGAACACCGCATCGCGCAGCGCAATCACGCCGCGCGTGAGGCTATTGAAGCGTTCTGTCAGCGAGAGAGCGCGCGCGACTTCCGCCAATACCGGCATGCGTTGGCTCAGAAAATCCGTCACCAAGGCGCTGCCGGCGACCGCAAACAGGAAACACACGGCAACGGCCAGCACAAAGGCAATCACCTGATTCTTGGTCATGGCCGACATGGCGGAACCGATCGCCAGATACGCGCCCGCCATCAACAAACACGCACCATAACCCGCGGCGATCACGCCATTATCGGGCCGGCCCAAATAATTCACGGTCAGCACTAGCGGGAAGGTCAGCGCCAACGCAATGGCGCAAAACGCCCAGGCCGCGAGGAATTTGCCGAGCACCGCCTGCCATTGCGCCATGGGCAAGGTCAGCAGCAATTCAATCGTGCCAAGCCGGCGTTCTTCCGCCCAAAGCCGCATGGTCAGTGCCGGCACCAGAAACAGGAACAGCCAGGGGACAAAGCCAAAGAAGGGGCCAAGATCAGCCTGACCGCGATTGAAGAAACCGCCCAGGCTGAAGGTCATGGCGCCCGCGATCATCAGGAAAATCACAATGAAGACATAGGCGACGGGGGTCGCGAAATAGCCGGCCAATTCGCGGCGGGCGACCAGCAGGGCAGCGCGCATCAGGCGGCCTCCTGCTTCAGGGTCAAATCGCGGAAGACCTGTTCCAGCGTCTTGCCCGGCGCTTCAAGCTGTTTCGGCGTGGCATCGGCCAGCACCTTGCCGCGCGCGATGATGATGGCGCGGGTGCAGACCGCATCCACTTCTTCCAGGATATGCGTGGAAATCACGATGGCCTTTTCGGGCGCCATGCGGCGGATCAATTCCCGCACCTCATGCTTCTGGTTCGGGTCCAAGCCATCGGTTGGCTCATCCAACACCAGCACGGGCGGGTCATGCAGCAGCGCCTGCGCCAGGCCCACGCGGCGCTTGAAACCCTTGGAGAGTGTTTCAATCGGTTGCAGGCGCACACCTTCCAATTGCGTCATGGCCATGGCGCGAGCCATGCGCTCATGCGCCTCGGCACCGCCAAAACCGCGAATGCGCGCGATGAAGTGCAGAAACCCGGTCACGGTCATTTCCGGATAGGTCGGCGCGCCTTCGGGCAGATAGCCAAGCGCGCGCTTGGCGGCGACGGGCGCTTCAATCACATCCTGGCCGCAAATGCGCGCCGTGCCTGCGCTTGGGGTGACGAAGCCCGCCAGCATTTTCATGGTGGTGGATTTGCCGGCGCCATTGGGGCCAAGGAAGCCCACAACCTCTCCCCGGTTCACCTGGAAGGACACATCATCAACAGCGGTGAAGGCGCCAAAGCGCTTGGTCAGGCGCTCGATTTCGATCAGCGCGGCCAAAGCCTATCTCCCTTTAATCTTGCCTGAACTTGAGCGCGGCGATTTGACCCTTCCCGCGCTGCCTTGCAAGCCCCCGACAGCCCGCCCTACCCGGCATCCAAAGGCGCCATGGAAAGATCATGGCCGAAAAGCCGGAGCAAAAGCCGCGCTGCCTGCCCGCGCGGCGAGGCAAGCGCGGCATCGCGCGTCAGGAGGGCTTCCGCATCACGATGGGCAATCTGCACCAGCCGAGCAAACTCATCCGGGTCTTCGCGTGCATCAAACAGCCGGGCGCCTGGCAGGCCGGCCTGTCGCGCGCCCAAGGCATCGCCACCACCGCGGGATTTCAAATCCTCCTCCGCAATGACAAAACCATCTTCAGTGTCGCGCAGCACCAGCAAGCGCCGCCTTTCGCCATCACTCAGCCCCGGTGAATGCACCAAAAGGCAGGAAGACGCTTCCTTGCCCCGCCCGACGCGGCCACGCAGCTGATGCAGCGCGGCTAGGCCAAAGCGTTCTGCCTGTTCAATCAGCATAATGGTCGCTTCCGGCACATCCACGCCGACTTCAATGACCGTGGTGGCGACCAGGATATTGGTTCGCCCGGCGGCGAAATCGCCCAAGGCAGCTTCGCGCACCGCAACATCCTGCAAGCCATGGGCAAGGCCGACCCGGCCGGGGAAATGGGCGGAAAGCTCGGCAAAGCGGTCCTCGGCGGCGACACTGTCATCCTTTTCGCTGCCGGTAATGGCGCGCACGACCCAATAGGCGCGGGCGCCGCGCGCCACGGCTTCATGCAGGCGGGCGACAATTTCCGGCAGGCGTTCCTGGCTCAGGATGCGCGTCGCGATGGGCTGGCGCCCGGCGGGTTTGCCGGCCATGCGGCTGACGGCCATTTCGCCCCATTGCGTCAGCAATAGCGTGCGCGGAATGGGTGTGGCGGTCATCACCAGCATATCCGCGGCCTGGCCCTTTTCCGCCAGCATCAAGCGCTGCGCCACGCCAAAGCGGTGCTGTTCATCCACCACGGCCAGGCCCAAATCCTTGAAGGCAACCCCTTCCTGAAATAGCGCATGGGTGCCGACCACGATGGGGATGCTGCCATCCGCCAGCCCTTGCAGCACGCGCCGCCTTTCCTTGCCCTTCACGCTGCCGGCCAGCAGCGCGACCGGTACGCCTGCTGCGCCGCAAAGCCGCTCAAAGCTCCGAAGATGCTGCCGGGCCAGCAATTCCGTTGGCGCCATCAAGGCGGCCTGGGCGCCGGCTTCCACCGCGCGCAGCATGGCCATCAGCGCCACCAGGGTCTTGCCTGCACCGACATCTCCCTGCAGCAGGCGCAGCATGCGCCGAGGGGCAGCAAGATCGGCATCTATCTCGGCCATGGCCTGAAGCTGGGAAGGTGTGGGCGCATGGCCAAAGGCAGCCAAGGCGGGGCCGCGCAACCGCTCATCGCCCATCAGCGCGCGGCCAGGCCTTTCGCGCGACCGGCGGCGCACCAGGCCAAGGGCAATCTGGCCTGCCAGCAATTCATCATAGCCAAGGCGCCGGCGCGGGGCCTCGGCGGCCTGCGCCTGGGGGGCGTGCAGCGCGCGCAAAGCCTCGGCAAAGCCAGGCCAGGCTTCGCGCTTCAGCAGCGGGCCATCCACCCATTCCGGCAAATCGGGCAGGGCTTTCAGCGCCCCATCCAGCGCATCCGCCATGTTTCGCCAGGAAAGCCCCGCCGTCAGTGGCCACATGGGCTGCCATAGCGGGATGCGATGCGGCGGTTCCACCAGCGGGTCCGCATCCAATTCCAATTGCCAGGCGCGCTGATAGGGCTTGAGCCGCCCGGCCACGCGCCGTTCCGCCCCCTGCGGGAAGGCGCGGCCCAGCGCCGTGCCCGCCCAAGTGGCGCGAGAGAAGGAAATAAGCGCCACCGGGTCAGCGCCGCAGATCGCCGGCACCATCCAGGGCCCGCGCCCGCCACGCGCCGGGGCGCCGGTGATGCTTAGTTCCAGAGCCACTTCCTGGCCTTCGACCGCTTGGGTCAGCCCTCGCAAAACGGGGCGATGCTGCACGCGTTCCGGCAGATGTAGCAGCACATCCAAAACGCGCCCGCCCCCCGCCGCGCGCGCCAGCAAATCTGGCTTGCGCAGCCCAGGCAGGCTTTCAAGCGGCGCCAATAGCCGCGCGAGGGGGTCCTCGGCGGTCGCGGGTGGTTCGGGGCGGGCTGACAGGATTCCCATCCGCCTCTATATGCCAGCGCCTTGAGACTAGAGCGATATGCCAGACCCAACAGAACTTGATGCCCGGCGCCGCCGGCTTGTCTTTCGCGCCCAGCACCGCGGCACAAAGGAAACCGATATCCTGATCGGCGGCTTTGTCGCGCGCCACATCGGCAGCCTTTCGGATGCCGATGTGGCAGCCGTGGAGGAAATCCTGGAACTCTGGGATGTGGATCTGGCCGATTGGCTTTCCGGTCGCCGCCCGATTCCCCCCGAACATGACCACCCGCTGCTGCGCCGGATCATGGCCGAGGCCGGTGGCGGGCCATGAAGCCCGTTACCATCCATGGGGCGCCTGAGGGTTTCGATGCCCTGCTGGTGGCGCGCCGGCGGGCAGAAATCGAAGCCCCGATCGCCCATGTCTGCCGCGACGATGCGCGCATGGCCCGCATGGCAGAGGCTTTGGGCTTCTTCGCCCCCGAAATCGAAGTGCTGCGTTTTCCCGCTTGGGACTGCCTGCCTTATGATCGCGTCTCCCCAAATCCGGAGATTGTGGCCGAACGTGTCGCGACGCTGACGCGCCTGTTGGAAGCGGGCAAGCGCCCGCGCGTCTTGCTCACCACCGTCAATGCGCTGGTGCAGAAAGTGCCCTCCTCCAATGTGTTTGCAGGGGCGACGCTCGCCCTTGCCAAGGGCGGGCGCGTGCAGCCGGAAAAGCTGACGGCCTTTCTGGAAGCCAATGGCTATCACCGCACCGGCACGGTGATGGAACATGGCGAATATGCCGTGCGCGGCGGCATTATTGATCTTTACCCGGCGGGCGAGCCGGAGCCCATACGCCTCGACTTCTTTGGTGATGAGATCGAGGATATGCGCCGGTTTGAGACGGCAAGCCAGCGCAGCGGCAAGGTTGTGCCCGCGCTTTCGCTTCGCCCGGTGGGCGAGGTGTTTTTGGATGAGGCATCGCGCACGCGTTTTCGCAGCGGCTATCGCGACTTGTTCGGCGCGGCGGCGGCAGATGATCCGCTTTATGGCGCCATCAGCGCCGGGCGGCGCTATCCCGGCATGGAACATTGGGCGGGCCTGTTTCATGAAAACATGGTGCCGCTATTGGCGTATTTTCCCGGCGCCGAAATCAGCTTCGACCACCAGGCGGAGGAAGTGCTGAAGGCACGGCTTGAGATGATCACGGATCATTACGAAGCCCGCCGCGTGCCTTCGCGCATTGGTGAAGGCGATGTGCCCTATCGCCCCGCACCGCCCGCGACGCTTTACCTTGATGACGCCGGCTGGGCAGCGATGCTGGCCGATTGCCGTGTGCTGCGCTTCTCACCCTTTGCTGTGCCGGATGGCATTGCCGCAGGCGGACGCCCCGGCCCGCTTTTCGCCGAAGCGCGCAGCGCGGGGGAGAATGTTTTCGCCGCCTATGCCGTCATGGTGCAGGGCGAAGCCAAGGCCAAGCGCCGGCCCGTGCTGGCGGCCTGGTCGCGCGGGTCTCGTGAAAGGCTTGGCAATCTGCTGCGCGAAAATGGCGTGCGTGCTGAGGCGGCTGAGGATTGGAAAGCCGCCCGCGAGCTGCCGCCGGATGTTGTCGCGCTGGTGGTGATGGGGATTGAACGCGGCTTCATCGCGGAAGGTATCGCCGTCACAGCCGAGCAGGATCTGCTCGGTGAACGGATCGCCCGCCCGCCGCGCCGCCGCCGCCGTGCCGATCAATTCATCGCCGATGCCACTGAAATTGCCGAGGGTGATTTGGTGGTGCATCAGGATCACGGCATTGGCCGCTATGAAGGCCTCGTCACGATCGAAGTATCAGGCGCGCCGCATGATTGCCTGAAGCTGATTTATGATGGCGGGGACAGGCTTTTCGTCCCCGTCGAGAATATCGAAATCCTCTCTCGCTTTGGGTCGGAAGGCACTGGCGTTGCGCTGGACAAGCTCGGTGGTGTTTCCTGGCAGAATCGCAAAGCCAAGGCGAAGTCGCGCATTCGCGACATGGCCGCCGAGCTGATCCGCACCGCGGCTATGCGGCGCATGAAGGATGGCACTTTGGCGACGCCGCCGGAGGGGATGTGGGATGAGTTTTGCGCCCGCTTCCCCTTTGCGGAGACGGAAGATCAATCCCGCGCCATTGCCGATGTGCTGGAAGACCTTTCCGCCGGCCGGCCGATGGATCGGCTGATTTGCGGCGATGTCGGTTTTGGCAAGACAGAAATCGCCTTGCGCGCTGCCTTTGTGGTCGCGATGTCCGGCGCGCAGGTTGCCGTGGTGGTGCCGACCACGTTACTCGCGCGGCAGCACTTCCGTAATTTCCAGAAGCGCTTTGAAGGTTTCCCGCTGCGCATCGCGCAACTCTCTCGCCTTGTCACCGCCAAGGAAGCGGCGGAAGTACGGGAAGGGATGAAGCGCGGCGATATGAATATCGTGATTGGCACCCATGCGCTTTTGGCCAAGGGGATTGAATTCGCCGATCTCGGCCTGCTGGTGGTGGATGAGGAACAGCATTTCGGTGTGCGGCATAAGGAAGCGCTAAAGGCGTTGAAATCCGATGTGCATGTGCTGACCCTGACCGCGACCCCCATTCCGCGCACACTGCAATTGGCGCTGACAGGCGTGCGGGAAATGAGCGTGATTGCAACGCCGCCCGTGGATCGGCTGGCGGTGCGCACCTTCATCATGCCTTGGGACCAGGTGGTACTGCGGGAGGCCATTCAACGCGAACGCTTCCGTGGCGGGCAGATTTTCTGCGTGGCGCCGCGCATTGAGGATATGGCAAAGCTTGCCGAAAGGCTGGCGGAAATTGTGCCGGAAGCGCGCATGGTGCAGGCGCATGGCCGCATGACGCCAACCGAACTTGAACGCGTCATGACCGAATTCGGCGATGGCAAGCATGATATTCTGCTATCCACCAATATCGTTGAAAGTGGCTTGGATATGCCGGCGGTGAATACGCTGATCATTCACCGCGCGGATATGTTTGGCCTGGCGCAGCTTTATCAGCTGCGCGGGCGCGTTGGGCGCGGCAAGCTGCGCGGTTATGCGTACCTTACTTGGCCGGAAGCGCATCGGCTTTCGGCGGCCGCAGAAAAGCGGCTGGAAGTGATGCAGACGCTGGATAACCTCGGCGCCGGCTTCACGCTGGCGTCGCATGATCTGGATATTCGCGGCGCGGGCAATCTGTTGGGTGAGGAACAATCCGGCCAAATTCGCGAAGTCGGGATCGAACTTTACCAGCAAATGCTGGAAGAAGCCGTGGCGGACATCAAAGCCGGCGCTGAGGGGCAGGAGAGTGAGCGGGAGTGGACACCGCAAATCAACCTTGGCCTGCCGGTGCTGATCCCGGAAAATTACGTGACCGATCTGCCGGTGCGGCTTGGCCTTTATCGGCGCATCGGGGGCTTGGCGACAGATGGCGAGAATGACGCCATGGCGGCGGAATTGGCCGATCGCTTCGGCCCCTTGCCGGCTGAGGTTGAAAACCTGCTGCAAGTGGTCGCGATCAAGCGGCTCTGTCGCCAGGCGGGCGTGGAAAAGCTGGATGCCGGGCCGAAGGGGCTGGTGTTGAGCTTCCGGGGACAGAATTTCGCCAATCCAGGTGGGTTGATCATCTGGATCCAGGGGCAGAAGGGGGCGGTAAAGCTCCGCCCCGATGCCAAGCTGGCGCTGATCCGCGAAATGGACCTGGCCGAGCGCGTGCGCCGCGCGCAGGATTTGCTCCGCGTGCTGGCGCGGCTGGCCGGGGAAGCCAAACGGGTTTGATTTCGGGGGCCTTCGGGCGCTATCAGAGGGGATGATGGGCCTGTAGCTCAATGGTCAGAGCGGACCGCTCATAACGGTTTGGTTGCAGGTTCGAGTCCTGCCGGGCCCATTTTTCGCCCGTAAACGGGCGAAAAATCCCCCCTATTCGCATCATCACGCCAGTGTCGGCATATCCTCGAACCCTCTTGCGACCGCCTCAGGCATCCACGATATGTCTTACGTGATCGGGAGGGGGCATGAACACGGCATCCCCTTTCCTTGGACAAAAGCGCGGAAGGCTTGTAAGCAATGGAGAAGGCAACACTTGGCGGCGGCTGCTTCTGGTGCCTGGAAGCCGTGTTTCGTGACATGGTTGGCGTCGCTTCCGTGCAATCGGGCTATGCCGGTGGCCACGTGGCCAATCCAACCTATGAAGAAGTCTGCGCCAAGCGCACCGGCCATGCGGAGGTTGTGCAGATCACCTTCGATCCCGGGCAGGTCGCCTTTGCCGATCTGCTCAAGGTGTTTTTCACCATCCATGACCCAACCACCAAGGACAGGCAGGGTGCGGATATCGGCCCGCAATATCGGAGCATCATCCTGACCCATGACGCCGATCAGGCAGCGACAGCCAAGGCCGTGATGGCGGAAATCGCGGCAGCCGAGCTATGGCCGCGGCCCATTGTTACTGAAATCGAGCCCTTGACGATCTTCTGGCAAGCAGAGCCAGAGCATGACAATTACTTTGCCCGCAACCCTTGGTCAGGCTATTGCCAGGCCGTGATTGCGCCGAAACTGGCCAAGTTTCGCAAATCCTTCGCATCAGCGCTGAAGCCCCAGGGAGGCAATTGAGAACCCATGGCATTCTTCCGGCAGAGCCCCGCACAGGGCAAAAGCTTCCCGCTGGAGCGCACGGATGCCGAATGGCGTGCAAGCTTGGCGCCTGAAGCCTATCGCGTGCTGCGCCAGCATGGCACGGAAAGGCCGGGGACTTCTCCGCTCAATCATGAAAAGCGCTCGGGGAGTTTTGTCTGCGCCGGATGTGGACAGGCCTTGTTTGATGCTGCGACCAAATATGAAAGCGGCACGGGCTGGCCTTCCTTCTACGCGCCGGTTGAAGGTGCTGTCGGCACGCAGGTTGACCGCGCGCTGTTCATGGTGCGGACAGAAGTGCATTGCGCCAATTGTGGCGGGCATCTGGGCCATGTGTTTCCCGATGGGCCGCCGCCCACGGGGCTGCGTTACTGCATGAATGGCGCTGCCATGTCCTTCGAATGCGCAGACAAGCCATGAGGCTTTGGGGAGTGCTGCCCTGCCTGCGCCACGCGTCACTTGGCGCTGGCGTCTTGGCGCTTGCGCTTGCTGCTGCCGCCCCGGCGCACGCCGATCTGATTTATGTGCTGAATTCAACTGACCCCAGCATTGTAAAGATCGATACCCGCACCGGCGAAGAGGTTCAGCGGATCGATAGCCTTCGCGAAGTGCATCATTTGGTGCTGTCGCCCGACCGCAAGGAATTGCTGATCGCGGATTCCTCCGGCAATGAAATCCTGTTTGTCGAGCCCGCAACCGGCACGGTGCTGCGCCGCGAACGTATTTCGAACCCCTATCATCTGGATTTCACGCCGGATGGCCGGCTGCTGGTGGTGGCCAGCCTCAGGCGCGGTCAGGTGGATATCTATGATGCGAATGGCCCAAGGCTGCTCGACAGATTTCGCGCCGGGAACAAGCCTTCGCACATTGCCTTCAGCCCTGATTCGCGCTTCGCCTATATCACCATCCAGGGCGATGGCACGGTCATGGCGATTGACCTACAGGAACGGCGGATTCTGTGGCAGGCGAATGTCGGGCCAGAGCCTGCCGGCATATTGTGGCATCGCGGGCGGCTGATTATCGGCATCATGGGGCGTGATTATTTCGCGGTGATGAACCCGGAAACCCGCCAGGTGGAAAGCACCATTCGCGTGGGCCGCGGCGCGCATACCGTTTTCGCCTCCCCTGACGGCAAGACATTATGGGCGACAAGCCGCGTGCAAAGCCGCATCGCGGAAATAGAACCTGACACGCTGCAGGTCCGCCGCATTCATGAAGTGCCGGGCGGGCCGGATTGCATTGCCTTCGCGCCAGATGGCGCGGTTTGGGCAACGCTGCGCTGGGCGGGGCGTATAGCCAGGCTGGACCCGGCCTCGGGCGAGGTTTCCACCATCCGTGTTGGGCGCAGCCCGCATGGCATTTTCGTGCAGCCCCGCGCGATACAATGATGGCGAAGCGGGCATGATGCAGTCCGTCAGCCGCATCCTATTGGCTGTGCTGGCGCTTGCGATACTGGCGCCCGGCCATCTTGCTGCCCGCACGCCAGCTTCTTGCAGCGCGGGGACCATCTACCTCACGATTGATACGGGCTGGGGGCGTGAAGCCGAAAGGATCGCCGAAATCCTGAAGCGGCGCAGCATACGCGCGACCCTTTTTGTCGCCAATGAACCGACGCATCGCGGCGATAGAAGCCTTGAACCTGGTTGGGCCGAGTTTTGGCGCGCCCGCGCGGCTGAGGGTCATGTTTTCGCCAGCCATACGGATCGGCATTGGTATTTTCGTGGCGATCCCGCGCCGGGCGAGGTGCGGTTTGTTTCCTTCGATAGAAAAAACGAAACACGGCTGGATCAGGCCGCCATGTGCCGCGAATTGAACGCGCCGATTGAAAGGCTGCGCGCAGCCGTGCCGGGTGCGGTGGTGCTGCCGCTTTGGCGCGCGCCGGGCGGCATCACCACGCCGAATGCGCTTCGTATGGCGGAAGCCTGTGGCTTGCGCCACCAGGGTTGGACCGCCAATGGTTTTCTTGGCGATGAATTGAACAGCGATGCCCATCCCAACACGGCGCTGCGCGACCGCGCGCTTAGAAGCATCAGGGATGGGGAAGTGCTGGTCATGCATTGGGGCGTGCGCAGCCGGCAGGACCCTTACGCGAATGTCTTTGAAGACGTATTGGCGGGATTGCAGGCCAAGGGCTTTTGTTTCGGTCAATTGAACGCTGAAGGCAGGCGTTGATCCATGTTCAAGTTATTCGATGATTGGCACACGCAACTGACGGGCTGGATTTTCGAAGCCTTCCTGCAGCCCGTGCTTTACGCCACCGATCTGATGAATATCGCCGATGAGATGCTGGAATGGGTGGATTTCACCCTGTTCAGCATCTTTGGCATCATCGTGACCTATATCGTCTGCCGCCCGCTTGAAGCCTGGCGCCCGGTTGAACCGGTGACAGACCGGCGCGCGATCAGGACTGACATTATTTATACGCTACTCGCCAGGCTTGGCATTTTTCCCCTGCTGGCCTTCATCCTTTTGGCGGCCATCCAAAGCCGGCTGGAAGGGATGCTGGCGGATACGGGCTTTGTTTCACCAACGCTGGAATCGATCTTTCCCTTCCTGCATCAGGTGCCGCTGCTGACCTTCTTTATCTATGTCGTGATCCTTGATTTTGGCGAATATTGGCGCCACCGCTTGCAGCATAGCATCGGTTGGTGGTGGGCCCTGCATTCTATCCATCACGCGCAGCGACAGATGACCTTCTGGACCGATGACCGGAACCATATCCTGGATGAGGTGATTGCCGCGCTTTGGTTTGGCACTATCGCGCTGTTGATTGGCGTATCGCCGGCGCAATTCCCGCTTTTGCTGCTGCTGATGCGCCTGGTGGAAGCCTTCTCCCACGGCAATATCCGCCTATCCTTCGGGCGTATTGGTGAGCGCCTGCTGGTATCCCCGCGCTTCCACCGCGTGCATCACGGTGTGCTGTCTGTTGCCGAACATGGCAGGAATTACGCGGTGCTTTTCCCGGTTTGGGATTGGATGTTCCTGACAGCGGATTTCAGCCGCCAGGACTATCCCAGAACCGGCGATCCTGAGGCACCGGAAAGCCTGGCCACTGGGGGCTGGCTTGTCCAACAATGGGTTGGCTTCAAGCGCATGATGGGGGCCGGTAAGCCTTCGCTTTGAGAGCCCTGTGCATAACTACCATGTCACTTTCTCGCGCGGATCGGCGCTAAACCTGTTCGCCCAGAAGATGGCTTTGGAAATAGGCCTCCAGATGAAGCAGGGCGTCATCTGCTGCGGCCACGATATCTTCCAATATGGCGGCATGTTCCGGCCCTAGTGTCGCGCTGTCCCGAGGAAGATGTTGTTGTAATTCATTGATCCTGGCGCATAAGCCAAGCGCGCCTAGGGTCCGCGCGGCGCCAAGAAGCCGATGAGCATTCGCCGCGACCATGTCCCTGAGCAAGGTCCCCTCAGCCAATTCCTGCGTGAAGCCATCGCGGATGGCCCTGATTTCGACAAGGAATTCCCGCACCACCCCTGCCGCAGCGCCCTTCAATTCACCACGCAATGTTGCAAGGACGCCAAGATCAAGAATGGGGGAAGCAGAGCGTGCCGCAGGGGCTTCGGCGGTTTGTGGTTGGGATGGCTGAGCATCTGCCATGGTCGCGTCAGACAAACCCGCCAGCGCGGTGATAAGCGCGCTTCGGCTGAGCGGCTTGCCGATATGGCCATTCATGCCGGCCTGATGGGCGGCTTCAATCTGTTCGGGCATGACAGATGCTGTCAGCGCGAAAATAGGCAAATGGCCCTTTGGCGGGGGCATGGCACGAATGGCGCGCGCAGCTTCAAAGCCATCCATCTGGGGCATCTGCAAATCCATCAGCACAAGATCAAATTCGGCGTCCTGAACTTTCCTGATCGCATCCGCTCCGCTGGTGGCGAAGACCACATCATGGCCGATATTGGCAAGCAAGGCGCCGATGATATCGCGGTTCATTTTGACGTCGTCCACAACCAGAATCTTCAGACGTTGGCTTGGCGGTGCTGCTGGCCGATGGGTTGCTGCTTCCTCCGATTTTTTCGCCGGGGCGGCCACGATTTCAAGGGGTATTTCAAGCCAGAAAAGGGATCCTGTGCCGGGCTTGCTTTCGCAGCCAATCTCACCGCCCATCTGCTTGACCAGGCGCGAGGTGATGGCAAGACCAAGGCCGGTGCCCAGCACCTCGCTCTGCGACATTGGCGCGATCTGAACAAAATCCTGAAACAGAAGGCGCTGATCTTCAGGTGAAATGCCAGGTCCGGTATCCTGAACTTCAATGCGCAGCCGATCCCCTTGCAGCTGCAAGGCGCGGAAGAAGATGCCGCCGCCGCCGGGGGTGAACTTCACGGCATTGGATAGCAGGTTCAGAATGATTTGCTTGAGCCGGGTTGGGTCCCCCATGACATAGGCGGGCAAACGCGGATCGAAATTCAGCGTGAGTTCCAGCCTTTTGCGCGTGATGTCGGGGGACATGATCGCCGAACAGCTTTGCATGATGTCTTGCAGGCGAAAAACGCGCGCGGTGAATTCCATGCGACCGGATTCGATCTTTGAAAGATCAAGCAGCCCATTTACGAGTTCGAGCAAATGCTTGCCCGCACCATGAAGGTTCTGCACCTTATCGAGCTGATCGCCTGCAAGGCGCTGGTCTTCCAGCAAAAGCTCCGCAAAGCCCAGAATGCTATTCAGCGGTGTGCGCAATTCATGCGACATGCGCGCCAGGAACTGGCTTTTTGCCTCACCCGCTGCACGCGCCGCGTCGCGCGCACTCGCCAATTCCTGCATGGCGCGCTTGAGCGGCGTGATATCCGTTCTGATGCCGACCACCCCGCCATCAGGGGTGCGCCGTTCGGTAATCAGAACCCAGCGGCCATCAGGCAGTAATCTTTCCATGGGCGCGAAATTGCCGCGATGGAAGGCCTTGCTGTCGGTGACGAATTTCTCAATATCGCCCTGGGCCTGAGGATATTGGCCGCGCAGCGCGCCTTCGCGCATGATGTCATCAAACAGCGCGCCGGGCACGATGAAGGGGGCGCTGATTTTGTAGAAATCCTTGTAGCGACTATTGCAGGCAATGAGCCGGTCATCGGGATCGAACATCACGAAACCATCGGACATGGATTCAAGCGCGTTTTCCAGCGTGCGCCTTGCCCCCGCACGCTCATTCTCCACGCGTTCCCTTTGGCGCAGGCCGACAATAAGCGCGCCAGCGACCAGCAGAATCATCAGCCCAAGCGCGCCAGAAACAAAAAAGGCGCGCTTACGGTCGGAATACCAAGTCTCAAGCGCCGCATCTACTTGCAGCGTCACAGCAACATAAAGCGCGGGATAAAGCGAAGGGCGGACAACAGCAAAGACGGCTTCATCCGAAAAACGGCTTTTCACCTCAAGGTTGGTTTCATTACTGCGTAGATTGGCGGCGGTTGGGGTCAGTTTCCTGCCGATGCGGGTTTCGTCATGCGGGACGGATGCCAGAAGCGTGCCATCTTCCCGTTCCAGCGTAACGCGCAAGCCTCGGCTTTCGCCCGCGCCTGAGAGAATATTCTGCACAACCGGGATGGGCACTTCGGCAACCGCCATGACCGGCCCCAGGCTTGGCAGCACGATATTGCGCGCAAAGAACAGGGTCCATTCACCCGTATTGCCGTTCAGCACCGGACCGCCGATGGCAACACTGACACCACGCGCAGCCACTTCGGAAAAGGCATAAGGTCCAGGCAAGGGAAGCCGGCGCCGGCGCGAAACCGGCAAGGCAGTCGCAACCGGCAAACCATCAGCGCCAATCAGCAGAATATCGCGATAGGTGAAGTTCTGATTGTTCAATTCACGCAGCACACGATTGACCTGCGCCATTTCAAGCCGGCCATCACGCTGGAAGGGCGCCAGCACTGCCGGAAGCCCCGCCAGCATCGCATCAACCTGCACGAAGGACCGGTTGATGGCAGCTTCCGTTGATCGGCTTATTTTGTTGAGGGAATCGAAGGCTGCAACGATTTGCGCCTGTTTCGCACGATTCACCATCAGCGCGGTTGCCACCACCTGCGCGATCAAAAGACCGAGGGAGGCAATCAGTACCGCGTGACGAAAAAAGCGCGTGGAAAACATGCCGTTATTCCGGACGGGCTCCGATACCCACTATGGGGGCGAGGGTCTTGTTCCAGGCGTCAACGCAATCGGTCCCGCAACGGCGGACCCATCCAGGCAAGACAGTTTCGGTCAGCAATTGGCGGCGCCTTTGCTGGTCCGCTTCCGAAACCGGGACCACCACCATGTTGCCACGACGTCCGTGCTGGCAATTCGGCTGACCGGAATTGCAGGCAAGGCCCTGGCCCGTTTCCCGATCAGTCGCATCCCAGATATCGGCTTCAAGCTTGGCGACTTCCTGGCGAAGCGTATCGCGCGCCCATTCGGGAAGCGATCTCCAGGTGCCAAGATTGGCGCCGAAGATTGAAAGCCCCCAGGTGATCGCCATGCTGTGCACATGCGATGTTACCTCATGCAGGCCGATGTCATTTCCGGAAAGGGTGCCGGTGACCGCGCATTCAACCACGCCTGATTTGATCGCAGAAACGATCTCGGCAAAGGGGATCAGGACCGGTGTCGCCCCAAGCGCCTTGAACATTTCCGATTGCCCGACCGAGGAGGTGCGGATGCGCCTGCCCGCCAGATCCGACAAGGATGAGAATGGCCGACGGCAAAAAACCACCTGCGCCGGGTAGGTGTAAACGCCAAGCAATTCGACTTCGTAGCGTTCGCGCAGCGTTTCAGCGAGATGCCCGCGAAACGCTGCGACCGAACGTTGCAAGGCGCCAATATCGGGGTTCACCGCCGGAAGATCGATTGCTTTGATTTCCGGTTCTTCGGTACTCACCACCGCCAGCAAGGCGGTGCCAAAGGAAACGACCCCAAGCCGTAGTAGGGATAGCATTTCCTGACCGCGGATACCGCTGCGGTCAAAGGGCGCAATTTCCGCAGTAATGCGCCCATTGGTGGCACTTGCGATGCGCTCCCGCCAGAAGGGCTGTTCGTAGCGCAAATACGGGCTGACATCGGCAAGGCCACCAACGACCCGCAGGCGTATCGGTTCTTCCGCCTTTGCAGGGGCGCCGCCCATCACGGCGGCACCGGCCAGCAAGCCTGCCAAAAGCGCGAAGACGCGCCGCCCTTTCGCGGCAGCTTCAAGTGCCAATCCGGGGTGACGCGACACGGCGATTGACCGTAGAAGTGCCGAAATCCGAGGAATTTTCAGGAGAAGCGTCTTCATGGGTGCCCATTATAGGCAGGTTTCCCCGGTGGCGCGACTTATTTTTCCAAAGGCACGGATAGGTTGTGATGGGCAAAATCCAGCATCAGACAGCATCCAGCGATTTTGGCGCCTTCCAAATTGATGGCGATGCCAAGGGCCAAAGCGTGTCCGGAAACAAAAAAGGGCTTTGCTTGACTATCCATGCAGCGCGCCACCAATTTGCAATCGGTAAAACCCGTATTCACATAATGGCGAAAGACATGACCAAGGATCGCTTTGTCTATACCCTTGTTCGCGAGGGCGATTGGCGCGCGGCAGAGGCGTTGGGTTTTTACCAAGGCAGCGCGGATGATCGGCGCGATGGGTTCCTGCATTTTTCGGCGGCCGAACAATTGCGTACCAGCGCGGCCAAGCATCGCGCTGGGGTTGCCGATCTGTTGATGGTGGAAGTGGCGGCGGACGCACTTGGGGAAGCACTGAAATGGGAAGCCGCCAGTGGTGGCTCTCGCCCCGGGCTGTTTCCGCATCTTTACGGTGTCCTGCACGTCTCAGCGGTGCGGCGCGTTGTGGCGCTGCCGCTTGGCGCGGATGGGGCGCACCAATTCCCAGCCGAAATTCCCTGACGTGCTGGTCTTTAATGCTGATCGGTGCGTGCGGCGCGTTCGCTCATTAAACAGGCAAAGACAACGATTGCCGCGCCGGCCAGGGTCCAGCCGCCTGGCCATAGCTGCCAGATGGCGGCATCCAGGATCAGCGCGAAGACCAGGGCCGTGAATTCCAGCGGCGCCAGCCTAACCGCGCGGTCAATGCTGAAGGCGATTGCCAGGGCCAGGGTTGCCCCACCGGCAAAAAGCCCATTGGCGATCAGTGTCATCCAATCAAGCGCATTGGGTGCCACCCATTCGGCGACTGCAAAGGGAAGTATCGCCAGGAATAGCGGGCCAGAAGACCAAAAGATCAGGCGCGCCGCATTTTGTTCCGCGCGCAGCATGCGGCTCAGGGTCAAAAACCCAGCATAGGTCATGGTGCCAAGGAAGGCCCAGCCATAGGCATGCCAAGGGATCTCTGCCGCAGTCTCGGTCAGGGCAAGGGCCGGAAACATCGCGACCATGACCCCAAGAAAACCGACCGCAGACCAAAACCAAACCGCAACGCCATTTCTTTCGCCCAGCACAAAGGCGGCCAGCAGCAGCGTGAAAAAGGGGGCGGTGAAATAAACCAGATAGCCTTCCGCCAGCGGAATATCGCGAAAGGCCAGAAAGAAACCATAGGCAGAACCGGCCATGCACAGCGCGCGCAGCAGGTGCAGCCAAGGATGCGCGGTATGGATCGGCCCGCCCGCGCCGCGCCACACAAGCCGCATCACGCCAAGCAGCAGAAGCAAGGTCCCATAGCGGATGATCAACACCTGATCAGCGCCATAGCGTCCAGCCAGCAGCTTCGAATTGGCATCGAGCAGCGCAAAAAGCGCCATGGCCACCACCAATAGCAGCGGCCCCTTGAAGCGTGTCATGTGATCCCGGACTGGCGATGTGTTCGCGGGCTTTGTCCCCCCGCCATCTGGGGGCGTCAAGCGTCGTCATGCGCGTGACCTGAAAGGGCAATGGCTTTGCAGCACCTGGCGATCTGTCACCAAGCCGCCATCCGGCCCGTATCGCCCCGGGATCGTCGCAGTGATCGGTTTGCCCTTGCCAGGCTTTCTGGTCTTGATGACTGAATTCGCCTAGCCTGATCGCCTGCGGAAAGGCACCCAGCGCCGCAAAAGGGAGTGGATCACGGATGCTGTATCTGGCGCATGTGCCAATCCTGGCGGTAGCGGGCATCGCGGGCGCTGAGGCCGGCAGCCGCGCCACTTATTCGCCCAAGTGAAAAATTTGCGCATCACCGCCTCCGCAAAGGCCTGGCCCATTCACCGGATAATCCAAGCCGCGCGCGTATTTGCGTGGCTTTCATGGCGCGCAGCCTTGCCGCGATGAAAGCCTTAACCCTCATTGCGCTTTCCGGCACGGCGGCAACCTGCACCGGGATTGGGCTGGCGCGTTTTTCCTATGTGCCGCTGTTTCCGGCGATGGTGGCGGCCGGTTGGGTGGATGGCGCGGAAGCCGGCTTGCTCGGTGCGCTCAACCTCAGTGGCTATTTGATTGGTGTGGGTGGCGTGCGGGCTTTGGCGCAGCGGGTTTCCGTGCCGCGCGCCTTGGATATGGGCATGGCCATGGCGATGTTGGCCTTTGCCGCCTGTGCCTGGCATGGCGGCCTGGCTTGGCTTGGGTTTTGGCGCTGCCTTGCGGGTATTTCGGGCGGCATGTTGATGGGGCTCGCCGGGCCTTCGGTGCAGGCGGTCACGCCACCGGAAGGGCGCGGGCGCGCGGGCGGCTTGGTGCTGTTTGGCGTGGGGGGCGGCATTACGCTTGGCGCGCTCCTGGTGCCGCTTTTGCTGCAAGGTGGCGTTTCCCTGGCGTGGCTTGGGCTGGCCTTGGTCACTTTGGTTCTTTGGCTGCTGATGCGCCCCTTTTGGCCGCGCCCGCCAGCAGCAGAAACCGCCCCGGAAGGCCGCGCCCCACCGGCGTTTGGCATTACCATGGCCTATGCGATTTCAGGCGCGGGGCTGGTGCCGCCCATGCTTTACTTGTCAGACCTGGCAGCGCGGGGCAGGGGGCTTGGCGTGGAGATGGGGGCTGGCATGTGGGTGCTCTTTGGCCTCGGCTGCATCGCTGGCGCTGTGCTGGGCGGGCGCGCGGTGGACCGCTGGGGCGGGCGCTTGGCCATTATGGTCTGGATGGTGATTCAAAGCATCGCGCTTGGCCTGGCCTTGCCTGAGGAGCTTTGGGTGCTGGTGCCGCTTGGCTTGGTTTCGGGCTTGGCCGCGCTTGGCATTACCACCGTGGCATTGTCGGCGGCGCGTGAACGTGCCGGCGCCTTGGCGGGGGTGATCTGGGTGCGCGTGACCGCTGGGTTTGCGGTGGCGCAGGCCTTGTCAGGCTTTGCGCTGGCGGCGCTTTTTCGCGCGACGGATGAAAGCCACGCCGCGGTATTTGCGGCGGGGCTTGCACTGTCACTTACAGGTTTGGTTGTTGCCTGGGCTGATTGGCGCTGGCGCTGGAATTGACAAACTACGCCCGCCCGCGCGTGACCAAGCGGCCCGGCTTTTCCCCTGTCGCGCCCTTGCCGGCGACAAAGGTTGAGATGCCATTGGCCCAAACCTCCTCGATCCCGGCACTTTCCTGTTTCGGGTTTTCGAAAGTGGCGCGGTCAATCACCGTATCGGGGTCGAATATCACCAAATCTGCATAGGCGCCTTCGCGAATGACGCCGCGATCCACCATGCCGAATACAGCCGCAGGGCGACCGGTCATTTTATGCACGGCGGTCTCAAGGCTGAACAGGCGCAATTCGCGCGCATAAAGGCCAAGCACGCGCGGGAAAGTGCCCCAAAGCCGCGGATGGGGATGCGCATCATGCGGAATGCCGTCCGACCCGATCACTGACATGGGATGCGCCATGATGCGGCGCACATCCGCTTCATCCATCTGGAAGGTGATTTGCCCCGCCGGCAGCAGACGCTCGGCGGCCATGCGAATATCCGTATTCCAGCCGCGCGCGATGTCGGACAAATACTTGCCGGCCATCTCAGGATGCGGGATGGACCAGGTGATCATCACCTTCACATCATCGCGCAGCCGATCCGGCATCAGCACGGTCGACCCCGCCGGATAGGGATAGACGTCAAAACAGACTTCCTGGCTTTGCGCATAAGCATCAATCAGCGCCAGTGTCTGCGTGGAACGCCCATAATTTTCCGGCATCGAGCATTTGTGGTGGCTGATCCAAACCGGACAGCCGACACGATCACCGATCTTCAAGGTTTCCTCGATGGAAGCGCAAACACGATCCGCCTCATCGCGCATATGCGTCACATAAATGCCGCCATAGGCGCGGAGTGGCTCGGCCACGGCGATCACTTCCTCGGTCGTGGCGTGCATGTTCAGCGGATAGTAGAGCCCTGTCGAAAAGCCCGAAGCACCTTCGGCCAAGGATTGCTTCACGCGCAGCCGCATGCGTTCAATCTCGCCGTCATTGGCAACGCGCATCACATCGCCATCCATGGCTTCAACGCGCATGGTCTGATGGCCGACCAGCGCATAGGTATTGACCTCTGAGCCCTGTTTTTTCAGCTCATGCGCGTAATCGCCGAAACTATCAAAGCGCCACCAGCCATCTTCGCCGATCAGGTCCAGCGGCGGCGGCGGGCGCTTGGAAAAACGCGCGGGGGATAGGCTGACCCCGCAATTGCCGACAACAACGGTAGTGACCCCCTGGCTGATCTTGCAGGTCATGCAGGCGGGGCCACACAGCACGGCGCGGTCATCATGCGTGTGGCTGTCAATGAAGCCGGGCGCCACGGCCTTGCCGCCCGCCATTACTTCGCGGTCCGCGCTCGCGCCGCCCAGATCGCCAAGCGCCACAATGCGGTCGCCGGAGACACCAATATCACCGCGCCGGCTTGACGCGCCGGTGCCGTCAATGATGGTCGCATCGCGAATGATCAAATCGCAGCGGAGAGCCATGGGAATATCCTGAAAGGGTAAGTTGCCGATGAAGCGATCATGGCGCAGCCCTGCCAGGCTTGGAACCCCCTTGTTTTATCGCTGGCCGCCCGCCTGGACCGTGGCTTTGCTGCCAGGGCCCGCCAATTCCAACGCCTTTTCCGGACCAAGGAGGATTTCCGAAATCCGGATCACATCCGCCCGCTGCGTGCCGCCAGACCGGCGCGGCCATCTGGACCAGCGCGGTGAAATCCTCGGGGCGGAGGCCGGTCTTCTCCCAATTTGGACCGGGTTGCAGATTGGGCGCATGTACCCCGGCTGCGGCCCAAAGCGCGCGTCCTGCCCGATCCACTACCCCTAAATCCTGAAAATTCTTCCCGGAAAAGCTTTCTTCAAGGCGCTCCGCTTCGCCCTTCATGGAAAGGCGCAACGCTTCGGCGATGCCCGGAAGGGCGGTGCGCGGCAGGCGCGCATCGCCGCGTCGCCATTCCTTATTGTCCACAATCGCGCCATCCAGCGGCAGGAAAAGCAGCCTGGTGAATTGCAGGCTGCGTGCCGGGCGAATCTGGCGCAGCCTTGGGCGTGCGGCATCCAGCAGCCTATCTGCCTCCAGCCTATTCGGCAGACCATCCAGGATTTCGACCACATTGGTCAGCGCCATGTCGGATGCCGAAGCCAAAGCGTAGACAAGATGCCGGGTTTCAGTGAGCTTATTCTTGGCCGAGGGTCGGTCGGCGATGACGCTGCCCGTCCCTTTGGCCGCCCTGTTCTGGGTTCCGGCATCTGCGCGTTTTTTGGCAGCCTGACGCTGGGCTTCCATCAGCCTGATACGGCTCTTGCCCTGAAAATGGATCAAGTTTTCGTTGCGCGCGACCATGTCCAGGGCGCGCCCGCTGCGCCAGTCTTCGAATTGTTGGACAATTTTGAGGTTGCGATATGGCCTTGCCCAATCGACATCAACGCCGAACCAGCCTGATATCTCCTTGGGCAGGATGGGCGCCAACAACGCCATTTCCATGATGGCGTTCTCCCTTTCGGACGGGGAGACGCTATTCCAAACGCCAAGGATCATGTCCCAGCCATCCAGCAGCGAGTCCAAGCGGGTCAGTCGCTGGTGGAGTTCGTTTCTGTCCTGGTGCCAAGCCTTGATGGCTGCGAAGGTATCGCCAAGCAACAGGTCGAATTCCTCGACCGATTGCGCTGCGCAATTCATTGTATGTTCAAGCGATTCCTGCAGCAGGCTCGCGGTTGTGGCCCCGGCCGCGTCTGGAAATTCCTGTCGCCAGACGCCGATGTCACCTGCCAGTCCTTGAAGATGCTGAATCAATTCCCGTGATGGGGTTGGGTCCTTATCGGCAGGCAAGCCAAAGCCATTGAAGGCCTTCGATAATTCTTCAAGCGCATTGGCCACGGCTTCCGTTGTCATGCTTAGCTGCTGGGCCGTTTGCAACACCGCACGCTGGCTTTGCATCTTCAATTCCCGGGGATCATCCAGTTCAGGCGAGGCATGCGCCGCATTTGGCCTTTCAACATGTTTGATCAGATTAAGGAGCAGAGCGAAATTGATCCGCTTTTCGCGCGCTTCCCGGGCCATGCGTGCCGCGCGAACGGCCTCGGATGCTGCCCGCCCCGCCAAGCCTTCAAGGGCTGCCGCTTCCACCGCATCCCGTACGATCCGTGGCGAGAGGATTTTGACGTCGCGGAGTAGATACCAAAGCCGGCGATCATAAAGCGTTGGGCTGCAAATCTGCGGAATGGCGACCCAGGGCAGAATATAGACACCATCGGAACCTGACGGATTCGCGATAATGACTTCCAGCCCTTCGCGATCTTCGCTTGGTCTTGCGCGCGCGCCCATCAGAATGGGGGTGGTGAAGGGCACGGCGACGCCGCGGTCAAGAAAAGTCGCTGGCTCATAACGCCGGGCATTGAAGTCACGAAGTTTGCTGGCGGGTTGGGCGTTCACACCCGGCGTTATCCGGGAATTTGGTAAACAAACCGGCAAAAACGTTTTAATATTGCCGAAACAAAACAAGCATCTTGGCCTGTGGGTTCCAGCCGCCGCTATTCCCCCGCGGGGCGGCCTGTCACATGGCGCCAATGATGCCAAAGCAGCCGCGCCGCCATGGATCGCCAAGGCGCCCAGGCCCTAGAAATTTCCGCAAGCTGTTTGGGTTTGGGGCGTTCCGGCAGGCCTCGTAATGCCGTGAGCGAAGCCGCCAAGGCCAGATCACCTGCTGGAAAAATATCGGGCCGATCATGGCCGAACAGCAAATGCACTTCAGCGGTCCAGGAGCCGAAGCCCGGAATGGCGGCAATGGCGGCAATCGCCGCTTCATCCGATAGGGCCGACAGCCCCTCAGCCGAAAGCTGCCCTTCAGCGAAGGCGGTCGCCAGGGCGCGCGCATGGGCAAGCTTAGGGCGTGACAGCCCGGCCTGTCGCAGCGCCTCATCATCCAGCGCCAGCAAGCCAGCGGGCGTAAGCGCCCCCGGCAGGGTGGCAAGCCGTCCCCAAATGGCGGTGGCGGCCTGATTGGAGATCATTTGCCCGCAAAGGCTTCTGAGCAGCCCGGTAAAGCCCGCTTCCCGCCGTCGCCAGGGCAGGGTGCCGGCGGTTTGCGGAATGGCAGCCAGTTGCGGATCAAGTGTCGTGAGTGCCGCCAAAGCGTGCCCGGCCCATTCTGGCGCATCGGCGGCCAGCAACACGGTCAGTTTTGTCATTGCCGCTGCTTAGAATATCCGTGACGGCACGGCAAAAAAGATGCGCCCCGGCGGCAAGGCCAGGGCGCATCGGCGGAGGCAGGCCCAGGGTAGGCAGGGGCAGTTCAGGCGCTGTTCCGATAGGCTGGAGTCTGGGTTGCGAATATTGCTGGCAAAAGGCGTTGGGCGTGGCAGAGTGAAACGAACAGCAACCAACAAGGCACCCGATACAATTCGCAACATGGGCTGATGAACTACGCGATGAAAACCCGCATGTAACTCGGCATGGAAAACGCACCGCATATCCTGATTGTTGATGATGATCGCGAAATCCGCGACTTGCTCTCGCGCTTCCTGGAAAAACAGGGCTTGCGGGTCAGCGCCGCGCGGGATGCGCGCGAAGCCCGCCGGCTATGGCCGCTTGGGCGCTATCATCTTGTCGTGCTCGATCTCATGATGCCCGGCGAAACCGGGCTTGATTTCGCACGCTGGCTCCGCACCCAATCCGATGTGCCGATCGTGATCCTGACCGCGATGGGGGAAGAAACGGACCGCATTGTGGGGCTTGAACTCGGCGCCGATGATTATCTGGCCAAACCCTTCAACCCGCGCGAATTGCTGGCGCGCATTCGCGCCGTGCTGCGCCGTGCCTCTGGCGATGGCACAGCGGCCAAGGAACCGCCCGCAAAGCTGATCCGCTTTTCCGGCTGGACTTTGGAGCCTTCCCGCCGGCGCTTGCTCAACCCCGATGGGGTGGAGGTGCCGCTGACCGGCGGCGAATATGAATTGCTGCTGGTGTTGCTGGATCGGCCCAATCGCGTGCTGACGCGTGATATGCTGATGGATTTGCTGCGCGGGCGGCAAGCCGGCCCTTATGACCGCGCGATTGATGTCGCGGTGTCGCGGCTGCGGCGCCGGTTGGAAGATGATGGCCGCAACCCCGCCTTGATCAAGACCGTGCGCGGCGGCGGCTACGTGCTGGCCACCACGGTGGATCGTGGCTGAAGCCGCCCCTGTCGCCGCGCCCCCACGGCGGCGCTGGTGGCCGGGCAGCCTTGGCGGGCGCACGGCGGTTGCGCTGATTGTAGCGCTCATGTTGGTGCAGGCGGCGGGGCTTACCATCCACGCCTTGGATCGCGTGGATTTGCAGCGCTTTGTCCAAGCGCGTGAGATTGCCGGGCGCAGCCTTGGTGCCTGGCGCGCGGCGGTGCTCTCAGCGCCTGATCGGCGCGCGCAAATCATCGCTGATCTTGATATGCCCGACGGGCTGACGGTGGATTTGGATTTGGCGCCGATTGTCCGCGTGGGCGCGCCCCCCGTTTCGCCCCATATCCTGCGGTTGTTTCGGCTGGATTTGCTGGCTTCCGGCCCCCCACGGCTGCGCCCGCGCGAAATCCGCATTGCGGAATTGGGCTCGGCCGGATTTGCCGCATCGCTGCGGCTGCCGGATGGGCCTTGGCTTAATCTGCGCGCATCCTTGCCGCCACCCAGGCCCTGGCATTCGGATACTTTCCTTGCCGCCTTTTTCGGCATGACGCTGGCGGCGGTTTTGCTGATCCTTTGGGCGGTGGCGCGGCTCATGCGCCCGGTGCGGCTTTTGGCGGAGGCGGCGAATAGGCTCGGGCGCGATGTGAATGCGCCGCCCTTGTCTGAAAATGGCCCGACCGAGGTCGCCACCGCTGCCCGCGCCTTTAATGAAATGGCCGCGCGTATCAGGCTTTTTGTGGCGGACCGGACGCAAATGCTGGCCGCGATTGGGCACGATCTGCGCACGCCGATCACACGGCTGAAACTACGCGCTGAATTCATGGATGATGATGAACAGCGGCGCAAAATGCTGGCTGATTTGGATGAAATGGAAGCGATGATCGGCGCCACACTTGCCTTTGCGCGTGATGATGCCGCGACAGAACCCGCGGCCCAGATGGACATCGCCGCCCTGTGCCGCACCGTGGCCGATGAGGCGAGTGACGCGCATCCCGATCATGCAGAAAAGATCAGCTATGAGGGCCCGGAAAAGCTTGTCATCCGCGCCAAGCCTTTGGCCTTGAAGCGCGCCATCGCCAACCTTGTCGCCAATGCGCTGAATTACGGCGGCGCGGCGCGGCTCACGCTGGCGCAAGAAGATGCCGGCCTGGTGCGCCTGACCATCGCCGATGAAGGCCCCGGCATTCCGGAAGCGGAGTTGGAGGCGGTGTTCACCCCCTTCCGCCGGCTGGAGGCCAGCCGCAATCGTGAAACCGGCGGCACTGGGCTTGGCTTGACCATCGCGCGCAATATCCTGCGCGGCCATGGTGGCGATGTTGTGCTGCAGAACCGGCCTGAGGGTGGCTTGATCGCGGTGGCGAGCCTGCCCGTTTAGGTCTTAACCACCCAGCAACCGCTTCAGCTTCAACACCGCACTATCGGGCGTGGTCAGCACGGGCTTGCCGGTGGCTTGCTCCACCAGGGATTTGGCGCGCGCCAGGCTGAACTGGCCAAGCGCGATGGCATCACAATCCGCCAAATCGCGCGCCGCTTCCGCCGCCAGCCGGTCATGCGTTGCCAAATCACCCGCATCCAAGGCGGCGAGCGCACCTTCGGCCAGTTTCGGCACCACGGTGATGCCCGGCGGGAATTCCGGGATCATGGAAGGGATGGTGCCGGCGAAAGTCACCAAAAGCCCGATGCGTTTGCCTTTGGTGATGGCTTCTTCGATCATCGCCTCATTCGGTTTCAGCACGGGCATCGGCGCCAGATCGCGCGCGCAGGCTTCAATGCAGGGGCCGAAGGCAGAGCAGGTAAACAGGATACCATCCGCCCCGGTGCCAGCGGCATAGCGCGCCAGCGTCAAAAAACGCTCTGTCATGCGCGGCGTGAGCTTGCCCTCCCGCGCCAGATCGGCGGAAAGGCTGTCATCCAACAAATTCATCAGCGTCTGGCCAGGCCAAAGCCGCGCGAAGGCGGCTTCAATCGGCGGCGGCGAATGGCGCAGCGCATGGATCAGGGCAAGACGCATGGAAAACCCTTTCGGAACAAATCAGGCGGCGGCGGGCTGGGCGCGCGGGCCGTCACGCACAGGGATATGGATCACGGCGGCAAAGACCGCGGCCAGAATGCCTATCACCCACATCAGATCATAAGACCCGGTGCGGTCAAAGATAATCCCGCCCAGGAAGGCGCCGGTGAAGCCGCCAATCTGATGGCTGACAAAGACCATGCCGAAATTTGTCGCCAGCCACCGCAAGCCCCAATTGCGCGCACATAGCGCAAGACTTGGCGGCACGGTGGAAAGCCAGAGCAGCCCCATCATGGCCGAGAAGATCATCACATTCAGCGCGGTTTTTTCGGCCAGCAAAAACACTGTCATCAGCACGGCGCGGGCTGCGAAAATGCCCACCAGCAATTCGCGCCGCTTCCAGCGTTGCGATAATTCCCCGGCAGCCAATGAACCGACGATGTTGAACAGCCCGATCATGGAAATGGCGCCAGCGCCGACATAAAGCGGCAGGCCGCAGCTATGGACAAAGCCCGGCAGATGCACGGTCAGGAAGGACACATGCAGGCCGCAGACGAAATTGCCGGAAGACAGATACCAGAAGCTGGGGTCACGCAAAGCGCGGCCCATGGCGGAACGGGCGGTTTCATGATCCTCGGCCACGCCAGGGGCGGGTGCGGCCTGCCGATCAGCCAGGGGTAGCGCCAGCGGGATCATGAACAGCGTCGCCATCGCCATGGCGAATAGCGCGCCCTGCCAGCCAAAGCCCTGAATGGCAAAGCCCGCCAGCGGCACCACCAGGAATTGCCCTGCCGAGGACCCCGCCGTGCCAAGCCCGGTTGCGCGCCCGCGCATCTCAGGCGGCAACATGCGCGTCAGGCTTGCAATGATGGTGGGCATGCCTGCGGCGGAGACCGCCATACCCATGATGAAGCCGGCAAAAAAGGTGAAAGGCAGCACGGATTCCGAAAGCGCCATGCCCAGAATGCCGATGCAATACAGCACGGCACCGCCCATCACCACGCGCCGACCGCCGAAGCGATCGGCCAATTGGCCCATGAAGGGCTGGCTTATGCCATTGATCAGCACCTGCAGGCCAATGGCAAAGGCGAAATCCTGCGCGGCCCAGCCATGTTCCGTGGTCATGGGTGCCAAGAACAGGCCGAAGGATTGGCGCAAGCCCATGGCGAGCATGGCGCCACACACCGCGCAGCCGATCACCAGGGCAATCGGCAGGGCCAGGGGGCGGGCAGGTGCGGTGGAAGACATTGACCCTTAGTGACATTTTGCGCCGCGCCCGCGCAACCCAAGGCCGCGCGGTTGACGGCGCCGGGTGGGCGGGCCTATCTCAGCCTTGTTGGTGGCGGCCATAGCTCAGTTGGTAGAGCGCCAGGTTGTGGTCTTGGATGTCACGGGTTCGAGTCCCGTTGGTCGCCCCAGCTTCCCCTTTTTCGCGCCGGTTTGCGTCCCCCGCCACTTGCGGCAGGATGGGTGTCTTCATTGGGGGAGTAATCCATGAATATCACCTTGAATGGGCGCGCCGCGCTCATCACCGGCGGGTCCAAGGGGCTTGGGCTTGCCATGGCGAAAATGTTTGCTGAATCGGGCGGGCATGTCGCGATTGTGGCGCGCGGGGCAGAGAGCCTTGCCAAGGCTGAAGCCGAAATCCGCGCTGCCGCCCCCACCGCCAAGGTGGCCGCCATTGCCGCCGATATCCGCACTGCTAAGGGCTGCGAGGCTGCCTATGCGGCGGCGGTGAAAGGGCTCGGTCAGGTGGATATCCTGATCAATAATGCCGGCACATCCCAGCGCGGCGGATTCCTCGAGGTATCCGATGCGCTTTGGCAGGATGATCTGGATCTGAAGCTGTTTGCCGCGATCCGCTTCTGTCGGCTGGCGCTGCCGGCGATGCGGGATCGCAAATGGGGCCGCATCATCAATGTGCTGAATATTGGCGCCAAGGCGCCCTTGGCGGGGTCCACGCCGACATCGGTATCACGCGCTGCCGGCATGGCGCTGACCAAGGCGATGGCGAGCGAATTCGCCCCCCATAATGTGCTGGTGAATGCCATGCTGGTCGGCATTATTGAAAGCGATCAATGGGTGCGCCGGCATGCCGCCGAACAGCGCAACATCTCCTGGGAAGATTGGAAGGCCGAACAGGGCAAGGCCGTGCCACTCGGGCGCATCGGAGAGGCCGAGGAATTCGCTGCCCTAGCGCTGCTGCTCGCGAGCGAACAGGGCG
>VGDL01000033.1 GCA_016869735.1 Alphaproteobacteria bacterium
GTGGGCGGTGCCTTTGGCGCCGAGACGCGCGCCGGCGCGCTGGATTTGACGCGCGCCACCCGTTCGCCTGGTTCTGCGCTCAAGCCTTTTCTTTATGCCATGGCCTTTGAACAGGGGCTTGTCAGGCCCGATACGCTGCTTTCTGATTTGCCGCGCCGCTTTGGCGCCTATGCGCCGGAGAATTTCGATCGCGGTTTTGTGGGCCGCATCACGGCGGCCGAGGCTTTGCGGCTTTCGCTCAACCTGCCGGCGGTCGCGCTTTTGGATGGCATTGGTCCAGCGCGGTTTGCGGCATCGTTGCGCTCTGCTGGGGCCGCGCCGGTGCTGCCGCGCGGGGTGGAGGCTTCTCTGCCGCTGGCGCTGGGCGGTGCGGGGACGAATTTGCGCGACATGGTTGGGCTTTATGCGCTGTTGGGAAATGGCGGACGGGCAGGCGGGCTGCGCTTCACGCCTGGGCAGGGCGCTGGCGCGCCGGTGTTGGAAGCGCGTGCCGCCGCAGCGGTGGCCGGGCTTTTGGTGCAGGAATTTCCGGGCGGCGGGCCGCGCGGCGTGGCCTGGAAGACCGGGACCTCCTGGGGCGGGCGCGATGCCTGGGCCTTTGGTTTTGATGGCCGGCATGTCGCCGGGGTTTGGGTGGGGCGGCCCGATGGTACGCCAATTCCGGGCCTGACCGGGCGGGATGCGGCGCTGCCCATGCTCGCGCGGGTTTTTGCGTTGTTGCCGGAGGCACCGTTGGAACGCGCCCCATCCCGGCCCGATGCGCCGGTGGCCGCCTTCGGCAGTGATCCCTTGCGCCTGCTTTTCCCCCCACCTGGCGCTGTTCTGGCCGAAGGCGCAGGACCCGTGGTGCTGCGCGTTGCCGGCGGGCGGCGGCCGCTCACCTTTCTGGTTGATGGCGCGCCGATTGCGCGGGATGCGGCGCGGCGCGAACTGGGCTGGACCCCGCCCGGCCCTGGCTTTTACCGCCTGGCGGTGATGGATGCCGAAGGCGCGCTGGTGGCCGCCGATGTGCGGGTTGCCACCCGCGACACCCCGCGCGCGGAGGGCGCGGTTCTGCGCCTGACGCCCGCCGAGTGATTCGGGGGCTTGCGCGCAAGGGGCGCTCGCCCGACCATAAGCCGAGAAAGACGGAGCAGAGCGTGGCGCAGTTCAAAGGCACTGAAAGATACGTCGCAACCCGAGAGCTGGAGGTCGCGGTCAATGCTGCGGTGGCGCTGGAACGCCCGCTGCTGATCAAGGGCGAACCTGGCACGGGCAAGACCGTGCTGGCGCAGGAAATCGCCAAGGCGCTCGGCTATCCGCTGATTGAATGGCACATCAAATCCACCACCAAGGCGCAGCAGGGCTTGTATGAATATGATGCCGTGAGCCGGCTGCGTGATGGCCAGCTTGGCGATCCGCGCGTGCATGACATTGCCAATTACATTGTGCGTGGAAAATTGTGGGAAGCTTTTGAAGCCGACCATCCCGTGGTGCTGCTGATTGATGAAATAGACAAGGCCGATATCGAATTCCCGAACGATCTGCTGCTGGAGCTCGATCGCATGGAATTCTATGTCTATGAGCTGCGCCGCAATGTGAAGGCGCGGCATCGGCCGGTGGTGATCATTACGTCAAACAATGAAAAGGAATTGCCGGACGCGTTCTTGCGCCGCTGCTTCTTCCATTACATCCGCTTCCCGGATCGGGAGACGATGGAAAAGATCGTGCAGACGCATTTCCCGAATATCCGACAGGATTTGCTGCGCGAAGCACTGACGGTGTTTTTCGATGTGCGCAATGTGAATGAATTGAAGAAAAAGCCCGCCACATCCGAATTGCTGGATTGGCTGAAGCTGCTGACCATTGAAGATATGCCGCCTGAGGCGCTACGCAGCCAGGATGCCAAAACCGCGATCCCGCCGCTTTATGGGGCGTTGCTGAAGAACGAACAGGATGTGCATTTGTTCGAACGCCTGGCTTTTCTGACGCGGCGGAAGGTCTGATGCGGCAGACGCACCGATAGGCGAGGCACGATGTTCGCGCCCTTCATCATTGCGCTACGCGCGGCTGGTGTGCCGGCTTCCATTACGGAATATCTGGCGCTGCTGCGCGCGCTGAAAGCCGGCGTGGCGGGGTTTGATATTGAAGACTTCTACCATTTGTCGCGCGCGGCCTTGGTGAAAGATGAACGCCATCTGGACCGCTTCGACCGCGTTTTTGGGGAAATCTTCAAGGGCTTGGAATCACCGCCTGGCACAGCGGAAACCACGGTGGAAATCCCCGCCGAATGGCTGCGGAAAATGGCGGAGAAACTCCTGACCGAGGAAGAACGCGCTCAGATCGAAGCGCTTGGCGGGTTCGACAAGCTGATGGAAACGCTCCGCCAGCGCCTGGCAGAACAAAAGGGCCGGCATCAGGGCGGATCAAAATGGATCGGCACCTCCGGCACATCGCCCTTCGGCGCCTATGGCTATAATCCTGAAGGTGTGCGGATTGGGCAGGAAGAAAGCCGCAATCGCCGCGCTGCCAAGGTATGGGACAAGCGCGTCTATAAGGATTTGGATGAGGATGAGGCGTTATCCTCTCGCAATATGAAGGTCGCTTTGCGCCGGCTGCGCCGCTTTGCGCGCACGGGTGCGGCGACAGAACTGGATGTGCCGGGCACGATTGGCGCCACGGCGCGCAATGGTGGGTCGCTTGATCTGCACATGGTGCCGGAACGGCGCAATGCGGTGAAGGTGCTGCTGCTGATGGATATTGGCGGTTCGATGGATGATCATATCCGCATCTGTCAGGAATTGTTTTCGGCAGCGCGCGGTGAATTCAAGCATCTGGAATTCTACTATTTCCATAATTGCCCCTATGAGAGGCTGTGGCGTGAAAATCGCCGCCGCAAGGAAACCGAGAAATCAACGCAAGAGGTCCTGCGCACCTATGGCCCGGATTGGCGGCTTGTGCTGGTGGGGGATGCCACCATGGGGCCTTATGAAATCTCTCAGCCTGGCGGTTCCGTTGAACATTGGAATGAGGAATCAGGCGTGGTCTGGATGGGGCGCCTGACGCGGCATTTCCGCCGCGCTGCCTGGCTCAATCCTGTGGATCAACAGCATTGGCGCTATACCCATTCCATCGGCATGATGCAGGGGCTGATGGAAAACCGCATGCATCCGCTGACCCTGGCGGGGCTTGAATCCATGGCGCGGGAATTGGCGAAATGATCCGCGCGCCGCAATCAAATCATCGTAAGAAGGAAACGCTGTTTCATGGCCACTAAGCCTCGTCTGCCGCGCGGGCGGCAATTTTTTGCCAATCCCGGCCCGACCAATATCCCTGATTCCGTGCTGCATGCGGTGGCGCATGTCACGGTTGATTTCAATGATCCTGCCTTCATCAAGGTCTATGAAAAGTGTGTGGCAGGCTTGAAGCGCGTACTGAAAACCGAACAGCAGATTTTCATGTATACGGGTTCTGGCCACGCTGCATGGGAAGCAAGCTTGGTCAATCTTTTCTCTCCGGGCGACAAGATTGCCATTATTGAAACCGGCCATTTTTCGCAGAATTGGGCGCAGATGGCTGAGGATTTGTCGCTTCAGGTTGAAACCATCGCTGCTGATTGGCGCCGTGGTCTGGATTTCGCAACGCTGCGCGCGGCGCTTGCCGCAGACAAGACGCATAGCATCAAGGCGGTCTGCGCGGTGCATAATGAAACCGCAACCGGTATGGTGCTGCCCCTGCAACAGGTGCGCGCCGTGATGAATGAGGTGGGGCACCCAGCCCTGCTGCTGAGCGATACCATTTCCTCACTTGGCTCGATTGATTTTCGAATGGATGAATGGGGTGTGGATGTCGCCGTGGGCGGCAGCCAGAAGGGCTTGATGTTGCCTACCGGCATGTCCTTCACCGGTGTTTCAGCCAAGGCAATGGAAGCACACCAGACATCGCGCTTGCCGAAATCCTATTTCTCCTGGACCAAGATGCTGTCTCGGCCATTGAAATCCTTCATCGGCACCACGCCGACCTCGCTTTTCTACGGGTTGGAAGAAAGCCTGCGGCTGCTGGAAGAAGAAGGGCTGGATGAGGTCTTTGCGCGCCATTCACGCCTTGCGGAAGCGGTGCGGCGCTGCGTACGCCATTGGTCCGGCAATGCCGGGCCGCAGCTTTTCAGTACCAATCCTGATCGAAATTCCGATACCGTAACGTCCATCCTGGTGCCCGAAGGCCATGATGCGGAAGCGGTGCGCCGCACCGCGCTACAAACCTTCAATGTCTCACTTGGCGGCGGGCTTGGACCTTTGGGTGGCAAGGTGTTCCGCATCGGTCATTTGGGTGATTTGAATGAGCCGATGATTCTGGGCACGCTTTCCGTTGTGGAAATGGCGCTGAAATTGAATGGCGTGCCGCACGCGCCAGGTGGTGTGGCGGCGGCGATGGAATATCTGGCGGAAGCCGCGCGTTCATGAACTAAAAGGGGCGCGCCATGATACGCGCCCCTGATTGACCAGACCGGCGCCATAAGCCGGCGGAGCAGGAGGAAGCAGGAAAATGTCCATCACCCATCGCGGCGTCTATCGCCATGCTGATATGAAGCGGCTGTTCAACCCTGCATCCATCGCGGTGATTGGTGCTTCGCCGCGCGCAGGGTCCTTCGCTGATCGCACCATCAGCGCGCTGTCCGGCTTTACGGGCCGGCTGCATCTGGTGAATAGCCGCTATGAAAAAATTGGCGAGCGCCCCTGCTACCCTTCTGTCGCCGCGCTGCCGGAAGTGCCTGATTGCTGCATTGTGGTTGCTGCCAAGGATGCGGTGAAAGAAATCGCAACCGACTGCGCCAAGGCAGGTGTTGGTGGCGTGATGATCTATGCTTCTGGTTTTTCGGAAACCGGGCGGCCAGAGGATATCGCGGCACAGCAGCGCTTGGCCGCGATTGGCCGCGATGCGGGCATGCGTATTGTTGGGCCGAACTGCATCGGCATGTTGAATTTTGGCAGCAAGGCAGGCGTGACCTTCATGATCCCGCCACCCATGGAAGCGCCGCTGCCGCATGCGCTGGGCCTGGTCAGTCAATCCGGCGCGCTTGGCTTTTCCTTGGCGCAGGCGGTGATGCGCGGCGTTTCCGTGAGCCATTTGCTCACCACCGGCAATTCTTCCGATATTGATGTCGCGGATTGCGTTTCCTTCCTGGCGGATGATCCAGGCTGCCGCGCAATTGCCTGCGTGTTTGAAGGTATGCCGGACCCGATGCGCTTCATTGAAGCGGCGCAGATTGCCGATGCTGCCGACAAACCCTTGATTGTTTTCAAACTAGGCACGGGCGAACAAGGTGCGGCAGCGGCGATGTCGCATACCGGGTCACTTGCGGGCTCCCAAGCTGCCTATCGCGCAGCGTTTGAACGGGCGGGCGCGATACTCGTGGATAATTTCGAAGCCATGGTGGAAACCGCTGCCTTCATGGCGAAGGCACCCAAGCCCAAGGCGAGGGGTGTGGCAGTGGTGGCGGTCTCCGGCGGCGCAGCGATCATGTCGGCGGACCGCGCCGAAGAACGCGGTATTCCGCTGCCACAGCCAACACCGCCGGTGCAGGCCATTCTTGAATCGCGCATTCCGGATTTCGGTTCCGCGCGCAATCCTTGCGATGTCACCGCGCAAGTTGCCAATGATCCGGAAAGCCTGACGGCGTGTGCTTCCGCTATGCTGGGGGAGGATCACTATGGCACACTGCTATACGCGCAGATTTATTCGACCGAGCTTTCAGCAAAGCGTCCTGGCGAATTGGCTGCTATTGCGGAACAGCATGACAAGCCGATTTGCGTGGTCTGGACCACGGAATGGCTGGAAGGCCATGGCTCTCGTGAGGCTGAGCAAAACCCGCGTATTGGCCTGTTCCGTTCCATGGATCGTTGCTTTGCCACGCTGGATCATTGGCATAAGCGTGAAGAACGGCGCGCTTCCGGCCCGCGGCAATATCAACGCCTGGCACGGCCCGAAGCCGCGCAGGAAGCAGCGAAGCTGATCAACGCCGCGCAGGATCGCACGCTGACAGAACGCGAAGCGAAGCAGGTGCTGGCGGCCTATGGCGTGCCCGTGGTGCCGGAACGCCTGACAACAACGGAAGATGAGGCGCTGGCCGCCGCCAAGGCACTCGGCTGGCCTGTCGCGATCAAGGTGGAAAGTCCGAATTTGCCGCATAAGACCGAAGCGGGTGTCATTCGCCTGAAACTGAAGGATGAAGCTGAATTGCGCGAAGCTTTCCGCGCTGTCATCGCCAATGCCAAGCACCATGCGCCCAATGCCCGTATCAATGGCGTGCTGGTGCAGCCCATGGCGAAGCCGGGTGTGGAGGTCATGGTCGGCGCGCGGATTGACCCGATGATGGGGCCGCTGGTGGTGGCGGGCCTTGGTGGTGTGCTGGTGGAATTGATGCGTGACTCTGCCCTCGCGCTCGCACCTGTCGCCAAGACGGAAGCGCGCGATATGTTGGGGCGCTTGAAGGGCCGCGCGGCGCTGGAAGGCTTCCGCGGTGCGCCGGCGGCCGATATGGACCGGCTTTCGGACATCATCGTCCGCCTTTCGGAATTCGCTGCCGATCAGCGTGACCTGATCACGGAGCTTGATGTGAACCCCATCATCATTGCCGGCAGCGATGCTGTGGCGGTCGATGCGCTGATTGTGAAAGCTTGAGGCAAAACCATGAACAAGCCGCTTTTCCTGCTTTGGACCGATGGCGCGGATGCCTATCGCAAGGCCATCACCGATGCGGGGCTTGACCAGCGCATCAGGCTTGAAGAATTGCCGCGCAACGCCACCCCAAGTGCGGAGCAAATGCAGGAAGCGGAAGCGATGCTGACCTGGGGGCCACCCGCCGGGACGCTGGCGCAAATGCCAAAGCTCCGCTGGGCGCAAGCCTTGACTGCCGGTGTGGAACATTGGTTGGCGCGGGCTGATCTGCCGCCTGGCCTGACGCTCACCTGCGCACGCGGCACGCATCGCGTGCAAATGCCGGAAAACATTCTGGGCACGCTGTTTCACATCACCAAACCCTATGCTGCGATTGTGGGTGACAATGCTGCCGCCACCTGGACGCGGCGCGTATCGTCAACGCTGGCCGGGCAAACGCTTGGTATTCTGGGGCTTGGTGCCATTGGGCAGGAATTGGCGCGCAAGGCATCAGCACTTGAAATGCGCGTGATTGGCACGCGCCGCGCTGGCGGCACGCTGGCGCATGTGGAACGCGTCTATTCACCGGCGGAAACCGATGAAGTGCTGGCGCAATCCGATTTTGTGGTGCTGCTGCTGCCGGCAACGCCGGAGACCGAGAACATCATCTCTGCCGCGCGTCTGACGCGCATGAAGAAAACCGCCTGGCTGCTCAATTTTAGCCGGGGCGCCTTGATTGATGATGCAGCCTTGGTCGCCGCTGCAAAATCCGGCACCATTGCGGGCGCCATCCTTGATGTGTTCCGCCAGGAACCCTTGCCCAAGGATGATCCTTTTTGGGACACGGAAAACATCCTGGTACTGCCGCATATTGGCGGGCTGCATCCGGCGCGGGATTCCATGGTGGCGGCGCTGCTGGTTGAAAACCTGCGCCGCTTTCTGGATGGCGCGCCGCTCAAGGAAGTGGTGGACCGCAAGGTGGGTTACTGACCCCCATGGCTTATCGGCCCTTCGATCTCAGCGGCAAGGTTGCGCTTATCACGGGCGGCAATTCCGGTATTGGGCTTGGCATGGCGCAAGCCCTTGCGGAAGCTGGCGCTGATATCGCGATTTGGGGCAGCAATGCCGCGAAAAATGCGGCCGCCTTGGAAAGCTTGCAATCATTTGGCGTGCGCCTTCACGCACTTGCTTGCGATATCAGCGATGAAGCGGCGGTGGACAATGCCTTCGCGGAAACCGTTGCACAGCTTGGCCGCGTGGATGCCTGCTTCGCCAATGCCGGCACTTATGGTCATGCTTCGCGCTTCACCGCGCTTGATACCGCAGAATGGCAGCGCGTGATGCGCATCAATCTGGATGGCGCCTTCTTCACCCTGCGCGCCGCCGCGCGGCATATGGTGGAACGCGGCGGTGATGGTTCGCTGGTGGCCGCAGCCTCCCTCGCGGCCATTGAAGGCGCCGCGCGCAATGCGCATTACGGCGCCACAAAGGGCGCGCTGGTGGCCATGATCCACGCGCTGGCCGTTGAGATGGCCCGGCATGGCATTCGCGCCAATGCCATACTGCCCGGCTGGATCGAAACCGCCATGACCGCCGGCAATGTGGCGGATGAGCGTTTCAGCAGCGCCGTGCTGCCCCGCATCCCGGCCCGGCGCTGGGGTCAGCCCGCAGATTTCGGCGGCATTGCGGTTTATTTGGCCAGTGATGCTGCCGCCTATCATTCCGGCGATTGCCTGGTGATTGATGGTGGCTATTCCCTGTTCTGATACCCCCCTCTGGACCCCGGACCCCGGCTTGGGTTAGGAAGTCCATGCGTTGCCCCTGTGGCGGAACGGTAGACGCAGACGACTCAAAATCGTCCGCCCGTAAGGGCATGGGAGTTCGAGTCTCCCTGGGGGCATTCCTTCACACCAGCGCGGTTTCTGGTCGTGTCCCTTCCCGGGACATGGCGGGGTTTTCGTCAGGTCGCTTTGCCTGAAGATGCGCGCAGCGCCGCAAGACGCAGCGCACTGGCCAGCGGCAAGCCTTGGGCCGCGCGTGCCGCATCCACTTTTGCGATCAAGGCTGAGAGGCTTTCGCCCCCTTGTGCCGCGGCTTCTTCCAGCACGGCCCAGAATTCCGCTTCAAGCGCGACCGAAGTTGCATGCCCGGCCAATCGGAAGGAGCGTTTGATCAGATGTTGCTGCACGCATGACCCCGAAAGCGGCGCCTTGCGGTGTGCTGGCGCTTTGGCGTGTTGATCACGGCACGCCGAGCCCCCGAAAGAGGAACCTGCGAAACGGCGCGCGCCTGATCATATCTGAATCGAATCATCATGTATCCGGCTGCGTTTTCCACTGTGATTGATCGTGTGCGGGGTGCGTGTTCCCTCAGCCATATCCGCTGGATTGGACCATGGCCGAACGACCATCACGGATACTCTAGCGATGAGCCAGAATCCGTGCCAGCCGGTCAAACTCGGCGACAGAGAGCGTCTCGCCGCGCCTGTCCCCGGCAATGCCGGCTTGATCCAATAGCGCTTCGGCGCCGCCGAGTGACTTCAACGCCCCGCGCAGCATCTTGCGCCTTTGCCCGAAAGCTGCGGCGGTGAGTTTTTCCATAGCGGCGAAAAGCGCAGGCGGTGGGTCATCCTCATGCGGCGTAAAGCCGACCACGGCAGACCACACCTTGGGCGGCGGGCTGAAGGCGCCGGGCGGCAGGCGCAGCAGCAAATCGCAGCGGCAGCGCCATTGCGCCAGTACGGCAAGCCGCCCATAGGCCGGGGTGGCCGGGGCCGCCGTGATGCGTTCCGCCACTTCAAGCTGGAACATCAGCGTCATGCCTTCAAGCGCGGCAGCGCCGCGCAGCCAGCGCACCAGCAGTGGGCTTGCGACATTATAGGGCAGGTTGGCGATGATGCGCCGTGGCGCGGGCAGGGCGGCAGATTGGTCAATGCCAAGCGCATCGGCTTCCAACACGCGAAGCCGCGCGGGATAGGCCGCTACCAATTCCTGCAAGGCGATAACCGCACGAGAATCCAATTCCACCGCCAGCACCGAAGAGGCAGAGGTTTCCAATAGCGCGCGCGTTAGCCCACCCGGCCCCGGCCCCACTTCCAGCACATGTCGCCCGGTAAGATCACCAGCCAAGGCGGCGATTCGCGCGCAGATGGTCGGATCAAGCAGGAAGTGCTGGCCAAGCGCTTTGCGCGCATCAAGCCCATGCCGAGCAATGGTATCGCTGAGGCTCGGCAAGTCGGGCTTTGTCACGCCATCAGCCTGGGCGCGCGGTGTTGCTGGTGCGGATTTCGATTTGGGCGCGGCGGCGCAAATCGCGCTGCAGCTGACGGGACAGCAATTCAATCCGGTCACGCAACAGGATATCGCGCGCCTGCTGCGGATTGGCTTCCGCCAGATTGCGGGCTTCACGCGCGCACACCATGAAAATCAGCGCTCCATCCACGGAAATGATCGGCTGGGTTGCGCGCCCGAGGGGCAGGCTGCCGAGAAGATCGCGCAATTCGGGTGGATTGATGTTATCCAAACGTATCGGGCCCGGATCAGCCGGGCGTGGGCTGCCACGCGCGGCGGCATCCATCGCATCACAGCCCCGCGCCTGGTCGGACAGGGTTTGGGCGCGTTGCAACTGCGCCAATTGCTGCGCCGTCGGGGCTTGCGGGTTCACCTGGCCTTCAAAGGGCAGGAAGACCTGGCGCATGGTCATCATGACCGCCATGTCGCGTCCTGAAATGCGCTTGTCGCGCAACTGGACGATTTCAAAACCACCGGGCACGCGGATTGGGTTGCTGATGGCACCTTCGGGCATTTGCTTCAGGATAGTGGCGACAGCCGGATCAAAGCGATCCCCTGTCATCCAATCCATGGCGCCGCCTTGGATTGCGGATTGAGATTGGCTGAATTGCGCGGCCGCCATTGCAAACGGTACGCCTTGGCGCAGGCGCTGAATGACATCAGTCACGAAGCGGCGCACCTGTGCTTCCTGACCGGGATTTTCGACCGGGATGAAGATTTCGGATACCAGAAATTCAGGTTCCCCAAGCCGCGCGCGTTGGGCAGCGAGGAATTCATTCACCTCCGCCTCTGGAATATTGGCCTGTTCGCCAAGCATCCCACGCAGTAGCCGCGCCCAGCCGATCTGCGCGCGGATCTGATCATAAAGCACGCGTGGTTCAATGCCGGCGCGGCGCAGATTCTGCACCACCCCGCCGGACGGCAGCCCATTGCGACTTTCGATATTCGCGACCGAGCCCGCGATATCCTGATCCGTCACCGGGATGCGTCGGCGGCTGAGTTCCTGGATGCGCAGCCTTTCATCAATCAGCAGGCGCAGAATTTGATCCCCACCCTGCGCGCCGGCATCGCCGGTGACACCAGCCGAAAGGGCAAGCAAGCGGCGCCGGCTTTCGATTTCGCTCCGCGTCACGACATCACCATTCACTACGGCGACGATGCTATTGACGCTGCCGCCGGCAGTCTGTGCCAGAACGGGTTTGGGGTCAGCTTGCATCAACAAGGACGCCAGCAACACCAGCATCAGAAATGGTGTTCGGGAGAAGGTTACGGCGCGCATCAACGCCTCCTGCATATTGCCGCCTGTGGCGGGCGGGGTGGCCCAATAGCTCATAGCGCCCTCAATCCCAAATCGCCGATGGTTTTGAAGCCGAAGCGGAAAAGCAACACAGTAGCCCCTGGGTATGGGTCATTGGTCGCGGGGTTTTCAGCATAGCGCTTGATGAAACGGGTTTCAAAAATGAAGCACTCATCCTCATAGGTCGCGGATAAGCCCACGGATACCGGGCGATCCAGCTGTACATCCTGCCGGCCAAAAGCGGCAAAACGCCAGAAGCCCAACCGCTGGGAGGCGCCAAGATAGATTTCCTCACGCTGTGCCACGGGATTGAGATAAGGCGACGGTGGCGCTTGCAGATAACCAAGGGTGAAGGAAGTGTCATCCGCAGGTCGCAATGTGCTGCTGATATCATAAGCGCGTGCGGCAAAGCTTTCTCCACCGCGTCGTGTACGGCCTGTCAGGTCAAGCCAGGAAGCGGGACGGAAGGTGAGCCGGCTAACCCAATCAGACGCACGATTTTCAAGCCCGCTATAGGGGTAGAAAGGCCCGCCATCGTCCTGGACGCGAAAGGACCGCCCCACAATCGCTTCCAACTGCCGATCCTGCGGCAGGAACCACGCGCCGCGCAGCGCCATATCGGCGCGGGTGCCGCCTTCCTGCCGATCACGCCCAGTGAAGCGATTGAGTGAAAACAGATTTGCGTCAGTGAAGTCGAAAACGATGCTGTCCTCATTCGGGATCCGGTATTGGCTGCCGGTCATCGGACCGGTCACCAATTGGATACGCGGTTCGATAACTTGGCGCCCCCAGTCGCCGCCATCGCGAAGGAAGGGCATGCGCCAATCAAGTGCGGTGCGGATATTGGCTGCGGCGTTTTGTCCGTTTGGGCTGCCGGTCGCGTAATTGGGCGCAAGGGTAATATCTTCAAAATCATAAGCCGCAACATCGCTTTGCGCGCGCAATGTCCAGATGCCGCCCATTTCATCCATCCGCAGCAGAGCGTAGCCGATGCGTGAAGACAACCGGCGCGTACTGGTGCCCGAGCCGCGGAAGATCGCAAAATTCCAAGTATCTACGGTAACGCGCCCACCAAGCGAATCCTCAGATGATTCCCAATCGGCATAGATATTGGGCAGAACAGCCGGAATACGATCAACATCATCGGTCCGGCGCAGGCCCTGATAGGCGCGGGTGTCGAAGCGCGCGAAACCTTCCTGGCCCCAGAAGCCTTCGGTGAATAGCGTTGTCGGCAAGAGACGCTGCGCACCATAGCGATAGATCCGCAGATATTGTTCGGAACTGGCGCGGTTCAGGTCAAAGCCCGCGCGCCAGGTCTCATCCAGTGAAAAGCGGCCCTTGGCGAAGATATGGCCGGCAAAGCCTTCTTCCGTGCCATCGCGCCCATCCAAATAGCCGGCGGAGCTAAGCATTTCCACCTCGCCAGCATTGAAGCGGCGACGGTAATCTACCCCTAGATTGGGCGCGATCCGCGTGGAGGTTGTGGGCCGCAGCACAAGTTCCTGACTTTCATCAATTGCCCAGTAATACGGCGTTTCGATAAAGCCACCGAGATATTTGGTGACACCGAAGCTGGGGCTGAGGAAGCCTGATTGCCGAGCGGCAGAACCATCCGGGTGCTGGAAATAGGGCAGCCAGATCACCGGCACGCCCGCCATATCCAGCGAAGCGCCACGATAACGCACTTGTTGTTCTGTGCGGTCCAAGGTTGCCGTGCGCGCGCGCAATTGCCAAAGGGGTGGCGCCAGCGGATCATCCTTGCAGGGATCACAGACAGAATAGACAACGCGTGAAAGGTCAAAAATAGACCCATCGGTGCGCCGCGCACCATTGGCGGCAATACGGCCACTCTGGAGCAAATATCCGCGCAGCCCTTCCAGCACACCATCACGCATCTGGTTGGACAAGACAGCGCTTTCCGCGAACATGACCTGCCCATCAGCTTCAATCAGCTGCACATTGCCGTTCGCCGTGGCGACGCCCGTATTGCGGTTATAGGTCAGTTCATCGGCGCGCAGAATGCGCCCGCCCTGGAAGGCCTCCACACTGCCGCGCGCCACGACCAGGGCAGCGTTTTGGTCGTATTGCACTTCATCTGCCGTGAAAGTGACTGGCGCATTCTGCGAGGGCGCAGCAGGCGCGGCGGCGGCCGGTGCTGTGGTGCCTGCCGGCATGCTTGGTGCCACCGCAGTGGGTGAGGTGATGGGTGGCAACAGCGTGGCCTGTGCCAATGCTTGTTGCGACGCCAGGGCTATCGCCAAAAAGCAAAAAACTCTCCCAGCCTGGCGCTGCATTCTAACCATCCTCAAGATGCAGCAGCAGTGCTGCCGCCAGTAGGAAACCGGCGCCTGCGGGCGCCCAGGCCGCCAATACCACAGGCAGCGTCCCGGCTTCACCAAATTCGCCGGTGATCTTGTTCAGCACGAAAAGGGCGAAGCCGGCGCTGACACCCCCTGCGATCATACGCGCCACCCCGCCGCGTCGGGCAGAACGCATGGAAAACCCGGCCGCCAGCAGCGCCATGGCGGTGGCAAGCAAGGGCAACGCCAATAGCGATTGGAAATGCAGCCGATGCCGAATGGCTGAAAATCCGGCATTTTCCAGCACCTTGATGAATTCCGGCAAGGCCCAAAGGCCGAGTGTATCTGGGCTTGCGAAGGAATTTTCGATCCGTTCCGGCGTCAATTCCGTTGTGAAATCCATGCCCTGCGGCGCGCCACCCATGCGATCTGCGCCGAAGATAACGGCGCTTTCAAAGCGCCAGCGCCCGGGTTGGAGCAAGGCCGAAGTGGCTTCGATACGCGCCAGGGGGCGATCTTCCGCTGAAAGGCGCCAAACGCTCACCTCAGCAAGACGGAGCGCTTCACCGGGACGCAATTCTCGTGTTGCGATGGGCCGTCCAGAAATGATCGCAACACCTTGGGGCTGCAGCCCATCATCGGCTTGCCGCAGCCAAAGCCTGCCCCCGGCCAGCGCCGTGATGCCGCCCACATTGCGGAGATAAAGCTGGTCCAACCTTTCTGCCCGGGCCAACATGGCTGAAGACAAGGGCGAAAGGGCCATGCTGGCACCAAGACCCAGCACCAGCGCCACAAGCACTGGGCCGGCCAAAAAACCCCAAGCCGAAATACCCGCCGCTCGCGCTACCACCAATTCGGAAAACCGCGTCAACCGCCAGAACGCAATGATGCCCCCCAGCAGCACGGCAAAGGGCAGGATCTGCATGGCCACATAAGGCAGCCGCAGACCCGCAATCTGAGAGACAAGCGCGAAATTGGCATCAGGCCGTGTCGCGGCGCGGCGCAGCAATTCAATCAGGTCAAACAAGGCAACCAGACAGGAAAGCGCCAGCACCATCAGCAAGGTCATGGCAGCAAAGCGCCGTGCCACATAGCCCATAAGCGTCAAAGGCAGGGTCATGGCAGCGCCCCTCGCGGCGGGGCGCTGCGCGGCAGGCCTGGGGCGCCGCCCAGCCACCAAGCGGAAATCACACCTGGCAGGATGGCATGCGCCCAGATCAGCCAGATCAAGCCATCCCGCCGCGCCGCAGCGTTACCAATGGTGAGGCCGAGCGCGAGCAGCCGCCCAGATCAGCCAAATCAAGCCATCCCGCCGCGCCGCAGCGTTACCAATGGTGAGGCCGAGCGCGAGCAGCGCCACCATGATGCCAATGCCAAGCACGACGCCCGCCCCGCCGCCATGGCGGCGGAATTGCCCCGTCAGCGCCACCGCCAGCCCGACCAGCGCGAAGGAAAGTGCGGTCACGGGGCTGGCCATGCGCTGATGCGCTTCTGCCCGGAAACGCCTGATGTCCCGTGGGCGCAGCCCCTCAGCCGGATCAGGGTCCAGCAATTCGCCGATGGATCTTTCGCGGCTGTCGCGGCTGCGGGTTTCCTCATTGCGCGCAACACGGGCAAGAACAACGCTGTTTTCGGAAAAGCTCAACACCGTCAGGCGTGGCGGTGCGCCGGCGGCGCCCTTTTCCATCTGCTGACGCACGCCATCATACAGCGTCACGCGCGGGCCTTCCGTGCCCTGGCCGATGCGCCCGGATTGCGCCAGGATTGTTACCGCGCCGGCGGCCTCGCGCTGGTCATGCACCAGAATGCCGCGCAGCGTGCCATCAGCTTCGCGCATGCGGGCATAAACGGTCAGATCACTGCCAAGGGTGGAAAACACCCCTTCCTGCAACAGCACGCCCACCAATTGGTTGCGAATTTCAAACTGCCATTGGCGGAAGGCGGAATGGCTGAGTGGCACAAGCCAGAAATTCAGCATCGCCATCAACGCCACTACCAAAAGCCCCAGCGCCACGGCAGGGCGCGCGATTTGCCAATTGGAAAGCCCAGCCGCGCGCATCACGACCAATTCACGGTCGCCCGCCAGGCGCAAATGCACAAACAGCATCACGATGAAGGTCGTGATTGGTAGAATGACCGAAAAGAAGGATGGCAGCAAAAGGCTAGTCAATTCAAAAAACACCGCGAGTGACAGCCCGCGATCCAGTACCAATTCAATGAAGCGCAAGGATTGCGTCAGCCAGACAAGCGCCGCCAGCCCCACCGTGACGGCAAGCAGGGCCAGCGCAAGCTGGCGAAACAAATAGCGGTCGAGCAGGGTCATAGGCCCAACCACCCTACCCGCTTGGCGCCCAAGCCGAAAGCGGCCTGGGCTTCAGGGCAGCACCTTGCCAGGATTCATGAGCCCCTGCGGGTCCAGCGCGGCCTTGATTTGTTGCATCACGGCAAGCTCCGCGCCGCCGCGCCACGCTTCCATCATATCGGTCTTGAGCTGCCCGATGCCATGTTCCGCGCTGAAGGACCCATCCAAATCCCGCACCACTTCATTCACACAATCCATGATGTCATGGCTGCGCGCCAGGAAGGCGGCCGGGTCAGCGCCTTCGGGCTGCACCAGATTCACATGGATATTGCCATCCCCCATATGGCCGAAGGGCATGGGGCGAATGCCGGGCATCAGTTTGCGGCAGGCTTCCGAGGCGCGTTCAATCAATTCCGGCACGCGGGAGACGGGGACAGAGACATCATTCTTCACCGAAGCGCCGGCCTTGCGCTGCGCTTCGGTGTGTTCTTCCCGAATGCGCCAAAGTGCCGCGCGCTGCGCTTCGCTTTCGGCAATCACGGCATCCACAACTTCGCCTGATTCCATCGCCGGTGCCAGCACAAGTTCCGCCAGGCCACGCAAATCCGCATCAGGGCGGGTGGAGGCCAAATCAATCAGCACGTAATGGGCGGCGGGTTCGGCCAAAGGCAGGGTCACGCCAGGGATCAGCCGCACCGTCAGGTCAACGCCATCGCCCGACATATATTCAAAGGCACGGATCGCGCTTTCGTCATTGTCCCGAAAGCGGCGGAACAGGCCAAGGGCGGCATCGGCATCGCGGACGGCCGCGAAAATCACTTCACTGGCGCGGGGGCGGGCGAAAAGCTTCAAGACGGCGGCGGTAATGATGCCAAGCGTGCCCTCCGCGCCCACAAAAACATGGCGCAGCGCGTAGCCTGTATTGTCTTTGCGCAAACGCCTCAGCCCATGCCAGATGCGCCCATCGGGCAGCACAACTTCAAGCCCCAGCATCAATTCCCGTGCATTGCCGTAGCGCACCGTATTGTTGCCACCGGCATTGGTGGAAAGCACGCCGCCGATCATGGCCGTGCCTTCGCCACCGAAGCTGAGCGGGAATAGGCAACCCGCAGCGGCGGCGGCTTCCTGCGCGGTTTTGACCACCACACCGGCTTCGGCCGTCATGGTCATATCCACCGGGTCAAGATCGCGGATGCGGTTCATGCGCGCCAATGAGACAATCACCGCGCGCCCGGAAGCATCCGGCGTGGCACCACCCACCATGGAGGTATTGCCCCCCTGTGGCACAATGGCGATGCCGGCAGCGGCGCAAAGCTTAACCGCTTCGGCCAATTCGGCCGTATTGGCGGGGCGGAGCAGCGCCATGGCGCGGCCCTGATAAAGGCTCCGCCAATCCGCCAAAGCGGGCGCGAGATCGGTTGGATCGGTGAGCAGCCCGGCAGGGCCGAGCAGGCGGCCAAGCGCGGGAAGGAGTTGGGGGGAATCGGCCATAACCTGTTCAAACCCCCTTGCCTTGCGCGGTCAAGTTCCTCCCGCGCTCCACAATGATCTCGGCAGCGTTGCAGCGGGCCAATCCACCCTGACCCGGTCGCACAAAACCCGCGCAAGGGCGGCTGCCATGCCGCGCGGCGCCCTGGCCCAGCCCCCTTGCGCTGCTTGACAGGGTCTCCCTGGCTGCTGAGGTTTTGGCCTGACGAGCGAGGATGCAATCGTGAAAGCTGCGCTGGATGGGCTGGTTGTTCTGGATCTGACGAATTTTCTCTCTGGCCCCTATTGCACCATGTTGCTCGGGGATTTGGGCGCTGATGTTATCAAAGTGGAACGCCCCGATGGCGGCGATGATGCGCGGCGCATGCCGCCCTTTGTGGATGGCCGCAGCCAGCCCTTTGCCGTCTGGAACCGCAACAAGCGCAGCATTACCGCGGATTTGAAACAGGCCGAGGATATTGAACTGGTACGCCAATTGGCGCTCCGCGCCGATTTGCTGGTGGAGAATTTCCGCCCTGGCACTCTCGCCCGACTTGGACTGGGGTGGGAGGCATTAAGTGCCGCCAATCCCCGCCTGATCTGGTGCGCGATTTCAGGTTTTGGCCAGACCGGCCCTTGGGCGGATCATGGCGGCTTGGATATGATGGCACAGGGCATGTCGGGCCTGATGGCCGGCAATGGCCCGCCGGATGGCGAACCTTATCGCCTGCCGATCACTATTACTGATGTGACGGCGGGCATGTTCTCCGCCATGTCGGTGCTGGCCGCCTTGCAGGCGCGCGAGAAAACCGGGCAGGGCCAACGCATTGACCAATCCCTGTTCGAAGCGGGGGTGGCGCTTGGCGTTTATGAGGCCGCGCATGTTTTCGCCCATGGCACGCGCCCTTCGCGGCTTGGGCAATTGCATCGGGGATCGGCGCCCTATCGCGTGTTCCAGACCGCCGATGGCTACATTACGCTCGGCGCTTCCAAGGAGAAATTCTGGCAGGCGCTGTGCGGCATCATTGGCCGGGCAGAATTGGCGACCGATCCGCGTTTCAAGACCAATGCGGATCGCGTGGCCAACAACAACGCGCTGATCGCGATTCTGCAGGAAATTTTAGCAACACGCGGCAGCGCCGAATGGCTGGACGCGCTTGGCAAGGCGGGCATCCCTTCTGAGGCCGTGCTGTCTTATGACGAGGCTTTGGCCCATCCGCAGGGGCAGGCGCGTGGCTTGGTCAGCACATTTGAAGATCCCGAACGGGGCCCCATCCAGCATCTGGCGTCACCTCTCCGGCTGGAAGCCACGCCGGCGCGGATTGCCCGCCGGGCACCTGATTTGGGTGAACATAATGCCGAAATCCGCGCCTGGCTGTCGCAAAAAGCTTGACGCCGCCGGGGCGAAAATTGTCTGATTTCACCGGAATTTTCGTGCCGTGCCTTGCCGAGTGGTCGGCTTTCTGACCGCTATCGGGCCCGTCCGGGAAAACCGGAAAGAAGCGGCAGAGCATCTGCCGCGCCAAGAAAAGGGGCTCACATCATGCCGAATGGCACTGTCAAATGGTTCAATGCCACCAAGGGATTTGGCTTCATCCTGCCCGATGATGGCGGCAAGGATGTTTTCGTGCATATCACCGCCGTGCAGAAGGCGGGGCTGCAAGGGCTTAAGGATAACCAAAAGGTTGCCTTTGATGTCGCCGAGGAACGCGGCAAGCCGGCGGCTATCAATCTGAAGGCGTTGTAGCTTTTTGCCGAAGGGGCGCGGGGCGGCTACCGCCGCGCGCCCGCATGGGTTCAGCCGGCGCGGAAGGTGATTGGCTTGGCGCCTTCCCAGAGTACCGCCCGGCCTGTCTTGGCCAGGCGATCCAGGCCCTCACGGATCGTCAGGAAGTGGTTGCCGGCCAATTGGCCCGCCTTGCTCGCAAAGCAGGTCGGGCCATAGGCGACCAGGATTTCCGTCTCGCTCATCGTGCCTGGATGCACAATGATCTGCCCGGGCGCGGGGTAGCTGGTTGCGTTTTCCCAGGGGATCGAGAGTTCGCGTTCACCCATCGGGATCCAGCAGGCCTCACCGGACCAGCGCACATGAATGATGCGATCCTGATAGGGCAGCAGGGCGCGGAAGCGCGCACAGGTCTTGGGCGCGGCGGCGTCTTCAAAAAACGCCTCAAAAATCTCGCCACCAATATCAATGATGATGTCAGCCATCTGCTTCCCCCATGTAGCGCCGGCGCCATGCCAGCGCGCGCGGGTTACGCGACCCGGCCGCGCTTGCCAAGCCGGGGGGCACCGCCAGGACGCTTGCGGCCTTCCTGCCCGGGGGTGGGTTTGGCTTTCTTTTCAAAGCGCTTGGGTGGCTTGCCCGGTTTGCCGGGTTTGGGTGGCCTTGGGGTGGCGGCGTCCTTGACGGGCCTCGGCTCACGCACGGGCGCGGCGCGTTCCGGTTTGGGCGGTGCCTCGCGCGCGGCCTGCCGGAAGGGCTGCATGGGCTGGATCTGGATATCCTCTCGATCCTCGCCACTGTTTTGCCGGGCAGCGGCGGCGAAGCGTTCCGCGGCATAAGGCGCGATTTCCACCATGGTTTCCTGGCCCAGGATCCGGATGCGCCCGATTTCCTGACGTGTCAGATGCCCCCGCCGGCACAGGAAGGGCAGCAGCCAGCGCGGATCGGCATTGCCATTCCGCCCGATATTGAGCCGGAACCACACGCCTTCCCCGCCGCGCGGCGCATCGGCATCGGGGGCTTCCCGCCGTGCTTCGCGCCTTTCGGGGCGTTGTTCGGCAATTTCCTCGGGCGCCGGCAAAGGCGCGCGCAGCATTTTTATCAGGGCCGCAGCCAGGGTTTCGCTGGTGATGGGGCTATCGGCCAGCAGGCGCTGCGCCAGTGCCAGATCTTCTTCTGACGCTTCTTCAGCCAGCACGCCGCGCGCCTGTTCCGCAAGCCGTTCCGCATCGCGGGCCAGCACCGCGTCCGCCGATGGCGCAGGCCCCCAGGTGGCAGCAACCTTGGCCGCGCCGATCAGCCGTTCCGCCAGGCGGCGGCGCGGATGGGGCACCAGCAAAACACTGGTGCCTTTGCGCCCGGCCCGGCCTGTCCGGCCGCTGCGATGCAGCAGGGTTTCAGAATCCCGCGGCAATTCCGCGTGAATAACCAAATCCAATTCCGGCAAATCAATGCCGCGCGCCGCGACATCGGTCGCGACACAAACACGAGACCGACCATCGCGCAGCGCCTGCAGGGCGCGCAGCCGTTCAGCCTGGGTCAATTCGCCGGAAAGCGCCACGGCGGGAAAGCCGCGCTCCGCCAGATTGCCATGCAGCCGGGCCACCGCCGCGCGTGTCGCGCAAAACACCATCGCGAGCGGCGGATTTTCCAGGCGGAGCAAATTCACCACCGCACGTTCAATTTCATGCGGTGCGACCAGCATGGCGCGATAGGTGATATCGCCATGCGCTTCTCCGCCGCCGCCCACTTCAAGGCGCAAAGCATCGCGCTGATAGCTTTTGGCAAGTGCGGCAATGGCGCGCGGCACGGTGGCCGAAAACATCAGCGTGCGGCGTTCCGGCGGCAGGCGATCCAGGATTGCTTCCAATTCTTCCCGGAAGCCGAGGTCCAGCATCTCATCGGCTTCATCCAGCACCACAACGCGCAGCGCATCGGGCTTCAGATTGCCGCGTTCCAGATGATCACAAAGCCGGCCTGGTGTGCCGACAATGATATGCGCGCCGGCGAGCAATTGGCGCTTTTCCGCAATGGGATCCATGCCACCAACGCCAGAGGCGATGCGCCCGCCGGCGGGGGCGTAAAGCCAAGTAAGCTCGGCCTTCACTTGCAAGGCCAATTCGCGCGTGGGCGCGACCACAATGGCAAGCGGCGCGCCGGGTGGCGGCAGGCGGTCGGCACCGCCCAGCAATTCGGGCGCGATGGACAAACCAAAAGCAACCGTCTTGCCCGAGCCAGTCTGCGCCGAGACAAGCAAATCCCGTCCGGCAGAATCTTCGGCCAGGACCGCGCTTTGCACGGGGGTTGGCGCGGCGTAGCCACGAGAATTCAGCGCTGATTGCAGCGCGGCAGGGATACCGGAAAAGGACATGGGAAGTTTGATCTCAGCAAAAAGCGAAACTTCCCTTGCGCCCCCGCGCCGTGCCGCGTCAAGCGCCATCCGCTTTTTGCCATTGATCCTGGCGCATGGCTGGGTCACGCTGATGCTGGTTCAAAAGGAGGAGCACCATGCAAGAAGCCATCCTGTTTCCCGGCAAGGTTGAATGGTCCGGCGAAAATCCGGGGATTTCCCTGAAGGAGGACCCGAGTGGCCCCTTCACGACGCTGGCGAGCTTTTTCCGTGTGGTGCTTTCCCCCCATGGCGCAGGCCATGCGCTGGTCCTGATGCAATCCCCGCATGAGGCGAACCCACCCGAAGGTTCAGCAAATTGGTGCCTGACGGATAATGAACCTCTCGCGCGCTGGCTGATTGCCGAATACCTCAGCCATTTCGGCGCCTATCGCGGCATTGCCGGGCTGGCGGGGCTGCGCTTCCGCAAGCTGGATGAGGTGAAAAGCGCGGGCGATCCGCGCAGCCATTACAGTGAAAGCGTGCGCGCGGGGGATATGACGGTTTCCATGGCGTGGCAGGGGCTGGGTGAGCCCTTTTGCTTCGCCTTTGCGCCCCCGCAATCGGCCACCGGCAAGCATGTAATGCCGAGCCTGTTCATCGGCTGCGAAAGCGCTGCTGTGACAGTGAATGGTATCCGTCGCCCCGGTGCGCCGATTCCGCGCGAAGTGGCGGGGCACAAGATCAGCACCGCCATGCTCGCCTTCAGTGAGACCTGGCTGCGCGTGTAGGCGCGCTTACGCCGCGCGATATTGCCGGAGCGATCCGGCATGCATGATCCGCCCTGCCAATGGGCGGCCAATGATGCGTTCCGCAAGCCGCGCGGCTTCAATCAGCCGGTCAAGATCAATGCCGGTTTCAATGCCCATCTCATGGCAGAGAAACACCATATCTTCCGTGCAGATATTCCCCGCCCCGCGCGCATCGCCATGGCCGGCAAAGGGGCAGCCGCCCAGGCCCGCCACGGAACTGTCAAACAGCGAAACGCCCATTTCCAGCGCGGCCAGCACATTGGCCGTGCCAAGCCCGCGCGTGTCATGCAGATGCAGCCCCACTTCCACATCGGGCAGCTTTTCGCGCAGCATGCCGACCAGGCGGCGCACCGCCTGCGGATTGGCCCAGCCCATGGTGTCCGCGAAATAGAGTTTCTTCAGGTTTATGCCGCGTTCCGCACAAACCCGATGCGCCCAGAGCAATTCCTGCACGGGTCTGTCGGGTGGAATTTCGCCTTCATAATTGCAGCCAAAGGCCGTCATGACCAAGGCGCGATCCACCGTGACACCGGCTTCGGCGTAAAGATCAAGCCAGCGTACCACGCGTTCGCGCATTTCAGTCGCGGTGCAGTTATTGTTGCGCTTGGCGAAGGCATCCGATGTGTAGAGGCTGATCTTGCCGACTAGATCAACACCTTGCGCGGCGCGGGCGCGATTGAAACCCTGTTCATTCAGCCAGAGCGCTTCATAACGCACGCTGGGGCGCTTTTTGATGGCGGCAAAGAATTCCGCTGAATCTATCATTTGCGGTACCGCCTTGGGGGAGACGAAGGACGCCACCTGAATGGCGGTAAGGCCGGTCTCGGCCAGCGCTTCCACCAGTGCGACGCGATCAGCGAGCGGATAGATCACGGGTTCGATCTGAAACCCCTCACGCGGGCCTTCTTCGTGGAAATGGACATGCTTTGGCAGATCGGACATGGCGGTTCCCCTTGGTGCGTGGCCGGTTCACATGCGTTCACCGGACACGCACCATAGCTTAGTTTGGTTGCATTTTCCGAGTGACCAAGTGAAGCCACTTGGCTTGAAAATGCTCCGCGCCGGCGTTGACAGCGCGGGCCTTCGCGATGACGCTTAGGCATGACTATGGCGCTGCAGGCGATGCCGCGCCAGAGCCAAGGGGAAACGCCATGAAACACACCACGCTGCCGCGCCGCGCGGCGCTTTTGGGGGCTTTGGGCTTGGCTGGAGCCAGTAGCGCCGCGGCGCAACCGGCCGGGCGCTGGCCTGATCGGCCCATTCGCTTCATTGTTGCTTTCCCCGCCGGCAGCGGCACTGATGTCACCACCCGCAATTTCACCGATGCGCTGAGTGCGGAGCTTGGCCAACCCGTGGTCGTGGATAATCGCGGCGGCGCCAATGGCTTCATCGCATCAGAAGCCGTCGCGCGGGCGCGGCCTGATGGCTATACGTTTCTCTCCACGGCCAATACCACGCATGGGTCAAACCCGGCGTTGTTTCATCGCCTGCCCTATGATCCGGTGGCGGAATTTGCGCCGGTTGCGCTGATTGGTGTGGGTGTGCTGCTGGTGGTGGTGAATAATGATTTGCCGGTGCGCAGCATGCGTGAACTTGCCGATTATGTACGCGCCAATCCGGGCAAGCTCAATTTCGCCTCCGGCAGTGCCTCATCGCGCGTGGCCGGCGAAATGTTCAAATCCATGGCCGGGGTGGATATGGTGAATGTCACCTATCGGTCGAACCCGCTTGGCATCACGGATGTGATCAGCGGTATGGCGCAGGTGATGTTTGTTGATGCCACAACTTCCATGCCGCAAGCGCGTGAAGGCCGCGTGCGCGCAATTGGTGTCACCAGCCGCCAGCGCGTTTCCATGATGCCTGATCTGCCGACGGTCGAAGAACAGGGCTTCCCGGGTTATGAAATGCTGTCCTGGAATGCGATGTACGCACCGGCCGGCACGCCGCCCGAAATCGTCACGCGCGTGAATGGCTTGGTGAATGAGATCATGGCACGCCCGGCCGTACGCGATCGCCTGACCGCCAACGGCATGGTGCTGCGCCCGGGATCGCCCGATGATCTGGCGCGTTTCCAGGCAAGCGAGATCGAGAAATGGAAGCGCCTGGTGCGCGAAGCCGGAATTGAATTGCAATGACGGGCGTATTGTCTGGCGTGCGCGTGGTGGAGCTTGGCCAGGTGCTGGCCGGGCCTTTCGCGGGCGCGATTTTCGCCGATCTTGGCGCTGATGTGATCAAGGTGGAAAAGCCCGATGGCGGCGATGATGCACGCCGGATGGGCCCGGATTTCCGCCATGGTGATGCGCTGAATTTCCATGAATTCAATCGTGGTAAGAAATCCGTGACGCTCGATCTGAAATCGCCCGCGGGGGTGGAGGCTTTGCATGGCTTGCTCACGCAGGCCGATATCATGCTGCATAATCTTCGCCCCGGCGCGGCGGAGGCTTTGGGGATTGGCGCGCAAGCTGTAACCGCGCGCCATCCGCATTTGATCTATTGTGAGATGTCGGCCTTTGGCCATGTTGGGCCGGAAAAGCTGCGCCCTGGCTATGAACCTCTGTTGCAGGCTTTTGGTGGGCTTTCTTCCATCACCGGGGAACCGGATGGACCGCCGGTGCGCATGGGGGCATCGGTGGTTGATCAGGGGACGGGGCTTTGGACCGTACTCGGTGCGCTTGCCATGCTGGAACGGCGCCACCGCACGGGGCAGGGTGGTGTGGTCAATACATCGCTGTTTGAAACGGCGCTGTTGTGGGCGGGGCAGAAGATCAGCGCCTATGTGAATATGGGCAAGCTGCCGGAACGCCATGCCTCCGGCCATCCCAATCTGACACCGTATGAGGCGTTCGATGCGGCTGATGGGCCAGTGTTGGTTTGTTGCGGCAATGACCGGTTGTTTGCGAAATTCGCGGCTGAATTGGGCCATGCGGAATGGGCGAGCGATGAACGCTTTGCGACCAATCGCGCGCGCCTGAAACATAAGCCGCTGCTGCTGCCGATGATTGCGGCATTGATGCGCATCACGCCACGCGCCGAATGGTTGGAAAGGCTGACGCGGATTGGTGTGCCCTGCGCGCCGGTGAACAGCATCCCCGAAGTGTTGGCGGAACCTCAAACCCAGGCACTTGGCATGGTGCAGCCGGTGCCGAATGAGGATTTCTCCCTCGTCGCCATGCCGCTTTCCTTCAACGGTGAAAGGCCGCGCATGGCTGGGCCGGCGCCAAGGCTTGGCGCGCATAACAAGGAAATTTTGAAAAGCTGATCAGCCGACCAAGCGCGCGCGCCCTTTGGCGGTGACGCGTACTTGCATGTCAGCGGCACCATCACGCGCGGGTTCCAGCTGGATCAGGCCTTCTTCCAAGGCATCTTCCCAGGCGGAAAGCCGGGGGCAATTGCTGCGCCAGGCATCCATGGTGTCAGCATAGCTGCGTGGGCGTTCTTCCAGCCAGCGCAGGAATTGCACCATCAGCGTGGTCGGGATAGCGGGGGCGTCTTGCAGCATGGGCTCAGCCTAAATCCGCGGGCCGTGACGCTCAAGATGCCAGTATAGCCTCCACAATCTCCTGCACCTCCAAGGCTTCGCGCAGTGTTGCCAGCCGATGCGCCTCACCGCGCGTCATGGCGGCTACCTCGGCCAATTGGCCCTTCAGCACCAGGGGGCGCATTTTCTCATTGGGCAGCGCATCCGGTGCCTGCGCCCAAGTGCCATCCGCACCGAGCCTTTCGGCAAAGGACCAATCGCGCAGCCGGATCGCGCCATTCAGTGTCCAGGTATTGTGGTCATCCTTCGTGGTGGTGCCGACTGAGCCTTGCAGCGTGACCGGCACGCCAGCCGCCGTCAGCCGCGCCGTGATGGCGGTCTCCGCACCATCGCCGGGCGCGTAGGTAACCTGCGCCGCCATGAGCGTGAGCGGACCCAATTGCCGACGCGTGAGGAACAGAAAGTGGGAGACAACTTCGCGCGTAAACCCGCCCTCAGCGCGTTTAGCGAGCCAGCTTGCCGCGGACTGCTGCCAGCCGCGCGGCCAGGTCGGGAAGGCGACTTCGATGGCTAGGCTTTCCGGTGTCAGTGCCGCGCGCCAGGCGGAAAGCTGCGCCACGGCGGGCGATGACGCCATGGGGAAGTTCACCGCCGCGCGCGCGCCGGCTGCCTCAGCCCGTGCGACAAAAGCGCGCGCCTCATGAAGCGATGTCGCCAAAGGCTTTTCGATGAAAACGCTGCGGCCTGCGGCAATGGCGGCATCGGCCAATGGGATATGCGCGGCCGGGGGTGCGGCGATGTAGAGGCAATCACAGGCGGCGATGACCGCATCCGGAGTCGCCAACATACGCAGCGCGCCTGGAATACCGGCCAGCCTTGTGGCAGCGGCGGGGGAGGGGTCCCAGACCGCAACAGGGGTGACGCTTTCGGCGGCATGTTCCAAGGCCGCGCGCAGCAAACGCTCACCCATAATGCCAAGGCCGATGATACCAAGCGTAACGGGTTGGGACATGTGGCTGCTATCCTTGAAGGGCTTGTTCCAAAACCTGACTGCCATCACCATGGCGGAACCGCAACCCGAAGGCCGGAAGGGCGCGCATGATCCAGAAAATCCCAGAAGCGGGCTATCGCTTCATTCCTGGTGTCTATCAATACAGCGCAGGCGTCGCGGCGGAGCCGGGTTTTCGTCTGGAACGCGTGCGCTTTGCCGAAGCCGTGCCGCTGATGGCAGGTTTTGCGCGCATCGCGGCGCATCTGGAATCGCTTGGGCGGCCCAAACTGGCCTTTGCGGCGTGTGAATTACGCTCCCCAGCGCCATTTACCGAGGAAGGCTTCGCCGCCTTCAACCGTATTTATGGTGGTGTCTTGCAAGAATGGGGGCTGTTTCGCGATGGGGTGAACCCCGTGGCGCGCAGCAATGTCTGTCCGGAAATCGCCCCGCCGGCTGAGCCCTGCTTTCACGCCTTTGTCTATGCTGTGCCGGATGCCGGCGCCGCGCCTTCCTTCGCGGTGGCGGGCAGCGGTGAAGCGGCGGAAGGCAAGGGCGATTACCGCAGCAATACGGTGGCGCTTGGCGACACCTCGCCGGCGGGCATGCGCGCCAAGGCGCGCTGGGTGCTGGGCGAAATGGAACGCCGCATGGGTTTGCTTGGCGCTGATTGGCGCGGAACCACCGGCGTGCAGGCCTATACGGTGCATGACATGGGCGGGTTTTTTGCCGAGGAAATCGTCCGCCGTGGCGCCGCGCGCCATGGCCTGACCTGGCAATATTGCCGCCCGCCCGTGGTTGATCTGGAGTTTGAGATGGATTGCCGCGGCATCGCGCGGGAGTTTGTGATCGCATGATGGAAATCCGCGATAACGGCGCCAAAGCGCCGGGGGGCGATAATGTCTGAAGCCCCCACCACCGAAACGGCCCCGGCGTTTGAATTCACTGAGGATTGGTTTTCACGCCATATCCCTACATGGAATCGTATTCTGGCCGCTTTGAAACCCACGCGAATTTTGGAAATCGGATCCTTCGAAGGACGTTCAGCCTGCTATCTGATCGAACAATGTCCGAAGCTGGTGGATGGCCCTGTCTCAATTACCTGTGTCGACAATTGGCAGGGCGGCTTGGAACACAAAGCCGGAGGTTTTGTCGAGGCTGTCATGTCCGAGGTAGAGCGCCGCTTTGATTACAATACGCGGCTGGCGCTTGGGCGAAGCGCGGCGCCTGTGTCCTTGCGCAAGGAAAAACGGGATTCGCGTGACGCGTTGGCGCGCCTTATCGCATCCGGACAAGCGGAAAGCTTCGATCTTATCTACATTGACGGGTCGCATGAAGCCACGGATGTCTTGACGGATGCCGTTATGGCCTTCCCGTTGCTCCGCGTGGGAGGCACTCTGATTTTTGATGATTATGTCTGGTCTGACCAGGCCCCCCAAAGACGCGAGCCGTCGCGGATGCCGAAGCCCGCGATTGATGCTTTCGTGAATATCTTTCATCGCAAGCTGGCGCTCTATCAATGGCTGCCGCTTTGGCAGTTTTACGTTCAAAAAGTCGCTCCTTAAGATGACGCCAAAACCCATGACGCCAATGGAAGAAACACCATGCCCAATCCCCTGATCGAAGATCCTGGCCGCATCCGTGATCTTTCCGCTGCCATGGCGAAGGGTGAGATCACCGCTGAAGCCCTGGTGCGCCGCTATCTGGACCGCATCGCTACCGTTGATGGCCAGGTGAAGGCCTGGATTCATGTGCTGGCCGATAGCGCGCTTGCCGAAGCCCGCGCGCTGGATGCGGAATGCAAGGCGGGCAAGCTGCGTGGCCCGCTGCATGGCATCCCGGTTGGTATCAAAGATGTGATTGATGTGCGCGGCCTGCCAACGCGCGCCAATAGCCCATCCCGTGCCGATATCGCACCTTCCAGCGCCGATGCCACGGTGGTGGCGCATTTGCGTGCAGCGGGCGCGATTATTCTCGGCAAGTTGCACACCACGGAATATGCCTTCTTCCAAAGCCTGCCGCCGACGCGCAACCCGTGGGATTTGGCGCGCACGCCGGGCGGGTCTTCCGCCGGTTCTGGCGCTGCGATTGCCGCCGGCATGGTGCCTTTGGCGCTTGGTACGCAAACCGCAGGCAGCGTCAATCGCCCGGCGGCCTATACTGGCGTGTGTGCGTTCAAACCCTCGACACTCGCGATTGGTGGGGTGGGGGTGGTGCCGCTTGCGCCTTCCTTCGACACTGTCGGCGCGTTTGGCGGAAGCGCACAGGATGCGGCTTACTTGGCTGCAGGCTACGCGGCGGATCATCTGCGGCTTGCCAGCCGCCCCGCCACCGCGCCACGCATTGTGCTGTTGCAGGACCCGCTGATCGAAAAGCTGCAAAAGCCTGCAACAGCGGCGCGTGTCGCAGCCCTTGCGGACCAGCTTGGCGCTGCCGGCCTTACGCTGCATCGCGCCAAGGCCGATGCCGGGTTTGAGGAAATGATCGCGCGCCATCGCCGCGTAATGCTGGCGGAGCTTGGCCGCACCCATGCCGGGCTGCCGCGCGACCGGATCGCGACTGCCGTTGCCGATGGCATCGCTGAGGGGCTGGCCATCCCCGATGCGGAATATCACTCTGCACTCCGTGACCTCGCTGGTTTTCGCGACCGCTTCTGGGCGGGGTTCAGACCGGATGATTTCATCCTGACCCCCGCCGCGCCGGATGTGGCGCCGGATGCCGGCAGCACGGGCGATCCTTCCTTTGTCATCCCAACCACGGTGCTCGGCGGGCCGGTGGTGACATTGCGTGCGGGCCTTGCTGCCGATAGCGGCATGCCGGTGGGCGCGCTGCTATTCGGCCGACCGGGGGCAGATGCCGCCATGGCGTCCTTCCTGTTCTCGGCCAACGCTGCCGCGCTCGATCTTTAGGCCCCAAAGCTTGCCCCGGCACGCCATTCGGCACATCTACAGGCTGGCAATGCTTTCGTGGTAGCAGGCCGTCTGTTTTCCGCGCGTAGGAGGCGTTTTGGGTTTCTGGGGTAAGATGTTGGGCGGTGTGGCCGGCTTCGCCATGGGTGGCCCGCTCGGTGCCATGGTGGGTGCGGCGCTTGGCCATGCGGCGGATGCCGGGGCGCTTGGCGGCAAGGGCGGCGCCATTTCTGCCGCCACACCTGACCTGATGGCGTTTTTCGGCAGCAAGGAAAACCTGTTTTCTTTCTCGGTCGTCGTGCTCTCCGCCAAGCTTGCGAAGGTGGATGGCCCGATCAAGCGCGAAGAAATCGCGGCCTTCCGCAACCTGTTCCATGTGCCGGAAGAAGCGCTGGGTGAGGTCGGGCGCCTGTTCGATCAGGCACGCGAATCCGCTGATGGGTGGGAGCCTTTCGCGGAAAAACTGGGCGAGGCCTTCGCCGACAATAAGGCCATGCTGGAAGATGTGCTGGTGGCTTTGGTGCAGATTGCGCGCGCTGATGGCCCAGTCACGAAATCCGAAGGCGATATGCTGCGCGGTATGCATGTGCGCTTTGGCTTGGATGCCGCCGCCTGGGAACGCGCCAAGGGCGGCACGCGCCGCGCCGCCGCGCCTGAAGCGCAGGGCGAAGACCCCTATTCCATGTTGGGCCTCACAAGACAGGCGAGTGATGAGGAAGTGCGCCTCGCCTGGCGCAAACTGATGCGGGAAAACCATCCGGATAGCCTGGCATCGCGCGGCGTGCCGCAAGAATTCGTCAAGCGCGCCACGGAACAAGTGGCGCAGATCAACGCCGCCTGGGACAGGATCAAGCGCGAGCGGGGCTTGTAGCGCCTTGCGCATCCGTGACGTGCCCAGCCCCAATCACGAAGCGCGCCCCGAGGGCGCGGTGATTGACACACTTGTTTTGCATTACACCGGCATGCATTCCGGGCAGGAAGCGATGGCGCGGCTCTGCGACCCTGCCGCCAAGGTTTCCGCGCATTATGTGGTGGAAGAAGATGGCGCAGTATGTCGCTTGGTGGCGGAAACCCGCCGCGCCGCGCATGCCGGCATTTCACACTGGCGCGGCAGAACTGCGCTGAACGCGAACAGCATTGGGATTGAGATTGTGAATCCCGGCCATGAATGGGGCTATCGCCCCTTCCCCGCGCTGCAAATGGCAGCCGTCTGTGATTTGTGTCTTGAGATCATGGGGCGCCACCCCATTGATCCGCGCAATGTGGTGGCACATTCGGATATCGCGCCCGATCGCAAGCAGGACCCTGGTGAGTTGTTTGATTGGCAGGGCTTGGCGGCGAATGGCGTTGGGCTTTGGCCGGGCGCTGATCCGGCGCCGGTGGAGGAGGCTGCGTTGCTGCCCCTGCTTGGTGCGATTGGCTATCGCACCGATTTGCCGCTTTCCGTTTTGCTGACAGCATTTCAGCGCCATTGGCTGCCCGGGCGCGCGGATGGGATTGCGGATGCGGCGACGCGGGCGCGGGTGGCGGCGGTGGCGAGCCTGTTTGCCTAGGCGCATGCGCAACGCCGCCGATATCGCTGATTTCATCGCGCATAACCCGCGCATGATGCGCTGCCTTGCGGTACTCGCCGCGCATGGACCTGCTGGCGCCTGGATTGGCGCAGGCTTTGTGCGTAATGCCGTATGGGATCATCTTTCCGGGCAGGATACGGAAGCCACGCCACTCGCTGATCTGGATGTGGTGTTTCACGATCCCGTCAATGCAACCGCTGAGCAGGATGCAGCGTACGAGGCCGCGCTGTGCGTCGCCGCGTCCGACCTTCTATGGTCCGTGCGCAATCAGGCGCGCATGCATGAAAGAAACGGGCATCGTCCTTATCGCGATGTAGCCGATGCCCTGGCCCATTGGCCGGAAACCGCAACCGCAATCGCGGCGCGCCTTGCGCCAAAGGGCGTTGAGCTCCTCGCACCCTTTGGCGTTGAAGTTATGCTGGCGATGATTATTCGCCCAACACCGGCTTTTCGTACCAAGCCAGAAATTCTGCTGGCGCGGCTTGAAGCGAAGGGCTGGCTTGCCCGCTGGCCCAGGCTGCGCGTGGTCGGGCTTGGTGATTCCCCTTGACCACCCCACCCGCCTAGCCCCACATGCCCATAGCGTCAGACGGCCGGGCGGCCGCTGGTTCGTGAGGTAATCACGGGCTGGAGGAAAGTCCGGGCTCCACGGGAATAGGGTGCCGGTTAATGGCCGGCGGGGGCGACCTCAGGGAAAGTGCCACAGAAATCAAACCGCCGCGGCGTGGCGACACCCCGCGGTAAGGGCGAAACGGTGCGGTAAGAGCGCACCGCGCCCCCAGCAATGGGGGTGGCAGGGTAAACCCCACCCGGAGCAAGGCCGAATAGGGGCGGACGGCGCGGCGCCGCAAGGCGCTGGCGCAAGGGCATTTCCGCCCTTCCGCCCGGGTTGGCCGCGCGAAGCTCGCAGCAATGCGGGCTCCAGAGGAATGGCCGTCCATGCCCCGCAAGGGGCAAGACAGAACCCGGCTTACAGGCCGTCTGACGCTACTTTTCACCTTAACGCATTTTCATCAGCACCAAGCGCCCGCAACCCCGGGCGTTACTGCAAATTTATGCGCCAAATGCCTTCACAAAGACGTTTTTTGGCTTGTCGGCCCAGACTTTCCCATGGTATCCCATCTCATCCCATTAAAACCCTAATGCGCTCGGGGGGGCGAGCGGGGTTCAAGCGGGATGGTCGGGCGAGCCGGCGGGGTCGGGGGGCCCCGTCGGCCGCTGAAACGCCCGGTCTTTGATAATGGCGCAAGGCAGGCGCGCGGGGGGCGATGACCCAATTTCTGGGCACCCATATCGGCAAATTGGACCGCAAGGGGCGGATTTCCGTCCCTGCGCCCTTTCGTGCCGTTTTGGAGCGCGGCGGCGCCGAAGAACTGGTGCTGCGCCCATCCCATCGCGCGCCCTGCATTGAAGCCTGGCCGGTCGCTGCTTTTGAATCGCTGGCCTCCGGGCTCGATCGGTTGGACGCCTTTTCCGATCGGGCGGATGATTTGGCCGCGGCCCTTTTCGCCGATGCGCATGCGGCGCGGGCCGATAATGAAGGGCGTCTGGTGCTGCCCGAAGCGTTGATTGCCTATGCGGCGCTTTCCGATGCCATCGCCTGCGTGGGTGTGGGCCGGATTTTCCAGATTTGGGAACCGGAAGCGGCACGCCGGCGCACGGAAGAAGCCAGGCTGCGCGCGCGTGAACGCGGCCTGACCCTGCCGGCTGCTGCGGGACCCGCGCCATGACTACAGAAGGGCATGTGCCGGTGATGCTGGCAGAAGTGCTGGCAACCCTCGCGCCCCAGGATGGCGCGACTTATCTGGATGCGACTTTCGGCGGCGGCGGCTATGCCCGCGCCATTCTGGAAGCCGCCCCTGGCTGCACTGTTTTCGCGATAGACCGCGACCCGGATGCGATTGCGCGCGGTGCGGCGCTCGCACAGGCTTTCGCTGGTCGGTTGCATCTGGTGGAAGGCCGCTTCGGCGATATGCTCACGCTGCTGCGTGATCGCGGCATTGCCACGCTTGATGGCGTGGTGATGGATCTTGGGGTTTCGTCTTTCCAATTGGATCAGGCGGAGCGCGGCTTTTCCTTCCGCGCCGATGGCCCGCTTGATATGCGCATGGAAAAATCCGGCCCCAGCGCTGCAGAGTTGGTGAATACCCTGCCGGAACGGGATTTGGCCGATATTATTTTCCGCTTTGGTGAGGAACGCTTCGCGCGGCGTATTGCGCGCGCCATTGTCGCGCGCCGCGCCGAGGCGCCCTTCACCACCACGGCGGATCTGGCCGCGCTTGTGCGCCGCGCCGTGCCGCGTGATCCTTCCGGCATTGATGGCGCAACCCGTAGCTTCCAGGCGTTGCGCATTGCGGTGAATGATGAATTGGGTGAAGTGGAACGCGGCATCACGGCCGCCGTGGAATTGCTCGCGCCCGGTGGGCGATTGGTCGTTGTTGCCTTTCATTCCCTTGAAGATCGCATCGCGAAACAGGCGATGGCGGCGGCTTCCGGCCGGGGAGGGGCGTCACGCCATGACCCGGCGGCGCTATTTGGCCGCGCCAAACCCGGCTTTCATTTGCTGACGCCGCGCGCGCTGCGTCCGCAGGAATCGGAGGCCAGCGCCAATCCGCGTGCGCGTTCCGCTAGGCTGCGTGGCATTGAACGCGTGATGCTGGAGCCTGCCGCATGATTCGCCCAGTGACACTTCTAAGCCTGATCGCCGCCGCAGGTGCTGGACTTTATTTGTACCAGGTGAAGCATTCTGTTTCCATGCTGGACCGCGAATTGCGCGAGGTGAATCGCCAGACTGAACTGGTGCGCGAACGCACGCAGATTTTGCGTGCGGAATGGGCCCTGCTGAATGAACCGGATCGCCTGCGGCAAGTGGCGCAGCGGCATTTGGCGCTGGAACCCATGGCGCCGGCGCAATTCGTCCGTGAAGCAGAACTTGAACGCCGTTTGCCCAATGCACGGCCTTTCGCTGGCCCTCCTTCACTGTTTGGGCCGCCAGAAGCGCCCGCCAAGGTGCCGGAAGCGATCATGGTGCCTACACCTGTCGCCGAGGTGTCGGCGCCGGCGCCGCAAGGCGTGGCAAGCTCAGCGCCCGCGCCGCGCCGCGCCGTGGTTGAAGCGCCTCCGCGGTTGAATGCGGCGGTGACGCCGCCGCCCGTGTCACGCCCGGTACCGCCGCCAGCACCACCAAGGGTCACGCCGGCGCTTCATGTCGCGCCCGCCGCGCCGCCACCGCCGGCCATTGTTGCCTCTGCGCTTGGCGGTGCAACCAGTGCGTTGCCGCCGCCTGTGCCCTTGTCGCGCCCCATCCCGGTGGGAGCCCCGCAAGGGGCATCCCGCTGAGTGAGCGCCGCGCAGCATGAACGAAGCTTTCCCCCCTAATCCGCGCCAACCATCACCCGATGCGCCGCCCGGCAATCGGCTGCAAGAAAGTGCGGTTCGGGAAAGCACAAGCCGCGCCCTGGTGCGCGTTTCGCAACCTGATCTGCTGCGCCACGCCCAATTGGAAAAATCGCGCGGTCGCCTGTTGTTGGCGGCTTGCGGCTTCGCGGTTTTATTCGGTGCCGTGGCGGTAAAGCTTTCACTAGCCACTGTGTTTGACCCGGCAGAACCAAAGCGTGCCGCGATTCTTTCCCGTCCACCGGCACCGCCTGCAGAAACGCCGGTCTCCCGCGCGGCGGTGACGGACCGGAATGGCGAAGTGCTGGCGGTTTCCCTGCCCTTGACCGGGCTTTATGCCAATCAGCGGGAAATTGATAATCCTGTGGAAGTTGCCGACAAGCTGCGCCTTGTATTGCCGCAGCTTGATCGTGAAAGGCTGATTGCGCGCCTGACCGGTGACCGGCCTTTTTACTACATTGCCCGCGCGCTGACGCCACGCGAAATGCAGGCGGTGAATAATCTTGGCGTGCCGGGTTTGTATTTTGAGGATGCGGAGCGCCGCTTCTTCCCGCAGGGCCGCACTGCCGCGCATATCATTGGCGGCGTTGATGTGGATGGTAATGGTATTGCCGGTGTCGAAAAATATTTCGACGAAAGGCTGCGCACGCTGCGCCGTGAAACGCTGCGGCTTTCGCTGGATATCCGTGTGCAATTGGCCTTGCGCGATGCCGTGCAGCACGCCATTACCGATTTTAACGGCATCGGCGGCGCCGGTGTGGTGATGGATGTGCAAAGTGGCGAGGTTCTCGCCATGGTGAGCTTGCCGGATTATGACGCCAATGATGTTGGTGCCGCGACCGCCGATGAACGCTTCAATCGCGTGACGGTGGGCGTTTATGAACCGGGTTCCACTTTCAAGCTGCTGACCGCCGCCATGGCATTGGATTTAGGCACGGTGCAGACCTGGAGCGGTTATGACGCATCGCGCCCAATTCGCGTTGGGCGGCATCAAATCAATGATTATCGGGGCAAGAATCGCTGGCTCGCCCTGCCTGAGATCATGGCCTATTCATCCAATCTTGCGTCCGCACATATGGCTGCTGCCGTGGGGCCGGCGCGACATCGCGAATTCATGCAGCGCATGGGCATGACATCGCGCTTGGGGATTGAAATTCCGGAAACCGCGCAGCCGCTGGTGCCGGGGCAGAAAACCTGGCGCGAATTGAACACCATGACTATCGGCTTCGGCCACGGTATTTCCGTAACACCGCTGCATGTTGCGACCGCTGGCGCAACCTTGGTGAATGGCGGCATTCTGCGCCAGCCAACCATTCTGGCGCAGCCCCCAGGGGTTGAACGCGAAGGGGTGCGCGTGATCGAACCGCGCACATCGGAAACCCTGCGCCGATTGATGCGCCTGGTGGTGACCGATGGGTCCGGCAAGGGCGCGGAAGTGCCAGGGTATTATGTCGGCGGCAAAACCGGCACGGCGCAAAAGACAGGGCCGCGCGGCGGCTATCTGGAAAACAAGCGCATCGCTGCCTTCATCGGCGCCTTTCCCATGCATGCGCCGCGCTATTCGGTTTACGTGATGGTGGATGAACCAAAGCCCAATGCGCGCAGCCATGGTTTTGCGACAGCTGGCTGGGTGGCGGCGCCTGCGACGAATATGGTGATTTCGCGCATCGCGCCCATTCTTGGCATGCTGCCGGAAGCCCCCACGCCTGAAATTCAACGCGCCATCGCCATGCCGATGAATGGGCGCGGCGTGCCCGGTGCAGCGCCTGCCCCGCCTGCGGCCCCCACCGCCAATCGTCCACCGGCACGTCAAACAACGGAATCGCCGCCGCGCATCGCTGTTACTCAGCGCGAGGCCGCCCTTGCGCCTCGGTGATCTCATGCGCGGATGGTGTGGTGCTGAAGCCGATGCTGCGCTTCGGGTGACAGGCGTCACCGCCGATAGCCGCGCCGTGCGACCTGGGATGGTTTTTGCGGCGCTGCCCGGCGCAACAATAGATGGGCGCAGCTTCATCGCCGATGCAGTGGCGCGCGGTGCGAGTGCCATTCTGGCACCCGAAGGCACAGCTTGGCCGGCAGAAGCGCCGGCGCGCCCACTGATAACCAGCGCCGATCCGCGTCGTGCCTTGGCGCTGATGGCCGCTGCGTTTTACGGTGCGCAGCCGGATTGCGTGGTTGCCATCACGGGCACCAATGGCAAGACCAGCAGCGTGGATTTCCTGCGGCAAATCTGGCGCGATGCCGGGCGCAAGGCCGCATCACTCGGCACGCTGGGTCTGATTGCGGAAGGCGTGCCGGCAGGGCCATCACTGACCACGCCTGATCCGTTGAAGCTGCATGAAAGCCTCTCGCGCCTTGCGCATGATGGTGTGGCTGCGCTTGCGATGGAAGCATCCTCGCACGGGATTGATCAGCGCCGGCTGGATGGTGTCAGGCTTGCAGCGGCGGGGTTTACCAATCTGACGCGCGATCATCTGGATTATCATGGCAGCATGGCAGCCTATCGCGCGGCCAAGCTGCGGCTATTTGATGTGATCCTGCCGGAAGGCGCGCCGGCAATTGCCATGGCGGATATGGAAGCCGAGACGCTGACGGCGTTGCGCGACATAGCGGCGCGGCGCAGGCTTGATTTGCAATTGGTGGGTGCCGGCGGTGATGCGCTAGCCTTGGAAGCGGCACGCCCATTGCCGGAAGGGCAGGCACTAGTATTCCGATTTGCCGGCGCGCGGCATGAAATATTGCTGCCTTTGCCGGGCCGTTTTCAGGCCGACAATGCGCTACTGGCCGTGATGCTGGCGCTGGCCACAGGTATCACGGAACCCGTGGCGATGGCCGCGCTGGCACGATTGCAGGGCGTGCGCGGGCGCATGGAACGCGCCGCGGTATTGCCCAATGGTGCGGCGATTTATGTGGATTACGCGCATACGCCAGATGCGCTGACGCGGCTTTTGGCAGCACTTCGTCCGCATGTTGCGGGGCGCTTGCATGTGCTGTTCGGCGCCGGCGGGGATCGCGACCCCGGCAAGCGCCCGCTGATGGGGCAAGCAGCGGCGGAGGCGGCGGATCGCGTTTGGATCACGGATGACAATCCGCGCAGTGAAAACCCTGCTGCCATTCGCGCAGCGGTCATTGCTGGCTGCCCGGAAGCCGTGGATGCCGGCACGCGCGAGCAGGCCATTGCCAAGGCGATGGGCGTGCTCGGCCCTGGTGATGTTTTGGCTGTCGCCGGCAAAGGGCATGAAACTGGCCAGGAAATCGCGGGTAGGATTCATCCTTTTGATGATGTCGCGGTGGTGCGCCAGCTTGCGGGCCTTCTGCCATGACGTCGCTTTGGACCAGCGCCGAATTGCGCGCGGCAACCAGTGGGACGCTAGCGGCTGAAAGTGCGGTGACTGGTGTTTCGATTGATAGCCGCAGCATCGCACCGGGCGATGTCTTTATCGCTCTGCGTGACCAACGCGATGGGCATGAATTTGTCGCGGATGCGCTGACGCGTGGCGCAACATTGGCCATGGTGGATCATACGCCACCCGGGGTGGTGGATACGGCGAAGCTGCTTTGTGTGGCGGATACGCTTGTGGGTCTTACGGCGCTGGGTGCGGCAGGGCGTGCGCGCGCTGCGGCGCGCGTGGTGGGTGTGACGGGCAGTGTCGGCAAGACCACTACCAAGGAAATGTTGCGCGTGGCGCTAGGCGCCTTTGGCGCCACGCATGCCTCGGCGGCTTCACACAATAATCACTGGGGTGTGCCGCTGACACTCGCGCGATTGCCGCGTGACGCGGCTTACGCCGTGATTGAAATGGGCATGAATAATCGCGGCGAAATCGCGCCCTTGTCGCGGCTTGCGCGCCCTGAGATCGGCATCATCACCTCAATCGGCACGGCGCATATCGGCCAGCTTGGCGGCCAGGCGGAGATTGCGGCTGAAAAGGGTGATATCATTGCCGGCATCGCGCCGGGCGGCACGGCGATTCTGCCGCCCGATAGTGCCTTTCTGCCGGAACTGATTGCCCGCGCGCATGATGCGGGTTTGCAGGTGATGACGCATGGGGAAGCCGAAGGCGCCGATGTGCGGCTGCTATCCTATCAGGCATTACCGG
>VGDL01000034.1 GCA_016869735.1 Alphaproteobacteria bacterium
CAGCCGTGCGCCTGCAATCATGACCCGGCCTACAAATGTCCCATCCAGTCCCACCCCAGATCACGCGTAGGCGTGGGTAGAGACGTGGGTTCAAATGTGCGGCTCGTCTATTTTTCTAATTAAATCAGATGTATAAAGTGAATGTATGGCGGATGAGGTGGGATTCGAACCCACGATACGCTTTTGACGTATACGCACTTTCCAGGCGCGCGCCTTCGACCGCTCGGCCACCCATCCAGATTTATAAGGCTTATTCGCCCCGTTTGAGCCCGCTGTCCAGTCTCCCTAGATCGCCCCCAAGTAAACGGGAATTGAAATCGTCAGTTTTTGGCAAACCCGGGGCGGTTTAACTTCAACAAGGCACTCCCTCCCATGCCCAAAAGGGAAGGGGGCCGATCATTGGCTCAAATGGCTTGCGGTCTTGCGGATCCTTGCCCAGGTGGTGTGGCCAAGCATCCATTCCGCTGGCAAAATGACGGTCTTGGATGAAGCCTCAAGCTAGCGCTCAGTGTTTGGCTTTTTGTGGTAATGTCGAGCAATCATGGAAACAAACGGCTCAACGCTCTCCGCCGTCTATGCTTTAGGGAAGATCAGCCATGTTGCGCAGTATTCTTCTGGCCCTGGATGACACGGAAGGTGCCATCGCCGCACGCGATTACGCCCTGGCACTGGCGCGCCATACTGGCGCGGTGCTGACGGCGGCAGTTCTCATGGATCGCCCAGGCCTGATGGCCTCTCATGAGGCCGTGCCCCCTGGCGCCGCCGCCTTCAAGGAACGGCGCGATGCTGCCCTGCTGCGCCAGGCGGAGGCTGCTGCGGCTGAAGCCCTGGCCGGGCTGCGCCAGGCTGCCGATGGCTTACCCTTCCAAGTGGTCACCCTGGAAGCCTCCCCAGCCCAGGCATTGCTCGCCGCGGCGGGCGGGCATGACATGCTGGTCGTCGGCCGTGATTGCACCCTGGGGCGTGAGGAAGCCGATGACGGTCTCTCCCCCACTATCGAAGCCTTGCTGCATGACCGCACGCGCCCCTTGCTTGTCGTGCCGCCCGGCGCGCATTTTGACCCTGCCGCCGCTGCGCTGGTCGCTTATGATGGCTCAGCCGGCGCGATGCGCGCCGTGCAGCTTTTTGCCCTACTTGGTCTTGGGGGCTGTGGCGCCACGGTTTTGAGTGTCGCGGATGATGAGGCTGAAGCCGCCAGCTTGGCCGGCACGGCTGCCGGCTATTTGCAGCGCCATGCTGTGGCGGCGAAGGCGCTGCCCGTGGTCGGCACCCACCCTGTGGAAGCACTTTTGGCGGAAGCCGCAGCCATGCCGGCAGGGATGCTGGTGATGGGTGCCCATGAACACACCGGGCTGCGCGCGTTATTCACCGGTTCCGCCACCAAGCATCTGCTGCGCCGCGCGCCCTGCGCGATTTTCGCGGCGCATTGAAGGCCCCTTATCAGGCGCGCGGTAATTCCTCCAGCAGCGCGCAAATCTGCTGGCGGACCAGCCATGCGGAAAACCGCGCATCCGCAGTCAGCATGGCAAAGGGAATAACGCCAAGCAGGCTGATCAGCACTGGCGCTACTATCAGCAACGCGGTGGAAGACACCGCCGCGAAAACAAAGGTCAGCGCCAAGCCTGCCAAACTAGGCGCCCAGAATTGCTTGAACGCATCCGCAAACCCAATGCCGCGTTCGCTGCGATTTTGTGGCGCCCACCCCATGCGCACGCCAAATGGCATCGCGAGCAGAAACAGACATTGGCTCATCAATCGCGCCGGTTCCATGAAGGTGGTGAACATCACCTCGGCCAGCGCGCCGCGCAGGAACAAGGCGCGCCCACCATAACGCGCGGCAAGATCGGGCTTCAGCAAAACCTCGGCGTAGCCTGCAAGCTTCGCGGCATAGTGGCAGCACCAGCCCGCCAAAAGCAGCGCGAGCAAGGCAACAATCGGCGTAGTGTCGCCCCCGCCGCCAAGGCCATTCCAGGCTGCCAGCAATAGGATGGCGACGTAAAAAGGCGCGCTCAAAAATAGCAGAATCGCCTGGATCAATTGCCAGCGCGCCATGGGTGTCAGGCCAGGCAGCCGCAGCAGCGCCACATATTGCATATTGCCCGCGGCCCAGCGCAGATCGCGCGTGATGAAATCACTATAGCTGGGCGGATTGCCTTCACTGCTGCCGGTATCATCGGGCAGCACGCGCACCTTCCATCCCGCGGCATGCAGGCGCGTGGCCTCCACCTGATCATGCGAAAGGATATGCGACCCATCGGGCAGGGTTTCCAACCGCGCATGGGCGCGAAAAGGCGCGATGCGGATCAGTGCGTTGTGGCCCCAATAAGGCCCCTCATCGCCCTGCCACCAGGCTTGTCCGGTGGCCCAGGCGCGCATGCCGTGGCGCATGCCGAATTGAAACAGGCGCGGAAAGCCAGCCTTGGTCGGCCTGCCATGAATAAGTTGCTGCAAGATCGCGAGCTTCGGGTCCGCTTCCATGCAGGCGACCAGACGCAGCACCGCATCCGCCGTCATTTCAGAATCCGCATCCAGACACAGCATGAAATCATGCCCAGCCGCGTGTTGATCCAGAAACTCCATCACATTGCCGGATTTGAAGCCGGTGTTTTGCGCGCGGCGCCGGTAATGGGTTGCGATCGGTTGCGTGGCGGCAAAGGCGTGGCAGGCAGCTTCCTCGGCCACCGCGTCAGCGCCTTCGGGCGTGTCTGACAGGAACCAAAGCGAAAACCGCTCCGCCGCACTCGCCGCCGCAAGGCCAGAAAGCAAGCGCGTAAGTGGCGGCAGCACAAGCGCCATGTCTTCACGCCGGATGCAAATGGCAATGGCGGTACGGGCTTGCGGCAAACCATGGCGCGTGGCGGAAAGCGCTGGTAGGACAGCGGTGATGGGGTCGCGCGCAAACAGCAATATGCCAAGCCCGATCAGCGCATTGCCCGCTGATAGCGCGGCCCAGGGCAGCGTGCCCGCAATGCAGATCAGGATCAGGATTTCCGCGACTGTCCACCCACCAGGCGCAAGCGTTGCCCAGGCAAGCCAGAACAACCCAGCCATGATGACCAAGGCAAGGGCGAGAAAGGCGAAACGTCGCGGCAGGATGGACGCTTTGATCACAGCGCCCGCTTATGCCGTGACCAAAGCGGCTTGGCGATACTCCGCGGGCGTCAGTCTATCTGCGCCCCGGAAGCGCGCACCACCGGCGCCCAGATTTCTACCTCGCGGCGCATGAAGGCGTCGTATTCTGCCGGGCCAAGCGGCCAAGGTTCCGCGCCGTAATCGCGCACCCGCTGCGCGATGGCGGGATCGTTGAGTGCAGCCACAACTTCCGCCCCCAGCCTTGCGCGAATGGCCGCCGGTACTGCGGCGGGGGCGACAATTCCATACCAGGAAGCGACATCGAAATTCGGTACCCCCTGTTCCTGAAGGCTTGGCACTTCCGGCATGGTGCTGGAACGCTTTGCGGTCGAAACCCCAAGCGCCTTTAGCAAGCCACCCAAAACCTGCTGGCGCGATGCGGGCGCGTTATCAATGGCGAACAGGGTTTCGCCATTCATCACCGCCGCCATGGAAGGTGCGGTGCCACGATAGGGCACATGCGTCACCTCAATTCCCATGCGCATGCCAAACAACAGCCCCGAAAGATGCGAAGACGTGCCCGACCCGGCCGAGGAAAAATTCGCGCGCGCCGGATTCGCCTTGCAGAAAGCGACCAATTCCGCGACCGATTTGATTGGGCTGTCACCCTTGATGATCAGCACATTCGGCATGGCCGCAATGCGCGCCACCCCCGGCAAATCCTTGAGCGGATCAAAGGAAAGCCGCCGATACAGCGTCGGTCCAATCCCGTGGGACGCGATGTGATTGACGTAATAGGTGTAGCCATCCGGCGCTGACCGTGCCGTGATCTCTGCCCCCACCATGCCGCCTGCCCCGGGGCGTGGGTCTATCACTATGGGCTGGCCGAGCCTTTCGCGGAGCCGGTTTTCCATCATGCGGAGGAAGATATCAGAAACCCCGCCGGCGGCGCCGCCAATTACAAAGCGTAACGGCTTATCCGGCCAGCTGCCCTGCGCCTTCACCGACGGCGCGGCCAAAAGCGTCGCACTTGCCGCGAAGATGCTTCTGCGCCTGATCATGACCTATCCCCCCATATTTGGCTTCATTGATGGGAAGCCTAACATGGAATCCCCTGCTGGGAAGCGGGATCAGGCAATCGCCAACAGGACCGTGAAGCGCGCACCGGTCACGGCGCCACTCGCGTCCCGGATATTCTCCGCCGATATGCGCCCGCGCAGCCCTTCAACAATCTGTCGGCTAATGGAAAGCCCCAGGCCTGAATGCTGGCCGAAACGTTCTCCGCTTGGGCGTTCGGAATAGAAACGTTCGAAAATACCCTCAAGCTTCTGTTCGGGAATGCCGGGGCCTTCATCTTCCACCACCACTTCCATCATGGGGCCGGCGGGGCGCGCGGTGACTTTCACCGTGCCATGAGGCGGGCTAAAGGAAAGCGCATTGCCGAGCAGGTTACGAAATACCTGCACAATGCGCCCTTCAACGCCGCGCACCACCAGGGGGCCTTCAGGTGCTTCCAGCACTACCACCGCGTCATCCTCATCGCGCGTTGCAGCGTGCAGTTCGGCAAGTGCCGTCAGGATGGGCGCTATATCCACCGGCGTTGAGACGGTGCGCGACAATTCCGCATCCACCCGTGATGAATCGCTGATATCGCCAATCAGCCGGTCCATGCGCACCGCATCATCGGCGATGATCGCCAGCAACCGGGCGCGGCTTGCCGGGTCTTCCACACGGCGCAGCGTTTCAATGGCGCTCCGTACACTTGTCAGCGGGTTGCGTAATTCATGTGCCACATCGGCAGCGAAGCGTTCATTGGCGTCAATGCGCGCCCAAAGTGCGCGGGCTGAGTTCTGCAAATCCCGCGCCAGCACGCCGATTTCATCATTGCGCCTCAGCAGTGCGTCGGGCACGGATTGCGCGCGCCCTTCGCCTTCGCGGATGCGCTGTGTGGCGCGCGCCAAATCAAGCATGGGTGTGGCGATGGTGCGGGACAGATAAAGCGATAGCGCCACGGTCAGGATCAGTGCGGTTGCGAAAAGCAGCAGCACCGAAGCGCGGATTTCAAACAGCCGCCGATCTACTTCACGCGCTTCACGCGTCAGCAGCACAATGCCGACACTTTGCGTGCCGCGCCGCGCCGGTTCCGCGACACTCACCAGCAAGCGGCCATCGGCGCTGCGGCGGATATAGGGGGTGACGCCGCCTTCCAGCGCCATGCGCAATTCCTCCCGCCGATCGGGGCCAAGATCGGGCAGCCAATCGAAATCCGGCGCATCGGGCGCGCTATCCACCACCATCCCAGGCCCGCCACGCCCGCGCAGCAAGGCGGGGACAATGCCGACCAGTTTTTCGTAAATGCCGGCCACGGTGGAAGTCAGCGCGCCGCGCGGTTCGGGCGGTGGCAGGGGTTCTGCAATCACCGCACCGCCGGCACCATTGCGGATCCGGCTATCGGCCACCAGCAACCCGGCTGTGTCCAAAAGCCGCGCCTGGGTATTGGGCGATGGGTCCACCAGGCGCCGCAACAATGGCCGCGCCGCTTCCAATTGCAGCACATAGCGTTCGCCTTCCGGCCGCACCGCGGCTTCGGCAATGGCGCCGGCATAGATGCGCGCCTGGGTGCGCATGGCCTCAACCTCCGCGCCCAGAAGCGCGTTCTGGTATTGGTCAAGATACAGCAGGGAAGCCGCCAGCAGCGCGGGCGGCAGCGCATTCAGCAGCAGAATGCGCCTGAGCAGCGGCGAAAAGCCGCGCTTTGCCTGTTCCGGCGAGGCTTCGGTTTCGGAAAGACGATCAAGTGACGGGGAGATATCGGGCACGACGCTCCCTTAAAGCATTCTTGGGCCAAGTGGCATCACATGGCCCAACAACGCTCTAGCCCCGGCGAATGGGCGGAACGCTGCCCCCGCCTTGAGGCGGCGGCGGTGCGCCCCAACCACCGGAAGGCGGCGGGGGAGGGTTTTGCGGCTGCCATCCACCCGGCGCTTGCGGCGGATAGGGCGGCTGATAGCCCCCGCCATAACCCCCGGGCGGAAGCTCTGGCGCCAAAGGGTCCGGACCGAAGCGGTTGGGGCCAGGCGTGCCGCGTAGGAAACCAACAACAATAAAGGCCCAGATGGCGCCGATGACGGGAATGAAATTCACCAGAACCCACCAGCCAGATTTATCTCGGTCATGCCAACGTTTGGCCTGCCCAGCGAGGCCCACCCATAGCCCCACCAAAGCGGCAATGATGGAAAACGGTCCCATGCCAACCTCCCCCATGCCGGATTTATCGGGCAGGGCTTTCTGAGGAACGGAGAACTGCCCATCCAGAGCGCTGGCGGCGATATTGATGCCAATAGGGATCAGAAAATAAAAAATCCACCAGGTCTTGCGGCTGATACGGCCATTGAAGCTGAACCATTGCGCCAGGGTCATCGGCCTTCCTCCAAAGGTTTGCGCAATAAGCCTATCGCGGATCCTGCCCCAAGGGAATCACCGCTCACCCCCCAACAACAACCCCGGCAGCGCAGCCATATCCGCGAATGGCTCCGCGCCATGTGCCGCCAGCACCGCAGCCGGGCTTTCATGGCAAAAACCCATCACACGGCAGCCCGCCGCACGCCCCGCGCGCACACCGGGCACGCTATCTTCAATCACCACGCAATCCTCGGGCGCCGCGCCACAGGCCGCCGCCGCCGCCAGATAAATATCCGGCCAGGGTTTGGGGCGCGGCACATCCTCATAGGAAAACACCCGCCCGGCGAAAATCTGCGCCAATCCCAGGCTCCGCATCTTCGCTGCCAATTCAAAGCGCGCGGAGTTGGACGCCACGGCCACCGGCACACCCGCCGCAGCCAAGGCGCGCACCGCTTCCACGGCACCTGGAATGGCGAGCGTTTCTTCCGCCATGCGCCGCGCGATCAGGGTCGAGATTTCCTGCCCCCAATCAGGCGGCAGCAGCCCAACGCGCGCTTCAATTCGCGGCAGCATATCGGGCAGCGCCATGCCCAGAAACGTCTCTCGCGCCTCGGCCGCTGTCATGGGCCAGCCGCGCAGAGTCATTTCCTCCGCCACAATGCTATTCACCACCAATTCAGTGTCGGCGAGCACACCATCGCAATCAAATAGAATGGCGGCGGGGCGCGTCATGCCTCGGCTTTGGCGCGCGCCAGATTATCCACGCGCAGCTTTTCATGCGGGCAATCGCGATGCTGCTTTGGGCATTGCCGCCCGCCGCCGAAGGAACACAGGCTGCGCCCGGATTGAAAGGCGCCCCGCACCAGCTGCGCGAGGGACGCGATGAAGGCCGGATCACTATTCTGCGCCGGCACGCGGAAATAGCCGGGAATGCCGAGATGCTCAGCTTCTTCCCGATATTCCACGTCCAATTCCACCAGGGTTTCGGAATGTTCTGAGACAAAGGCGATTGGGCAGATCAGGATCGCGACCTTTTCTTCCGCCGCGCGTTCAATCTCGCCTTCCGTGGAAGGCCCGATCCAGACCTGCGGTGTGACGCGCGATTGATAGCAGACAATGTGATCAAGCTCCGGCATCGCCAATTCAGCGACCACGGCGGCCACGGTCTGTTCCACCTGCCATTGATAGGGATCACCCGCTTTCACAATCGATTCCGGCAGGCCATGGGCGGAAAACAACACGCGCAGCGGCACTTCCGGCGGCAATTCAGCCCGCGCCTTGGCATAGGCTTCCCGCACCAGCCGCGCGGTAGCTGCTGCAAAACCCTGATCCGAATGCCAGCAACACAGCGCCGTGGTTGGCACATCAAGCCCGATCTTGCGCGTGGCATCCTGCCAGGCAATCAGGCTTGAACCCGTGGTTGTCGTGGAGAATTGCGGATAGAGTGGCACCAGCAATACGCGATCCGGCGCCCAATCCTTCACGGCGCGGGCGCATTCGTCGCTCATTGGGTGCCAATAGCGCATGGCGACGAAGCAGCGTGCCTCGGTCCCGGCTTCATCGGCCAAAGCCGCTTCCAGGCTGCTTGCCTGTTCTTCTGTCAGTTCCCTGAGCGGCGAACGCCCGCCCAGCACAGCGTAGTTTTCCTGCGCCGGCTTGGTGCGGCGCCAGGCGATCAGCCGGCCAAGCCAGGGACGAATGAAGCCCGGCACGCGCAAAATGGCCGGGTCCGTGAACAGGTTCACCAGGAATGGCCGCACGCTTTCGGGCGCATCGGGGCCACCGAGGTTGAAAAGCACGATGGCCAAGCGTTCCCGGCGCGGTGAGACAGGCATCATCTGGTTCATAAGCCCCGAGATGACATGCCGGGGCTGGGGGTCAAGGGTTCAACCCGGCGAGAAGCGTGATTTTTCACCCGCTAACGCCTGTTTCAGGCATTTCCTTGAACAGGGGCGGCGGCAGCCTGCTGCTGCGCGCGGCGATTCTGCCAAAGAGCGACGAAATCAATCGGCGCCAGCATCACGGGCGGGAAGCCGCCATCACGCGTCACCTCGGCCAGGATATTGCGCGCGAAGGGGAACAAAAGGCGCGGGCATTCCACCAGCAGCACGGGTTCCATCATCTCGGGCGCGATGCCGTTCAGGGTGAAAATACCGCAATAGACCAGCTCGGCGATGAAGGCCGGGGTATCCCCGGCAAGCTTGGCCTCACAGCGGATTTGCAGCGTAACCTCAAAATTCTCCTGGCCTTCCTGCAGGCGGCGGGCCTGGACATCCAGCGCAATATCAACCTTTGGCGCCTCACGCAGGTTGATGAAAATTTGCGGCGCGCCCGGCACTTCGAAGGACAGGTCCTTGGTGTATTGCAGATTAAGCGTTATGGGGCTGGGTGCCATTTGGCCGGGCCCATTGGCGGGTGTCGCGGTTGATTGTTCGGACATACGAAAACCTTTCGATACGGGGACGGCTAGGCCGCTTATTTGCGCCGGGCGGTAGCACGCGGGGGGCAGGGGGGCAAACCAAGTCCTTCTCTTTGCTCAGGCAGGTGGATCATGCGCGGCAGCGGCTACTTCACAATCGCCACACGCAGCGCATTCGTTGTCCCCGGCGTGCCAAAAGGTACACCCGCCGTCACCACCACCTCATCCCCGCTTTTGGCGAAGCCTTCATGCTGGGCGGCGCGGGTCGCACGTGCTACCATTTCTGTCATGGAGTGAATTTCGCTGACCTCCAGCGAATGCACGCCCCAGATGAGCGCCATGCGCCGCGCGACGGCGCTGCTGGTGGTCAACCCCAGGATCGGGCAATGCGGCCGCTCCCGCGCCACCCGCAGCGTGGTGGACCCGGTGGAGCTAAAGGTCGCAATCACCTCGGCCTCAATCGTCTCGGCCACCTGGCGCGCGGCGGTGGCGATGGCGCCGGCGCTGGAATGCTCAGGCGGCGGGCGCGCGGCATCGGTCAGGCGGCGCCAATCGGGGTCCTGTTCCACCCGCGCCACAATGCGGTCCATCATATTCACCGCCTCATAGGGGTATTGCCCGGCGGCGGTCTCGGCTGAGAGCATCACCGCATCCGCGCCATCAAAAACGGCTGTGCCGACATCGGAAACCTCGGCGCGCGTCGGGCTTGGCGCGGTGATCATGCTTTCCAGCATTTGTGTTGCCACCACAACAGGTTTGCCGAGTGCGCGGGCCGTGCGCACGATGCGCTTTTGCGCGAGCGGCACTTCTTCTGGCGGCAATTCCACGCCCAAATCACCGCGCGCGACCATGACGCAATCGGTCAACGCCATGATGGCGTCGAGGTTTTCAAGCGCCTGGGGTTTTTCCAGCTTCACCATGATCCAGGCGCGCCCGGCGGCAATTTCCTTGGCTTCCGCCACATCTTCCGGGCGCTGCACGAAGGACAGCCCGATATACTCAACGCCCTGATCCAGCACGAAGGCCAGGTCCGCGCGGTCTTTCTCGGTCAATGCCGGGATGGGCAGCGCCACATCTGGCACATTCACGCCCTTGCGGTCTGAAAGTGGGCCGCCCACCACCACCTGGGTTTCCAGATGATCCGGGCGCTTGTGGGTGACACGCAGGCGCAGCTTGCCATCATCCAGCAATAGCGTGGTGCCGATCTGCGCCGCGGCGATGATTTCCGGATGCGGCAGATTGACGCGGCGGGCATCGCCGGGGGTGGGGTTCAGATCAAGCTTGAAGCTCTGCCCGGATTGCAATTGCACCCGCCCGGCCTGGAAGCGCCCAACGCGCAGCTTCGGTCCCTGCACATCGGCCAGGATGCCGATGGGGCGGCCCACCTTGGCCTCCACAGCGCGGATGGTGGCGATGCGCGCGGCGTGATCCTCATGGCTGCCATGGGAGAAGTTAAGCCGAAAGACATCGGCGCCAGCGCGGTGGAGCTTTTCGATCATCTCCGCACTGCTGCTGGCGGGGCCGAGGGTTGCGATGATTTTGGTGCGGCGCCGGCGGCGCAGAACGGGGCGGGCCACCATGCGGGGCAATCCTTGTGTCTGAGATGCAGTTGGGGTCGGTGTCAGATCAGGCCGCAGGATTTCCGGCGCTAAGTTGAGCGCCTTGGCGATTTCCGCGACTCGGTCTTCCGGGATTCGTTTCCATTGCGAAACGGCTGCGGTGGAGATGCCAAGCGCGGCGGCGATCTGCTTGACGGTGCCGCGCCGGGCAAGAAGGGCTTCAAGGGCTGGATCTCGCATGAATGTATCTTAGCAAAATTAAGCTTAAATACCACCAAAAATCCGCGCGACTTAATTTTTAAAAGTTAAGCCACCAGAAGCGCGCGAAAATCATTCACATTGGTCAGCGTCGGCCCGGTCACCACCAGATCGCCCAGCGTCTGGAACAGGCGATAGCTGTCATGCCCGGCCAAAACCGCGCGGGGGTCAAGGCCAGCCGCGCGGGCGCGGGCCAGCGTATCTGGGGTGGCAATGGCGCCGGCATTATCCTCCGACCCGTCAACGCCATCCGTGTCGCCCATCAAAGCCCAGATGCCAGGCACCCCGGCCAAGCCAAGCGCGCAGCCGAGCAAGCATTCCACGTTCCGCCCGCCGCGCCCGGGCTTGGGGTTGCGGATGGTGACCGTGGTCTCCCCGCCCGAAAGCAGAATCGTCGGGCCGGGCAAGGGGTGGCCATGGGTGGCGGCGGAACGGGCAATGCCGGCGAGTGCGGTGCCCAATTCCCGTGCCTCGCCTTCAAGCGCATCGCCCAGAATCAAAGGCGTCAGGCCAAGACCGCGCGCGGCAGCGGCGGCGGCTTCCAAGGCCATGGCGGGGGTGGCGATGAAGCGGAAATCGGGCGTGCCCAGGCGCGGGTCGCCGGATTTCGGGCTCTCCTCCACGCCTGCCGCCAGATGCGCCATGACTGCTTCCTGCAATGCCATCCCGTAATGCGCCACCAGGGCGCGCGCATCGGCAAAGCTGGAAGGGTCCGGCACGGTGGGGCCAGAGGCGATCACACTCGGGTCATCCCCCGGCACATCGGAAATCGCGAGCGTCACCACGCGCGCGGGATGCGCGGCGGCGGCCAGCCGCCCACCGGAAAAGGCGGAAAGATGCCGGCGGATGCAGTTCATTTCATGGATGGTGGCGCCGGAAGCGAGCAGCGCCTTATTCACCGCAATCAGCTCCTCCAGTGTCAGGCCGGGGGCGGGCAGCGTCGTCAGCGAAGACCCGCCGCCCGAGACCAAAAACAGCACCAGATCATCCCCCCCGGCACCCCGCGCCACGTCCAGCAAGGCCGCTGCGGCCTTGGCCCCGGCAGCATCTGGCACGGGGTGGGAGGCTTCCAGCACGCGCACCCGCTTGGTCGGGTAGCCATGGCCATAGCGGGTCACGACCAGGCCCTCGATGGGCGCATCGGGCCAAGCATCTTCGACCGCCGCCGCCATGACGGCGGCGGATTTCCCAGCCCCCAGCACAATCACCCGCCCGCGCGGGCGTTCCGGCAAATGCCGCGCCAGCACCTGGCGCGGATCGGCGCTGGCAATGGCAGCGTCGAAAACCTGCCGAAGGGCGGTGCGGGCGGATGCATCGGTGAATGCCATGGCGGTGATCCTCTTTCGGGAAGAGTATGGCGAAGTCGCGCCGAATGGGCCATCTATGACGCGATGGATCAGGAGGCCCCCATGCCCGAAATCGACAAGGCAACCCAGACAGAGCTTGAAGCCGCTGCCTTCCGCCGGCTGGTGGAACATCTGCGTGGACGCACCGATGTTCAGAATATTGATATGATGAATCTGGCCGGCTTCTGCCGGAATTGCCTGAGCAAATGGTATCGCGCCGCAGCCGAGGAAAAGGGCCTGTCGCTGACCGACCCGGAAGCGCGGGAGATCATCTACGGCATGCCATACAAGGAATGGCAGGCGCAGTTTCAGAAGGAAGCGTCGCCTGAGCAAAAGGCGAAATTCACGGCCTCCAGCCAGGGGCAACATTGATGGCCGGCGCACCCAAGGCTAAAGCGTCTGGCCTTCACACTGAGGAACGCAGAATGGCCCAGGCCCCGAGCAAGCAAGAAAATACGGAAGTCGGCGGCATTGCCGGGGAAAGGCTGCGGTCCATCGTGGAGCGCATTGAACGCCTGGAAGAAGAAAAAAAGGCGCTGTCCAGCGACATCAAGGACATTTTCGCGGAAGCGAAATCCGCCGGGTTTGATGTAAAGGTGCTGCGCGCCGTGATACGGCTGCGCAAGCAGGAACCGGCGGAAGTGGAAGAACAGGAAACGCTGCTCGATCTCTATCGCCGCGCGCTCGGCATGTAGCGCGCGGCCAAGATTGCGCGGCGAAATACCTACTCCACCGCCGCGCGGCGCTGGCCAGAGCCATTCCGGATACGGACGTAATGATCCGTGCCATGGCCGGGGTTGTTGATGTAGAATTCATCGCGCGGGAATACATCAGTCAAAGGCGCTTCTTCGCGCTTTTGACCAGGTAGCCAGTGCATCGGCGCGCCGGCGAAAAGGCTGGCCCAATCGCTGAATTCCTTATTGCCGGCCAGCAAATGTGCCAGATGCGCGGGACGCGCGAATTCCTGCGCAAGCTTGGCTGGGTCGAAGGGAATCGGATCACTCGACCCGATCATGACCCCCGCCGGCATCAGCAATAGCGCATGGGGAAAGACGGCGGCGAAGGTTTCAACCGCGCGCTGCGTTGGCGCCCATTGGATGTAAAGCCCACCAGGCGCAAGGCGCCTGCGCGCCTGATCAATGAATTCCGCGCTATAGAGAAGGCCGGAATGGGACCCCTGCGGCAGAATGGCATCGGCTTCGATGATATCGTAGAGCGTTTCTTCCTTGGCCAGCGTCCGGCGCCCATCGCCATATTCCATCTGCCAGCGCTGATCCTTGAACATGCGCGCGATGGGACCATTGGGGTAGTGCTGGCCGATTTCCTCCAGCGCCGTCAGGACGGGCCCGACCAATTCAATGGCGCGGATTTGGCTTTCCGGGCGAATACCCGCCGCCCAGGGCGTACCACCACTACCCACGCCAATCACCAACACATTCTTGGGATCAGGATGAATAAGCGGTCCAACCGCGCCCAGGAATTGATGGATGGAAAGGAAGGGGATGCGCCCCTGGCTGAAGCCCTGGATGAAGAAGGGGCCTTCCGCCACGCCATCCCCGCCCTTGCTGTCTCGGAAAAACGCAATGCCGGAACGATCCTCGGCCCAGGCAACCATATGGCCCGGCCCTTCGGCATGCATGCGCGACCAAAGCCCGGCATTGCCCGGCATGAGCATGAGTGCCAGCGCAGAAGCAATGGCAAGGCCCCCTTCCACGGGCCGCCGCCAGCCACCATGCCAAAGCCAGCCTAGCAGCAGCAAAAGCGACAGCGCCGCCAGAAGTTTCAGCGTGCCCGCGGTGCCCAGGAAATGCAGCGTGATCAGGCCGGTGAAAATGGACCCCGCCGCATTGCCGGCAATATTGGCCAATTGCACCCAGCCTACGCGTGTGCCGACACTCGCCAAATCCCGCTGCACGGCGCGCTGCACGAAGGCGAAGGTCATGCCAATCAGGAAGGAAGGCGGCCCCACCACAACCACCGCAAGGAAAATCATCATCGCCAGTGCGCCGCCATGCAGGCGCGAATGATCCACCGCCATCAGATCGGCAATCGGCCAAAGCGGCATCGCGAGCCAAAGAGCCGCGAGCAAAACCAAAGCCAGAACAAAGCCGGCACCCTGGGTGATGAAAAAAGCCGGGCGGGGATCCTTCAAGTGGCGGACCATGCGCGCCGCCACGGCCATGCCAAGCCCATCAGCCAGTAGGAAAATCCCAAGCACGGTCGGGAAAAGATAGGCGTGGTATTGCCCAACCTGGCCCATGATTCGGACCCAAAGGATTTCCAGCGCCACAATCACATAGCCGGAAAGAAAGACCAGGAAGCACCAAAGCGGCAGGCTGCCAAAAGGCGCATCGCCATCCTTGGCGGCGGGGCTTGGCGCGGGCAAGGGCAGGCCACGGAGTTGCGGCAGTAGCGAAAGCGCCAGCAGGGCCGCGAAAATCTCAAGGCCCGCGGCCAGCCAAAGCGCGCCGACAAAGCCAAGATTGCCCACCAGCACCCAGCCACCAAGCAAAGCGCCAAGCCCGGCGCCAAAAGTATTCAGCCCGTAAAGCGTGCCGATCCGTTCCGCTACTGTATCAAGCGCCGTTGAAACCGCGCGCGCCAGCAAGGGAAGCGAAGCGCCCATCAGCGTGGTGGGCAGAACAAGGCCAGCGAAGCAAAGCGCGAAAATCATCGCCGGGTCATCCACCACCCCGGCCAAATCTGTCGCCAGCCAATCATACAAAAATGTCTTGGACAACAGGGCAAAAATGCCAACGCCGATTTCCGCAATGGCAAAGCCAATCAGTGCGCGCGCTGGCGTGATGCGGTCAGCGATCTTCGCGCCAATGATCGAACCAATGCCAAGCCCGGCAAGAAAAGCGCCCACGACCAGGGCTGCGGAAATCGTGTCCGATCCCGCGAAAATGCCCAGCATCCGCTGCCAGACAATCTGACACAGCAGCGCGGCAAAGCCCGACGCAAAAAAGGCAACGGCCAAACGAGGCATGACCGGAAAGCTCCCCCAGAAGCGGTTTTCGATCACCGCGTTGTTATTTCTCGCGGCAAATTACGGCGAAATTACCGCATGGCAAGCCCCACATCTTGCCCGAAGCCATGGCTCGGCGCACGCTGCGCCCCATAACGCCAAGTGGAGAGTCGGCAATGAATGGTGCGGAAAGCCTGGTCCATACACTCATAGGTAGCGGGGTTGATGTTTGTTTCTCCAACCCTGGCACGAGTGAGATGCAATTCGTGGCAGCTTTAGACCGGATTCCGGGGATGCGCTGCGTGCTGGGCTTGCAGGAAAATGTCGTGACCGGGATGGCGGATGGCTATTGGCGCATGGCGGAAAAGCCGGCCTGCACCTTGCTGCATTGCGGCCCGGGCCTCGCTAACGGTTTGGCCAATCTGCATAATGCGCGGCGCGCCCGGTCCGGCATTGTGAATATCACCGGGGACCACGCCACCTATCATCGCCCCTATGACGCGCCGCTGACCGCCGATACGGAAGGCTTCGCCCGCGGTGTTTCGGCCTGGGTGCGGACTTCCACCGATTCAACCAAGGTGGGGGCGGATGCGGCCGTGGCCGTGCAGGCCGCGCGGACCTCGCCGGGCCAAATCGCGACCCTGATCCTGCCCGCCGATACCGCCTGGAATGATGGCGGCGTGGTGGCGGCAGCCCTGCCGTTGCCCACCGTGCCGGAAGCGGACCCGCATGCCATCCGCAATGCTGCGCGCATCCTGCGTGAGAAGAAGAATGTGCTGATCCTGCTGGGCGGCCCCAGCCTGAGGGAAGGGGCGCAGCTGCACGCCTACCGCATTGCGGAAGCCACCGGCGCGCGGCTGCTGGCTGAGGGCTCCAATGGTCGCACCCAGCGCGGGCGCGGGCGCATCGCCCTTGAACGCGTGCCTTATTATGTGGACCAGGCCGTGGATGCGCTGAAATGGGTGGAGCATCTGATCCTGGTGAATGCCAAGGCGCCGGTTGGCTTCTTTGGCTATCCGGGCAAGCCTTCATTGCATTACCCGGCCAATACGGAAGTGCATGTGCTGACGCGCTATGAACAGAATGCCGAACTGGCCTTGGCGGCGCTGGCCGCAGAAGTGAACGCGCCCGCCATCGCCATCCCTGATCGTGGTCCGCGCCCGGAAGTGGTGCGCGGCGCGCCAACACCGGAAGGGCTGGCGCGCGTGCTGGGCGCGCTGATGCCGGAAGATGCGATCATCGCCGATGAGAGCGTGTCTTACGGTCGCGGCTTCTTCCCCGAAACGCATAACGCGCCGCCGCATGATTGGTTGCAGATCACGGGTGGCGCGATTGGCTGCGGCATGCCCTTGGCAACAGGTGCCGCGGTTGGTGGCGGTGGCCGGCGCGTGATCAATATGCAGGCCGATGGTTCGGCCATGTATACGGTGCAATCGCTTTGGACTCAGGCGCGCGAAAAGCTGCCTGTGACCACGGTGATCATCTCCAACCGCAAATACGCGATCCTGCTTGGCGAATACCGCAATGTCGGCGCCAATCCGGGCCGCACGGCGATGGATATGATGGACCTTGGCAATCCTGATATCGGTTGGGTGAAAATGGCCGAAAGCATGGGCGTGGAAGCGGCGCAGGCCACCACGCTTGATCAGGTTGCTGACATGATGAGCCAAAGCTTCGCGCGTCCTGGCCCCTTCCTCATTGAATTGGTGGTGTGAACATGGATATGCAACTTGCCGGCAAGCGTGTGCTTGTCACGGGTGGATCAAAGGGCATTGGCCTTGCTTGCGCGGAATCCTTCGCGCGTGAGGGCTGCGATATTGTGCTTTCAGCGCGTGATGCGGCGGCACTCGCCACAGCCGCGGATAAGGTGCGTGCTTTGGCGCAGGTGCGGGTTGAAACGCTGGCCGCTGATCTTTCGCGGGTTGAAGAACGCGAAAGGCTGCATGCCGCTTTTCCGGATATTGATGTGCTGGTGAATAATGCCGGCGCCATTCCATCCGGGCGCTTGCAGGATATTTCCATCCAGCGCTGGCAGGAAGCCTGGAGCCTGAAGGTGTTTGGCTACATTCATCTGTGCCAACTCTATCTGCCGGCGATGGAAGCACGCAAGGCCGGCGCCGTAGTGAATATTATCGGCATGGCCGGGCGTTCACCCAAGGCGGGCTATATTTGCGGCGGCGCGGGCAATGCTTCGCTGATTGCCTTCACGCAGGCACTTGGCGCGGCGACGCAAGCCAATGGCGTGAAGGTTGTCGGCATCAATCCTGCCGTGACCAAGACCGATCGCATGATCACCCAGGCGCGCGTCAATGCAAAGCTGAAATTCGGCGATGAGGAACGCTGGGCGGAAACCATCACCGGCCTGCCCTTCAATCGCCCGATCGAATCAAGTGAAATCGCTGATCTGGCGGTGTTCCTGGCAAGCCCGCGTGGCGTTTACGTGAACGGCACGGTGGTGGATGTGGATGGCGGGGGGATGTGGCGCGCCTGACGCGTCACGCCCGCGCGGGCAAGCGCATCTCCGCCTTGCCCAGCGCCGCCAGCGCCGTTGCCACGATTTGCGGCGCATTCAGCCCCGCCTGATCATATTGCTTGCGCGGCGCGTCATGATCAATGAAGACATCGGGCAGGCACATGGGCCGTATTTTCAGCCCGCGATCCATCAGCCCGCGCGTAGCCAGATGATGCATGACAATGCCACCGAAGCCGAGCATGGAGCCTTCTTCGATCGTGATCAGTACTTCATGCTCACGTGCCAGGCGTTCTATCAAGGCGGTATCAAGCGGCTTGGCAAAACGCGCATCGGCAACCGTGCAGGAAAGCCCATGGCTTGCCAATTCATCAGCCGCCTTCAGGCATTCCTGTAAGCGTGCGCCATAGGATAGGATCGCAATCGCATTGCCTTCGCGCAGCACGCGGCCCTTGCCGATTTCCAGCACTGAACCGCGCTTGGGCAATTCCAGGCCAAAACCCTCACCGCGCGGATAGCGGAACGCCGAAGGCCGATCTTCAATCGCGGCGGCGGTTGCCACCATATGCATCAGCTCCACCTCATCGGCGGCGGCCATCAGCACCATATTGGGCAGGCAGCCGAGATAGGCGATATCGAAGGACCCCGCATGGGTCGCGCCATCCGCGCCAACCAAGCCCGCGCGATCCATGGCGAAGCGCACGGGCAAGGATTGCAGCGCCACATCATGCATGATCTGGTCATAGGCGCGCTGCAAAAAGGTGGAATAGATCGCGCAAAAGGGCTTGAGCCCTTCGGTCGCCAACCCCGCCGCGAAAGTCACCGCATGCTGTTCGGCGATGCCAACATCAAAACTCCTGCGCGGAAATTTCTTGGCGAATAGATCAAGCCCGGTGCCCGATGGCATGGCGGCATTGATGGCAAGGACACGTTCATCCGCTTCCGCCTCCGCGATCAGCGCATTGGCAAAAACCTTGGTGAAGGAAGGCGGGCCTGGCGGCGCCTTGGCCTGTTCGCCGGTAACGACATTGAACTTCACGACGCCATGGTATTTGTCGGGCGCCGCTTCCGCCGGCGCATAGCCCTTGCCCTTTTGTGTCACTACATGCAGCAGGATCGGGCCTTGGTGATCCGTATCGCGCAGATTGCGCAGAATGGGCAGCAAATGATCCAGATCATGCCCATCCAGGGGGCCCACGTAATAAAAACCCAATTCTTCAAACAGCGTGCCGCCGGTCAGCAGCCCGCGCGCATATTCATCCGCGCGCCGCGCCGCGCGTTCCAAAGGTGCCGGGAAACGCTTGGCAAGCCGCGCCATCATATCGCGTAGCGAAAGGAAGGGGCGCGATGAAATCAGCTTGGAAAGATACGCGCTCATCGCACCCACAGGCGGCGCAATGGACATGTCATTATCGTTGAGAATGACAATGAGGTTCGCTTTTGACGCGCCGGCATTATTCATGGCTTCATAAGCCATGCCGGCACTCATGGAGCCATCGCCGATGACGGCAATCACATGGCGGTCCTGGCCCTGCAATTGGCTGCCAATCGCCATGCCAAGCCCGGCGGAAATGCTGGTCGAGGAATGTGCGGCACCGAAGGGGTCGTAGGCGCTTTCACTGCGCCGGGTGAAGCCAGAAAGCCCACCGCTTTGGCGCAGCGTGCGGATGCGATCGCGCCGCCCTGTCAGGATCTTGTGCGGATAGGCCTGATGCCCGACATCCCAGATCAGGCGATCATGCGGCGTATCGAAAATCGCATGCACGGCCACGGTCAATTCAACCACACCCAGGGATGCGCCCAAATGCCCGCCGGTGACGGAAACGGCATCAATCGTCTCGGCGCGCAATTCATCGGCCAGACGCTTCAATTGGTCCGCCGAGAAATTTCGCAAATCGCTTGGGATATTGATGCGGTCAAGCAGCGGTGTGACAGGACGGTTCATTCAGCTTCTCCGCGTGATTGTGTAACCGGCCAGCGCACGCAAATGCGCTGCTGTTTCCCCAAAAGCATCCAAATGATCTTGCGCTTGCGCTGCCAGCCGTTCCGCTTGCAGCCTGGCGCGTTCAAGCCCCAAAAGCCCAACCAAAGTGGCCTTACCCGCATCGGCATCCTTGCCGGTGCGCTTGCCGGTTTCCTCGGCTGATGCGGTGGCATCCAGCACATCATCGGCAATCTGAAAGGCCGCGCCCAAATCGCGCCCATAAGCTGCCAGCGCATGGCGTTGCTGAATCGGCGCCTTGCCAAGAATGGCGCCAGCTTCGGCGGAAAATTCAATCAGCTTGCCGGTTTTCAGTAATTGGAGCCGGCCGATTTCGGCTTCTTCCAAAGGCCGGCCTGCTTCTTCGGCCAGCATATCCAGCATCTGCCCGCCACACATGCCCCGCGCGCCAGCCGCCCGCGCCAAGGCGCGGCAAAGTTCAGCCCGCACAGCGGGGTCGGCATGCGTGTCGGGTTCGCTCAAGACCAGAAAGGCCTGGGTTTGCAGCGCATCGCCGGCCAGCACAGCGGTTGCTTCATCAAAGGCGCGATGCACGGTGGGCTTGCCGCGGCGCAGATCATCATCATCCATGCAGGGCAGATCATCATGCACCAGCGAATAGGCATGCAGCATTTCAATCGCTGCTGCCACACGCAGCGCCGCATCGCGCGCCACGCCGAATTGCGCCGCGCCTTCCAGCACCAGAAAGCCGCGCAGCCTTTTGCCGCCGCCCATGCTGGCATAGCGCATGGCCTCATACAGCCTTGCCTCATCACCATCCGGTGGCGGGATCAGCGCATCCAGCGCCTGTTCAATTTCTGCCGCCGCCGATGCCATGGCGGTGGCGAATGCCTTGGCGGGGTCGGGCGTGGCAGCGGACATGCGGCGCTACTCCACGTCCCGCAAGGATGGCCCGGCGGGGCCGTCCACAATGGCTTGGATTTTTTGTTCAGCTTCCGCCAACTTCGCCTCACAATGGCGCTTCAGCGCTGCACCGCGCTGATAAGCGGTGACCGAGGCTTCCAACGCGCCCTTGCCGCTTTCCAATTCCCGCACAATGCCTTCAAGCTCCGCGAGGGCTTGCTCGAAGGAAAGGGCGGCGATATCGGACGGCGGAGGCACCGCCGTCTCATTGGGTGTACGTGCCATACTGTCAGCCTAGCCTTACATCTATCGAAATGTCTATTCCGGTTCGATGCCGGCGGTACGAATTGCTGAGGTCCAGCGCTGGGTCTCGGCCTTCACAAAGGCGGCGGCCTGTTCCGGGGTGGAGGTGGAAACCACCATCCCGAAGCCGGAAGACAGCCGATCACGCACATCGGCCTGTTCCCCGGCGCGGCGCACGGCGGCATTCAGGCGGGAAACCGCAATGGCCGGCGTGCCGGCGGGCACGAAAAGGCCGAACCAGGCGGTAATCTGATAGCCGGGCAGGTTGCCGGCCTCTGCCACGGTTGGAACCTCCGGCAGCATGGCCGAACGCTGGGGCGCGGTAATGCCAAGGATGCGGAGCTTCCCTTCGCGGGCCTGCGGCAGGATAACCAATTGATCCGCCACGAAAAGATCAACGCGCCCCGCCAGCAAATCCTGCACCGCCAAGGGCGAGGACCGATAAGGTACGCGCAGCATCTTGGCGCCGGCCATATGGGCCATAAGCTCGGTCGAAACCTGCTGGGAAGAAGACGCGGAGGCATAGGTGATGCCCTCGGGCTTCGCCTTCGCCTCGGCCAGCAATTCGGCCAGATTCTGCCAGCGCGATTCGGCCCGCACCGCTACCAACAGGGGAACGGAGCCGAGCGTGGAGACCGGGATGAAGGCATTATCCACATCATAAGGCACGCGCTTGAACAAAGCCCCGGCGGCGGCATTGGTGGAATTTGTGCCGATCAGCACGGTAAGGCCATCGGGCGTGGCGCGGGCCACGGCTTCGGCCCCGATCAGCCCGCTGGCGCCGGCGCGGTTTTCCACCACGACATTCTGGCCGAGCGTGTCACGCATTTTCTCGGTAAAGACGCGCGCGACCGTATCGGTGGCGGAACCAGGCGCGAAGGGCACAATGGCGCGCACCGGGCTGGGCGGCCAATCCTGCGCGGCGGCAAAGCGCGGGGCGAGCGCCGCTACAGGCAGGGCGGCGAGAAGATGACGACGGTGCATGGCGAACCTCTTTGTTTTGTGATGTGGAATTTGGGGGCGCGGGGCAGCACCGCGCAAGGGAGAACTTTTTTGTCGCGGATCGCGGGCGATCCGCCCTCAAACGCCGGCGCGCGCCTCCGCGCGCTTGGCTTCGCCGCATAAGCGGCGGCGCCCATTCGGGCGCTCGCCCGCCTGCAGCGGGCGTCACAGGCGCTCACGGTCCGAAGCCATTGCTGAACGCTAGCGCGCGGACATGCGCGGCGACCGAGGCGCCCAGCGCATCCAGATCATACCCGCCTTCCAGCACGGAAACCACGCGCCCGGATGCGTGGCGCGCAGCCAGCGCACAAAGTTCTTCCGTGATCCAGGCGAAATCCGCTTCCACCAGCCGAAGCTGCGCCAGCGGGTCCGCGACATGCGCGTCAAACCCGGCGGAGATGATCAGCAGCTCAGGCGCAAATTCATCCAAAGCGGGCAACATAAGCCTTTCCCACACGGCGCGAAACGCCGCGCCATCGGCGCCTGGCGGCAGCGTCGCGTTGAAGATATTGCCCACCCCGCGTTCTGTTGGTGCGCCAGTGCCTGGGTAAAGCGGCCATTGATGGGAAGATGCCAGCATCAGCGATGCATCCGCCTCAAAACAGGCTTGCGTGCCATTGCCGTGATGCACATCGAAATCCGCAACTGCCACGCGCGTCAGCCCATGCACAGCCTGCGCATGGCGCGCGGCAATCGCGGCATTGGCAAAGACGCAAAACCCCATGGGGCGGGCAGGCTCAGCGTGATGGCCGGGCGGGCGTGTGGCGCAAAAAGCGTGGCGGATGGGCCCGGTGCAGACCGCATCCACCGCCGCCACGGCAGCGCCGGCGCTGCGGAAGGCGGCTTCGATGCTGCCATGGGACAGGATGGTATCGGCATCCAAGGCCACGCGATCACCCTTGGCGGGCGCCGAATCCAGTATCGCTTGCAGATAGGCTTCGGGATGCACGCGGAGGATTTGTTCCTGCGTTGCGCGCGGCGCTTCGGTGCGCGGCAGGCTGCTGAAGGCTTCCGCTTCCAAGGCGCGGGTTACGGCACGCCAACGATCGGGGCATTCCGGGTGATGGGGGCCGGGATCATGCGCCAGGCAGGCGGCATGGGTAAGGATCAGCACGGTCATGCCGGCGTGTCGTCGCGCTTGCGAATGACGAAGCGATAGCTGCCCTGATCTTCGGAAAAGGCCAGCAGCGCATGGCCGGTTTCTCGGCAAAAGGCGTCGAAATCCGCAACCGAAGCCGGGTCGGTTGCCAGCACCGTCAGCCGCGCGCCGCCTGCCATGCCGCGCAGCGCCTTATTCGCCTTCAGCACAGGCAAGGGGCAGGTCAGGCCCTTCACATCCAGAATCGTCTCATTCATGTGTTGTCTTCCACCATGGCTTGCGTATCGCCGCCAGTTCAGGCTTGCGGCACCGCGCGCGCTTGACCAAATCTATTAGCATGAAACTCGGCATTGATCTGGGCGGCACCAAGACGGAAATCGTGGCCCTTGGCGATGATGGCGCTGTGTTGCTGCGCGAACGCAGCGCGAGCCCCGCGGAGTATGAGGGCGTTTTGGTTACCATCACGGGCTTGGTCGCGGAAGCCGAAGCGCGCCTTGGGCAGCGCGGCAGCATCGGCATTGGCATTCCGGGCAGCCTGAGCCCCGTGACGGGCCTGGTACGCAATGCCAATTCCCAGGCTTTGAATGGCCGCGCGCTTCAGCAGGATTTGGAAGCCCGGCTGGGGCGCGCGGTGCGCATCAGCAATGACGCGAATTGCCTAGCGATGAGTGAGGCTGCGGATGGTACCGGCGCGGGCTACCATACGGTTTTTGCGGTGATTCTGGGCACCGGGGTTGGTGCGGGCATTGTCTCGGGCGGGCGGATTCTGGATGGGCCGAATGGCACAGGCGGTGAATGGGGCCATGTGCCCTTGCCCTGGATGCGGCCTGAGGAGTTTCCCGGCCCGCGCTGCTGGTGCGGCCAGCATGGCTGCCTGGAAACCTTCCTGTCCGGCCCTGCCTTGGCAGCGGATTGCGATGGGGCGGGGGGGCGCGATGCGTCTGGCTTGCCACAACGCGCGGCGGCGGGCGATCAGCGCGCGCAAGCCGCCTTGGCGCGGCATGCGGATCGGCTGGCGCGGGCCTTGGCGATGATTGCCAATATCCTGGACCCGGATGTGATCGTGCTGGGCGGGGGTTTGTCCAACATGGCGCATCTGTATCGCGATGTGCCGGGGCTGATGGCGCGGCATGGCTTTGGGGATGTGGCGCGTACCCCGGTGGTGCAGGCGAAGCATGGCGATTCCTCGGGCGTCTTTGGCGCGGCTCGGCTTTGGGATGCGGCATGATTCTTCGCAGCTTCAAAGCCGGGGCGGTCTATTTCCTGCTGCTTTATGTGATTGGCTTTTTGCTGGGTGCGATGCGCGAATTGCTGCTGGCGCCGCGCCTTGGTGTGTTGGTGGCGAGTGCGCTTGAGGCGATCCCGATGTTCGCCGCCATTTTCCACTTCGCGCCGCTGATCGCGCGCCGCTTTGGCATCCCGCCCAAATCAGGCGGGCGCATCATCATGGGGTTGGCTGGGCTCACGCTGCTGATCGGTTCGGAAATCGCCATGACGCGCGCGATGCGCGGCCTTTCGCCCGAAGAATGGCTGGCGCATTTCGCAAGCTTCGAGGGCGCGATCTATGCGCTGCTGCTGGCGTGTTTTGCTGCCATGCCCTGGCTCAGGCGTTAAGGCATGCCCGCACTCTGCCGTGATTGCTTCCATCACGCGGCGGAGGATTTCGCGCGCTGCCCGGCTTGTGGTTCCAGGCGTGTTATCGCCCATCCCGATCTGTTCCGCCTGACCGTCGCGCATATTGATTGCGATGCCTTCTACGCCAGTGTCGAAAAGCGCGACCAGCCGGCATTGGCGACACGTCCGGTGATTGTGGGCGGCGGGACACGCGGCGTGGTGGCGGCGTGCTGCTATATCGCGCGGCTATCGGGTGTGCGGAGTGCGATGCCCATGTTCAAGGCGCGCGCCGCCTGCCCCGATGCGGTGGTGATCAAGCCTGATATCGCGAAATATGCCCGCGAAGGGGCACGCATCCGCGCCATGATGGAAGCGCTGACCCCGCTGGTGCAACCGCTTTCCATAGATGAGGCAGTGCTTGATCTGCGCGGGACCGAGGCTTTGCACAACGCGCCCCCCGCCGTGGTGCTGTCGCGCTTTACCCAGGCCGTCGAGCGTGAGGTTGGGGTCACGGTCTCGGTCGGCCTCGCGGCGAACCGGCTGATGGCGAAATTGGCGGCAGAACGCGACAAGCCGCGCGGCTTTGCCGTGATCGGCGCGGGCGAAGCGACCGCCTGGCTCGCACCGCAATCGGTTGCGGTGTTGCCTGGCGTGGGGCCGGCCATGGCCAAGCGGCTTGCGGCGGCGGGTTTTGTGCGCCTTGGGCAATTGGCAGCGCTGGATGCCCGCGCTGCCCTGGCGCGCTTTGGCACGGATGGGCCGGCGCTGGTGGCGCGGGCGCGGGGCGAGGATGACCGCCCCGTCAACCCAACGCGGGAGACCAAAAGCATCAGCGCCGAGACCACTTTTGATGCCGATATCGCCGCCTTGGATGCGCTAGAGGCACCGCTTTGGCGGCTGTGCGAAAAACTGGCACGCAGGCTCAAGGAAAAGGGGCTGGCGGCGGGGGGCGTGGTGCTGAAGCTGAAGGCCGCCGATTTCGCGCTGCGGACCCGGTCTCAGCGCCTTGCGGAGCCAAGCCTATTGCCGGAGGTGATTTTCGCCGCCGCACGCCCGCTATTGCAGAAGGAAGCCGATGGCACAGCGTTTCGGCTGATTGGCATTGGCGCCCAGCCCTTGGCGGCGGCGGATCAGGCGGATAGGGGCGATCTGGCAGACCCTGAGGCACCGCGCCGTGCCGCGCGCTGGAAGGCAATGGAGGCTTTGCGCGCACGCTTCGGCGAAGATGCGGTAATGGCCGGGCGTGGTTTCAAGGCAAAGCCAGCGCCAGTACCTGAAAAACCAGATGACGGCGGGTAACCCTTAGCGGCTGCGCGCTGGCGCCTGCGCCACTTCCTCAAAGGCCCGCACATCATCCGGGCGGAGAGATCGCGCATTGGACAGTAGAGGGCCACCCGGCCGCGGTGTGGCGGCGGTGCGAACATAACCGTTATCCGGGCGATCATAGATGAAGCCCTGGATCGGGTAGATACGACCCAGGTTTTCCTGATCTCGCCCCACCTGAACCCGAACCGAAGACCAGTCGTTGTTCAAGGAGACGTCAACCACTGAAACATCGGACATGATGGACCCGCGGCGAATGCCGGGGCCGCCCCAATTCGCGTGATGGATCAGCACTTCACGCGCGCTGATGACTTCCTGCACCACGGCAACATGGCCAGCCTGCATTTGGCTGGTGCGTGAGAAGGCCATGATCGCACCGGCTTCCGGCCTGTGACCGCGGGCATAAAGCCCGGCCGCGTTATGCCACCAATCGCCACCATTGCCGCGGATGGCCATGCCGGTGGCCTGACGCACATAAGGCACGCAGGAAATGCCGCCCGGATTGCTCATGGCGGAGCGTTGGGCCGGGGTGCGGGACTGGCGCGGTCCCTGAACGGTCTGGCTGGCCCGGACGGGTTGTGCCCGAACATCAGAGCGTGCCTGTGCAGGCCTCGCGGCTGGCCGCCCTGGCGCCGAAGCCTGCTGCTGACGAGAAGCGTTTGGCTTATTTTGCGGATTAGAAGGGCTGGCATCAGCTTGGTAGGAGACAATAGCCAAACCAATGACCATGCAGGCAGACGAAATGAGCCTAGCTGTCTTCATCGTTGATCAAAGCCCCCAAGCCGTTTTAGCGCCTCACGCGCTTTTGAAGTTGGTATGCCGGGGTTTTCGCTTCGAACAAGCGGGCTGGCTGTAACTTTGTGAAATCTGGCGTGATTATCTGAAAGCAGCCGTTGCAGAATTACGATAATAGGAAGGTATCCAGATATTTTTGGCGGAAATGGGGCGAGGTCACAGTGTGGTGTCTTTCATGTCACGGTGTGCGCGGTGCGCGCTTCACGCCTTGATTCGGAGCCGCGACCACCCCGCCGGTCAGAATACCCCAAGCGATTGATCACGTTGGATAATCAGGCATGAATAAAGGATATTATTCTTAATTCTGTGATGTCCGAAACAAAAAAGCGGCGACCCCAGGGGGCCGCCGCCAGGCAAAACCTGCCTTTGGCCTGACTAGGCTGCTTGCAGGCGCTTGATCAATGCCTGGGTCGCTTCGCGGAGCTGCACTGCCTCATCCGCCACAGTACGGCTGGCCACGGTGATGCTGCCCATGGCCTTGCCGGCATCTTCCGCCATGCCAGACACACGGCCGATGGAACCCTCCAGCCCATCCACCGCCAGGGCGGCAGTGCGCAGGCTGGATGCGATTTCCGCCGTAGTCGCGGATTGTTCCTCGACCGCCGCGGCAATGGCGGTGTTTTCGCCATCCAACTGGCTGATGCGCGACACGATATCGCCGATGACATTCACGACACCGCCAATGATATTCTGCATGGCGCCGATTTCGGTCTGGATGCTCTCAGTCGCCTTGGCCGATTGCGCGGCCAGGTTCTTCACCTCAGACGCCACCACGGCGAAGCCCTTGCCAGCTTCCCCAGCACGCGCTGATTCGATCGTGGCGTTGAGTGCCAGCAGATTGGTCTGCGCGGCAATCGTGCCGATGAGCCCCGTCACATCATTGATGCGGACGGATGCCGCATTCAGCCCATCCACCAGGCTGCTCACGCGACCAGCCTGTTCCGCCGCACCACGCGCGGTCTGCGCCACAGCAGTCACGCGGTTGGAGACTTCTGAAATCGCGACCGTGAGTTCCTCAGCCGCGGCGGAGACGAATTGGATGCCGTGATTGGCTTCCGTACCTTCATGCGCGGCTGAACGCGCCTGGGCCAGGGTCGCATCCGTGACGGAGGAAACCCTAGTCCCTTCCTGCACCAACATGGACGTGCTGTCGGACAAGGTGCTGACCGATTGGCCAACGGCGCGGTCCAGATCGCCCGCAATGCTTTGGATGGCGGCGCGGCGCGCCGCTTCCATTTCCGCGCCACGTGACGCTTCCGCGGCGCGCAGCTTTTCGGCTTCGATCAGGCCTTCGCGGAAGACAGTGGCGGCGCATGCCATTTCACCCACTTCATCCTGACGCTCCGTGCCCTGGAATTCCTTGGAAAGATCGCCCTTCGACATAGTTTCCATGCCTGCGGCCAGGGTCCCAAGCGGGCCTGTCACACGTGCAACCACAACCCAGCCAGCGGCAATCAGCGCGGCGAGCGAGAAAAGCCCCAGCAATGCAATGATCAGCGTTGCCTGAGTGACCGAAGTCACCTCATTCGCGACCTTGTCATTGGTTTCGGCCACGATGGTATCCATCATGCCGCCGATCGATTCTGTGAAGGGATCAATCGCCTGATAGAGACGTTCCTTGATGAGCTCTTCAAGCTGCGTACTGTTCTTCGCAGCCGCAATGCGCACCAGATCCTGGGTCACCTGTTCGGCTGGAGCACGGCGTTCACGCGCTTGGGCAAAGGCTTCCTGCACGCTTGGCGGCAATTCAGCCTGTGTCAGCGCAGTCCAGGCGCGGTTGATGTTCTTCACCGCGTCGGCAAGGCTTGTCGCACCTTCTTCCCAGGTGAAATTGCCATTGCGGATCTTGTGGGACGCATCCACCACGAAAACCGCATAGGCATCGGACAACGCCTTCAGGTCAATCAACGGTGCGACAGCATTCGCCTTGATTTCGGTGAAGCTCTGCGCGTTGTGGCGCATGGACACCCAGGCGTAGATGGCGGCACCGGCATTGACCGCGCCGATCATCGCAAGGATGGTGAGCAGAAGGGGAGCAATTCTGATACGCATCGTTTGGCGTACTCCTTTCTTGAGACTGCTGCATTGTGAGGGCAGCGTCCTTGCTGAAAGGTGACCAGGAGTCTTGACACCAAAAATTTTGGGCGGCTCAGTGGTGATAGATTTCTTGCTGTGGACAGTGATTTCAGGGTGGTTTTCGCTTGTTTACGCAGCAGGGGATTACCCAAATCCTAATTCACCCTTGCGATTACAAAAGCGCTGTCTGACGCCATCCTTAAAATTGGCATAAAATGCACATGTGATGAGCATATGTGATACGCGTAGTGCAAATCTGCGCTCAGACGCTTTGGCTAAACAAGTTAACGCTCAACACCTTCTGGGTTTCGACAAAATCATTGTTGCGCGAAAAAATACGGGTTGGACCAGGCGCGCTTGCCGGCCGCATCGGCCACCACGACCCGCGCAAAGCCACCATCGCGCAGCTTTCCAAGTGGCAAGACTGCCCGCGTCTGCAAGGGCGCCACCGCTTGCGCTGCGGATGACCCGCGCCCGAGGACGATAATGCTGGAAGCGGGGCTGCACTGCACCTCAACGCTGTCCTCACCCCACAGGATGCCCTCAATGCGCGGGCCTTGGCTTGCGTAGAAATGCCCGGCCTTGAGCGCGGCCAGCAGCGCTTCCGGTTCATTTTCGGTCGCCTTCACCATGACCCAACCGCCGAACCAATCTTCACAGGCGAAATGCGCATCATCCACGGCAATCAGGGAAAGGCGTCTGCCATCCGTCAACAGCCGATCCGCCAGAAAGGCGCCGCCGCCGCGATCGGTCCGCACCTGGCTGGTGTGATTGTAGATCTCAACGGCATGGGCCGCCGCCATGCTATGCCCGTCTGCCGCCGTCAGCCCGTACCAGCCGGGATGCGCGATGGCGACAAAAGCGCCAGCATCAGCGCAGCGTTGCGCCAGCGCCTGACCATTTTCCCCAGGCGGTGTTGGCGCGAAGTCCAGCGGCAGGCCCACTGCCAATATGTGCCAAATCTCCCCTAGGGAGGTCGCGGGCGCATGAACCTCAGCCCCCAGCAGCGTGGTGAAGCCAGGCGCGCGGAAGCGGCGCGTATCGGCGATAGGGAAATTGTAGCGCGCCATGAAATGATCCGTCAGCGCCATGAAATCATAACCGCCATGGCGATAGGTCTCCACCACATCCTCCGGCGGGCGCTTGCCGTCAGACAGCGTAGAATGGGTATGGACATTGCCCTTCAGGAAACGCCCCGGCGCGGCAAAGACAGGATCTAGCTGCATCAGGGGCCTCCACCACCAGTAGGTTTTCTTCCCGGCCTTCCTACCGCCTAAACGCCAATCATGAAATTGCGCCAAGGGCCTGGGGGCAGGGTATCTCTCTGACGCGCAGCATGGGGCAGGAAATTTCGTTGAGTAACCGCCAGAGGAAAAGAAAATCTTTCTTTTTTCGGGCCCTTGCGCTGGCTTCAAGATGGGCTTTTTTCTTGTGAAACTTTGGAGAAGCCGCATGTCGAAGGTCTTTGTCATTCACGAAAATGACGCCTGGGTGGAACCGCTGCGCGCGGCCTTTGCCCGTATAGGCACGCCTTATGAGGAATGGTTCCTGGATGAAGGCGTGCTGGACCTGACCACGCCGCCGCCCGAGGGCGTTTTCTATAATCGCATGAGCGCTTCTTCCCATACGCGCGGCCATACCCATGCCCCGGAATATGCCGGGGCAGTGATTGAGCATTTGGAACGCCATGGGCGGCTTGTGGTGAATGGCCGGCGCGCTTTGCAGTTGGAACTGTCAAAAGTTGCGCAATATGCCGCGCTGGCCGGCTTTGATATCCCAACCCCGCCGACCATCGCCGTGGTGGGGACGCAGCATCTTGTCGCGGCGGCGGAAAAGCTCGGCTTTCCGGTCATCCTGAAGCATAACCGTGCCGGCAAGGGCTTGGGCGTGCAATTGATTTTAAGTGCGGCGGCGTTGCGCGAAGCGGTGGCGAAAATAGCCGCCGATCCTGATCCTTTCGCCGCGCCGCGTGATGGCGTGTGGCTGGTGCAGCGCTACATCGAAGCGCCGGAGCCCTTCATCACGCGGGCTGAATTCATCAATGGCAAATTCCTCTACGCCGTGCGCGTGGATACCTCTGAGGGGTTTGAGCTGTGCCCGGCCGATGTCTGCGCCATTGAACCTGGCGCGGTATGCCCCGCCGTGGCACCGGGCGAGAAATTCCGCATCATTGAAGGCTTCACCCACCCCTTACTGTCGCGCATGGAAGCCGTTTTGCGCGCCAATGGCGTTGGCGTCGGCGCGATTGAATTCATCACGGATCGCGCCGAAAATACCTTCGCCTATGATGTGAATACCAATACGAATTACAACAGCGATGCTGAAGCCCGTGCCGGGCTTTCCGGCATGGGCGCCATTGCGCAATTCCTGACAGGCTTGCTGCAGCAGCAACAGGCCAAGGCAGCCTGAGCTTCGGCTGTTTCAGCCGAAGGTGCTAAGCAGATCATCCACCTGTGCAGCCGTCAGGCTGCGCGCGCCGGCACCACGCAGCAGCAAGGCAAGTCGCGCGGCTTCTTCCAATTCCTCCGCCGCATGCACGGCATCTTCCAAAGTGCGGCCGGAAACTACCGGGCCGTGATTGGCGAGCAGCACGGCCTTCGCGCCCTTCGCGGCTTCATGGATGTCGCTTTCCATCGCGCCATCGCCAGGGCGGTAGTAGCGGATCACAGGCAGGTTCCGCCCAACGCGCATGACGAAATAGGGCGTGAGCGGCGGGATGGGCGCGACTTCCCCAGGTTCGGCAAGGCAGGCAATGGCGGTCGCATGCGTTGAATGCAAATGCACCACCGCCCCCGCATCGGGCCGCGCCGTCAGCACCGCGCGATGCATGAAGACTTCCTTGGATGGCTTGTCGCCCGAAACATGCGCAAAATCAGGCGCGAGCTTCGAAATGCGCGCGGGATCAAGCCGCCCCAGGCAGGAATTGGTCGGTGTCATCAAAAACCCGTCCGGCAGGCGCACGCTGATATTCCCCGCCGTCCCCACCGAATAGCCGCGCGCAAAAAGCGAGGCACCAAGGCCGGCAAGTTGCGCGCGTAGCGCCGCCTCATCCATGATCGAACGCCTTCAGGAAGAAATCACGCGCACCGAAATTGCCGGACTTCAAGGCAAGATGTAGCCCGCGCGGCTCGGCAAAAGTCCAGGGCACGCCCGGATCAATCTCTGGTCCGATACGCAGCGCCGTGACGCCAAGGCGCTGCACAACGGCGCCGGAGGTTTCTCCGCCCGCCACCACAAGCCGTCCGACGCCGCGCGCGACCAACCCTTCGGCAATTGCGGCCATGGCGGTTTCGATCAAGGCACCTGCAGCATCGCGCCCAAGTTTTGCCTGCAAGGCTGCAACCTTTTCCGGCGGCGCGCTCGCGGCAATCACCACCGGGCGATCCGCCGCCAATTTGCCCGCCACCCATTCCAGCGCCCGGGCCGTGAGCGCCGCCGCATCAGGTGTGGCGAGCGCATCCAATTCCAGCACCGGCACGTGATCGCGCGCGAGGCCGATTTGCCCGAGTGTCGCGCGTGAACAGGACCCCGCCACCACAGCCGCCATGCCCTGCATGGGCGGCAGGCTGGCCGCATCGCCGCGTGTTGGCAGCAGCCCAGCGCGGCGGAAATTCTCAGGCAGGCCCATCGCCACACCGGAACCGCCGGTGATCAGCGCGTGTTGCGCCGCCGCCTCACCAATCGCGAGCAAATGCTGGTCCGTCACCGCATCCACAATCGCGTAGCGCCGGCCTTGTTCGGCCAAGCGCATCATGGCTTGCCGCGTGGCCGCCGCACCTTGTTCAACGGTGGTGAAGGGCACGAGGCCGACCGCGCCATCGGTTTGCCGGCCCAGCACGCGCACCAGATTGGCATCCGTCATCGGCGTCAGCGGATGGTTTTCCATGCCACTTTCATTCAGCAACGCATTGCCGACGAAAAGATGGCCCAGATAAATCGTGCGCCCATTCGTCGGAAAGGCCGGACAAGCCAACGCAAAGCCTGACCCCAGGCGCTTCAGCAGCGCATCCGCGACAGGCCCGATATTACCGTGATCCGTGCTGTCAAAGGTCGAGCAATATTTCCAGAAAATCTGTTTGGCACCCGCGGCCAGCAACGCATCACAAGCGGCGAGTGATTGCGCCACGGCTTCACCAACCGGCGCGGTGCGCGATTTCAACGCAATGATCACGGCATCCGCTTCCGGCAGGGGGCCGGTCGCCACGCCAATCACCTGCACGGCAGTCATGCCGCCTTTGACAAGGGTATTCGCGAGGTCCGTCGCCCCCGTGAAATCATCCGCGATGCAGCCAAGCCAAAGGGGCATAATCGTCTACCTTGCAGGAGGAAGGGCGAGGAAATCCTGATGACCAATGCGCACGGCAAGCTGCCCGGCATCGGCTTGGTCGCGCCGCGCCTCAAGCCAATCCAGAATGGCTTCCGCATCGCGCCTTTCCCAGCCGAGTGCGGCCATGCCATGGCCATCGGCAATGGCGCGGGTGAAGGCGCGGGCGCGGCGATCCACCACCCAATCGCTCGATGCGCGATGAATGGCATAGCCATGCGCGGCAAAGGCTTCCGCCATCACAGCGGGTGCCTGTGGGCCCAGTGATGCGCCACCAAAACCTTTGTCGCGCGCTTGGTCACGGCGAAAGCCGCGCGCCACCAAAGCATCGGCAGGATAGGGCGGGCTGAAACGCTCACGGCCGGTCACATTCAGCGCAGCGTAGAAGGGCAAGCGGCGCGCGGCGCAGGCGGCGGCCATGGCTTCCACCCAGCCGCGTGAGACAAGATCACAGAGCGCGGTGCTCACCACCGCATCTACGCGTTCCAAGGGCAGATTGGCCGGCGCTGCGGCAAGATCAGCGAGGATGGCTTCAACGCGCCAGGCACCATGGGGCGCATGCACCAAAAGCGCGCTGCGCCCTGGATTGGTGGTGGGCCAGCCGACAGCCTCTGCCCGTTCAGCGATGGTATCAAAGGCGCGGGCGAGCAATTCCGCATCGCTATCCACCAGCGTCCAGCTTTGCGCGCGGCCAATGAAATGGCCAAGCCAGCGCAGCAAGCTACCCGTGCCAGCGCCCAAATCAAGCAGGCGCGGTCTTGCGGGTAGGGAAGCCGCGAGCATCGCCGCCAATTCTGCATTGCGTGCGACGGCATCATGCGGTTCACGCAGATCGAGCCAATCGCCATCGAATTCTTCAGCCATGATCAAGCGCTTTCAGGAAAGCCACGGCACGATCGGACCAGCGTGGCAGCGCCTGCCCCGCGCGCCAGGATGCTGCGGCCATATCGGCACGCAAGGCGGTATCGAAAATCGGTCGGCGCATGGCGCGTGACAGCGCGTTATGATCATCCACGGCGGCAATCACGGCGGCATCTTCCGGCACAATATCGGCAATCGCACCGCCGGCGGTAATCGCCATGGGCAGGCCGCGCGCCATCGCCTCAGCCGCCGCCATGCCATAGCCTTCATAGCGTGTGGCGAGCGCGAAAAGATCAGCGCGCGCATATTCCGCTTCCAAAGCGGCATCGGGCAGCGCACCCAGGAAGCGCACGCGTTGCGCAATGCCAAGCTCGGCGGCCAGCACGCGCAGCCCATCGGCATGCACGGGATCGCGTGTGGCATCGCCGGCGATGGCAAGCGACCATTCAAGATCGGTCAGACGCGCAAGGGCGCGCAGCAGCACATCATGCCCCTTGCGCGGCACGAGCAAGCCAATGCTGAGGATGGCGCAACCGGGACCGGCGGAACCCACCGCGCGCGGCGCGGCATCCGTGCCTGGCTCAACCACGCTGATGCGCGCGTGATCCACACCGAATCCTTCGGGCAAATCCCGCGCTGTGAGGGTTGATGTGGTGATGATGCGCGCACAGGTGCTGAACAAGACGCGTTCGGCGGCCTTCAAGGCTTCGCGCTGGCCTTCCGGGGCGCCGGTTTCAAGCGCGGTCGGGTGATGGATCAGCGCCGTTGCGCTGCGGCGGGTCAATTCATCGGCGAAGGGCAAAAAAGCGGGTAAGCCGAGCCCATCAATCACGATGCGCGCACCGGCGGGAATGGCGGCGAGTGCGGCGCGCGCCGCTTCGGTCGCGGTTTCATCCGGAAAGGGATGGCGCCCCGCCAATTCCACCACATGCACATCCTGTCCAAGTACGCGCAGCCCTTCGACCATGCGGCGATCATAGATATAGCCGCCGGAAATCGCGCTGAAGGGCGCGGGGACGAGAAGGTGGATGGCGCCGGTCATGGGGGGCTTTGGGTACCTTGCTGATGCATCCATGGGTCTATCACCGCTATGCCGCAACCCGCAAAATCGGCGGTGTTGCGTGTCGCGATGGCGGCCTGCCGGGCGCGGGCAATGGCGGCGATTTGGCAGTCAGCGAGGCTGATCGGGCGGCCTGCGGCGCGCCGTTCCAGAAACACCAAAGCGAAGGCTTGGGCGGCGGCGCTATCAAAAGGCAGGATGCGGCCCGCGAAATCCTCGGCGATCATGGCATCAATCGCGGCCATCAATTGGTCGTGGCGCCTGCCGGCGGGCAGCATGGCGGCACCGCGGCGCAATTCCGCCTCTCCAATCGCGCTCAGATACAAATCATGCGCTTCCTGCGCGGCGAACCAAGCCAGCACGGCCTCGGTTGGTGCAGGGCGCATGAGTTCGGAAACCACATTCGTATCCAGCAGGATCATGCGCGCTTCAGTCGAGGCGCGGCGGTGCCGGCATGGGCTCTCGGTCCGGCAATTCCAGTTCAACGCCGCCGAGCGCGACGAAACGGCGATGGATGGCCTCGCCCAGGTTTGGGGCTGGGGCGGGGCGGCTCATGGCCTGGCGGAGGATATCGCGCGCTTCTTCCTCCATGGAACGGCCATGTTCGGCGGCACGGATGCGCAGGCTCCGCTTCAGCGCCTCATCAAGATTGCGGATGGTGATGCTGGCCATGTTGGCGCCCTTTTTTGTACAATCATTGTAATCATTGATTGCGCTGAAATCAAGCGAGACGTTGGCAGCGATCAACTCAGGCCGGCGGCGCCTCACCCGGTGCGGCTTCGTAGGCGGCCCAGGCGATATGGCTTTCGCGCAGCAGCACCTTAAGCCCCGTCACCGCCTTCCCGCCCGCGCCCAAGCGGCCTTCAGCCAGCGCGGCCGACAGGCAGCGATGGATATGCAGGCAAAGATATTCGGTGGTGGTGTTTTGTCCTGCGAAAATCGGTTCCGCATCCAGATTGCGATAATCGAAGCCATCCAGAATGTGGCGTAGTTCCACCTTGGCCGCGGCGATATCCACCAGCAGATTGAGCGGATCGAGCTTCGGCGCGCGGAACTCCGCCTCCACAATGAAGGTCGCGCCATGCAGGCGCTGCGCGGGGCCGAATTCCGCGCCGCGGAAGGAATGGGCGATCATGACGTGATCAACAACGGTCAGGCTGAACATGGCGGGGGTGTTCCTATGCGGTTCGGCGCTTCATGCACCATAGGTCACCAGCGGGCAAAGCGGCGCAGGCTGGCTGGGGGCAGGGTTCAGCAGACCGGGTAGGGCTTGTGGCAAATCATCGAAGCTTGTGGCGGGGCCGATCAGCGCCTCAAGCGCCGGATCAGCCAGCAGGCCAAGCGCCTGGGCCATGCGCTGCCCAAAACTGCGGCGCCCGCGCATGGCGGGCGCGACGGCGCCAACCTGACTTGAAATCAGGCGAAGGCGGCGGGAGTGGAAGGCTTCACCCAAGGGCAGCGCCACTTCCTGCGCGCCGAACCAGGAGGCTTCGATGATCCTCGCTTCAAACGCTGCACATTGCAGGGCTTGGCGCAGCCCAGCGGGATTGGCGCTGGCGTGGATGATCAATTCCTGATCGGTGGGCGCGGCTTCGGGGGATGCAAAGGTGGCGCCCAGCTTTTCCGCAATGGCGCGGCGTGACGCATCTGGGTCTATGATCGTCACCGCCATGGCGGGAATGCGCGCCAGCAGATAGGCCACCAGCAGCCCAACCACGCCAGCGCCAATCACCAAGGCACGCTCTCCCGCCAAAGGCTCAGCGTCCCACAGGATATTCAGCGCGGTTTCCATATTGGCGCCGAGCACGGCGCGGTGATCTGGCACTGTATCCGGGATGGGGCTGCTCATGGCAGCGGGCGCAAGGAAAATATCCTGATGCGGGTGGAGGCAAAACACGCGTGTGCCTTGCAATTCGGCGGGGCCTTCGATGACGCGTGCCACGGCGCTGTAGCCATATTTCACCGGGAAGGGGAAATCGCCCGCCTGCAGGGGGCAGCGCATCACGCCCCATTGGTTTTCCGGCACCTTGCCGGCGAGCACGAGGCGCTCCGTGCCGCGCGATATGCCCGATGCCAGCATGCGCGCCAGCACCTGATCCGGTGCGCGCGCGGGCAGGGCTTCGCTGCGGAGCTCCGCGACACCGGGGGCAATCGTCCATAAGGCGCGCGCTTTGGTCATGGATGGCCCCCGGGCTTGGCGCGATCCAGCGCGGCATCAATCAGGATATCGGGCGCGATATCATGCACGCGCCAGGTAAAGCGCAGCCCATCAGTGATGCGCGCCACTTCCGGCAGGGTGAAAGCCGGAATGCCGGAACCGAGCAGCACGGGGGCCACGGTGACATGCAGCCGATCAAGACAACCAGCCGCCAAAAAGCGGGAGACGGTCAGCCCGCCGCCTTCAACAAATACCCGGCTGGCGCCGCGCGCCTTGAGCGCCGCAAGCAAGGGTGGGAGCGCGAGACCTCCGCCCGGGGCGCGCGGCAGGCGCAAAACCTCGGCCAAGCCGTGATGGTCAGCCCCGCCGGCATCGGCAGCGCAGACCAACAAGGTGGGCGGCCCGCTTTGGAAAATGCCGTAATCGGTGGAGAGTTTACGGTCCGTATCCAGCACCACGCGGAGCGGGTCCGGCCCCGGCACTTCGCGGGTGGTGAGGCGCGGATTGTCATGGCGCACCGTGCCCGCGCCGACCACCACGGCATGGCAAAGGGCGCGCAGCCGATGGGTGTGCAGGATATCGCCGGGGCCGCCGATCCATTGGCTTGACCCGGCAGCGGTCGCGATCCGGCCATCCAGCGTTTGCGCGAGCCGACCGATCACGCGGCAGCCATCAGGCGCTGCGGGCGGCGCCAGCACCGCGCCAAATAGCGCGGCAAGCGGGCCATCCGGCAAGGCCGCGCCCGCGCCATCGCGAAGCGCGAGCAGCGCTGACCAATCGGCGGCGGCGGTGGCGGATTCCATCGGAGCCTAAATGCCCGAGCGGGGCGTGGTGCGCCAGAGCATTTGCAGTTGGCTTTGAATTGACCGCTTGGGAGAGCCTCTTCGCACTCCGGCAAAAGCCCAGCGCTTCCCATTCACCGTGAAGGAGCTGGGCTGATCATCAGGGGCGACGCAGATTGTTGCGTGCAAGTAAAAATTATTGACCCATCCTGTAGTCCCTGTTATTCGGATCGAAGCTTCTACTTCTCATGGAGAAAATCATGGGGTTTAAGAGCGTCAGCGAAAATGCGGCTATCAACGGAAGCGACGGTGGCAAGGCACAAGCCAACCTGATCTACATCCTATTTATTGTCGGATTTTGTACAAGGATCGCCGCCTTGATCGGTGCCGTCATGGCCTATGTAAATCGTGACAAAGCCATCGGTGGACCAGCCCCCAATTCGACCGGACAGCTGGCGTAACCGTGAGGGCCTAGGTGTAAGCCTAGGCATACGCCTATGTCTAAGCCCATTGAGCATGTTGAAATCATCACCGGCATTCAGCGCCGTCGGCGGTATACTGCCGAGGAGAAGGTCCGGCTGGTCGAACAGACCATGCAGCCTGGCATGACGGTTTCAGCCGTTGCCCGGCTTTATGGCGTCGCC
>VGDL01000035.1 GCA_016869735.1 Alphaproteobacteria bacterium
CTTCCAAAAAAACCAGATGCAATTGTCAAACAACAAAAAAAGAACCAGCAACAGAACGCCATACGGCATCCCAAATCGCCGGCCCCCTCAAACCACACCGATCATCGGCAGGGCGAAAATACTAGCCAGGAAAACCTAACCAGTCAACCCTAAAAACCACACAACCTCGCGGTGGACGGGCTTCTAGTACCATCATCACAACACGTCAAGCGGGTTTCACAAAAACAACACAAAAACCCGCGTTCTTTCTAAGCATCTGTTTTTATTGCGCTTTGAAAGCTGGCGCCGCCACGGCCAGGCCACGTCACCAGGCAGGCTCAAGCCCCAGCCCCGGCCCTTCCGGCACGGCAATCTGACCATCCTGCGGAGCCAAATGCTGCCCAAAAGGCGGGTTTTCGAGGTCCGCAAAATAGATTTCCAAAGGCTCCGCGGCTTCCTGCGCCGCAAGGAAATGGAGGCTCGCCAGAAGTCCAGGCCCAAAATACGGGCAATGCGGCACGACGCGAAGCCCCGCCCCCTGCGCCAATTCGGCCACCTGCAGCAATGCTGTCAGCCCACCAAGCTTTGTCACGCTGGGCTGGAGAATGCCCGCCGCGCCCCGTTCAATCATTTGGCAAAAATCTTCTGGATTGGCAGCGTTCTCACCAGCCGCAATCGCGCAAGGCGATGCGGCGCGCACACGCGCCATGGCGGCATAATCCTCGGGTGGCCAGATAGGTTCCTCTACCCAAGCGATGCCAAGGTTCTTGACTGCCTCGCAAAACTCCACAGCATCAGCCTCCTCATCCCAGGCGCAATTGATATCGAGCATCAGTGGAATATCTGGGGGCATCGCTGCGCGGGCCGCACGAATGCAGCGCAGGTCAATTTCATGCAGTTTGATGTCACGATAGCCGCGCCGCACAGCCTCAGCCGCATTGCGCGCGACATCTTCAGGGTTCCCATACCGCAACAGGCTTGCATAGGCGCGCAGCTTTTTCCGCGCGGCGCCACCCAACAACGCGTGCAAAGGCTTTCCTGCAATTTTGCCGGCAATATCCCATAACGCAATATCAATTGCTGAAATGCCAAAAGTCACAGGACCGTTACGCCCGAAATTATGAAAACGTTTATGCAGCATACGGTTGATTGCACCGATGTCGCGCGCATCCTGGCCAATGCAGGCCGGCGCAATGAGCCGATCAACCGCATCACGCGTTGTATCCACCAACGTAAAGCCGAAACCTTCTCCCCAACCATGGATTCCCTGTTCTGTCTCGACCTTTACGAGAAGCGTATCCATGGTTTTAAGGGCTAAATTTCCACCGGTAGCGCAACTATTGCCGCCCTGCGTATCAAGGGCCACCCCGTAGGTGAAAGCACTACGATGGATGCGGGTTTCGATCCGCGTGATCTTCATGCTGCGTTCTTTCATTTGCATCTTGCAGTTTCACCTGCTCTTGGGGATGATGGCATCCGACGTAGAAGAAAAAACACCAGAACAGAGGAAAGCCCATCATGCTGCGCATTTTTGCTGCTACCCTTGTCTCACTATTCCTTAGCGCGCCCCTAGCAGCGCATGAGCAATTCCCAAGCCGCCCCATCCGCATCATTGTTCCTTTCACCGCCGGCGGCCCAAGCGATCTTGTCGCTCGGCTTTTGGCACCGAAAATGACAGCAACGCTCGGTCAGCCAGTTATTATTGACAATCGCCCAGGCGCGGGTGGCGTAACCGGCGTTGATGTGGCAGCGAAAGCGGCCCCCGATGGTTATACGATTGTTCTTGGCAGCGCCGGCGGCGTTGCCATTTCGCCGCAACTTGATCGCGGCACACCCTACGATCCTTCGCGCGATCTTGTGCCGCTGACACTTGGTGTTCTTGTGCCAGAGCCGATTGTCGTATCATCAGCAACCCCCTTTAGAACTTTGCAGGACCTTCTCGCGGCGGCGCGCGCTCAGCCTGGCAAAATTAATCAAGGCTCCACCGGTTCGGGTAGCCTGCCCCATTTGGCAGGCGAATTGCTAAAGAATGCCACCGGCATTGAAATGACCCATGTGCCCTATCGCGGCGGCGCGCCACTCACTACCGCGCTGGTCCAGAATGAGGTTCAGGTCGGACTTGCTGATTTGCCGATTCTTCTGCCGCAAATTCGTTCCGGGACAATTCGCGCACTTGCGGTTGGCTCTCCGCAGCGGCTGCCATGGCTGCCGGATGTGCCAACGATGATTGAACTCGGCTACCCGAGCGTGGATACAAATAATTGGCACGGCTTTGTCGCACCCTCCCGTGTTCCGGAATCCATTCTGCAACGCCTGCATGATGCCCTCGCAGGCGCACTGAAGGACCCGCAAATTTCGCGGCAACTCCATGACCAAGGCGCCGTGCCAGGCGGCAATAGCCGCGCGGAATTTGGCCAGTTCATCAAGGCCGAGATGGCGAAATGGGGTGAGGTAATCAGGCGCGGCAATATCCGCGCCGACTGATCATCAAAAACATCTGCGGTACGGAGGAAGCGTAACTGCGCCTCCTCCCGCCCGAGCGTTCACCAAAACGGCGATCAGCCCTTCCGCACGATGCTTGTCCAGCCATGCGGATCGTTGCTGCGGCCATATTGCAAGCCAGTGATGGCGTCATAAAGCCGGCGCGTGACATCACCGATCTCACCACCATTGATCAAGACATCCTCACCCTTGTAGCCGAGCGTCCCAACCGGTGAGACTACCGCCGCCGTCCCCGTGCCCCACATTTCCTTGAGCGTGCCGTCACGGCCGGCGGCCATCACTTCGTCAATGGCGATCGGGCGTTCGGTGACCTTCAGGCCCCAATCGCGCATCAATTGCATGGTGCTCGCGCGGGTCACTCCATCAAGGATGGTGCCGGTCAGCGGCGGCGTAATCACCTCATCGCCGATGCGCAGCATGATGTTCATGGTGCCAACCTCATCGAGGTATTTGCGGTTGACGCCATCCAGATAGAGCACCTGCGAATAGCCTGCCTTCGCGGCATCGCGCTGGCCGGCAAGGCTCGCGGCGTAATTGCCGGCGGTCTTGGCTTCCCCAGTGCCGCCTTTCACCGCGCGGACATGCGTGTCAGATGCCAGGATTTTCACTGGCTTCACGCCTTCCTTGTAGTAGGTGCCAACGGGTGAAAGGATCAGGAAATACAGGTAATTATGCGCCGGATGCACGCCCAGCATCACATCGGTCGCGATAATGGTGGGGCGCAGATAAAGCGCGGTGCCGGGCTTGCGCGGCACCCATTCATGTTCAAGCCCGACCAACGCATCAAAGCTTTGGCGAATGATATCCACCGGCAATTCCGGCATGCACATGATCTGACCGGAACGGTTGAAACGCTCCGCATGGCGGTCCGGGCGGAAGAGGCGGATTTGGTCATCATCGCCACGGAATGCCTTGAGGCCATCGAAAATCGCCTGACCGTAATGCAGAACCGAAGTCGCAGGGTCCAGGCTGAGCGGCCCATAGGGCATGATCCGCGGCGAATGCCAGCCCTTCGCTTCCTGATAATCCATCAGGAACATATGATCGGTCAGCACCTTGCCGAAAGCCAATTCATCATCGGCGGGCTTCACCTTGGGGGTGGAGGTGCGGGTGATCGGGAAGGAAGCCATTGCTGCGTATCCTCAAGGGTTTTTATGAGTGGGGTCAGGTTAGCGCAGGTCTTGGGAAAAGGTAAGTAGTCCTTACATAGTTTTTATATTTCGCCGTGCATGAGGGCGGCCAAGCGTGACTCCAGCCCGGTTTGCGGCGCTTGCGCCACGCGGGCAAGGGCGTGGCCTGCCCGGCAGGCCATAATCAGCGCGCAATCAAGGCTATCGAGTACCGGCACTGGAAGCAGCGCAGCCAGTTTCGGCGCCAAGCCCACCAGCCCCGCCCCGCCCAACACCACAACGCCAGCACCCGCCGCGACTGCTTGGCGGGCTTCCTCGGCGATCAGGCCCAGCGCCTTTTCGGGTTCGCGCGCGATCATGTCGCCTGTGGGGGGAACAGACCGCACCTGGACGCTACCCCGCCCATGGCCGCGGACCAGGACGAATTCTTCCAGCATCGGGACCCAGGCAGCACCCCCGGTCAATAGCGCAATGCGCGGCGCCTGTTCCAAAGCCAGCGTAATGGAAGCTTCCGCCATGCCTACCACTGGAATAGGCAGCAATTCGCGCGCCGCTTCGATGGCCGGTTCGCCGAAACAGGCGATGATAGCGGCGCCGAAGCCTTGTGGATTATGGGGGCCGATATGCTCAGCCAAGCCCGCCAGCACCGCGTGGCCAGCAATGGCAACCGCGGCGCGGGTTGCGATATAGCGCGCGCCAAAGGGGGCGGTGGCCGGCACCAGATCGCAGGCCGGTAGGCCAAGTCGGGGCAGGGCTTCCTGCGCCCGGGCGGCGATCAGGGCGGTGATTGCGGGGTCGGTATTGCCGTTCAGAAGCAGAATGCGCATGGGGCGCTTCTGCCGCCTGACGCTCGCGGCTGGCAAGGGCGCTTGTTGCCCCTCCGAATTTTTCTATTGCGCCCTGGCGCGCGGCGCCGCATCGTCAAGCAGTGCTGCCGCTAAAATAGGCAGGAATGAAAATTCCTGACCGCGGGACCTACACCGGGGGTGGCACAGGCTTTGCTGCGCCCGATTGTTGATCTTTCTCCGGATGGTTCGTGCTGGGGGTAGGTTCGGCGATTTTGGGTTCTTGGGTGGCAGTTTCCCCCGAAACTGCTGGAACGCGACGAAGGGAGAGTAACGCGATGCGATTGAAGAAATTCTTGATGACGGCCTGCCTAGTGGCGCTGCCGGTGCTTGGCGCTTCCATTGCGCAGGCGCAGGGCACGCTGCGTATTGGCATGACGGCAGCGGATATTCCGCTGACAAACGGCCAGCCCGATCAGGGTTTTGAGGGCAACCGCTTCACCGGCATTCCGCTGTTTGACAGCCTGACCATGTGGGACCTGTCCTCGGCGGATAAGCCTTCCGTGGTGATCCCAGGTCTTGCGACCGAATGGGCAGTGGATGCCAATGACAAGACGCGCTGGATATTTCGGTTACGGCGCGGTGTGAAATTCCATGACGGGTCGGATTTCAACGCTGATGCCGTGGTGTGGAATGTGCGCAAGGTGCTTGACCGTGAGGCGCCGCATTACGATCCGCGCCAGGTTGGTGTAACCGCGACCCGGATGCCAACACTCCGTCGCGCGGAAAAGATTGATGATTACACCGTTGCCCTGTTCACGTCTGAACCGGACAGTCTGCTGCCCATCAACCTGACTAACCTTTTCATGGCGAGCCCCGTCCAATGGAATAAAATGCGCGCGAGCAGCGCGAATGCCGAAGCCGCATGGCTTGCCTTTGCGCGCGATCCTTCAGGCACTGGCCCCTTCCGCCTGACCCGCTTTGTTGCGCGTGAACGTGTGGAGTATGCGCGCAATGATGCTTATTGGACGGATAAGGCCAAGCTTGATCGCCTGATCCTGCTGCCGATTCCGGAAGCCAATGCGCGCACCGCCGCACTACTTTCCAATCAGGTGGATTGGATTGAAGCGCCATCACCCGATACCATTCCGCAGCTCCGCCAACGCGGCATGGTCATTACAAGCAATGCGCAGCCCCATGTCTGGCCCTGGCAGCCCTGCTTTACCGAAGGCTCGCCGATGGCCGATGTGCGCGTGCGTCGCGCGCTCAATCTTGCCATTGACCGTGAAGGGTTGCGCACGCTGTTGGGGGGCATGATGTCCATTCCCGTCGGCACCGTGCCGCGCGGCCACCCTTGGTTCGGCAACCCAAGCTTCAGCATCCGTACCGATAAGGCCGAAGCGCGCCGCCTGCTCGCGGAAGCGGGCTATGGGCCGCAGCGTCCTTTGAACCTGAAGGTGCAGATTTCCGCCTCCGGTTCAGGCCAAATGCAGCCCTTGCCGATGAATGAGTTCCTGCAGCAGGATTTGAAGCAGGTTGGCGTGAACATCGAATTCGACGTTCTTGAATGGAATGCGTTGTTCGCTTCCTGGCGTCAGGGCTGCCGCGATACGTCAGCGCGCGGGGCACACATGACCAACGTGTCCTTTGCCGCCATGGACCCCTTCTTTGCCATGGTACGCTTCTGGGATTCGAAAATGGCGCCGCCTGTTTCGAACAATTGGGGCTTCTTCAACAATCCGCGCTTTGACGCGATGATTGCTGAGGCGCGCAATGCCTTCGAACCTGCCGTGCGCGATGCCGCACTCGCCCGCCTGCATGCTGCCGGCGTGGATGAGGCACTGTTCATCTGGATTGCGCATGATGTGTCCCCACGTGCGATGAACCCGCGTGTGCGCGGTTATGTGCAGCCGCAAAGCTGGTTCGTGGATTTGCGTCTGCCCTATATCCAGTAATATCTGATCGCCGGGCGGCAATGACCGCCCGGCGATTGCCGGAGAGACAATGTTTTTTTACCTGATCCGACGCATCGCCTATGGCATCCCGATCGCATTGGCGGTCGGGTTTGTCTGTTTCATGCTAGTGCAGATTGCGCCGGGTGATCCCATCAATGCCATTGTCCCACCTGATGCGCCGGGCGATGTGGTGGAACAGGTGCGGCGCGATTACGGTTTGGACAAGCCCCTGCCAGTTCAATTCGGGCTTTGGCTCATGAAGGTGGTGCAGGGCGATCTGGGGCGGTCACTCGCGTCTGGTCGTCCGGTTTGGTCTGACCTTTCCAGCGCCATTGGCAATACGCTGATGCTGGCGGCCTCCGCTTCCTTGCTCGGCTTCATTCTGGGCTGTGCCCTTGGCGGGCTTGCCGGCACTTTCCGCGGTTCTTGGCTCGATCGCGCAGCGGTAACAATCGCGGTGGGCGGCGTTTCCGTGCCGCATTATTGGCTGGGCATGGTGCTGGTGGTGATTTTCTCGGTCCAATTGAATTGGCTGCCAGCGATGGGCGCAGGGCCAGGCGGTTCTGCTGATTGGGCCTGGGGTTGGGAGCATATGAAGCACCTGATCCTGCCAACAGTAACCCTTTCTGTCATTCCCATGGGCATTGTGACCCGCACGGTGCGTGGCATTGTTGCTGAAATCATGAACCAGGAATTCGTCACGGCTTTGCGCGGCAAGGGCCTTACGCGGCGCGGCGTGTTTTTGCATGTCGTGAAAAATGCCGCGCCCACTGCGCTTGCGGTCATGGGCTTACAGCTTGGCTACCTGATGGGTGGGTCCATTTTGGTGGAAACAGTCTTTTCGTGGCCGGGCACAGGGCTATTACTGAACAACGCCATCTTCCAACGTGATTTGCCAGTGCTGCAGGGAACCATCCTGGTGCTGGCGATGTTCTTCGTCATTCTCAATCTTCTGGTGGATCTGATGCAGACCGCGCTTGATCCGCGCATCAAGCGGAATTGACGCCATGGCCAATAGCACCACCGCCCCATCCGCAGCGGAAGCCGAACTCGCCCTACAGGCGCGGCAAGCGGCAGAAAGCTCCGCTGGCTATTGGGCAGGTGTCTGGAAGCGCGTGCGGCGTGATCCGGTGACCATCTTCTGTGCCTCGGTCCTGTTGCTGATGCTGCTGGCGATTGTTTTCGCGTCGCTGATCGCGCCGCATGATCCCTATCAGGGCAGCATGATCCGCCGGCTCCGGCCCATAGGCACTCCGAATTATATTCTGGGCACGGATGAACTTGGGCGCGATATGCTGACGCGCCTGCTTTATGGTGGGCGGCTTTCCTGGTTCATGGGTATCACACCCGTCGCGCTGGCCTTTGTGATTGGCACGGTGCTCGGCGTGCTGGCGGGCTATGCCGGTGGCAAGACCAATATGGCCATTATGCGCGTTACCGATGTTTTCTACGCCTTCCCATCGGTGCTGCTGGCGGTGGCGATTTCCGGCGCCTTGGGGGCGGGCATCATGAATGCCATCCTGGCGCTGACGCTGGTGTTTATTCCGCCGATTATTCGCGTGGCGGAGACCGTGACCACAGGCGTGCGCAATCTCGATTTTGTGGATGCAGCGCGGGCTTCGGGGGCCAATGCCTTCACGATTGTGCGCGTGCATGTGCTGGGCAATGTGCTGGGGCCGATTTTCGTCTATGCGACATCGTTGATCAGCGTTTCAATGATTTTGGCCTCGGGTCTTTCTTTCCTTGGGCTTGGCACCAAGCCGCCGGAACCGGAATGGGGCTTGATGCTGAATACGCTACGCACCGCAATTTATGTTCAGCCTTGGGTGGCGGTGCTGCCTGGGGCATGCATTTTTGTAACGTCCATCTGCTTCAATCTAGTGAGCGACGGGCTGCGCCAAGCGATGGATGTGAAGGGCTGAAGCTAGCCGATGCCGTGGCGGCGAAGCTCAGCGCCGAGCCGCCCGGTGATGAATAGGAAGAACATTCGAAAATCCGCCATCAACGACCAAAGCGGATGGCGGAAGGTTGCAGGGCGGTTTTTTTCAATAAAGAAATGCCCAATCCAAGAAGGTCCATAACCCGCGATTAGCGCCAGTAACAGCAACCAGTATTGGCCCAGGGCAATGGCAACTGCGACCAGCGAAAGCCCTGCGCCAGTGCCCGCGAAATGCAAAGCGCGGGTGGTGCGTTTGGCGTGTTCCCCAAGGTAATAGGGCCAAAACTCCGTGAAGCTTCCGAAGTTCCTGCTCATCCCGCCATTACTCGCGCTTCCACATCCGGCGGCACCAATGCGCCTTCGAGTGCGGCGCGCAGCGAAGCAAGTTTGCGTTCGTTTTCGACCTTCAGGCCAAAAACATCCTTCACGTAAAACACGTCAATCGCGCGCACCCCATAGGTAGTGATATGGGCTGAGGCGATTTGCATGCCCTGATCACTCATGGCCGCAGTCACATCATGCAAAAGCCCAGGCCGATCACGGCCATTCACTTCAATCACGGTGTGGGTATTGGAAGCGTGATTGTCTATCACCACACGCGGCGGCACAGTAACGGCGCGAAGCCTGGCCGGTTCGCGCTTCAGCTTGCGAATTTCATCACGTAGCCGGAGCCGCCCAGAAAGCGCCTGCTCCACCAGCACCGAAAGCCGTGCCAGACGATGCGGCGCTTCCAGCGCGCCGCCCTGATAATCCTGCACCCAGAAGGTATCAAGCGCCATGCCATCCGTCATGGTGTGGATGCGCGCATCCACGATGCTGGCCCCGGCAACCGCAAGAGCGCCCGCGATCTTGCTGAAAAGTCCAGGGTGGTCAGTGCAATAGACCGTGACTTCCGTCACTGCGCGGTTTTCCAATACGCGGGTCTGCACCGTGAGCGGCGCCTTGGTCGCGCGCGCTTCCTCGATCATGCTCGCATGGCGCGCATGTGTTTCAGGGTCAAAGGAAAGCCAATAACCCGGATAACCAAGACCCAGGTAATGCTCCACCTCGGTACGCGGATGGCCTGCCAACAACTTCGCCGCCGCATCCTTGGCGCGGGCCACGCGCACATCGCGTTCAGGCACGGAAAGCCCACCCGCCAGCACCTCAGCAACGCGCCAATAAAGTTCGCGCAGCAATGTCGCTTTCCAGCCATTCCACACCTTGGCGCTGACCGCACGCATATCGGCAACCGTCAGCACCAGCAACAACCGAAGCCTTTCGGGGCTTTGCACAATCTCGGCAATGTCCAGAATGGTTTTCGGGTCTTCAATATCACGACGGAAGGCGGTTTCGCTGATCAGCAAATGATGCAGCACCAGCCAGGAAACAGTTTCGGTTTCCTCTGGCGTCAGGCCAAGGACTGGGCATACATGCAAAGCCAGTTCGGCGCCCAATTCGGAATGATCACCGCCGCGCCCTTTGGCAGCATCATGCAGCAGCATCGCGACATAAAGCGCGCGGCGCGATTGCACCTGGCCAATTAATTCACTGGCCACGGGGGCAACTTCGGTCAATTCGCCCCGTTCCATCGTGCCCAGAACACCAATGGCTTCGATAGTATGCTCATCCACAGTGAACACATGATAAGTGTCAAACTGCATCAAGCCGACAACACGCTGCCAATCGGGCAGCAGGGCCGCGATCAGCCCGGCCTCATTCAACATCCTGAGCCAGATATGCGGATCCCTGCCGCATAACAGATCCAGAAACTCCGCACTTGCCGCAGGGTTGCCGCGCAGCTGCGCCAATAGTCGCGCATGCCGAATAATGGCGCGAAATGCCAGCGGGTGGATATCAAGCCCCCGGTCGCGCGCCAGCCGAAAAATCCGCAGCATCAAAACGGGTTCGACGGTGAAATCAAAACCAGGGGCGGCGATGATCTTGCCATCAGCCAAAGCAAAGCCCGCTTCGGTCAAAGCTTTGTCGGGCGCTGGCAGAACAGCGGGGCGGCCAAGGGCTGCGCGCATAATCGCTGGTTCCAGAATACGCGTGAAGCGCGCCACATCACGCACCGTCAGAAAGAAATGCTTCATGAAGCGTTCAACGCCATCCTGAAGCCCGCGCCGCGTATAGCCCATGCGGGCGCCGACCACGGGCTGCAGGTCAAACGTCAGGCGCTCTTCCGCGCGGCCTGTCACCAGGTGCAAATGGAACCGCACCGTCCACAAAAAATCCCAGGCACGGCGAATGGCGCGCGCTTCACTTGCCGTCAGCAACCCACCGCCCGGGCTATCAGGCCCAACCAATTCCGGCATGCGCTGTACATTGAAGGCATAGCGCGCCAGCCAATACAGCGTCTGCAGGTCACGCAGCGCCCCGCGCCCTTCCTTGACATGGGGTTCGACCATGTAGGGGCTCTCGCCATAGCGGCGATGCCGCTTCTGCCGTTCTGCAAGCTTTGCTTCAAGAAAGGGCTTCAAGCCGCTCCGCGCCCGCGCCGTGCGAAACGCTTCATCAAAGCGGACGAAAATGGTTGGATCACCCGCGACCAACCGCGCATCCAATAGCGCGGTCATCACGGTTGCGTCGCGTTTCGCTTCTTGCAGACATTCACTGCGAGAACGCGTCGCATGCCCCACCTTCAGCCCCAAATCCCAGAGCAGATAGAGCATGAATTCAACCGCCTTCCTGCCCCGCGGACCCATGCTGTTATCGGTTAAGAACAGCAGATCAATATCGGAAAAGGGCGCCAGCACACCGCGGCCATAGCCGCCGGTAGCCACCAAGGCATGGGATTTCTCGCCGCGATCAGGCGGGTGCAGCGCTTCGGTATAGCGATGAATGCCGACCATCAGCGTATCAGTCAGCGCGGCCAACCAGCGCGCGGCGGCAAGCCCAGATAATTCGCGCGCTTCAAAGGCCTGCTGGACACGGGCCTGAATGCGACCCCAATGGCGGCGCAACAGCGCAAGCGCAGCATCGCGCGGCAATGGCGTACCCGCCGGGAGCAATTCAGCCAGCAGATCCGCCAGCACCAGCGGCTGTTCGGATACCACGCCAGGAAGCGGCGCACCCCGCCGAAGCGGAGCCGCTGAGGGTTCGGTTGATGCCTGGGTCAGACTCATCGACGTCACACTAACTTGTTCGGTGGCTCTGCGACAGTCTCCAAAAGCGATTTAACGCGGTAGAGAAACTCCTGCGCCTCTCGCGGACTGAGTGTATCAGGGTCAAGCCCTGCAAGCGCTTCCAGGGCAGGGTGAGACGGCGCGTGGGCTGGACCCGGGCGCGCAAAAAGCGGCAAATCCTCAGACATGGGGTCAAGCCCCTTGGCACGCGCTTCAAGCGAGCCGAGCACCGCCTCCGCCCGGCGTAAAACCTCACGGGGGACGCCTGCCAGCTTCGCCACATGCAGGCCCCAGGATTTTTCAGCGGCGCCGGGGCCGACGCTATGGCGAAAAATTACCTGCCCGCGCCATTCGCGCACCTGCATGGTGGCCAGCGCCAGCTCTGGTAACTTCGAAGCCAGCGACGTCAATTCATGGAAATGCGTGGCAAAAATAGTCCGGCAGCGGATACGGTCATGCAAGGCTTCCAGCACCGACCAGGCGATGGCGAGGCCATCCCAGGTCGCAGTACCGCGCCCGACCTCGTCCAATACTACCAGTGATTGCGCGCTGGCCAGGTTCAATATCGCGGCGGTTTCGGCCATTTCGACCATGAAGGTGGAACGCCCGCCGGCAATATCATCCGCCGCACCAACGCGGGAGAAAAGCCGATCCACCAGGCCAAGCCGCGCCGCTTCGGCGGGCAGGAAAAACCCAGCCTGAGCCAAAATCACGAATAGCGCGTTCTGCCTCAGATAAGTGGATTTGCCGGCCATATTGGGCCCGGTGAGCAGGCAAAGCCGCTGCCCCGCCGAAAGGTCGCAATCATTCGGCACAAAGGCGGGGCCGCGCGCGCGGGCAAGGGCCGCTTCCACCACCGAATGCCGGCCCGCCTTGATGGCAAAATCCGGCTTTTCGGTGATTTCCGGCCGGCACCAGCCGCCACCAGCGGCCAATTCCGCTGCTGCCGCGTGCACATCCAATTCCGCCATGGCGGAGGCTGCCGCAGCGATGCCCGGCGCGGCATTCAGGCAAAGCCGGCGCACATGCTGCGCCACCATGCGTTCGCGCCGCGCCGCCTGATCGCCCGCTTCTGCCACCTTGCGGTCAAGCTCCGCCAATGCCGCGCAGGTAAAGCGCATGGCATTCGACATGGTCTGACGATGGATCGGGCTATGCGGGCCTTCGGGGATGGCAGCGCGCAGCAATTTCTCGCCAGCTGCCAGGGGCATTTCTGCGAGGAAGCCGAATTGCTGATGGTGGCGAATACGCAAGGCCGCCACACCCCAGGCCTGCGCCAAATCCAATTGCAGCGCTGCAATTGCATCGCGCCCGCCATCCCGCAGCCGGCGCAGCGCATCCAATTCGCCATCATAGCCCGCAGCGATCAGCCCACCATCTTCAAGGCGCGCCGGCAGGGTTTCTGCTAGCGCGCGCTGCAATTCCGCCTGCGGAGAGGCTTCCGGCACCAGCGCGCCACGCGCTGCTTCAATCAAGGCGGGTTGCAGGCCGCCTGCGGCATCCAGCGCCGCTGCCATCGCCTCGGCCCGCGCCAGCCCATCGCGCATGGCGGCCAAATCGCGCGGCGCAAAGCGATCAAGCGATAGCCGCGCCAAAGCACGCGCCATATCGGGTGAACCCTTCAGCGCAGCCCTCAGCGCCGCCCTTTCTGAAGCTGCGGTGAGCATCCACCCCACAGCCTCATGCCGGGTCAAAATGGCGGTTGCGTCAGCAAGTGGCGAGGCAAGGCGCGCGGCCAATTCCCGCGCCCCGGCGGCGGTCACCGTGCGATCAACGGCGGCGAGAAGCGAATGCCGCGCCTCCCCCCTCTCGCTTCTTAGGATTTCCAAGGATCGGCGCGTCGCGGCATCCATCTGCAATAGCCCGCGCCCACCCATGGGGCTGGGGGGGGCCAAGCGCGGCAGGGCGCCGGCCTGGGTTGCCCGCACATAATCCAAGGCCATGGCTGCGGCGGCGAGTTCTTCCGCGCTAAAACTGCCAAAACCATCCAGGGTTGAGACATCAAACGCCTCGGCCAGACGGCGTGCGGCATCTCGGGGCGGGTCCAGCGGCGTGATGCGTGCGGCTACCTCCCCTTCAAATAGCCCTGTCGGAGCCAGGATTTCGGCCGGTTCCAGCCGCGCGAGCAGGGCATGGATTTCCCCGCGCGGCAGGGATTCCGTGCCGAAGGCGCCGGTTGAAACATCAAGCCAGGCAGCGCCGATCCTGTCCTCCAGCGGGGCGATCGCCAAAAGCCAGGCAGGGCGGGCGGCTTCCAGCAGGGTTTCTTCCGTGACCGTGCCCGCCGTCACCAGCCGCGTGATATCGCGCCGAATGGTCGGCGCCTTGCGGGCCTTGGCTTGTTCTGGCGTTTCCATCTGATCGCAAATGGCAACACGAAATCCCTGACGGATCAGGCGGGCCAGGTAGCTTTCATGCGCATGGGCCGGCACGCCGCACATGGCAATTTTCTGGCCGCGATGCTCCCCCCTGAAAGACAGCGCGATATCAAGCGCGGCGGCGGCGGCTTCCGCATCTGCGAAGAACAGCTCATAGAAATCGCCCATCCGGAAAAATACCAGCGCATCCGGATGCGCGGCCTTGGCCGCGAACCATTGGGCCATGGCCGGGGTGGCGCCTCCGGCATCGGGAATCGGGCCTAAGGGGGCTTGGGCGGGGGTCATTGCCGTGTAGGATACAGGTGGGCGGCGGCGGCGCAAACGCTGTGCTGGCGCATTGGCGCCGGAGGCTCCACACTGATCCCAAGAACAACCTTCGGGGGGAGCTAAAGTCATGACAGCTACCGGTATTGGTCGCAGGTCCATTCTGGCCATGGGGGCCGCGGCGGCGCTGCCCGCGCCATCACTCGCGCAGGATATGCGTGCGCAGACGCTCCGCTTCGTGCCGCAAGCGAATCTGAGCGTACTTGACCCGATCTTCACCACCGCGACAGTTACCGGCAATCATGGCTGGCACGTGTTTGACACGCTTTATGGCGTGGATGCGGAATTGAAGCCAAAGCCCCAAATGGCTGAAGTCGCTGAGGCGCTGGATGACGGCAAGCGCTGGCGCATTACGCTGCGCGCCGGCTTGCGCTTCCATGATGGGGAACCTGTGCGCGCCCGCGATTGTATCGCAAGCCTTAAGCGCTGGTGCGCGCGTGAACCCTATGGGCAATTACTATTGCGCCAGGTGGATGAATGGCGTGCGGTGGATGACCGAACCATGGAAATTCGGCTGAAGCGCGCCTTTCCGCTGCTGCTGGATGCTTTGGCCAAGCCTGATTCTTCCGTCCCTTTCATCATGCCCGAGCGTCTGGCCGAGACCGACCCTAATCGGGGCGTGACGGAGATGATTGGCTCCGGCCCCTATCGCTTTATCGCCGGCGAATATAATTCCGGCAGCCGCGTGGTTTATGAGAAATTTGAGGGGTATCAACCGCGCCAGGAAGCGCCTTCCTGGACATCGGGCGCCAAGATCGCGCATTTCCGGCGTATTGAATGGCACATCCTGCCAGACCCCGCGACCGCGGCAGCCGCCTTGCAGAATGGCGAAGTGGATTGGTGGGAACGGCCGCATCCGGATTTGCAGTCGCTTTTGGCACGGTCGCGCGATGTGCGCCGCGAAGTATCCGATACTGGCGGACGGCTTGCGGTGATGCGCATGAATAATCTGCACCCGCCCTTTGATGATGCGCGCATCCGCCGGGCTGTCAGGCTTTCCGTCTTGCAGGAAGATTACATGCGCGCCTCACGCGGGGATGATCGGACGGATTGGGATCTCTGCCGCAGCCTTTGGCCACGCGAGACCCCGTATTATGAAGATTTGGGTGAAGCGTTGATGCCCGGTAATTTGGACCGTGCCCGCGCTGCCTTGCGTGAAGCCGGCTATGCCAATCAGCGGGTTGTCGTGATCAATCCAACGGATTTCCCGGATATTGGGCCGCTTGGGCAAGTCACCGCAGATCGGCTGAAGCGGATCGGCATGAATATAGAATTGGCCGAAAGCGATTGGGGAACTGTGGTGCAGCGGCGCAGCAATCGTGAGGCGGTGGATCGCGGCGGCTGGTCAATCCTGCATACCACCGGGGGCGCTACCGCCTGGGCCAATCCCGCCGTTTCCTTCCTGGTGCGTGGCCAGGGCACGGGCGGCTGGTTTGGCTGGTGGAAAAGTGATGAGGCGGAAGCCATGGCCGAATCCTGGCTCTTCGCCCCTAATGAGGCGGAGCAAAAGCAAATCGCGTCCCGGCTTGGGCGCCATGCGCTGGAAGACGCCGCCTTCATACCGCTCGGTCAATTCAGGATCAGGACAGCGTTTCGGCGCAATGTCACCGGCATTTTGCAGGGCTCATCGCCCTATCCCTGGAATGTCAGACGGTTGTGACGCCAAATTGCTGCGCTTGCGAAGCGGGGGCCTCGCGGCGCGGGCCACAACACGGCATGATAAGATCAGTTTGAGGAGTAGTGACCCTAATGGATGACGCGAAGAAAACGCCGGTTGAGGATACGCGCACGGCGCGCGTCACCGCCGAGGAAGCGCTGGCAATGCACCGGGAAGGCCGGCCGGGCAAGCTCGAAATCCGCTTGACCAAGCCGCTGATTACGGCGCGGGATTTAAGCTTGGCCTATTCACCCGGTGTGGCGGAGCCCTGCCTGCATATTCATCGCGACCCAAGCCTTGCCTATGATTACACGGCCAAGGGCAATTTTGTCGCGGTGATTTCAAATGGTACGGCGGTGCTGGGCCTTGGCAATCTGGGCGCACTGGCATCGAAGCCGGTGATGGAAGGCAAGGCCGCTTTGTTCAAGCGCTTCGCTGATGTCGATTCCATGGATCTTTGCGTGGATACGGAAGACCCGGACGCTTTCATCAATGCCGTACGCTATCTGGGGCCGACTTTTGGCGGCATCAATCTGGAAGACATCAAGGCGCCGGAATGCTTTGTGATCGAACAGCGGCTCCGCGAGTTGATGGATATTCCGGTTTTCCATGATGACCAGCATGGCACCGCGATTGTTGCCGCTGCAGGGCTGATCAATGCCTGCCATCTGACCGGGCGCGATTTGAAGACAACCAAACTGGTTATCAATGGCGCCGGTGCGGCTTCCATTGCCTGTGCTGAGTTGGTGAAGGCCATGGGGATGCGCCCCGAGAACGTGATCCTTTGTGATACCAAGGGCGTGATCTGGCGTGGCCGTCAGGAAGGCATGAACCAGTGGAAATCCGCCCATGCGGTCACCACTTCCGCGCGCACGCTGACGCAAGCGCTTGATGGCGCCGATGTATTCTTTGGCCTTTCCGTGAAGGGTGCGCTGACGCCTGATATGATCCGCGCCATGGCGCCAAAGCCGATCATTTTCGCCATGGCCAATCCCGATCCGGAAATCACACCGGATGAGGCGCGCGCCGCGCGGCCCGATTGCATCATCGCAACCGGCCGTTCGGATTACCCGAACCAGGTCAATAATGTACTGGGCTTTCCCTTTATTTTCCGTGGCGCCCTGGATGTGCGCGCTTCCACCATCAATGACGCGATGAAAATCGCAGCCGCCGAATCGCTCGCCATGCTGGCGCGCGAAGACGTGCCGGAGGAAGTCTCAGGAGCGGGTGCAGGCAAGGCGCTACGCTTCGGGCCGGATTATATCATTCCCAATGCCTTCGATCCGCGCCTCATTTCACGCGTTTCGCCGGCCGTTGCCAAGGCCGCGATGGATAGCGGCGTGGCGCGCCGGCCCTTGCCTGATTTGCAGCGCTATGCGCGTGATTTGGCGAACCGGCTGGATGCGACAGTGGGCGCGCTGGAAGCCATTGCGGAAAGCGTGCGGCAGAACCCGAAGCGTGTCGTGTTCGCGGAAGGTGAGGAAGAAAAAGTCATCCGCGCTGCGATTGGTTTCCGCAATGCAGGCTATGGCACACCCATTTTGGTTGGCCGGGAAGATCGCATCGCGGCAGTGGCCAATGCCATTGGTATTCCCTTGCCAGATGGCATTGAAATCCAAAATGCGCGACTTTCGGATTCGACGCGCCGCTATGCGGAGTTTCTCTATGAGAAACGGCAACGCGATGGCTTTCTGCAACGCGATTGCCAGCGCCTGGTCAATCAGGACCGCAATGTCTTTGCCGCCTGTATGGTCGCAACTGGTGATGCGGATGCGGTGGTGACCGGCACCACGCGGTCCTATTCCGCCGCGCTTGAGGGCATCAGCATGGCGATAGACCCTGTGCCGGGGCGCGTCGCTTTCGGGGTGTCCATCATCATTTCCCGTCAGGCAGGCACGGTGCTGGTGGCTGACACTGCCATTCACGAAAGACCAGATGCGGATACGCTGGCGGGCATTGCGCGCGGTTCCGCCGCTGCGGCGCGGCGCTTGGGGATGGAACCGCGCGTGGCGTTTCTTTCTTTTTCCACCTTCGGCGATCCACGCGGCACCATCCCGGGAAGCATTCGTGAAGCGGTCAAACTGCTGACCGAACGTGGTGCGGATTTTGAATTTGATGGTGAAATGGCAGCCGATGTCGCGCTTGATCCCGCGCTGCGTGCCAAGCTTTACCCCTTCTGTCGGCTGACCGGGCCCGCCAATGTGCTGATCATGCCAGGCATTCACGCGGCGCATATTCTGACACGCGCCGTGCCGCAGTTGACCAGCAGCACCGTGATCGGACCGCTGCTGACCGGGCTTTCGCATTCGGCGCAGATCGTGCCAATGCAGGCGGGTGTCAATCAAATCGTGGATGTGGCCTGCCTTGCGGCACATGCCGCCGTGCCGCGCGGATAGGATGGCGCGCTTTTAAGGGGGCAGGATGCTTTTGGGTGGAATGTGACGCAGCATACCAAAAAGCCATCGCATCACCCGGAAAGGCTCGATCATTTCATGGCGCGTGCCGGTGCCGCCTATTACGCCGCGCGCGACCCGTTTCACGATTTCGCGACCTCGCCGGAATTATCCCAGGCTTTTGGAGAATGCCTCGGGCTTTGGGCGGCGGTGACTTGGCAGGCCATGGGGCGACCTGATCCGGTATTGCTGGTGGAATGCGGACCCGGCCGCGGCAGCCTGATGGCAGATGCGCTCCGCGCAATTGATGAAATGATGCCAGATTTTCGCGCTGCCTTGCGGGTGCATCTGGTGGAAACATCGCCGCGCCTACGGGAAGCGCAGGCGTTGCGGCTAGGTGATGCAGCTATCACTTGGCATGAGGATATCACCACCCTTCCCACTGCGCCCATGATTATGCTCGCGAATGAATTTCTTGATGCGCTGCCCATTCGCCAATTCATTCGCCGTGGTGCCATCTGGTACGAACGCTTTGTCGCGGATGGTATGTTCATTGAAATGCCCTCGGATGCTGTTCTGCAGGAAGAAGCCCCGGAAGGCGCCATTAAGGAAGTAAATGAAGCAGCGCTTGACTTCGCGGCATGGCTGGGCAGATGGGTCACACTGCATGGGGGCGCGGCGCTGTTGATTGATTATGGCCCAGGACAAACTGGGTTTGGCGATAGCCTACAGGCCATACGCGCAGGTCAGCCCATTGATCCACTCACCAGCCCTGGCCAGGTGGATATCACCGCCCATGTGGATTTCGCGGCCCTTGCCGCTGCGGCAGGTGCCGCGGGTGCGGTGACGCATGGCCCCTTGCCACAGGGCGTCTTCCTGCAGCGCCTGGGCTTCATGACGCGGGCCGCGATGCTGGCGCGGCTTGCGCCCGCCAGCGCACAGGCGCAGCTTGCCGCGGCGCATCGGCTGACGGCGCCCGAAGCGATGGGGCGTCTGTTCAAGGCCTTGGCTGTATGCGATCCACGCCTGCTCATACTTGCCGGATTCGAAGCCGCATGAACGCTGAATTTCTGATCGCCAATCCCTTGCAGTTGCCACGCCTGAGGCATGGTTTTTTCACGCGTAATGGCGGCGTTTCAAAGGGTGCTTTTGCATCACTGAATTGTTCGCTCTCCGGCAAGGATGATGCAGCGTCGGTGCGGGAGAACCGCAGCCGTGCTGCGGCAGCGCTTGGAATTGAATACCGCGCGCTTTGCGGGTTGACCCAGGTACACGGCAAGCACGTGGTAGTGGCCGAAGATGCCTGGCCGGAGGACCAGCGCCCAGAAGCCGATGGTGTGGTGACACGGCGCGCGGGCCTCGCACTTGGCATCATTACCGGCGATTGCGCGCCGGTGCTCTTCGCGGATCGCGCTGCTGGCGTGATTGGTGGTGCCCATGCAGGCTGGCGCGGTGCGGTGGCGGGCGTGCTGGAAGAAACGGTTTTCGCCATGGAGAGGCTTGGCGCCACGCGACGCGACCTCATCGCGGTGGTCGGCCCCTGTATTCATCAATCATCCTATGAAGTGGCCGCCGATTTGCGCAATGCAGTGCTGGCGCGCGATTCTGCTGATGCGCGGCATTTTACCGAAGGCAAACGCGAAGGGCACTGGCAATTCGATCTGCCCGGTTATTGTGCGGCGCGCTTGTCGGCACTTGGGGTTGCAGCCAGCATCATGATGCATGATACGCTACCCGATGACGCGCGCTTTTTCAGCCATAGGCGCAATACCTTGGCCGGGGGCGGTTCAATCGGGCATCAATTGTCGGCCATAGTGATTGACGATCACAAATCCTAAGCTGCCAGTTCAGAAATATGACGCGGTGCGCCTTCAACAGGCGTGATCGCATGGGTGCTGGTTACCCCAAGGCGTAGAGGCAAATCCCAGTACGAACCTGTCAGACTTCCTGAGTTATTGGTGGCCTACCCAGCGCCCGCAACATCAAACCGCATGCCGTACAGATCTGGCGCTTGCCGGGGTGGTGCTGGTGCCGCGCCATCACATTGAATTACGTCATACTGGTGTACGACGCGCACCAGGATTGCTGGGTTGATGGTGGATCCCAGAAAATACCGCGAATGGCAGCGCGTATTTGCGGAAATAAATTCTTCTTTTCCACTCGATCGGGCGTAGATATTCTTTATATTTTCAAACGAATTTATTCGTTGACCTACTGAAGATCGCTGGATATTTTCGCGGACGTTTTGCCGAAATCGATGTTTCAAGAAATTCGAGGAGAGACATTTATGCACCTCAAAATAACGCTTTGTTTTTTGTTCCTAACCGCCACGCCGGCTTTTGCGCAGGCAGCAGATACGCCATTGCTGATCGGTGGTTGCCAGGGCTGCCATGGAGCATCCGGCCAGGGGGCGCAGGGCATTCCCTCCATCAAGGCCAATCACAGCCGAGACGAATTCATTGCGATCATGCGCGCTTTCGGCGCGAATGAACGGCCGGCCACAGTCATGGGGCGCATCAGCCGCGGTTATACGCCTGATCAAATCGCGCTTTTGGCCGCCCATTACGCGCGCCCGCAATAGCGCCGGAGGAACAAGATCATGTCCATTTCACGTCGCAATTTCCTTGCAGCCGCAGCGCTTCCAGTAGCCCTGGCCGCGCCGCGTATTTCCCATGCCCAAGCCGGTGCCGGCCGTGTTGTCATCATCGGTGGTGGCTTTGGTGGCGCTTCTGCCGCGCGTTTCGCGCGTGATAATTTTCCTGCGCTCGATGTTACGTTGATTGAACGTAGCCGAAGCTTCAGCACCTGCCCTTACGGCAATCTTGTCTTGGCCGGCCGACGGGACATGAACAGCATCACCTTCGGCTATGAAAAACTCGCCGCGCGTGGTGTGCGCGTGGTGCATCAAAGCGTTGTAGCGGTGGATGCAGCAGCGAAACAGGTTAGGCTCGCAGGTGGGGCGCAGATACCCTATGACCGGCTGATCATGTCGCCTGGCATTGATCTGCGCTGGGGTGCCATTGAAGGCTATGATGAAGCGGAGAGTGAGCGTATGCCGCATGGCTGGGTACCGTCACTGCAACCCATTTCCCTGCTGCGCCGCCAGCTTGAAGCCATGCCCGATGGCGGCAATTTCATTATGGTTATCCCAGATAATCCCTTCCGCTGCCCGCCCGGCCCCTATGAGCGGATCAGCATGGTTGCGGATTATCTGAAGCGCGCCAAACCGCGCAGCAAACTCATTGCACTCGATGCAAAAAATGGATTTTCGAAGCAGCCGCTATTTCAGGATGCGTGGGCAGAGCTTTACCCCGGCATCATCGAATGGCGCGGCGCTTCCAGTGATGGCCGCGTGATGCGCGTGAATGCCGCAGCCATGGAAGTGGAAACGGAATTCGGTGAAAAGCTAAAGGGCGCTGTTGTCAATGTCATTCCCCCGCAAATGGCTGCGAAGATTGCGCGTGATGCCGGGCTTGCCAATCAATCCGGCTGGTGCCCGATAAAGCCTGCAACCATGGAAAGCACGCAGGTGGAGGGAATTCATGTGCTTGGCGATGCGACCATCGCCGCCCCCATGCCAAAATCGGGTTTTGTTGCATCTTCTCACGCAAAACACGCGGTCGCCTGCATCGCCGCATCGCTTGCCGGTCGCGCACCACCGGCTGCGACCTTCTTCAATACCTGCTACAGCCATGTGGGACCTGATTACGGAATTTCCATTGTCGGCGTCTTCCGTTCTGGCCCCAATGGCTTCGCAGAGGTTGAAGGGTCGGGCGGCGTCAGCCCGCGCAATGCCGCAATGACGGCGGAACGGCGCAAGGAACAACGCCAACTTGAAGCGCTGTATGCCGATGGCTGGTATCAGAGCATAACCGATGAGATGTTCGGATAACACGCGACACAGGCCGAGTCCCCGGGCATCCTGGTGATGCCCAGGAATGACCGGGCAATAGGCAAATCCATGGGCATCCAGCGCTTTGAGGAACCTGATCCTGGGGCCGGTTCGGATAAGCGTCAGTGGTCGCTAAATCTTTTTCTATTCGATCTTCAGTCCGGTTTCACGGATCAATTGCCGGACCAGGTCGCGATCTTTCCTGATACGTTCCGCAAATGTGGCGGCGCTTTCTGTCACTACATCATTGCCTGAAGCGGCCAGCCTTTGGCGCGTTGGTTCATCACTTGTGGCGTGGCGCAACGCAGCCTCCAGACGGGCGCGGATGGGTGCTGGGGTGGCTGAAGGGGCAAATAATCCATTCCAGCTTGTCAGATCAAAGCCTTGGAAGCCGCTTTCGGCCAAGGTTGGCAAATGCGCAAAACTGCCGCGACGCTCACCGCTTGTCAGTGCGATGCCCCGCGCACGGTCATTCTGGATCACCGGGGCGAAGCTATTCACGGTGCCGATAGCGCCATCAATATTGCCAGCCGCCACATCGCGCGCGCTTTCAGCACCACCGCGATAAGCGACATGCTCCATTTTGATGCCCGCGCGCATTTCCAATAGCGCGCCAGCCAAATGACCGATGGTGCCAATGCCAGGCGTACCACAGGTGAAGCCGGGCCGCGCCTTCACAGCAGCGATGAATTCCGCGACATCGCGCGCCGGGTAGTCCCGCTTGGTGACTAGGATATAGGGCAAAGCCACTGCCTGGCCAATCGGCACAAAGGCGTTTTCATAATCAAAAGGCAGACCGCGATGAATCAGCGGCGCCACGGCAAAAGCGAAATTTTCGAAGAACAGCGTATAACCATCAGCAGGTGCATTCGCGACAATACCGGCGCCGATAGTCCCGCCGCCGCCACTGCGATTTTCCACAATGATATTCTGGCCGAGAAATTCGGAAATGCGCGGTATCAAGAGCCGCATTACCGTGTCGGATTGCCCACCAGGTGCGTAGGGCACCACCACGCGGATGGGGCGCGCTGGGAAATCCTGCGCACCGGCGATCACGGGCGCGGCCAGAAGACCAGTCGCAAGCAAAAGGGAACGGCGTTGCATGCTCATGCTCCGTCATGCGCTTTCGGCCGGCGGCACGCTGCCCGGCCTGGGGGTGATCGGCAACAGCCTCTCAATACGCGTCATTTTCTCAAACAGCGCCGCCACCTGCAAGGCACGCGCATCCTGCCGTGGCGGTGCGACAATATGCAGCCCAACGGGCCTGCCATATTGATCAAAACCGCACGGCACCGCGACAGCGGGGCAGCCCGCCAGCGTGGCGAAGGCATTGATCAGCGACCCGCCCATGTAGTTGTCGAGCTTCTTGCCACCAATGCTCTCAGGTGCGCGGAGCATCACATCAAAGGCGGGCGTCGCTGCACCAGGCGTAATCAGCACATCATAGCGTTTGAACAAATCGCGCATGCTGATGAAGAAGCGCCGGCGTTCATGTTCGGCCCAGGCGAGGCGCGATGCGGTTTCCTGCAAACCCCGTTCGGTTTGCCAGATGATGTCTGGCTTGATCTTGTCGCGATGCTCCTTCAGCATTTTCTCGCGGTCCACCACGAAATGCTGGCTACGCAACACCAGGAAGGCTTCGTTCAAATCGCCAAGCTCAGGATACGCTTCCTCCACCACGGCGCCAAGCGCTTCAAACCGGCGCACTTCGCGCGCGCAAATCGCCTCAGTCTCGCGGTCCATCGCAAGCGCACCACCGAAACGCGCGGTGAAGGCAATGCGCTTCGGTGCCTCGGCCTCGGCTGCCGCCACCGCTGCGGCATAGGGGCGCGCAGGCGCTTCCCAGGTGAGCGGATCGGCCAAATCCCAGCCCGCCATGCTGTCCAGAAACAACGCCAGATCAGGGATGTTGCGCGCCATTGGCCCATTCACCGAAAGCGGCGAATAGAGATCATCCGCCGTCCCACGGCTCACGCGCCCTGGCGAGGGACGCAGCCCCACCACTGAACAATAGGTCGCGGGGCGACGGAGTGACCCACCATGATCCGACCCATGCGCCAACCAAACCTGCCCTGTCGCCAGGGCAACCGCGCCGCCGCCCGTGGAACCACCACAGGTGAGCGCGGTATTCCAAGGGTTGCGCGTACGCCCAAACACTTCATTGAAGGTGGAACCACCCGCGCCGAATTCGGGCGTATTGGATTTGGCAATCACAATGCCGCCCTTGCGTTCGATGCGTTCCACCAAAGGATGGCTTTCCTTCGGTACGTAATCAGCGAAGATCGGGCTGCCATAGGTGGTGCGCACGCCGGCTACTTCCGCCAAATCCTTGATAGCAACGGGTATCCCGCCAAGCCAGCCCGCTTCACCTTCCGCTTCGCGCCGCTTGCCCGCCATCAGCGCGCGGGCATGGTCGCGCGCGCGGTCAAGGCAAAGCGTGGGCAGCGCATTCACCGCGCCATCTACCGCAGCGATGCGCGCCTCAGCGGCGTCAATCAAATCAAGCGGTGTGATATCGCGCGCCTTCAGCTTGGCGACGGCTTCTGTCGCACTCAGGCGGATCAATTCATCGGACATACGACTTTTCCCCAAAACCAGGATAGGCTAACAGCAATCTAAGTTTGGAGAAGACCCAGATGTACAATCCGCCCCTGTTCCGCGAAGATCGCCCGGAAATCCTGCACGCCATTTTGCGTGAGGCTCGGCTGGCCATACTGATCAGCGCAGGCGCGGATGGCGTACCGGAAGCAACCCATTTGCCGCTGCAATTCGTGGCCGATGAGGGGCCGCACGGCACGCTTTACGGCCACCTTGCCAAGGCCAATCCGCATTGGCGCGGGCTTGCGACGGCAGGCCAGGCGCGCGCGATTTTCATGGGGCCAGAGGCTTATGTCTCCCCATCGCTCTACGCCTCCAAAAAGGAACACGGCAAGGTCGTGCCGACCTGGAATTATGTAGCCGTACATGCCATCGGCGCGGTTGAGGTTTTTGAGGATGCTGCGCGGCTGCATGCGCTGGTGGACCGCCTGACCAATCATCATGAGGCCCCGCGCGCCGCTCCCTGGGCCGTTGATGATGCGCCGGAGAGCTTCATCGCCTCTCAGCTCAAAGGAATTGTCGGGCTGCGCTTCGAAATCGAAACGCTGATCGGCAAAAGAAAGCTCAGCCAAAACCGGCCGGAACAGGACAGGCACGGCGTGATGGAAGGGCTGGCAGGCAGTGAGGATGCGCGGGATCGCGATGTGGCGGCGCTGATGCAGCGCGGCCTTTGACCGCCCCATTCACATCACCGCCTCTGCACCAAACCTTGGAATAAAAACGCGCCCATCGGACCGCATGCCTGGGCTTGGCTGAAGCCCGGCAGCGGCGCGTGTCACTTCCGCGATCAGCCGCGCCACTTCGCCTTCCAATTCAAACAACCGCCCTGAATCGCCAGGCCGAAAGGACGCGGTGGCACGCACGCGCAATTCCTGACCAGCAACGCCCGTTGAACACGCCACATGCAGCGCACCCTGGCCTTGCAGAACAACGCGCCCCGTGACGCAACGCTGCGAAGGCGCATCGGGAATCCAAACCAGGCGCATGCGCGCCACATCTCCGGGCGCGGAGGCGCGTACCGATGCCTTGCTGGCATGGAAGCCCGCCGCAACCGCCGCCGAGCCAAAGCCATCCGGCACATCCAGACCGTGATCATTCACCGCAACGGTTGCCCAGCTTCCTTGGCCGGGCATTGTGTAGCGCACATACAATTGGCTCAGCCCATTGCGCGCAATGGCGGCCTCATCCGGCGGGCCAACAGCGCGCACCCAGGGACCAATGCGGAGCGGCAGCCGCGCCGCCACCGCCTGGATCCTTGCCGATGGCACGCCCGGCGCCAATTCAACACCGCCCGGCCCTGGCGGTCCCGGCAGGTAAGTCGGCGGAAGCTGCGCCATCATCACATCCGGCACAGGCACCGATGAAACAGGCTGCGCTTCAGGGGGCAATGCCTGCTCGGCGCAGCCTTGCGCCAAGGTAGCGAACAGCACGGCAAGCGCCGCGCGGCGCATCACACACGCTCACTGACTTTGATGGCAATCTTGCAACCGGTCTTGATCGCGGCACTCAGCAGCCGATAGGCCGGCGCCTGTTCCGCCTCATGCTCCAACCCCGTATCGCGATGTTCCAATTCCTCGGCACGGAAGCGAGCGATATCGGAACGCAGTTCCGCCTCATCATCGCCAAGAATGTCTTCCTGCGCGCGGTAATGCTCATCAATCGCTTCTTCCACGGCAACCGTGCAGGCCATGGCACCGCGATGGCCAAGCAGCGCAGTCGCCGCCCCAAGCGCAAAGCCTGCCACATGCCAGAAAGGCAGCAGCGCGGTCGGGCGCACGCGGCGTTCGCCAATCAAGCGGGAAAAGGTGTCCAGATGGACCTGTTCCTGCGCCTTCATATGTTCAATCAGCGGGCCGTATTTGGTGCGGCCCAGCACGGCCAATTGGCCCTCATAAATGCGCTTGGCGCCATATTCGCCGGCATGGTCCACGCGGATGGTGCGCTCGATCACCTCCCGCGCCGTTGGGTCGCCAGGCTGGCGGTATTCGGCGGTTTTCTGCGTCATGCTCTGGCTCCTTGCCGGGCGAGGCCGAGGGAAAACGCCCCAAGGCCCAAACCATACACCATATTCATCGCCGCCATCGAAATGGAAAGACCGGGGATCAGAAAAGCCGGCGCATCGCAGGGCTTGTTCGGGGTGGGGGCCAGGCTTTTCAGCATATCTTCGATGCTCATCGCACCGCCCGATGTTGCAGCCTGACAGCCAGCAAGGGGTGAGGGCCAAAAGCCCTGCTCCACCCCCACATGAAACCCACCAATCAGCCCAGAAGCGATCGCGGCCAAGCCCGCAAGCCCCAGGAGTACAAAGCCATGGCGCGGCAGCACCAGCGCCGTGGCGGCAAAACCCGCAGCCAGCCAATAGGGCCAGCGCTGCCATAAACAAAGCTCACAAGGCGCCAGCCCCGGCCAGATTTCGCTGGCTTGGGCCAAAAGGGGCGCAGCGGCGGCCATCGCCAGAATGATCAAAGCGCGCTTCATGGGAAACAGATTGCGCGCCCGCGCGCCGCTTGCAACTGGACCCGCCCGCCAGGGCGCTTTAAATTGTTCACAGGTAAGGGAGAATAGCCATGCGCAAGCTTTGGGGTCGCACCAGTTCCAGCAATGTCATGAAGGTGTTGTGGCTGTTGGAAGAACTCGGCCTTTCCTATGAAAGGATAGATGCCGGCGGCGCTTTTGGCCGCACCAAGGAACCTGAATACCGTGCCATGAACCCCATGGGCTTGGTGCCGACCTTGCAGGAAGAAGATGGCTGGGCGCTGTGGGAGAGCAACACGATCTGCCGTTATTTGTGCAATGCCGAAGCGCCTGAAAGCCCGATCTACCCGCGCGATGCACGCCAAAGGGCCGCGGTTGAAACTTGGATGGATTGGACGCTGGGCCACCTGACCGCACCGATGGTGACGATCTTTTTCACCCATGTGCGCCTACCGGAACCGGAACGTGACTGGAAGGCAGAAGCCAAGGCACGCGATGAAGCGGGCAAGCTCTGGGCCATTGTGGACAGGAAGCTGGAAGGCCAGCGTTTCCTTTGCGGCAATGATCTGACGCTGGCGGATATCACGCTTGGCTGTTGGGTGCATCGCTGGCATGTGCTGCCAATTGAACGCCCAAGCCTGCCCAATCTGCGCCGGCATTATGATACGCTGCTGACACGCCCTGGCTTCACCCGCCATGTCGCGCTGCCGCTCGCTTGAAGGAGAAAACGCCATGACCACCACGACCAGCCATGCCGAGGGTTCTGAATTCATCCGCGGGCTTCGCCCGTTTTTCGAATATCGTGACCTTGGCATCAAGGATGCAACCGGCGGCGCCTTTGGCGCGCATGTCATCCGTGCCGTCCCAGGGGCCCATGCCACCGGGCAATGGCATAACCATAATCTGCAATTCCAGATGTTCTTTGTGCTGAAGGGCTGGGTGCGCTTTGAATATGAGGATATCGGCGTGAAGGAATTCCGCGCCGGCGATAGCTGCTATCAGCCGCCCTTGGTGAAGCATCGCGAAATCGCCCATTCCGAAGATCTGGAATTGATCGAAATTACCGGCCCGGCGGAATTTGAAACGAAGGATGTCTGAACCGCTCCATTAGGGCGCATGAACCAGGAAGAAGCAAAATGTCACGATCCGTGATCGTGCTTGGCGCCGGCATGGTCGGTGTTTCCATCGCGCTGCATCTGCAACGCCGTGGCGCTCATGTTGTCTTGCTGGATCGCGCACCGCCAGGGGAAGGTGCGTCCTTCGGCAATGCGGGCCTGATCCAGCGTGAAGCGGTGCATCCGCATCCCTTCCCGCGCGATATCGCAACCCTGTGGCGCATGGCGCAGAATCGATCGGTGGATGCTTCCTATCATCCTTCCGCCTTGCTTAAGCTTGCCGCGCCCCTGTTCAAGTATTGGTGGCATTCGGCGCCATCACGCTATCGGCCCATTGCAGAAGCCTATGCACGCCTGATCGTGACCTGCATTGATGAACATGTGGCGCTGACGCGCGGGACCGAGGCCGAGGCGCTGCTCCGCCCCATTGGCTGGATGCGGCTTTACAACAATCACACAGCCTTGAACGCTGCCATTGCTGAAGCCGAAATGCTGAAGCGTGACCATGGCGTGAATTACGCTCTATTGGATGAAGCCGGCATCGCCACCGCTGAGCCACATCTGCTGGTCAAGCGCCTTGGCGCCATTCATTGGACCGATCCGCTTTCGGTCAGCGACCCGCAAGCGCTGACATTGTTTTATGCGCGGCTTTTCACCGAGGCAGGGGGCCAAATCCTGCGCGGTGATGCCCTTAGCCTTCAACGCCACGGCGCGGGCTGGCGCGTGCACAGCAGTGATGGCGCGCATGAAGCCGAACAGGTGGTGATTGCACTTGGCTCCGCCTCCGCAAAACTGACCCGCCGCTTTGGCTATGCGCCGCCGCTGTTCGGCAAGCGTGGCTATCATCGGCATTACCGCATGCAGGGCAATGCGGTGCTTAATCACGGCTTTCTGGATGCGGATAGCGGCTTTGTGCTGGTGCCGATGCGCGCTGGTGTCAGGCTGACGACTGGCGCTGAATTCGCGCCCGATGACGCACCGAAAACCCCGGTGCAATTGGCCCGTGCTGAACCCCTGGCGCGCAAACTGTTGCCCCTGACGGAAGCGGTGGACGATGACCCATGGCTAGGGGTGCGGCCCTGCACACCAGACATGCTGCCAATCATCGGCCCGCTGCCCGGCCAGGCCGGCGCCTGGTGCGCTTTTGGTCACGCGCATCAGGGCTTCACCCTGGGCCCGACCACAGGGCGGTTGATGGCGGAAATGATCATGGGCGAAGCGCCCTTCATTGATCCGAAGCCGTATGATCCAGGGCGGTATTGACCCTTAACGCCTTCAAGCTGCGGATTAAATCAGTTATAAGATTACTCGGCAACTCATATCATAATCGGAATATTCGATGATCCCGCTGCCCACGCCTCAGCAGCTCCGCTATCTGGTGGCCTTGGCGGAATATGAGCATTTCGGCCGCGCCGCTTCGGCATGCGGGGTTACGCAATCCACCCTATCCGCCGGGATGATCGCCCTGGAACGCCAATTGGACGCTGCGATCCTTGAACGAGGCGGCGCCAAGAAACCGGTCTTCACGCCACTTGGGGCAGAGCTTATTCAGCGCGCGCGGTCGGCGCTTGCTGCGCTTAACAGCTGCGTGGAAACGGCGACTGCCGCGCGGGAACCACTTTCGGGGCCCATCAGGCTTGGCGTGATCCCGACCATCAGCCCCTTCCTGCTGCCGCGCCTAATGCCCCGCCTGCGCGCTGATTTCCCGCGGCTCCGCCCCTGGCTGCGGGAGGATTTGACCGAAAGGCTGGTGGAAGCGCTCGAATCAGGGCGGCTTGATTTGCTGCTGCTGGCGCTGCCCTGCGATTGCGGTGGGGCGGAAACCCTCGGCATTGCCGAGGATCCATTTCTACTTGCCTGCCCTGCCGATCACGCCTTGGCAGAGCGCACGGCCATCGCCCCCCGGGTGCTTACGGATGAAAAGCTCTTGCTGCTGCAGGATGGCCATTGCCTGCGCGACCATGCGCTATCCGCTTGCGGGCTTTCCGGGGCTTTGACGGCGGAGGAATTTTCCGCAACCTCACTGCATACGCTGGTGCAAATGGCGGCTAGCGGGCTTGGTGTGACGCTGCTGCCGCGCTTGGCTGTGGCCGGCGGGGTCCTGGCCGGCACTGGGCTGGTAACGCGTCCATTGGAGAATGGCATGAGCCGGCGGATTGGTCTGGCTTGGCGCGCACGCAGCCCAAGGGCCGAGGAATTTCGCGCCTTGGCACCAGCGATTGCCGCCGTCATGCAGGATTTGTAATGCGATCCTTGAAAGGGAGCGGATGATGGCTGGTTTCAACCTTGGCAGTGTGATTGGCGCGGTACTGTCCGGGGCAGCTGGCCAAAGCCGTCGCAGCCCAGCCGGGTATGGCAGGCGCGCGCCCGCAGGCAATGCGCAGCTTGGCCGCGCTTTGGCGGGGCTGGCTGGGATCGCGATTGAAGCACTGCGGCGCAGCCAGACTGCTCCACCACCGCCCGCCGCACCGCAGCAAAGGTCGGCACCGCCCAGCAAGGGAAGCGGCTTTGATTGGGCCGGGCCGGCGCGTGAAGGTTCAAAAAGCGCGCCGCCCAGCAAGAAGGCACCAGGCCAGGGCGGGCCCAAGGATGCGCAGGCCAGCGCTGGCCCTTGGGGCAATGCGCCCAGCGCCGCCAAACCCGCGACCGATCCCTGGGCACCCGTTTCCGCCACGCCCGAAGCAGAACCCAGCGCCGAAAGCGCCGAGGCACTTCTGATGCTGCGCGCCATGATTGCCGCCGCCAAAGCTGATGGCGCGATTGATGCCGAAGAACGCGCGCGCATTGCCGCGCAACTGGATGGCGCGGGCCTCAGCCCCGCTGCGCGCGATACGGTATTGGCTGATTTCGACAAACCATTGCCACCGGCAGCGCTGGCGAAACAGGCGACCGACCCTATGCTGGCCGCGCAGCTTTACGCGGCCGCCGTGGTTGGCGCGGGCAATATCGCAGCGGCAGAGCGGCTTTGGCTTGATGAATTCGCCAAGGCGCTCAAACTGGATCGCGCCGCGACGGCGGCAATTGAAGCGCGTCTTGTAAAGGACTGAATTGATGGATGGCTTGACCCCAGAACAGACAAGGCTGCGCGACCGGGCGCGGGAATTGGCGCGCGAGGCGGCAGCCCAAGCGGCTGAAACGGACCGCTCCGGCGCTTACCCTTGGCCCATGGTGCAGCGCATGGCGGAAGCAGGCTTCACGGGCCTCACCGTGCCACGCGCATGGGGCGGGCCAGGCGGCGATTACTTCGATGCTGCCCTGGTGATTGAGGAGTTTTCCAAAGCCTGCGCCGTTTGCGGCCGCATTGCCGTGGAAGCCAATATGGGCGCGATTGGCGCCATCATGGCCTATGGCACGGATGCCCAAAAGCGCATCGCCGCCGATCTGGTGCTGGCCGGCGACAAGCCCGCCATTCTGATCACCGAACCGGAAGCCGGCTCAGCGGCCACCGAAATGACCACGTGCGCGGTGCGCCATGGCGATATTTGGGTGATCAATGGTCGCAAGACCTGGATCACAGGCGGCGGGGTTTCCCGCCTGCATCTGATCTTTGCCCGGGTTATTGAAGATGGGCGCGACCAGGGGATTGGCGGTTTCCTTGTGGTGCGCCACGGCGATGGCCCGCCGCCTGGGATCAGCTTCAAGCGCATCCCGTCCCTTGGCCTTTGCGGTATGCCGGAAGCCGAGACGGAAATCACGGGACTGGAAGTACCCGATAACATGGTGCTGCGCCCGCCCGGCGGTTGGGCGCGCGGCTTTGGCCGACTGATCGATGCTTATAATGGTCAGCGCGTGGGGGCGGCGACCGTCGCCTTGGGGCTGGCTGCCGGGGCCTATGATCATGCGCTGGAGCGCGCGGGGACGCGGCGCCAATTCGGCCGACCCATTGGCGAATTCCAGGGGCTCGCCTGGATGCTGGCTGATATGTCCATTGAGGTGGAAGCCGCCCGCGCCATGGTGTGGCGCGCGGCGAAAAGTGCCGGGCCAAATGGCTTTCCAGACCGGCTGGCCGCCGCGCAGGCCAAGGTGCTGGCCGGTGAGATGGCGATCAGGGTCACGAACCAGGCCCTGCAGGTTTGGGGTGCGGCGGGGTATTCGCGCGACAATCCGATGGAACGCTATCTGCGCGATGCGCGCATGTTCGCCATTGCCGGCGGCACGGCGCAGGTGCTCCGCACCCAGGTTGCCGAACAAATCATGGGCCGCAAGCTGCCGCAGACCCGCGATGGGTTTCTGCGCATGATGCAAGAGGAACGCCGGGCGGCAGAATAGAGGTAGCCATGGGTTGACTTCGGCCCCCGCCCCGCTTACTAGCCGCGCCTTCGAAAGGTTTGACCAATGAAAATTCGTAACTCCCTGAAGACCGCCAAGACCCGTGACAAGAACTGCGTTGTGGTGCGCCGCCGCGGTCGCGTTTACGTGATCAACAAGAAGAATCCTCGGCTGAAGGCCCGCCAGGGCTGAGTTCGCGCGGGCTTCTGCCTGTATCATAGCATCGGGCATATGGGGGGCTTTGGCCCCCTTTTTGTGTTTTAAGGACGGATTGCCGCCCTCAGCGTCCCCGCTGCTTCAATGCAGCTTCACCTGCGGCTGCCCGCGATCCGCCACAAGACCGACCAGCGTTTTCCATAACACTGGTGCATGCCCATGCAGTGCGGTCTGGTGCATTTTGTACAAAGACCGATACATCATCCGCGCAAAATAGCCTTCAATGAACATGCTGCGCCCCACCAGAAAGCCCATCAGGCTGCCAACGGTTGAGTATTTGCCAAGCGAAACGAGAGATCCAAAATCACGATAGACAAAGGGCTCCACCGCAAGCCCTTTCATGCGACGTTCAATTTGCCGGTAGAGGTGTGTGGCTTGCTGATGCGCGGCCTGGGCGCGGGGCGGCAGGTTGCCCTTGCCATCGGGGCGCGGGCAGGCCGCGCAATCACCGAGTGCGAAAATATCCGGATCGCGCGTGGTTTGCAGCGTGGGCAGCACTACAAGCTGATCCGTGGCGGTGGTTTCAAGCCCGCCAATATTACGCAGTACCGGCGGGCCCTTCACGCCGGCAGCCCAGACCACAAGCTCCCCGGGGATGAGGGCGCCATCGGCCAGCACCACCCCATCGGCACGCACTTCGGCCACGCGGCGGCCGGCCAGCACTTCCACACCCAAATCTTCCAGGAGCTTCATGGTGGCGGCCGAGATGCGTTCGGGCAATGCGGGCAGGATGCGAGGCGCTGCTTCAATCAGGCGAATGCGTACGTCGCGCGCCGGGTCAATCTTATCAAGGCCATAGGCCACAACGGCGCGCAGGGTCCGGTGGAGTTCGGCGGCCAGTTCGGTGCCGGTCGCACCCGCGCCGATGATCGCGACATGAAGCTGCCCGGGGCGCACCGGTTCCGATTGGCTATTGGCGCGGAGGCAGGCATTGACCAGGCGGCGATGAAAGCGGCTGGCTTGCGCCACATTTTCCAGCGGCACCGCATGTTCCGCCGCCCCAGGTGTGCCGAAATCATTGGTAACACTGCCGATGCAGACCACCAGCGTGTCATAGGGCACGCGGCTTGGGGGCGTAACCTGACGGTCTTCATCGTCAATAGTGGCACCAACCAGGACTTCGCGCGCCTCCCGGTCAATGCCGACCATTGGTCCGAAGCGGTAAGTGAAATGGTGGTTATGGGCTTGGCGGAGATAATGCAGCTCATGCCGGTCTCGATCCAGGCTGCCGGCGGCAACGGCATGGAGTAAGGGCTTCCATAAATGGGTTCGGGCGCGTTCAACCAGCGTGACCTCAGCTGCACCGCCACGAGCGTAGCGGTGGCCCAGTTGGGTGACGAGTTCCAGCCCTCCAGCCCCACCCCCGACCACGACAATGCGATGGGGCACCGTGGCGGATTCGCTGCGACTCATGACGTTCATTCCGGTATCTGGAGCCACTCGTCAGTTACCCAAGGCAATAAATTGAAGCCCGCATCTTCTGGTAACCACGGATAGGGTCTGCGCGTCTTACTCGACCCAGAGGAGGTCAAACGATTTTCTCAAACCCTATGGGCTTGCCCTGAGTGGCGGAAAAACCAGCGCCGGAGGGAACTTCTTCCTTCGGGGGGGAGAGGGGCTACCAGGCCGAGCCGCGCTGGGGCCATCACCGGCTATTCTCAAGGCCGGAATATCTGACGGCAAATCGGCCCCAAAAAGTATGGATGCACGATAGGCCTCAATTTCACGATTGGTTGGAAGGGAGGCTGCCAACCGGCCGGCGGCATCACGGAATTCAATGACCACCATGCCAAGGTCACGATCAAGCCGAAGCCGCGGGTTGGGCGGCCCAACCTCAGGCGCACCAGCCACAGAGGAAGAACCCACGACATCCCTACCAGCACCCAAAGGCGTAACACGCCGGAGAGAGTCCTGCGGGGGGGTCTGACGAATTGCTACATCTGGAGACATAAAACACTTGACCTATCCAATCTTTCTTATCGCAAATTTATGAGATAATGTCAACAAAATTATGAACTGCACCAAGGAAGTCGAGAATAGACAGGTAAAAACTGCGATCCCTCTTCATGCAGCCGACATGAAAGGTCTTCAATATATTGATTTAATTAGAATCTTATCCTCAACGCGTTCGTATCCGTGCAGCCGGAGACGGCTTAAGCGATCAATCCAATACAACCGCGCGTTACCCCTCTGGACTTGCCCCTATCAAACCGGACACTCGGCTTGGTTGGATAACTTGCTTGCTATGAACTCACGTGGCGAGCGCATGCGCAAGCCCGAATGCGGGTGGATGTTATTGTAATCCTCGAACCATGCTGGCAGCTGCTGGAGGACCGAGATGGCGTCTGGCCTTGGGTTCACGCGGGCATAGTCACGTTTCAGGGTTTTG
>VGDL01000036.1 GCA_016869735.1 Alphaproteobacteria bacterium
AGGCTTGCGTTTTTCGGCAAAGGCTTTCGGGCCTTCGATGAAATCCTGGCTATCGCGGTTGCGCGCCTGCGCCGGGTACATGGTGCCGATCGCTTTCGCCAGGCTCTCCTCATCCAGCCCCGCATAAACCGCCTGTTTGGACGCGCGGATTGCAAGTGGTGAGCATTCCAGGATCAGCGCCGCCCAGCGCTTCGCTGCTTCCAAAGCCTGGCCCGGCGGCACAACCTCATTCACAAAGCCAAGGCTGTGACCCTCGGCGGCCGGCACACGCCGCCCGGTCAGGATCATGCCAAGCGCCTGTTTCTGGCCGATCATCCGCGGCAGGCGATGCAGGCCGCCCGCGCCCGCCACCAGCCCAACACGCGGTTCGGGCAAAGCGAAAAGCGCGTTCTCGGCCGCGATGATCAGATCGCACGCGAGCGCAATTTCAAAACCACCGCCCATGGCAATGCCATTCACCGCAGCAATCACGGGTTTTTCGAGATCAAAGCGACTGGTGAGGCCGGCAAAGCCCGTGCGGGGCAGGGGGCGGCGCTTGCCGGCGGCCTGCACCTTCAAATCATTGCCGGCGGAAAAGGCGCGATCCCCAGCGCCGGTGATGATGCCAACCCAAAGATCGGGGTTTTGGGCGAATTCATCCCAAACCGCCTCCAATTCCTCATTGGCATCAGCATGAAGCGCATTCATCACCTCGGGCCGATTAAGGGTGACGATGCGCAAGCGGCCTTCATCACGCACTTCGCAGAATTGGTGGGGCATGGCGTTGATCCTTCCCTTCTAGATTTCGGCAATCGCCTGATCGCGCGTCAGCATCAATTGGCGAAGCGCATCCGAAATCGGTGCCTTGGCGCCGGTTGCGTTGTTCACAATTACGCAAACCGCGCGCCCGGAACACAAAAGCCCATCACGCCACAGCCCATATTCATGAATGAAGGAACTGCGCCGGAAGCTTGTTGCGCGTACGGTCAGCAGTACATCCTCATTGAAATGTCCGGGGCGGAGGTATTTGGCTTCGATCGAAGCCACCACTGGCCCTTCAGCATCCGCGCCGAAGCGCCCGCCAGAGGCCAGCCACCAATCAATCCGCATATCCTCAAACATCGTGAAATAGGCGGCGTGATTGATATGGGCGTAGATGTCGCATTGAATCCAGCGAATGCGATGCCGCCGCGCCATGGCCCAATGGCCTTCCACCTGGAATTCCGCCCGTGTTGCTGCATCCATCGCGACGCCCTTTTCTTTGCCTGGAGGCATGTGTTCTAGCCTGATCGCGCGCTGCTGACATCACGTGCCAAGGCGCGTGCCGAATTTTCTTGCCGCCAAACCATGAAGCGCTAACATCCGGGTCAAGAAGACCATTTGGGGGGATCCATGTTCACACGGCGTCAAGCATCGCTTCTGGCGGGCGGGTTGCTTGCCATGCCTTGGGTCAAGCCCGCACGGGCAGCTTGGCCGCAGGATCGCGCCATTGAAATGATTGTGCCATTTCCGCCAGGCGGCGGCGTGGATGCAGCGGCGCGCTTCGCGACCCATCAGGTCACGCCGCGTCTGCCTGGGGTGCGCTTTGTCATCAGCAATCGGCCTGGCGCTTCTGGCCAGCTTGGGATGGAGGCAATCTTCAACGCAGCCCCTGATGGCTACACGCTTGGCACCATTGGCAGCTTGAATGTTTCCACCCTGCCACTGGAACGGCCCGTGCGCTGGAAGGCCGAAGAATTCACTTATATCGCCAATATTGTTGATGATGCCTGCGGATTATGGGTGCTGGCCAATTCGCCCTTGCGCAATCTGGGTGACCTTGTGGCAAGGCTGCGCGAAAAGCCCGAAGCGCTTTCGGTCGGCAGCGCTGCTGGTGTTGGTTCCGATGATCATCTGGTGCTGTTGGGCCTGGAAGAAGCCGCGAATATCCGGGCTTTGCATGCCCCCTTCAATGGCACGGCTCAGGTGCAGCGGGATTTGCTTTCGGGCGCCGTTGATGTCGCTTCCTTCAACATGAGTGAAGGGATCGTGCTGATGCGCGAAGGGCGAATCCGTTGTCTGGCGCAGGCATCGCCCATGCGCTGGTCTGCAGCGGCGCAAGTGCCAACTTTCCGCGAATTGGGCTTTGATGTGGTGATCGGCAGTGCGCGCGGTATTGTGGGCCCGCCCGGTCTACCCGCCGAAACCGTGCGGATGCTGGAAGCGGCCTTTCGGGAAACGCTGGCTGATCCCCGCTTCGTGCAGGATGCGGAGAAGGTCTCGCTCCCGCTGCGCCCGCTGGTGGGGGCGGATTACCGCGCCATGGTGCTGGCAGAGGGGGAGGCTGTGCGCGCCCTTTTCGCGCGCCGGCCATGGCGGCGATAAGGCGGCTTTGCCCTGGATTTGCCAGCGAAGGCCCGCTGCCCTTAGGCTTTCGGACATAAATAGGGAGGAAAAATCATGATCAATCGTCGCAGCCTTTTGGCATCTGCAAGCCTGCTTGCCACACCCGCCATTGTCCAGGCGCAAACCGCCTGGCCGGGTGACAAGCCCCTGGAGGTGTTTGTGCCTTTCCCCGCCGGTGGCGGCGTGGATATCATGACACGCTTAGTCATGCCGCTGGTCGCGGCGCAAATCCCCGGCCTGCGTCCCGTGGTGATCAATCGCACTGGGGCGGCGGGGCAGATTGGGTTGGAAGCCACCTTCAACGCCGCGCCGGATGGCTATTCCATCGGCGCCACCACCATCCCCGCGCATAACGCCATCCCGCTGGAACGCCAGGTGCGCTACCGCGCGATGGATTTCACCTTCCTCTGCAATATCGTTGAAGATGCCAATTGCTTTTATGTGCGCGCCGATAGCCCATTCAAAACCCTGCAGGATCTGGTGGCAGCGGCCAAGGCCCGGCCCGAGCAGATTACCTATGCCACCACGGGCATTGGCAGCGATGACCATCTTTTTGTGCTGCATTTTGAGGAATTGGCGGGGCTGAAGCCCATGATCCAGGTGCCTTTTGCCGGTGCCGCGCCACTCATTCCGCAATTGCTCGGCGGCAATATGGATGTCGCCGCGATCAATGTGAATGACGCGCTGCAATTGGCGCGCGAAGGCAAGGTACGGATGCTAGCGCAAGCCGCCGTGCGGCGCCAACCGGAAGCTGCCGATGTGCCAACCTTCCGCGAATTGGGTTTTGATGTGGTGCATGGCGCCAGCCGCGGCATTGTCGGCCCGCCCAATATGCCACCTGCCATCGTTGCGCGGCTTGAAGCGGCCTTCCGCACCGCTTTGGCGGATGAGAATTTCAAGCGCGAAGCGGCGCGCAATTTCATGCCGTTGAACACCATGGTCGGTGCTGAATATCGTGCCTTCGCGCAAACCGTGGATGATCGGCTGAAGCGGCTTTGGCAGGTGCGCCCCTGGCGCGGCTGATCAGGGGGTGTGCGGCGGGGCGTTCACCGCCTTGCCGCCAATTGCTTGTTTTCAAGCCGGCTCAATAACCGCACCACGGGCCAGAGCAGGATGAAATACATGATCGCCGCCGCGACAATTGGCGATGCGTTATAGGTGACACTTTGCGCCTGACGCGCCTGGAACAGCAATTCAGGCAAAGCGACGACAGACGCGATGGAGGTTAGCTTTACCACCTCCAGCGTATTGGAAATCAGGTCAGGCAGCACATTGCGTACCGCCTGCGGCAGCACAATGAAGCGCATGGTCTGCGCCGCCGAAAGCCCCGTGCTGCGCGCGGCTTCCACCTGACCGCGCGGCACGCTTTCAATGCCGGCACGCAGAATCTCGCCGTAATAGGCGCCGGTATTCAGGAAAAACCCAATCGCCACCGCAGTCCAGGCGCTGATCTCCAGACCCAGAAACGGCAGGCCGGCGAAGATGAAAATCAGCAGCACCAGGGGTGGCAGGGCGCGGAAGGTATCCACCCAAACCCTGAGCGGCCAGCGCACCCAGGCATGAGGCAGGGTGGACAGCACCGCCAGGATAATCCCCCCCAAAAGCCCAAGCGGCACCACCAGCAGGGATAGCAATAGCGTGGCCCGCAGCCCCTGCCAGAGAATGGGGGAGGCTTCACGCATGATTTCCCAATTCAGGAAGGCTTCAAGGAAATCCTGCATGCTCAGCGCTTCCAGGCAAAGCGCGTTTCAATCCAGCGGCCCAAGAGGACCACGGGAAAGAACAGCACCAGATAGGCCAGCGCCCCGAGCGTCAGCGGCGATGGGTTGAAGGAATGGGAAAGCCCGGAACTCGCCGCGCCCAAAATATCCGGCACCGCCACCACGGAAGCGAGTGCGGTGCCCTTGGTAATGGCGATGGTGCGGTTCGTCAGCGGCGGGATGGTCAGGCGCAGCGCCTGCGGCAGCACCACATAGCCAAGCGCTTGCAGGAAATTTAGCCCCGTCGAGCGCGCCGCTTCCCATTGCCCCTTCGGCACGCTGGTAATGCCGGCCCAGAAAATCTCCTCCGAAAACGCCATCAGCACCAGGGTCAGCGCAAGCCAGGCGGAAGCAAAGCCCGAAAGCTCCATTCCCATGCTGGGCAGGCCAAAGAACAGCAGCACGATGATGACCAGCGGCGGCAAGGCACGGAACAAATCCACCACGAAAATGATCAGCCAATTGAGTGGCCGCACCCCAAGCGCACGCAGCACCGCCAAAGCAAGTCCCGCGATCAAGCCAGCGGCGATAATGCAAAGCGCCAGTACAATGGTCAGGCCAAAGCCTTCAATGATCTTCGGCAGGTACTGCGCCATGACGCGCGCATTGAAGAAGCTATCGGTAAAGCGTTCCCAGCCGGTCATGGCGGATCAGTGACGCTCAACCTGGCTGATGAAGGCGCGTAGCCTTTCATGACGCGGTGCGTTGAACAGTTTCGCCGGTGGGCCTTGTTCCAGAATCTCGCCATCAGCCATGAAAACCACGCGATCCGCAGCGGCGCGGGCGAAGCTCATTTCATGGCTCACCACCACCATGGTCATGCCATCTTCCCGCAATTCGCGCATCACGGCCAGAACGCCGCCCACCAATTCAGGATCAAGCGCGCTGGTTGGTTCATCAAACAGCATCACACGTGGTTCAAGTGCGATGGACCGCGCAATGGCAACGCGCTGCTGCTGGCCGCCGGAAAGCTGATTGGGGTAGTGATCCGCGCGGTCTGCCAAATGTACCCTATCCAAGGCGCGCTGTGCGCGGGCTTCGGCTTCGGACTTGTCCAGCCCCTGCACCTTCCGCAAGGCGAGCATGACATTCCCAAGCGCGGTCATATGCGGATAGAGGTTGAAGGATTGGAACACCATGCCAATCCGCTGCCGCGCCTTATTGATATCCGTGCGCGGATCAAGAATATCTATGCCATCCACCATGATGGAACCGCTTGACGGTTCCTCAAGCCGGTTCAGGCAACGCAGCAGCGTGGATTTGCCGGAACCCGAAGGCCCGATCACAAAGACAAGCTGGCGTTCTTCCACCGTGAAATCCACGCCTCGCAACACATGCAGGGCGCCGAAATGTTTGTGGATGGCGCGCGCTTCAACAATGGGGCGGGCGGGGTTCATGCCCGCCGCGCCCTTTCATGAAACGCCATCAGCAGCGCGGATTCTGCGGTGTGGGGTCATGGCCTGGCAGGCCCGGCGGACCATAGCCGGGGAATTCCATCACTTCCGCCTGATCAGGCCCCGGGCGATTGCCGAACCACTTCTCAGACAAGGTGGCGATGGTGCCATCGCGCTTCATGCAGGTGAGCACATCCTCCACCTGATTACGCATGGCGGCGCTATCCTTACGGAAGGGTGTGCCCCAATGCATGCGCGTGCCGGGCAGCACGAAATCTGCGACATACTGCGGCGTGCGAGACGCCGAATACCGCACCACCGTATTGCCGGACAGGTTGGCATAGGCGCGGCCCTGGATCACGGCCTGCACCGCATCGGGCTGCGTATCAAAGGCCAGCAGTGTCAGGTTCAGGCGCGCGGCATTGGCCGTGACCCAGTTTTCATAAGGCGTGCCCTTGTTCACGCTGATGGTCTTGCCGCGCAAATCTTCCTCGGACCTGATGGGTGGCGTGCCGCGGCGGATGCCAAACTGCAATTCGGTCCAGATATATCCTTCGGTGAACAGCAGCGCTTCAGCGCGTGCTGGCGTTACCGTGGTGGGGGCACAAAGGAAATCATAGCGCCCTGCATTCATGGCCGGAATAAGGCCGGAGAAGGAAGCGCTTTCGATCACAATTTCGCGCCCCATCCGCTTGGCCACTTCGCGGAACAGGTCAACCTGAAAACCCTGCACGCCACCTTGCAGTGACGGGAAGGCATGTGGGGCGAAAGTGCCATCAACGCCGCAGCGAAGCGGCGGTTGGCCTTGGGCCAAAGCAGGGCCGGCCATGGCGACGGAGAGCAGGGCGGCGGCCAGAAAACGGCGCATTGAAACCTCCTTCTATGAAGTCGAACGGGCGGACAGTCTCAGATGTGGGGGCATCTGTCCATGCCGGCTTGCCATGAAACTGCCTTGCTATGGTCGCGCTGCTGCCCTGCTGGGCAGGTTTAAGGAACGCCTGAACGATGCATGAGCAGTTAGATGTTTGCCCTTGGTCTGATTGGTGCTGGTGTGGTCTGCGATCTGGTGCTGGTGGCGCTTTTATTGGGCGATGCCACGGCGCCAGCGCGATTTTCACATGCCGCGGTGGCGCTGCTGGCGCTATGCGGGGGCGCGTTGAAGCTTGGAGGGATGATGCTGCTGGAACCGCGCCGCCGGGTGGGGTGATGGGGCGTCAGAAATTCAACGCTCCACCCTTCTGTCATCCATGCCGCGAAACACGATCAAATCTCGCTTGGCACGCCCCGCTTCAGGAAGCGCAAGCCAGGCCAAAAATTCACCCATGACGCGCGCCGTAATGGTCGCGACATTATGGGCATGCGCCCCTTCCGGGCTGTACCAGCCAAGCTTTTCCAATTCACCGGAGCCTTGAATAGAACCATGCACCGCTTCCGCCGGTGCGATCAGGAAGCGCGCATGAAAGCGAATGGGCCGCCCCGTTGGCGTGATGGCGCGACATAAATAATCCAGCGCGTCGAGTGCCGCCGCTACGCCATCGCCACGCTTTTCGCCAAGCACCAGCCCGGTTTCCTCAAACAATTCCCGCGCGGCTGCAATCCCCAAGGCACGCGCGCGCGCTGGTGTGGCACGCCGTTCCAGCAGGCGCCGAGGGTCAGCGCGCAATTCACTGATAGCTGGGCCACGATGATCATCAGGGTCCACGCGCCCGCCAGGAAAAACCATCACATCCGGCATGAAGCGATGCCCGGCATGGCGCTTACCCATCAGCAATTCGGGGCCTTTGCGGCTTTGCCGCCAGACAATCAGGCTTGCCGCATCGCGTGGCCGCGCAGTGCGGGCGCGCGGGTTGCGTTTCCCTTCAACATCAGCGCCGCCGGGATTATCGGCGGTCGGGTCCTCGCGCTTCGGGCGTTCAGTCAAGGTCAAAACCCCGGCTCCGCAACCAGGCGCGGAAGCCAAAGCGCTCCGGCACCGATAATTGCCGTGCGGCGTTCTCAGACCAGGTGCAGCCTTCCGGCGCGGGGCCATGAATTTCCGGATAGCGCGGCTTCTGGCGGGGGCGGAGCGCATCATAGGCCGCAGTCGCCTCTGCCTCATGCGCGTTGGAATAGGCTTCGCGATGGATCACGACAGATGGCGGTAGGCGCGGTGTCACCTCGTTGCGCGCGGCAGGCCAGCCGAGTGAAAGCCCCGCCACCGGATAGACCCCCTTGGGCAGCGCAAACAAAGGTGCCACTTTTTCGATATGGCTGCGCACATAGGATATGGGGCAGGTACCAAGCCCTGCCGCATCCGCCGCCGCAATCGCCGCCCCCAAGGCCAGCGCCGCATCCACCGCCGTGTTCAAGAACGTGTCCATATTGTTATTGGCATGTTCGCGCCCATGGCGAGCGCAGACCGCCTGACCGCGCCGCATATCGCCGCAGAAAATCAGCAGGACCGGCGCATCCTTGATCCAAGGCATGGTGCCGATCCAATCCGCGACTTTGGCGATCTTCACCGGATCACGCGTGACGATGATGGAATATTGCTGCAGATCGGATTTGGAGGGTGCCGATTGCACCGCCGCCAATACCGTATCCAATAGCGCCTCACTCACCGCGTCAGCGGCAAACCGGCGCGTGACGCGCCGATCCAATAGCGCCGCAAGCGCGGGCGGAATCGCCTCGGGCGGAGTGAAGGGCAGGGCGCCGTAGCGGGCGCGGATCAGGTCTTCAGGCTTCATGACCCCAAACTCGCACCGCGCGGCATCAAGGGGAAGCGGGCACCACCCAGGCATCCGCGACGGTCACGCCCTGGCCTTCGGCATGGATGATGAGCGGGTTGATTTCTGCCTCGGCCACGCCTGGATGGGCGGCCAAGCGTGACGCCGCCACGACCGCCTTTGCCAGCGCATCCAAATCGCCACGCGGCAAGCCGCGCCAGCCGGCCAGTGGCTTCAACCCCTTCACCTCCGCGATCATGGCGCGTGCTTCAGCCTCATCCACCGGGGCGATGCGGATTGCGGTATCGCGGTGCAATTCCGCCATGATGCCGCCGGCACCCACCAAAATCACCGGCCCTGCCTCGGGGTCCCGGCGGAAGCCGATAATGGCCTCGGCCAGGCCCTTCATCATGGGCTGCACCAGAAAGCCGGTGATGCGCGCGGCCGGGGCGCGGGAAGTCACGCGGGCCAGCATGGCGGTGGCCTCGGTCTGCAGCGCCGCCGCATCGGCGATGTTCAGCGCCACGCCGCCGACTTCCGTCTTATGCGCTAGATCAGGCGAGAGGATCTTGAGCGCGACGGGATAGTGCAGCCCCTCCGGCACCGCATCGGGCGCCGCCATGACGGCAAAGGGGCTATCCAAGCCAAAAGCCGCGAAAAGCCGCCTCGCATCAGCCTCATCCGGGTTGGCGGGGATTGTATGGCTGATTGAAGGCGCAGGGGCCTCGGACCTTGGCGCGCGCCAATCGAAAAAGGCACGGATCACATCGGCGCAGGATTCCGGGGTGCGGAAGGCGGGGATGCCGGCCTCCCCCAGCAGCCGCAGTGACGCATCAGCCTGCGGCACCAGAAAAGCCGCGATGGGCTTGCCAAGCCCGGCCTGCACCGCGCCGGTAATCCCCGCCACCGCATCATGCGGGCGGAATTGCGCGGAGGATCCGACCACCGAAAGCACCATATCCGTGCCCGCATCGGCGGCGAGGGCCGAAAGTGCCGCTTCCACCTTATCGGCGCGCGTGCCGGCCAGCGTCACATCAATCATCCGCCCATGATGCGGCAGGCCAGCGGCTTCCAGCCCGGCCACGGCAGCGGCATCGGACGGGCTGGTTTCAATGCCGACAACGCCCAACGCATCCACCGCCATGGCACCACCGCCGCCGGTGGTGGTCATGACAGAAATGGTCCGCCGCGGCTTGGCCAAGGGCTTCCGCCCGATAAACAAGGCCGGCGCTTCCAACAGCGCTTCAATCATTGTCACGCGTGCAATGCCATAGGCACGGAAGAAGGCATCGGCTGCCGCATCCGAACCGGCCAGCGCGCCGGTATGGCTGCCGGCCAGCTCCGCACCAAAGCTTGAACGGCCAAGCTTGAAGGCGATGATGGGCTTGCCCAGCGCATGGGCGCGGCGCGCTGCGGCGGCGAGTTTTTCCGGCGCACGAATCGCTTCCAGAAACAGCAGCACCGCATCCACGTCAGGGTCTTCCACCAGCATGCCGGCGATTTCACTCGCGGTCAGATCGGCCTCATTGCCGGTGCCGATCAGATGCGAAAAGCCGATCCCGCGCGGTGCGCCGCGCGCCATGATGGCACCCATCATGGAACCGGATTGCGAAACCAGCGCGATGCGCCCGGCGGGCAGGCTTTCTGCTTCCAGCGCGGCATTGACCGAACAGGCGGTGCGCGCATTCAAATTCACAAGCCCCATGGAATTGGGGCCGAGCAAGCGAACACCTGCCGATTTCGCTGTGGCCAGCAGCCTTTCCTGCAAGGCACGGCCTTCCGGCCCGGCTTCGGCAAAGCCATCTGCCAGAATGGCGGCCACCGGAATGCGCTTTTCGGCCACCGCCGCGATCTGGCCTTCCACATGCTGTGTGCCGAGCAGCAGATAGGCGAGATCAACCTCCCCCGGCACATCGGCCAGGCGCGGATAGGCGCGTTCGCCAAGGATCGTCTTGGCGCTGGGATTGATCGGGAAAAGATCGCCGGTAAACCCATGCTTCCGCAGATAAACCTGCGCGCGCGCGGTCAGGCGCTTCGGGTCTGATGAGCCGCCAATCAGCGCAATGCGGCGCGGGTTGAGGAGGGCAGAGGCAAGGCGATCCATAAGGCTATTCCGTCAATTCGTAAGGGGGGCAACGCAGCCCTCAGGTGGAGTTTCGGGTGGCGCGATATGCAGCGCCATGAAGGCGATTTCTTGCGCGGTCTCCGGCAAGTTATTCAGATCATGATCATGCAGCGAAACGCGCCCGGCTTGGATACGTTCGCGCACGGCATGGCGCGCCAGCAATTCCCGCGTTGGGCGCAGCAGCACGGCGCGTTCCCCTTCCGGCACACCATCCAATCCGTTGAAGATCACCACAGCGGCGGGCCGAGACCAGACGAGCCGCGCCGGCGATGGCCCAAGATGGCGTGCATGGGGCGCGAAGGCACAAGCCGCCGCGGCATCAATCGCTTCCAAGGCGCCGCTTGGCGGCAAACGCTGCGCGCCGCCAGAATCTCCGGCGCCGTGGCGGCTGCGCGCCCTGTTCCCAGGGCGAGCAGCGCCAGCGCAGCGGCAATGAACGGCTTCAGACCGGGTCCCAGCAGAAGACATCGCCGGAACGCTCAAGCGCCGAAAAGGCGGGCTTCAGCGCGGGCAGCGCATATTCTTCGATCATTTCCGGGGTCCAGCCTTCGCCGCGATGAATGCCGCGGATCGGGCGGGATTGGCTATAGATGAAGATCTCATTCATGCGGGGCGAGAAGATTTGCCCTGTGACATCCTTCGCCGCATCGGAAGCAAGGAATACCGCGAGCGGCGCATTCTTGTCCGGCGTCATGCGCATGATCCGTTCCACGCGGCGCTTTTGTTCCGGCGTCTCGGCGGGGATCGAGCCTGTCATGCGGCTCCAGGCGAAGGGGGCAATGCAATTCGAACGCACGCCAAACCGTGCCATATCGAGCGCGATGGATTTGGACAGCGCCACAATCCCAAGCTTGGCCGCCGAGTAATTCGCCTGGCCGAAATTGCCGATCAGGCCAGAGGTGGACGACATATGCACATAGGCGCCCGATTGCTGGGCGCGGAAATGCGTCGCCGCCGCGCGGGAGACATAAAAGGACCCGGAAAGATGCACGGCGATCACCGAATCCCATTCTTCCGGCGTCATGCGATGGAAAATCTGGTCGCGCAGAATGCCGGCATTATTGACCACGATGTCAATGCGGCCGAAGTGATCCATGGCGGATTGCACGATCTTTTGCGCAGTAGCCCAGGTGGCCACGCTATCGGTGCAGATTTCGGATGTGCCGCCGTTTTGGGCAATGATTGCCTTGGTTTGCTGCGCCGGCGTCGCATCCAGGCCTTCGCCTGACAGCGATGCGCCCACATCATTGATGATCACCTTGGCACCCTGGCCCGCCATCATAATGGCGATTTCCCGGCCAATCCCGTTCCCTGCGCCGGTGACGATGGCAACCTTACCTTCAAGCATATTCGGCATGTGGCATTCCTCCTGCTTCTATACCGGGCGGAGACTAGACCCGGCTTGCCGGGGCGTGAAGCCGGGTTGCTGGTTTCGCCAAGCGCGCCTAGATGAGGCTTGTAACAAACGGGGGCAGCCGTGGCGTTGGTATCGCTACAGGGCGTCGGCAAAGTATTTTCGGGCCGGACGGGTGCCTGGGAAGCCGTGCGCGACTTCAGCCTTGACCTGGCAGAGGGCGAATTCTTCTGCCTGCTCGGCACATCGGGCTGCGGCAAGACAACGGTGCTGAACATGGTCGCGGGGTTTGATGCGCCCACCGCCGGCAGCATCCTGCTGGATGGCGCGCCGGTGGCAGGCCCTGGCGCTGACCGCGGCGTGGTGTTTCAGGGGCATGACAGCCTGTATGATTGGCTGACCGCGCTGGACAATATCGGCTTTGGCTTGCGGCTGCGCGGCTTGGGTAAGGCTGAGCGGCGCGCGAAGGCCGAACATTTCCTCCGCAAGGTTGGCCTGACCGGGCAGGGGGCGAAGCATCCTTCGGAGCTTTCGGGCGGCATGAAGCAGCGCATTCAGATTGCGCGCGCGCTGGCCAATGACCCGCGCATGCTGCTGATGGATGAACCCTTCGGCGCGCTTGATGCCATGACGCGCGCGGTGTTGCAGGGGGAGCTCAGCCGGATTTGGGCCGAAACCAAGAAGACAGTGCTGTTCATCACGCATGACATTGAAGAAGCCTGCGCCTTGGCGACGCGGATTGGCGTGATGCGCCGCGGGCCGGGGGGAACGCTCAAGGCCATTGTGCCGGTGGATTTGCCCTTTCCGCGCGAACGCACATCTGATGCTTTCATGCGCGTTTTCCGCGACGTGCATGGCCTTATTCATGATGAGATTCACGGTGCGCACTGAACGCTTGACCACCATCGGTGGCTATATCGCGGGCTTTGCCCTGCTGTTTCTTATCTGGCATTTGGCCGCCACTTATCTGGTGAAATCCACCTTGTTTCCGCCACCCCTGCCGGTGCTGGAACGCGGCTGGATGCTGATTGAAGATGGCATTCTGCAGGAACAGATCATCGCGTCATTGAAGCGCATCGCGCAGGGATTTCTTTTGGGATCAGCCATCGGCATCCCGATTGGGCTTGCGATTGGGTCCTTCAAGCCGGTGCGCTGGTTGCTTGAACCCTGGACCGAATTCTTCCGCTTCATCCCGGCCGTTGCCATGATTACGGTTTCAGTGATCTGGTTTGGCATTGGCGAAGAAAGCAAGGTCTTTCTGATTGCCTATACGACCATTTTTGTCGTGATCATCTCGACCGCTGCCGGCGTGGGTGCGGTGGGGCGCGATAAGATACGCGCCGCGCAATGCCTTGGCGCCAATCGCTGGCAGGTCTTTGGCCTGGTCGCGCTGCCGGCAACCGTGCCTTACATCCTGACCGGGATGCGCCTTGCCATGTCCAATGCCTTTGTCACCATCGTGGCGGCAGAGCTGATCGCTTCCAATGATGGGCTTGGCAAGATGCTCTGGGATGCCCGGCTTTTCATGCAGATCGAGGATATTTTTGTGGCGCTGGTCGCGCTTGGGATGCTGGGCTTTGCGACCGATCGTAGTTTTCGCTTTCTGATCCGCGCCTTTGCGGGGCGCTTCAACGCAACCGTCTGAAACAAGGGAGAATTCATCATGCTTCGTCGTTCACTTCTGGCGCTGCCGGCTGCCGCTGCAGGCGCCTATATCCTGCCCGCTTCCGCGCAAGCGCCCACCAAGATCACCATCGCCACCGGCGTTGATCCTTCTTTTGCGCAATTCTACATCGCGAAGGAAGGCGGTTTTTTTGAACGCAACGGGCTGGATGTCACGGTGAATACTGGGCCTTCCGGCAGCGCCATGATTGCGTTTTTGATCGGCAATCAGATCAATTCTGCCTATGGCGCCGAACAGGCCGGCGTTTCGGCCCATGTGCGCGATGCGAATGTGGTGGCTGTTGCCGAAGGTGTGGCGCTGATGCGCTGGCTTTCCGTGGTGGGCCGTGGCGTTGAAAACATGGAAGCGCTGAAGGGCAAGCGTATTGGCGTGGCGCGCGGCACGGGCAGCGAAACCTTCTGGCTTTCCGTGGTAGCAAAGCTTGGCCTGAACCAGGCCGATTACACCATTGTGAATGTCGAAGCGCCTGAGATGGTCGCCGCCATGGAACGCGGCAATATTGATGCGTTTGTGGTGTGGGAACCCTGGCCAACCCGCGGCACGCGCGCCATCCCCGGCAGCAAGATCCTGCTCAGCAATGATCAGATCGCGATCCAGAGCAATTACATCTACATGAATAAGGGCTGGGCAGCAGCCAATCGCGCCACCACGGAACGGTTGATGCGTTCCCTGGTGCAGGCGACCGAATTCGCCGCCAGCAATCGCGACCAGGCAGTGCAGCAGGTGGCGCGTTTCCTGCGCCAGGACCGAGCCTTTATTGCTGAGCTCATGGGCAAGGTTGAATATCGCATGAACCTGACCAATGACAGCGTCGCCTTCGTGCAGCGCGCCATTGATCAGCTGCGCGGCATGAACCGGCTGGATCGTCCTGTCACCACGGATCAGGTGATCTGGAAGGAACCCCTCAGCTGGGTCGCGCCGGATCGCGTGAAGATCTGAAGCGCCTGTGGCGCTGAACTTCCGAAGCGCCACGCCGGCGGATTTGCCCGCCATCATCGCGCTTCTGGCCGATGACATTCTGGGTCAGGGGCGCGAAGACGCCTCTGACCCGCCGAACCCTGCCTATGTAGCAGCCTTCGCCGCCATCAGCGCTGATACCAATCAGCTCCTGGTGGTGGTGGAAGATGCCGGGTGCTTGATTGGCTGCCTGCAACTCAGCTTCATCCCAGGGCTTTCGCGACTTGGGATGTGGCGCGGGCAGATTGAAGGCGTGCGCATCGCCGCCGACCGGCGCGGCGATGGGCTTGGCCGGCAGATGTTCGCCTGGGCCATTGCCGAATGCCGCGCGCGCGGTTGCGGTCTGGTGCAACTCACCACCGACAAGCACCGGCCAGAAGCACGACGCTTCTATGAAAGCCTTGGTTTTGTCGCGAGCCATGAAGGCATGAAGCTCCCTTTGTAACGGCCGTGGGCGCGTCATCCAGAATAGCCACAGCCCCGGTTAGACGCGGCCCAACGCTTGGTGCAAAATAGTGGCGCCGTTATTCGGAGGAAATTGTCATGGCGCGTTTCGATCTGGCCCTGAAGGGTGGAGAATGTGTGATGCCTTGGGGCGTGGTGCGCGCCGATATTGGCATCCGCGCCGGGCGCATCGCCGCCATTGGTGATTTGACCCAGGCGGAAGCCGCGCAAACCGTGGATTGCAAGGGGCTCCATTTGCTGCCCGGCTTGATTGACCCGCATGTGCATTTGCGCGACCCCGGCGACCCCAAGGTGGAAACCATGGAAACCGGCACCCGCGCTGCCGTGCTGGGCGGCCTGGCGGCGGTGTTCGACATGCCGAATACCACCCCTTCCATCACCAATACCGAAAGGCTGAATGCCAAGCGCGACTTTGTGCATGGCCATGCCTGGTGCGATATCGGGATTTATGTGGGCGGGACCAAGACGAATATTGCGGAGCTTGAGGCGCTTGAGCTTGAACCCAATGTCTGTGCCATCAAGATTTTTGCGGGCTCCTCGACGGGTGATTTGCTGGTTGAAGATGATGCCAGCCTGGAAGCGGTGATGCGTTCTGGCCGTCGCGCTATTTGCTATCATTCTGAGGATGAATATCGGCTACAGGCGCGCAAGCCCATGTTCACGCCCGGCATGCCACATATCAATCACCAGGGATGGCGCGATGTGGAAACCGCGATGCTTGGTACGCGCCGGCTGATGGCCTTGGCACGCAAGACCGGGCGGCGCGCACATATTCTGCATGTCTCAACCGCGCAAGAATTGGCCTATCTCGCGGATTTCCGAGATGTCGCCAGCTGCGAAGTGCTGCTGAACCACCTCACGCAGACCGATGAAGCCTATGGCCGCCTGGGTGGTTATGCGGTGATGAACCCGCCCATTCGTGATGCGCGGCATCTGGAAGCAGCCTGGAAGGCGGTGGCCGATGGCACGGTGGATTGCGTGGGGTCAGACCATGCGCCGCATTCCCGCGCCGCCAAGGAACGCCCCTGGCCTGATACGGCAGCGGGGCTGACGGGCATCCAAACCATTGTGCCACTTATGTTGGATCATGTCAGCGCCGGTCGGCTTTCCCTGCCGCGCCTGGCCGATTTGATGTGCGCCGGCCCTGCGCGGGTTTATGGCGCCAAGACCAAGGGGCGCTTGGCCGTTGGCATGGATGGTGACGTGACGGTGGTGGATATGAAGCAAACCCGCACCATTGAAGATAGCTGGATTGTCTCGCCCTGCGGCTGGACACCTTTCGCCGGGCATCGCTGCAGCGGCTGGCCGGTAATGACCGTGGTGCGCGGCCATATCGCCATGCGCGATGATGACGTGCAGGGCGCGCCGCAAGGCCGGCCTGTGGAATTCACTGACACCAGGCGCGCCTGATGGCGGGGACGGCGCAGGCGGCGGTGGAAGCGGCGATCACGTCGCGCCGTTCCATCCGCGCCTTTTTGCCAAAACCCGTACCGCAGGCGGATGTCGAGCATCTGCTGGATATCGCAGCGCGCGCCCCTTCCGGCAGCAATATCCAGCCTTGGAAGGTGCATGCGCTAACCGGCGCGCCGCTGAAGCGTCTATGTCATGCGTTGATGGCAGAACACGCGAGTGGCATCACGCCGGAAGCGGAATACCAATATTACCCGCGTAAGTTTTTTGAGCCCTTCCATAGCCGGCGCCGCAAGGTGGGTTGGGATCTTTATGCGCTGCTCAGTATTGCGAAGGGCGAGGCCGAACGGATGCGTGCGCAACATGGCCGCAACCTGATTTTCTTCGGCGCACCCGTTGGTTTGATTTTCACCATCCATCGCGATCTGGAACAGGGTTCCTGGCTCGATTACGGTATGTTCCTGCAAAATGTGATGGTGGCGGCGCGCGGCATGGGGTTGGATACCTGCCCGCAAGCCGCCTTCATGCCTTATCACCGTACCATCCAAGAGATGCTGGAAATCCCGCCCGAGGAAATGCTGGTTTGCGGCATGGCGCTTGGCTATGCGGACCCGGATGCGGTGGAAAATGGCCTGGTGACAGAACGCGCCCCGGCGCGCGACTTCACGCGTTTTGCGGGCTGGGCCGAATAGCGGGGCGCGCAATTCTCCGGTAGGATTTCTCAAAACCGGAGGATACCCCATGGCCCAAAAACTTTTCCCGACATCGCTTGTCGGCTCCTACCCGCAGCCTGAATGGCTGATTGACCGCGCCAAGCTTGCCGGGCGTTTCCCGCCGCGGGTGCGCGCCAAGGAATTGTGGCGCGTGGCGCCGGAATTTCTCGATGAGGCGCAGGATGATGCGACACTGATCGCGATCCGTGATCAGGAACGCGCCGGGCTTGATATCATCACCGATGGCGAAATGCGCCGCGAAAGCTATTCCAACCGTTTCGCCACCGCGCTGGATGGCGTGGATATGGAAAACCACGGCACGGCGCTTGATCGCAGCGGCCATCCCAACCCGGTGCCGCGCGTGGTGGGGCGCATTCAGCGTCGCCATGCGGTGGAAACCCGCGATGTCGCCTTCCTTCGCGCCAATACGGATCGGAAAATCAAGATCACCGTGCCTGGCCCCTTCACCATGGCACAGCAGGCGCAGAATGATTTCTACAAGTATGAGGCTGAGATGGCGCATGATTATGCTGTCGCCGTGAATGCCGAAATCCGTGATCTTTTCGCCGCCGGCGCTGATTATGTGCAGGTGGATGAACCCTATATGCAGGCGCGGCCAGAAAAGGCGCGGGCCTATGGGCTGGCCGCCCTGGACCGCGCGCTGGAAGGTATAGAAGGCTCAACTGCGGTGCATATCTGCTTTGGCTATGCGGCCATTATCCATGCGCGCCCGACCGGCTATTCCTTTCTCCCGGAGCTTTGCAAATGCCGCGTCCGGCAGATTTCGATTGAAACGGCGCAATCCAATCTGGATACCTCGGTGCTCAAGAATTTCCCTGATCAGACCATCATTCTTGGCGTGATTGATCTGGCGAACCACAAGGTGGAAACGCCAGAGATCGTCGCTGAACGTATCCGCCGCGCGCTACCGCATATTGACCCCGCGCGCATCATCCTGGCCCCTGATTGCGGCATGAAATACCTGCCGCGCGATGTCGCCTTCGGGAAGATGCGCGCCATGGTGGAAGGTGCCGCATTGGTGCGGCGTGAAGTGACAGGAGAAGCGTGATGAAACCTTGCCTGCCGCCACTGGCCACCACGCCGCGCCCTACCTGGCGCGCGCCGGCACTTTCCTGTGACTGCCACTTCCATATCTTCGGGCCTTATGACCGTTTTCCGCTTGATGCCGGGCGGCATTATGACCCTCAGGCAGCGACAATCGCGGATTACCAGCGCATGGCCGATGCGCTTGGCATTGAACGCATGGTGATTGTGCAGCCGAGTGTCTATGGCACGCAGAACGAAGTGTCCTTGGACGCAGCGGAGCAATTCGGCCTTGATCGCGCGCGCGTTGTGGTCGTGATTGACGACAGTTTCGATGATGCCGCGCTGAAGCGGCTTCATGCGTGCGGCACACGCGGTGTGCGCTTCAATGCCGTCAGCGGGAACGGCACGCCGCTTGAACAGTTGGAAGCCCTGGCGCGGCGCATTGCGCCATTGGGTTGGCATTTGCAGCTTTATGCCGAAGGCCATCAATTGCCGGCATTGGCGCCGCGTCTTGCGACATTACCAGTGCCGGTGGTTGTTGATCACATGGGCGGGGTGAAAACCAACGAAGGGCTGAATGGTGCTGGCTTCAAGGCGTTGCTGAAAATACTGGAAAGCCCGCAATGCTGGGTGAAGATTTCCGGCTATCGCATCTCGGGCGGACCTCCCTTTGCCGATGTTGCACCCTTCGCGCGGGCGCTTTTGGATGCCGCGCCGGATCGCGCCGTTTGGGGCACGGATTGGCCGCATCCAAGTCTGCAGCATTGGATGCCGGAAGATGGGCATTTGCTCGATCTGCTCGGCCAATGGGCGCCGAGTGATACGGAACGCCGCCGTGTCTTGGTGGACAACCCGGCGAGGCTTTACGGGTTTTGAGGGGGTTGCCTTTTTCTGGTCATAACCCGATCGCGGCCACGGAAGGCTGGATGCTCAGATGGTCGTTTTCTTTTCGGGGAGGCGTCGGTCGCCTTGGTCAGTTGATAACCCCATCAGACAACAAATTTGGCTGCCATGTGTTAATTCGAAAGGAAACGCATTTCTTTTCATGAACAAAAATGTATCATTGGCTCTAAAGTAGCAAAGTCCAAGGCGGTGGAGAAAATTTATGAAGATTGGCTTTCTTGCGTGTTTCTCGCTAACCTGAAGGATATCAAAATCTCGGAACTGTCTGGAAATTTTTCGGGTCATGAGCAAAGAGTGAAGAAATTTTTTTTAATTTTGTTCCAGGCAAAAAACCAGGATGAAATGCGATCAGCAAAACTACATTAGGATGCTGGGCAAAATGCAAGAGCGAAGAACCCAATAAATATTCGCCACCCTCAATGTCCATTTTTACGAATAGCTTTTCTTCCGCTCCGATTTTGCGGATAATCTCCTCGGGCGTGACGCAATCGATTTCCCACGCATCGACTGAATTCTGGAACGGGGTGCTAGACATTGAGTCGCCTCGCGTCCCCCTCGATCCAAGTTTTAGGGTGCCAGCACTTGGCAATATTGCGCGATGAAGAATTTCAATCCGGGAGGATAGACCTGGATTTCGACTCACATTTTTTTCCAGAAAAGAAACGGCTACAGGATCCGCTTCTACAGAAATCACTCGCTTTGCTTTTATCGAGGCATAAAGGGTTGTTGGACCTATCCAAGCGCCAACATCGACAAAAACCGTCTCTGCATCGATGTAACGATCAAAAACATTCAGGGTTGTCGCCTCCCATTTTCCGGCTTGCAAAAGCCGCCAGAAATCTGAATGGGTGTCATCTACAGACAGAGTTAAATCTAGAAGACGAATTTCCATTGATTTGCCCCATGTACAAATCAGCCAACGCGCGCGCAGGTGGATTTTGAGGGGGCATCACGCCCCCCCCTCAGACTTTACTCAGCCCTTCCGGGTGGCCTCATACCGCGCCTTGGTCTCCGCATTGGGCGGATAAAGCCCCGGCAGCGCCACGCCCTTGCCGACCTCTTCCATGATCCAAGCTTCCAGGCGTTCCTGTTCCACCGCAGCATCCACCACGGCATCAAGCAGCGCTTGCGGGATCACCACCGCGCCATCGGCGTCGGCCGCAATGATATCGCCTGGTACCACGGTGACACCGCCGCAGCCAATCGTTTCCTGCCAGCCCACGAAATTCAGCGCGGCAACCGAAGCCGGCGCCACATAGCCCTGGCAGTACACCGGCAAGCCCGTGCCGATCACGCCCGCGCCATCGCGCACCACGCCATCCGTCACCAAGCCAGCGACACCCTTTTTTGCCATGCGCGCGCACAGGATATCGCCGAAAATCCCAGCCGCCTTGCTGCCCATGGCGTCAGCCACGGCGACACAACCTTCGGGCATGTCTTCAATCGCAGCGCGCGTGGAACGGGGGGAAGACCAGCTATCCACCGTTGCCAAATCTTCCCGCGTTGGCGTGAAGCGGAGCGTGAAGGCCGGGCCCACAATGCGGCGCCGATCGCCCTGCACGATCGGGTTTGATCCCGCGATATAGCAGAACCGCACACCTTTCTTGAGCAGCACGGTCGTCAGCGTCGCGGTGGTGACCGCTTCAAGCGCGGTCTTTTGCGCGGGGGTCAGCGCCATGGCCAGTTCCTTGTCAAATCCTGGCGCTTCCATACAGCGCTTGCGCCATCGGGCAAGATGGGCAGCGTCAGGGGCGCGACCAGCCAATCCGCCCCAGCGCCCCGCAAGCCGCGCAATCGGGCTTCCAGGCATTATGTTCGGCGCCGCAAGCATCACAACGCCAGCGTGGCGCGCCAAGCGCATTGGCGGCTTCGCGCAGCCAAGCGGCCTCAGCCGCGCGGCCCTCGGCGCTGTCGCCATGCTCGGCGCGCTCCAACTCCGCCAAAAGCAGAAAGGCGCGCCGATCCGCCGCGCCACTGCCGACCAAACCATCCAATTCGCTGCGCGCCCTGCCGGTCAGCCCCGCCGCCAGCGCGACCCGCGCCATCAACAACCGCGCTTCCGGGTGGCTTGGGTTGCGATGCGTCAGGTCTTCCACCGCCTTCACGCGCTGTAGCGGCGCCGGCACCGCCTCAATCCAGGCGGCGCCCAAATCGGGATGCGGCGCGGCATTCCAGGCCGCTTCCAGCACATTGCGCGCACGGCGCTGGCTGCCCGCCGCCATCAGCCGGGCTGCCTGAGCCAAGGCAGCCGGGGCGAAGCCCGCATCCGCTGCCACCGCCTGTTTTTCAAGCTCTGCCGCCTTGGTGGCATCCGGCTCCGCCGCCGACGCAGCCAGGGCAAAGGCCGCACGCGGTCCACCCGGCGGGCAAAGCGCCAGCGCTTCCCGCCAATCCCGCGTGCGTTCCGCGAGCAGCCGGCGTTCTTCGCGGAGCCACGCCGCACCTGGTTGCGCGGCCTCAGCCTCCCGCGCCAGGCGCTGGGCTTCGGGCCAATCCTCCCGCTGCATGGCTTGCCGCAGCAGCCCACGTAGCCCAAGGAAGCGCGCCCCAGGATCTTCCGACAATTTCTTGAAAATCGCCCCGGCAGCGTCTTCCTTGCCGGCGAGTTTCTCAGCCTCCGCGGCCAACAGCAGGGTTTGCGGCGTATCGCCCAAAAGCGCGCGGGCGCGACGGGTTTCTTCCAGGGCGCGCGGGGCGGTGCCCGCGCCAAGCGCGATCAGGGCGCGCGTGATGGCCGCATCGCCATCGGCGCGGCGGCGGGCGGCACGGCGCGTGGCCAGGCGCGCCGGCACCCCGCGCGACCAGGCCCAAAGCCGCAAGCCGCCATGCAGCAGGATGAAGCCCAGTGCCAAAAGCGCCGCCGCCACCGGCACCGGCAGGCCGATCCAGAAATCACCCGCACGGATTTCGACCGAACCGCCAAGCCTGAGCAGCCAAAGCGTTATGGCAGCGACAGCAACAAGCGCCGCCAGCAGCAAAAGCGCCTTGCGCATGGCGCTTCAGCCCCCTGCCAGGGTGATAATGGCCGCGCGCGCCGCCAGCAACGCTTGGGCTTCCGCTTCCCAGGCAGCAAGCGCTGCGCGGGCGGCTTGCGGCAGTGGTGCCAGCTTGCCCAAAGCCCCCGCCAGATCGCCCGCTTCCAGCGCCCGGCGCGCCGCTTCCAAAGCGGCGGCGGCTTCGTCGCCCCAGATGATCGTCCCACCACGTCTGATCGTGACCAGCCCTGCCAAGCGGGCCGAGGCGCTTTCCAGAATCGATTGCCCTTCGCGCGAGGGTTCACTCGCGGCACGCGCCGCGCGGGCGGCATCTTCAAAAGCCAGGCGCAGCGCAGCTTCCGTGGGCGGGCTTGCAGAGGCAAAACGGCTGAGCGCCGCCGGTGGATTGGCAAAGGGCGCGAGTGCCTGCCCCAGCGCCTGCCCCGCATCCAGCCGGGCGCGCAAGGCCCCAATGGCCTGAACACCATTCGTCCGCGCCTCAAGCCCGGCGATGCGCGCTTGCGCCGCTTCAAGGGCAAGCATTCGGGCGCCAAGGGCTGATTCCGCACCGGCCAACCTGCCTTCCAAAGCAGCGCCAGCCGCCATGATGCGCTCAGCCTCGGTCTTCTCAGCGGCTTCCAGCCGCATCAGCACACTGCGCGCCAGATCCTCGGTCCGGCGCAAAGCCTCGGCATCGGCAGCTTGCAGGCGGGCGGCCAGCGCATCCTGGCGTTCGGTGATGCGATCAAGTCTAGTCGCCAGAGTCTCGGCCAAGGCACGCGGAGCGAGGCCAGAGATATCCAGGCTTGGCGCTGGTCTGCCTTCCAACCCGGCAAGGCGGGCTTCCAGCGCTTCAAGCCGCTGCGTGAGTGGTGCCAGATCAGCGGCGGCGGTGGCGCGTGGCCGTGCTTCAAGCGCGGTGATGCGTGTTTCCAAAGGCGCGGCATTGAAGCCGGGGCGGGCTTCCAGCGCGGCAAGCCGCGCTTCCAGCGGACCAAGATTGGGCAAAGGCGGGGCGTTTGGGCGCGGCGTGATCAGCAGCCAGGCAAGCGCCAAAACCAGCACGGCGCCGCCGGCGAAAAGCGGCAGCAACAGCGGGTCAAGGCGGCGTTTGGGGGCTGGGGGCGTATCGCTCATGCTGGGTGTCCTAGCACATCTGCGGGCCCAAGGCATGCCAACAAGGCTGCGTGATCTGGCCGGCGCGCGGTCCGGATTTCCTTCCAGCCCAACGCGGATAAGGCGGTGGCAATGCGCGGGCTGAGCGCAATGGCAATGATGTGCTGCGCCGCATCCTGCGGCCCCATGTCGCGGAGCAATCGCATCGCTTGTCGCGCTGATCGAGGCGAAGTGAAAAGCGCGGCATGAATGCGCCCTTCCCGAATGGCGCGGCAGGCTTCCTGCGGCAGTTCGGTGCTTGGCCGCGCGGCATAAACCACGCGACGGATCACGCGAAATCCTTTGGCGCGCAAAGCCCCAGCCAGATCAAGCGCATAGCCTTCCCCGACGGCGAGGCACAGCGTGCCTGCTTCCGGCTTCAGCGTTGCGCCAATCAATGCCGCAAGCGCCTCTGCATCGCCCGCCGCTGCGTGCACATTCGCAAAACCGCGCCCGCGGGCCTCGGTGGCGGTGGCCTCACCCACGGCAATCACGGGCAGCGCCATAAGTGGCAAGGCGCGGGCGGCGGCGCGGCTTGTGATGATGATCGCCTGGCAATGGCCGGGCGCCTTGAAGGGCAGGGCGGTCAGGATAAGTGCGGGCGCCAGCACCGCATCCCAACCAAGCGCTGCAACCGAGCGCGCCGTCTCCGCCGCGCCGGGTTCCGGGCGGGTGATCAGAATGGCGCGCGTTGCGCGGGCGGCCTGGCGCGGCATGGGGTGAAGCTAACCCTGATCGGACGCGATTGGCGAGGATTCCTTCGCCTATTCATCCCGCTGCGGCCGCGCGAGCAAGCTTGCCACGGCTTCCCGCACCGAAAGCCTGCCCTGCACCAGCGCCGCCACCGCGGCGCAAATCGGCAGGTCAACGCCAAGCTGTGCGGCACGTTCAACCAATGCGGGCGCGGTCGCCACCCCTTCCGTGACACCCTGCCGGGAGGCGAGGATTTCGCTAAGTCTTTCTCCACGCCCGAGCGCCATGCCGAGTGACGTATTGCGGCTGCCCGGCCCCGTGGCGGTCAGCAGCAAATCACCGAGGCCCGAAAGCCCGGCAACCGTATCGGCCCGCCCACCGAGAGCGCTGGCGAGGCGCGCAATTTCCGCAAGCCCGCGCGTGATCAGCGCCGCGCGCGCATTTTCACCAAGGCCAGCGCCCATCACTGCACCAGCGGCAATGGCAATCACATTCTTGGCGGCGCCGCCGATTTCCGCGCCCACCGGATCATCGCCGCCATAAAGCCTGAACCCTGCCGACCCAAGCCGCGCCACCCCAAGCGTGCGCAGACCCGCATCATGGCTGGCCACTACGGCGGCGGCGGGCAGGCCGCGCGCGATTTCATGGGCGAAATTGGGACCGCTCAGCACGCCTGCTGTCACAGCGGGATGGGTTTCCGCCAGGATTTCAAGCGGCAGCTTCAGGCTGCCTGCCTCAACCCCCTTGGCGCAGATCAGCACCGGGGCGGGTAGCGCCGGCAGGCTTCGCAGCACGGGGCGCAGCGCCTGGGCTGGCACCACCAGCAGGATCAGCGCCGCACCTGCCAGCGCTTGGGGCGCATCGGCGGTGATGGTGATGCCATCGGGCAAGGCCACCCCGGGCAGCAGGCGCTCATTCGCGCGGCTTTGCTGGATCAATGCCGCGCGCGCCGGATCACGCGCCCAGAGCATGGCGCGCTGCCCCGCACGATCTGCCTGAATGGCCAGCGCCGTGCCCCAGGCGCCAGCGCCCATGATGGCAATGTGATCCTTCATGGCTTCAGCCATGTCACGGCACTTCCCGCGCCGGCTTCATCAGCGCCGAGGCCAGCCAGCAAGGCGGGCAGGATTTCCCCGGCTTCCTCGGCAAAGCCTTGCGGGGGATTGGCCACCACCAGCCCGCTGCCATTCAGCCTTTGCGGATCGGTCGGCTCCCGCAGCCATAACTCGGCGGCCAGCAAGGGGGCGATCCCGGCTTCCATCAGGGCATGATGAAAGCCGCGCACCGGGGCGCGATGCTTCACCGGATACCAGGCGGCAATAATGGCGGCGCGGAAGCGGTGCCGCAGCAAGGCCATGGCTTCAGTGATGCGGCCATAATCGCCTTCCTGTTCGAACGGCGGGTCAATCAGCACCAGGCCGCGCTTTTCGGGAAATGGCGTCAGGGCGCGCAAGGCTTCCCAGGCGTCGCGCTTATGCACGGCAACCTGAGCATCCCGCCTGAAATGCGCCTTCAGCCTGGCGTGGTCCTCCGGGTGAAGTTCCACCGCCATCAGCCGGTCCTGCGGGCGAAGCGCGGCGTGGATTAGCGCTGGGGACCCTGGATAGAAGGCCGGAAACCCAGCCTGCGTCAGCGCAGCCAGAAACGGGGCGTTCGCAGGGCCGGCGTTTGCCGAGATACGCAGCGCGCCGCGTGCCGCTTCCCCCGTTCGGGCAGCTTCCGATGCGGCGAGATCATAGATTCCGCAGCCGGCATGGGTATCCAATACGGCAAAGGGGGTGGGCTTGCGCCTCAGTGCGGCGAGCAGGGACAGCAGCAAGCTGTGTTTGAGGCAATCCGCGTGATTGCCGGCATGAAAGGCGTGGCGGTAATTCATTGGGCGCGTTGATGGGGCAGGGCGCTGCCCTGTGCAATGGGCCCAAGGTTCAATGTTTTGCATGATCATGGGCGGCGGGAGTGCGCCTGGATCATGTGTGGTAAAGTTACCGCAGCCATAGTGGATTGGGAAACAGAATCCCAAAAAAAAAATCAAATGAAACTGGTCTATTTTGGAGAATTTGATATCGGTTTCGCGTCTTCGATGGCTCCGATTCCTATTGGATGCTTGGAATTTATTTGGAAATGAGGCAAGATCATGACGTTTAGAAAGACCCTTCTGGCCGCCGCGGCAGTAATTGCGCTGCCGATGATGGCGCAGGCCCAACCGGTGAGCGGGCTTTATCTTGGCGCGGGGTTTGGCGGCAATTACCTTGATAAGTCAGGCCTGACCGGCACCGTCGAGGGTTCCGGTAATGTTGGGACCGGGGTGTATCAGGATTTCTCCTGGGGCTATGCTGGGGTGCTCAGCCTGGGGTGGGGTTACGGCAATGGTCTTCGGACTGAAATTGAAGCCAGCTTCCGTTCCAACCAAACATCCGAACAAGGACGAAACAGCACCGCCTTTGCCGGCTCGGGGACCGGCACGGCCAATAGCTACGGGGCGATGCTGAACGTTCTTTATGACATTGATGTTGGTGGTATGCTTGGCGGCTTAACGCCTTATGTCGGGTTGGGCGCGGGCTACGTATGGCACGAATATGACAAGGTGGGTTGGCGGGGATCAGCGACGGGTGAAGTGGTTTCAGGCAATAGCGGCGCCTTTGCTGGGCAAGCGATAGCCGGTCTTTCAATGCCGATCGCAGCCGTGCCTGGTTTAACGGTCACGGCCGAATACCGGTTCATGATGACGGCCGGCCATACAATGGACCAGTACCAAAATCTCAACGGCGGCGCTGTAACCAAAAGCGATCTTAGCGTTGATAACAAAAACCACTCCCTTCTCCTTGGCCTGCGCTACGCCTTCAACGCTGCCCCTGTGGTGGCTGCTGCGGCCGCGCCTGTGGTGGCTGCCCGGACCTATCTAGTGTTCTTTGATTGGAGCAAGGCGGACCTGACAGACCGCGCCCGCCAGATCATTGGTGAAGCTGCTGCGGGCCGTGGCCAGGGCGTGACCCGCATTGAAGTCAATGGCTACACGGACCGTTCCGGCCCGTCTGACTACAATCAGGGCCTGTCCCAGCGTCGCGCCCATGCGGTGGCGGCGGAGCTCATGCGCCGTGGTGTGCCGCGCAATGAAATCGTGACCCGCGGCTTCGGTGAAGAAAACAACCTGGTGCCGACGGCTGATGGTGTGCGTGAACCGCAAAACCGCCGCGTGGAAATCATCCTGAAGTAATTCAGGCTTATCTCAGCCGGTCAAAGAAAAGGGCGCCGCAATGCGCCCTTTTTTTATGTGCGAAACTTCAAAAAAATCAGCCGGCAAGCCTGATCCCGGTCAATTCCACCAGCGCCCGCCAACGCGCCAATTCCGCCTTTTGGAATTCAGCGAAAGGCGCTGATGCCATGGGCGCGGCGACAAAACCCTGCCCTTGCAGCCGATCACGCATGGCGGGCTCAGCCAGGATGCGGCGCAAGGTATCAGACAAGCGCGTGATGATCTCAGGCGCGGTGCGCGCCGGCGCCCAAAGCCCGAACCAGGCATCCACGGCAAGATCAGGCGCATTAAGCTCCGCGAAGGTCGGCACATCGGGCGCTTCGGGTAGGCGCGCCGGGGCGCCAATGCCAAGGGCGCGCAACCGCCCGTCGCGCACCAGCGCAACCACCTGCGGCCAGGTGGAGACGAAGAAATCCACCGTGCCGGCAACCGTATCCGTGGTGGCCTGGGCGCCGCCGCGATAGGGCACATGGGTCGCGTCCAGCCTTTCCCGCCGGGTGAAGGTCTCGGCAATCACATGGCTCGCGGAACCGGCGCCGGAAGACGCGTAAGTTACCTTACCGCCATTGCGGCCTTTGGCCGCCAGTTCGGCCAAGGTTTTGGCGCCACTGACCGGCACCACCAAAGCGTGATGCACCGTCGCAAGCCTGGCGATGGGCGCGAAATCCGCGATCGGATCGAAGGGCAGGGAAGGCAGCATGGCCGCATTCGCCGCATGGGTCTGGTTATTGCCCAGCGCCAACGTATAGCCATCGGGCGCGGCCTGGGCCACTGCCTGCGTCCCCACCACTGCCGCGCCGCCTGGCCTGTTATCCACCACAAAGGTGCTGCCGGGGATGGCTTCCTGAAGTGCGGCGGCAAGGGTGCGCGCCAGCACATCGGTTGAACCCCCCGGCGGATAGGCCAGCACAATGCGCACCGGGCGCGAAGGCCAGGTTTGCGCGCTGGCCAAAGCCGGCATGGCCAGCATGGGCGTGGCCAATAAAGCGCGACGTTTGATCATGTTCTTTCCTCCCGAATTTTGGCCTCAGCTTTCAGCCTTCGCGCTGCGCCCTTGCGCGCTTGGCTGCCGGGCGTTCCAGGCAGCGTGCCAGCCAGGCTTTCACCTTTGGGAAAGCCGCGAAATCATAGCCATTCATGACGGCGCCATAGAGCACCGATGCCAGATTCAAATCTGCAATGGTAAAGCCCGTGCCGACCAGATAATCCCGCGCGGCGAGCTCTGTCTCCAATACCGCAAGCCGCTGATCGGTGGCTTCCTTGCCAAGCACAGCTTCCGCCGCGATGCGATCCTCAGGCGGGCGGATGAAGGTGTTGTAGGCCCAGCGCATGACATGCGGCTCGGCCTCTGTCGCGGCCCAAAGCGTCCATTGCAGCACGCGTGATGCGTCATTGCCGGTGGGCATCAACGGTGCGCCCACCTTGCCCGCGATGTGCAGATTGATGGCCAGGCTTTCGAACAGCACTAGATCGCCATCTTCCAAGGCGGGGATCTTGTTGTTTGGGTTGATCGCAAGCGGGCGTTCCAGCTTGAAGCCGGGCACGAAGCCAAGCGGGATCACTTCATAAGCAAGGCCGGCTTCTTCGGCGGCCCAGATGCAGCGAAAGGCGCGGGAACGGGCGATGCCGTGGATTTTGAGCATAAGAATTTTCCTGTCCTGATCTGGCGTTTTCACATGCCGCCGATGTAATTCGGCCCGCCGCTGCCTTCCGGCGTGCACCAATCAATATTCTGTGTCGGGTCCTTGATGTCGCAGGTTTTGCAATGCACGCAATTCTGCGCATTGATCACCAAACGCGGCTGGCCTTCTTCCACGCCCACCGCCTCATAAACCCCGGCAGGGCAATAGCGGCTTTCGGGGCTTGCGAATGTTTCCCAATTCACGCCCTGCCAGCGCGCCGGGTCGCGCAGCTTCAGATGTGCGGGCTGGTCTTCTTCATGATTGGTATTCGCCAAAAACACGGAAGACAGCCGATCGAAGGAATAAACCCCATCCGGCTTTGGGTAATTGATCTTCTGTGCTTCCGATCCCTTCTTCAGCACGGCGTGATCTTCATGATGCGAAAGCGTCCAGGGTGATTTGCCGCGCGTGATATAGGTTTCAATCGCGGCATTGATCATGCCGCCCCAGAAGCCGAATTTCGCGAAGCCGGGGCGGATATTCCGCACCGCTTCCAATTCCGGCCAGATCCAGGAATGACGCAGCATTTCCGGATAGGCATTCAGCACCGGTGCGCGATTTTCCGTGGCACAAGCAGCGGCAAGCGCTTCCGCCGCGATCATGCCGGATTTCATCGCCGTATGCGTACCCTTGATCTTCGGCACATTCAGGAAGCCCGCTGAATCACCAATAATCGCACCGCCGGGGAAAACCAGCTTCGGGATTGCCTGGAAGCCACCCTCATTCAACGCCCGCGCGCCATAGGCAATGCGCTTGCCGCCTTCCAACATGGCGCGCACTGCGGGGTGCTGCTTGAAGCGCTGAAATTCCTCAAAGGGCGAAAGCCAGGGGTTTTGATAGTCCAGCCCGACAACAAAACCGATGCTGACCATATTATCGCCCAGCATATAGAGCCATGACCCGCCATAGGTATCGGTTTTCAGGGGCCAGCCCACGCTATGCCAAATCAGGCCCGGCTGGTGCTTTTCCTTAGGGATTTCCCACAGCTCCTTGATGCCCAAACCAAAGGTCTGCGGTGCCACGCCATCGCGCAGATTGAAGGTCTCAAAGAGCTTCTTCGTGAGTGACCCACGGCAGCCCTCGGCAAACAGCGTGTAACTGGCGCGGAGTTCCATCCCCGGCTGGTAATTCGGCCCCTTTTCGCCATCCTTCGTAATGCCCATCACGCCGGCCAACACGCCGCGCACCTGGCCATCTTCAATGATCGTCTCAGAAGCGGCGAAGCCAGGATAGATTTCAACGCCCAGCGCTTCAGCTTTGGCACCCAGCCAACGGCAGACATTGCCAAGCGAGACAATGTAATTGCCGTGATTATTCATCGCCGGCGGGGTCGGCAATTTGAAGGCCTTGGTTTCCGTCAGGAACATGAAGCGATCATCGCCGGCGGGGGTTGCCATTGCCGGCGGATCATCACGCCAATCGGGGATCAGCTCGTCCAGGGCGCGCGGTTCCAGCACAGCGCCCGAGAGGATATGCGCGCCGATCTCACTGCCCTTTTCAATCAGGCACACCGCCATATCGGGCGCGAGCTGCTTCAGGCGGATCGCCGCCGCCAGGCCAGAAGGCCCGCCGCCCACGATCAGCACATCAAATTCCATCGCTTCCCGTTCTTCGGTCATACCGCGCTGCCTTTCCTCTTCACGAAGTTACCCATGTAGCGAAGCCGCGGGTTGCGCGGAACCCCGCCTAGGGCCGATATGTGGGGGATGGAGCAGGAGCATTCCGCCCTGGCCGCCGCCCTTGCGCTGCAATGCGATTGGGGCGCGGATGAGGCGCTGATGGAAAGCCCCGTGGATCGCTTGGCGGTGCGGGATGCCCCTGCACGCGCGCCCGAAGCCGCGCGCCCCGCGCCGGAGCCAACCCCACCGCGCCCTATCCGCGCTGCCCCCGTTACCCTGGCCGCCGCGCCCCCCGCCGTCACGCGGGCCGAAGCCCTGGCCGCAGCCGCGCCCGATCTGGCAGCGCTGAAGGCAGCGCTGGCGGCGTTTGATGGTTCACCGCTCAGGGAAACCGCGACCAATCTGGTTTTTGGAGAGGGCGTGGCCGATGCTGACCTGATGCTGATTGGTGAGGCGCCGGGTGCTGAGGAAGACCGCGCCGGCCGGCCCTTTGTGGGTGCCTCGGGCCAATTGCTGGATCGGATGTTTGCGTCGGTTGGGCTGGCGCGGGAGAGCAATTTCTACATCACCAATATCCTGCCCTGGCGGCCGCCGGGGAATCGCACGCCCACCGATGCGGAAGTGGCGCTGTTCCTGCCCTTTTTGCGCCGGCATGTGGCGCTGATCCGCCCGAAGCGCCTGGTGCTGGTGGGCGGTGTGGCGGCCAAGGGGCTGATTGGCGGGAAGGAAGGCATCACGCGGCTGCGTGGCCGTTGGCATCAGGTGGATATCCCCGGCCTTGGGCCGCTGCCCGCCTTGCCCACGCTGCACCCGGCCTATTTGCTCCGCAGCCCCGCTTCCAAGCGGGAAGCCTGGGCGGATTTGCTGCTGCTCCGCCGCACGCTGGACCAGGCGCCGGGCTGACACCCTGTGGCGGAATTCCTCGCCAATTGCCTGCATGGTCTGGAAGCGCTCGGCCCGGGCGGGCTTTGGGCGGTGATGGGCGCGCTATTCCTGGCTGGGTTGGCGGGCGGTGCGACGCATTGCGCTGCCATGTGCGGACCCTTTGTGCTGGTGCAATCCGCGGCGGTGGCGGATCAGGCAGCGTCTGGCGGAATGCTGCGGCGCCTTTCTGGGGCGGCATTGCTGCCCTACCACGCCGGTCGCGCGCTTGGTTACGGCCTGCTTGGCGCGCTGGCTGGGGGGGTAATCGGGGCAGTCAGCCTTGGCACCGGCTGGCGCTTGGTGCTGGCGGGGATGCTCGCCCTCGCGGCGCTGCTGATGTTCGCGCAAGCCTCGGCACGCATTGCAGCGTTGCTGCCGCGCCTGGCCGCGCCCCGCTTGCCGGGCTTGCTGGAAGCGCGGCTTGGCCCGCTGCTGGCGGCGCCGACTGGGCTGCGCGGCATTGCCTTGGGCTTCATGCTGTCGGCGCTGCCATGCGGCTTGCTTTACGGTGCCCTGGCCGGGGCGGCGGCGACTGGCAGCGCGCTTGGCGGGGCGCTTGCGATGGTGAGTTTCGTCGCCGGCACGGTCCCGGCCTTGGTTGGCGTTGCCTTGCTCGGGCGCTTTTTCGGCAAAAGCCATGGGCGGCTCATGCGCGGCGTGGCGGCGGGGCTTTTTGTGCTGAATGGCGTGGTGCTGGCGGTGATGGCGCTCAGGATGCTGGGCTAGGGGGTTATTCAATCGGTGCCGGCGGTTCCGCTGCCGCGCGTGGCAGGGGCAGCGGCGGTACCCAGGGCCGATCACCGCGCCAGGCGCGATCCGAAATTACTTCCGCGCCCGATGGCGAAAGCCAGACCGCATGCGCGCCATCGCGCCATACGGAAAAGCGATCAATCAAAATGCTTTGTCGGCAGCGCTGCCGGATGGGCTCGGCGGAGATGATCACTGCCACCGCGCCGCATTGCGCCATGATATTGCTGCCCCTTGCGAAAAAGGCGCTTGAGCCCGCTTCGAACCGGCAGCCTTCAGCAGAGCAACTGAACTTGCCATCGGGGCTTTGGCCCTCAGCGGGCAGCGCCTTGGCTGCATCCAGCCCGTAAAGCCTGACCCAGGCATCGCGCGTGAGGTTGGAAGCGCCCTGTTGGCGTTGGATGAAAAGCGCATCGGTCGCGAAAAACCCGACCGGCCGCGCATCCTGGGAAATCAGGATATGGGGCGGCTGCACGAAGGCCGCACTGGCCAGGCCAAGGATCATCGGCAGCACGCCGAAGCTCCGCCACCAGCCTTTCCACAGGCATAGCCAGCAAAGGCCAAAGGCAAAAACTGCCAAGCCCCAGGCGGGGATCGGCATGGCGGCTTCCGTCGCGCCTGGCCAGGCGGCCACGATACGCGCCACCCACAAAACGCCCTCAACCCCGAATCCCATCACCCAAAGCGGCGCTGCTTCCAGCCCAAGCGGCATCAACAAGGCCGCCAACATACCTGCGGGCATGATAATGAAGGACGTCAGCGGCACCGCCGCCGCATTGGCCGCCACGCCATACCATTGCAGCCGCCCGAAATGCGCGAGGCCGAAGGGCGCAGTCGCGGCACCCGCCAGTACCGCGGTCATCATCAAGCCAAGCACGCCAAAGCCAATGCGCCATGCCCAACCTTTCTGGCCGCGCAGCCCGACAAGGCGCGGCTGCAATGCCTCCCACCCCGCAATCAGGGCCAGCACGGCTGCGAAGGACATTTGGAAAGACGGGCCAAGCAGTGCTGCCGGATCGAAGACCATCACCGCCGCTGCCGCCCAGCCAAGCCCGCGCAATGATATCGCCTTGCGTCCTGCCAAAATCGCGAGCGTCACGAGGCACGCCATGGCGAAGCTGCGCTGCATGGGCACCTGCGCCCCGGTCAGCAGCATGTAGAAGCCCCCCGCCAGCAAGGCGCCGCAGCCGGCCAGCAGCTTGCCCGGAACGCGCAGCGCCAAAGGCCGATAGAGCGCCGCCAGCAGGCGCGTCACCCAGAAGGAAACGCTCATCACAATTGCGATATGCAGGCCGGAGACAGACAACAGATGCGCCAGCCCCGAATCCCGCACGGCGTTCAGATCAGCGGGCGGAATGGCGCTTTGGCTGCCCGTCAGCAGCGCCGCTGAAATCGCCCCGGCCGAGCCGGGCAAAGTGGCCAAAACGCGCGCTTCAAGTTCCGTGCGCAAGCCGGCGAAGGGTGGGGCTTCCCCTGCGCCTTGCGTCACCTCCGCCGCGCCGATGGCGAATCCCACCCCGCCCTGACCACTGAAAAAGGCAGCGCGCTGGAAATCCCAAGCGCCGGGATAGGCGGGCGCTGCCGGGGCGCGGATCAGCGCGCGGACGTTCAGCAAATCGCCCGGCGCCGGGCGCGCAGGGTCATCATTGCGAAGACGCACACGGATGCTGCGTTCCAGGCGTGGTGCGTCTGGGCCAAGCTGCGCTTCCGCAAGCGTCACGCGCAGCCCCTGCGGCAGCGCCTGCACATTCTGCACAATGCCCTGCACCACCAAGGCACGCGGCGGCGGGGAGAGCGGCGGCGGCGCCCTTTGCGCATGCCAGACCGACACTGCGAACCCAAAGCTGCCAGCCGCGGCAAGGGCGCAAAGCCAGCCGCAAAAGGGCCATCGGCGCGCCACCAGAAATACCGCGACCATCAGGCCAGGGGCCAGCCATATCAGCCACGCATCCGGCTCACGCCGCAGGCTGAAGTAAAGCAGGATGCCCGCCCCCATGGCGACTGGCAGCCAAAGTGCTTGCTGCTGCCGTTCGGCAGCGAAAGCCTCCGCAGCCCGGGCCAGGCCTGGGATTCGGGGCGCGGAGGAACTGGGAAACAGCACAACCATAAGTATATATTGGGCTGATTGAACCCCCAAACGGGAAATTCATCACACGCTGGCTGCGGCGCCAGATTTCCCCGGGGCGGCTTGTGGTTTAAAGGCAGCGCATCAGGAGAATGATGACCTCGCCATGACGGTTCGCACGCGCTTTGCCCCTTCCCCCACCGGCTATCTGCATATCGGCGGGGCCCGCACCGCCTTGTTCAATTGGCTTTTTGCGCGCCACCATGGCGGGGAATATCTGCTGCGTATCGAAGATACGGACCGCGAACGCTCCACCCGGCAAGCGGTGGATCAAATCCTGGATAGCCTGGATTGGCTTGGGCTTTCGCCCGATGAACCGCCGGTGTTTCAGGCGGCGCGGGAAGCGCGGCATCGCGAAATCGCCGAAGCCCTGCTGGCCATGGGCAAGGCTTATCGCTGCTGGGCGACGCCGGAAGAACTGACCGAAATGCGCGAACGCGCCGCCGCCGAAGGCCGCCCACCCCGTTATGACCGCCGTTGGCGGGACCGGGAAGCGGGACCGGAACAGGAAGGCAAGCCCTTCGCCATTCGCATCAAGGCGCCTTTGGAAGGCGAAACCGTGGTCGCGGATTTGGTGCAGGGCGAAGTGCGCGTCGCCAATGGCGAATTGGATGACATGATCATCCTGCGGAGTGACGGCACGCCCACCTATCTGCATGCCGTGGTGGTGGATGATCATGATATGCGGATCACCCATGTGATCCGCGGCGATGACCATCTGACCAATACCTTCCGCCAATGCATGGTTTATGACGCCATGGGCTGGACCCGCCCGCATTTCGCCCATGTGCCGCTGATCCATGGCGCGGATGGCGCCAAGCTATCGAAGCGCCATGGCGCGGTTTCCGTGCTGGATTTTCGTGAGCAAGGATTTTTGCCGGAAGCCGTCTGCAATTATCTGCTGCGGCTTGGCTGGGGCCATGGCGATGAGGAATTCATCCCGCGCGATCGGGCGGTGACGCTATTCGATATCAAGGATGTCGGGCGTGCGGCGGCGCGCATGGATTAT
>VGDL01000037.1 GCA_016869735.1 Alphaproteobacteria bacterium
AAAGCCTCATGATCCGCATCATTCACCTCATTGGCGCGGTCAGTCACTTTAAGCGCGAATTCCAGCATGGCCTTCTGCTTCGGCGTGATATCGGCCTTGCGCCAATTGGCGGCGATCTGGTCCGCGACCAGCGCATTCTTGGCGCGGATGCGCAAAATGGCGCCATGTGCGACTACGCAATATTGGCATTGGTTGCGCGATGACACGGCGACAACAATCATCTCGCGTTCCGCCTTGGAAAGCCCTTCGGCCTTGTCCATCAACGTATCGTGATAGGCCATGAAGGCGCGGAATTCCGCCGGGCGATGCGCCAACATCAGAAAGACATTCGGCACAAAACCGGATTTTTCCTGTACGGTCAGGATACGGGCGCGAATATCTTCCGGCAGCGCGGCGATATCGGGGATAGGGGTGCGGGCGATGAGGGGCTTGGACATCCGTGCCTAATCCTTGGAATGCGTGATCCACCGCAGCAGATCACGCCCTTTGCGGTTTTGGAAGCCTTGCCAGTAGCAGCGCGGCCGAGCGCCTTCAGCTATCCATCTTCAACGCCGCAATGAAGGCGCTTTGCGGGATTTCCACCTTGCCGAATTGCCGCATGCGCTTCTTGCCTTCCTTCTGCTTTTCCAGAAGCTTGCGCTTGCGGGAGATGTCACCGCCATAGCACTTCGCCGTCACATCCTTGGACAGGGCCGAGATTGTCTCACGCGCAATCACCCGCCCGCCAATCGCGGCCTGGATGGGGATTTTGAACAATTGGCGAGGAATCAGTTCCTTCAATTTCTCGCAAATCTGCCGCCCGCGCCGTTCTGCCTGCGCGCGATGTGCCATGAAGGACAGCGCATCCACCGGTTCATTGTTCACCAGGATGGAAATCTTCACCAGATCGCCTTCCTCATAACCATCCATCTGATAATCGAAGGAAGCATAACCGCGGGATACTGACTTCAGCCGATCATAGAAATCGAACACCACTTCATTCAACGGTATCCGATACACCAGCATGGCGCGGGCGCCGACATAGGTCAGTTCCACCTGCTGCCCGCGCCGTTCATTACACAACGCCAAAACAGAACCCAAATAATCATCGGGCAACATGATGGTCGCCTTGATCCAGGGTTCTTCGATGTGATCCAGCACGCTGCCATCGGGCATATCGGCAGGGTTGTGCAATTCGAACATTTCGCCATTCGTCTTGTGCACCTTGTACACAACTGAAGGCGCGGTCGCGATCAGGTCCAGATCAAATTCGCGGGACAATCTTTCCTGCACGATTTCCAGATGCAAAAGCCCCAGGAAGCCGCAACGAAAACCAAAGCCAAGTGCGGCGCTGGTTTCCGGTTCATAATGGAAGGACGCGTCATTCAAGCGGAGCTTGCCGAGTGATTCACGCAGCTTCTCGAAATCATCCGCATCCACCGGATAAAGCCCGCACCAGACCACAGGGATGGAAGGTTTGAAACCGGCCAAAGCCTCAGCGGCCGGGTTGCGATCATCCGTGATGGTATCGCCAACATTGGTATCCGCCACGGTTTTGATCGCGGCTGTCAGATAGCCCATTTCACCTGGCCCTAGGCTTTCCACCGGCACCAGCTTTGGCGTGAAGACACCGACCTGTTCAATGGTATGCACCGCGCCGGATGACATCATGCGGATGCGCTGGCCCTTGCGCAAATGCCCATCCTTCACGCGCACCAGGATGATGACGCCAAGGTAGGCGTCATACCAGCTATCAACCAGCAACGCCTTGGTAGTGGCAGATGCATCACCCTTCGGGGGTGGTAGGCGTTCCACAATGGCATTCAAAACGCCTTCGATATTCACGCCCGTCTTGGCGCTGATCATCACCGCATCCGAAGCATCAAGCCCGATCACATCTTCAATCTGCTGCTTGACGCGATCAGGTTCCGCCGCCGGAAGGTCAATCTTGTTTAGCACCGGCACGATCTCATGGCCCGCATCAATCGCCTGATAGACATTGGCGAGTGTCTGCGCCTCAACCCCCTGGGACGCATCCACCACCAGAAGCGAACCCTCACAGGCGGCAAGCGACCGGCTGACCTCATAGGCGAAGTCCACATGGCCGGGCGTGTCCATCAAATTCAGCACATAGGTTTTGCCATCCTTGGCCGGGTAGGTCAGGCGGACGGTTTGTGCCTTGATGGTGATGCCGCGTTCACGCTCCAACTCCATATTATCCAGGACCTGTTCCTTCATCTCACGCGCGGAAAGCCCGCCGGTCTGCTGGATCAGCCGGTCAGCAAGCGTGGATTTCCCATGATCAATATGGGCAATGATCGAGAAATTGCGGATCAGCGAAAGCGGCGTGTCAGTCATGATGGTCCCGGGGGTGCGTGCGCGGAGTAGCGCCCTGCTTTTCAAAGGCGGAGATAAGGCAGCAGGGCCGGAAGTCAAACGCCCGCCTTAGCGCGGGCGGGGTAGCAAGGGGGCTAACCTCCACATCGCCACGGCGCCAAGCAGCGGCCCGATGCCCAGCAGCGCAAAACCCGCCGACATGCCAAGCATTTCCATGGCCCGGGGCAAGGCCCAGATGGTGCCCGCCGTCAGCAAAAAACCAAGCGCGGTCTGAACCGTCAGCATGGTGCCGACGTAATCAGGCGGTGAAAGGCTGACGATACAGGCGGAAAACTGCGCGGAATCGGCCACCACCGTCAGCCCCCAGATGAAGGCAATCGCCAGCGCCAATACCGGCCAGGCGCTGGCCGGGCCGATCAGCAGCGCACAAGAACCCGAAGCCAGCATGCAGCCGCCGGCCACCTTGGCGCGATTCCAGCGATCGGCAGCCAGCCCCGCCAGGATGCAGCCCAAGGCCCCGGCGGCAACCACCGCAAAAACCCAGGGACCGATGGCGGGGCTTTCCAGCACGGCGGCCAGGAACACGCCAATCCAGGCCCACATGGCATAGAGTTCCCACATATGGCCAAGATAGCCGAGGTTCGCCAAGCGCAGCCCCTTATTGCGCCAGGCTTCCAGCATTTGCGCCGGGCGAAAGGGTGGCCGGGCACCCAGCAACGGCCCCGGCTGAAACCCCAGGATCAGCAATCCGCCAAGCGCCGCCAGCCCCCCTGCCCCCGCATAGGCCACGCGCCAATCCAAAGCCCCGACCAAAGCCGGCAACGCATGGGGCAGCGCGGAACCAAGCGTCACCGCGCCCACCACCAACCCGATCAGCAGGCCAAGATCGCCCTTGGCCCAGGAAGCGGCGAGCTTCATCCCAACCGGATAAACCCCCGCCATGGCTGCACCCGCGATGAAGCGCAGCAGCAACGCCATATCGCCCGCTGGCGCCACCAGGGTTTGCGCGAGTGTCGCGCCCGCCGCCAAGATGGCGCAGCCTAAAAACAGCCAGCGCGCCGGCCAACGATCCGCGAGTGAGAATACCGAACTCACCAGCGTGCCGAAGACAAAGCCCAATTGTACGCAGGCAGTCAGCCAGGCGGCGCGGCTTGGCGCGATCAGTCCCTCCGCCAGCAGCGCCGGCACGGCAGCGGTGCCGGCGAACCAAACGGAAAGCGTCAGCACAATCGCCCCCACCAACAGCGCCATATTGCGGCGCTTGCTGGTGGGGGAGGCGTTCATGCGCGCAGCACTGCCCCGGTTGCCTTCGCCACTGCCGCGACAATCTTATCCGCCACGGCTTCAATTTGCGGGTCGGTGAGTGTTGCCTCACGCGGCTGGATGGTTACTTGCAAAGCAAGGCTTACCTTACCGGCCGGCAGCTTATCCCCAGCGTAGCGGTCAAACAGCGCGACATCGGTGATCAGCGTGCGTTCCGCCCCGCGTGCGGCGCGGAGCAGCGCCTCGGCAGCAACCCCCTCATCCACCAGGAAGGCGAAATCACGCCGGAGTGGCTGGAAGGAAGGCAAATCAGGCGCACCCTTCTTGCGGCGCTTGGGTTCCGGAATGGCATCCAGAAACACCTCAAACGCCACCGCCGGGCCGGGCAGGTCGAGTGCGGCCAAAACGCGCGGATGGATTTCGCCAAAGCGCGCCAGCACGGTCTTTGGCCCCTGCCGCACCTGACCGGAACGGCCCGGATGATAAAAGCCCGGCGCATCGGCGGTCACGGAAAGGGCGGCCATGGGCAGGCCGAGTGCCGTCAGCACCGCCATGGCATCACCCTTAGCATCCAAAGCATCCACGCCGCGCGGCGCTTCCGCCCAATGGCGCGGCGTGGCGCCATGGCGCACCCCTGCGGCCACAGCCGCCTGACCACTCGGCGTCACATCCTGATAAGCCGCGCCGATTTCACATAGTACCACATCAGCAAAACCGCGCGCCGCATTGCGCCCCGCCGCAAGCAGCAGGGACGCCACCGGCGTTGGCCGCATCTGGTCCAAATCTTCCGCGATGGGGTTTTCCAGGCGCAGCGCGGCCGGCGTTTCGCCAAATAGCGCGGCGGTTTTCGATTCCATGAAGGCGAAGGTCACCGCTTCCTGCATGCCGCGCGCTGCCAGCACGCGCCGTGCGAGGGAGGCGCGTGCCTGCTTTGGCGTGAAGGCGGGCGCAGGGATGATCCCGCTGACCGGCAGCGAAACCGGGGCGATGGTATTGAGGCCGCGAATGCGCAGCACTTCCTCAATCAAATCGCATTCGGGTTCAATCTCAGCGCAACCTTCCGCCGCCGCCTTGGCGCGCGCAGCATCAAGCTCAACGGCCTGGGTGAGCGCACCCTTGCCGGCGACATCATTGCGCCAGCTTGGCACATTGACGGTGACGCGCAGCGCATCCCGTGCCGCCACGGTGAAGCCCAGGCTTTGCAGGATTTCAACCGCGCGATCCGGCGCCACATCATCGCCGCCATAGCTGGCCAGCCGCCCAAAACGGAGGCTGGCTTGGCGCTGCCAGGCGGGTTCCGGCCCGGCGCCAACCACTTCACTGGCTTCGCCACCGCAAATCTCGATCATCGCCTGTGTCGCCAGATCAAGGGCGAGGCGCGGCAGCGCCTGATCCACGCCGCGTTCAAACCGCGCGCGGGCATCGGTGCGCACATCATGGCGCCGGCCGGAAAGGGCGATGCGCACAGGGTCGAAAATCGCGCATTCGATGAAGCATTCGGTGGTGGCTTCATCGCAGCCGGTAGCCTCGCCACCGATAATGCCGCCAAGCGCTTCCGGCCCGGCGGCATCGGCGATGATGCCATCCTCCGCCGTCAATTCATAAGTCTTGCCATTCAGCGCCAGCAGGCTTTCGCCTTCACGCGCCATGCGCATCGTCAGCGTCTTGCCATGCACCTTCGCCACATCAAATACATGCAATGGTCGGCCAAGGCCGAAGGTGAACAGATTGGTCACATCCACCAGCGCATTGATTGGGCGCTGGCCAATCGCGGTCAGCCAATCCTGTAACCATTTGGGCGATGGCCCATTCTTCACGCCACGAATGGCGCGGCCCAGCACGTAATCGCAGGCGCGCGGATCAGCGATTTCCCAAGCAAGCGGAGAAACATAGGCAGGCTTGATCGCAGGCGTTGGCAGCGGCTTCAGCCGCCCAAGCCCGGCCGCGGCCAAATCCCGCGCCACACCATGGACGGAAAGCGCATCGCCGCGATTGGGGGTGACGCTGATTTCAATGATCGGGTCATCAAGCCCGGCCCAGCGGACATAGGCTTCGCCCAGCGGTGCATCTTCGGGCAAATCAACAATGCCGGTATGATCATCACCCAGGCCCATTTCGCGGGCGGAGAGCATCATCGCTTCCGATTTCACGCCGCGAATTTCGCCCGCCTTCAGCGTAATGCCGGTGCCGGGAATGAAGGCGCCTGGCAGAGCCGCGACACCCTTCATGCCGGCGCGCGCATTGGGCGCGCCGCAGACCACGGACAGCAGCTTGCCATCACCGGTATCAACCTTCAGCGCGCGCAGCCGATCCGCATTGGGGTGCTGTTCGGCTTCCACCACACGGGCGATGCGGAAATTCGTTAGTGCTGCACCGCGATCTTCCACACCTTCAACCTCAAGCCCGATGGTATTCAGCGCCGTCAGGATCTCATCAAGCGTCGCTTCGGTTTCAAGATGCGCCTTCAGCCAGGAAAGGGTGAATTTCATTGCCTTACACTCCTTCCACCAAAGAAGGTGGTGAAAGCGGATCGGCGCCGTAATGCCTCAACCAGCGGATATCGGCTTCATAGAAGGGGCGCAGATCAGGAATGCCGTGCTTCAGCATGGTAATGCGTTCAATCCCCATGCCAAAGGCAAAGCCCTGCCATTCGCGCGGATCAATGCCGCAATTCGCCAGTACCTTCGGGTGCACCATGCCAGAGCCCAAAATCTCCAGCCAATCACCGCCCTTGCCCAATTCGCCGGTTTTGCGGCTCCAGCCGATATCCACTTCCATGGAAGGTTCCGTGAAGGGGAAATAGGAAGCCCGGAAACGCACCGGCAAATCGGCAATGCCGAAAAAGGCGCGCAGAAAATCAATCAGGCAGCCCTTCAAATGGCCAAGATGGATGTTCCGATCAATCACCAGGCCTTCCACCTGATGAAACATCGGGGAATGCGTTGCATCATGATCCGCACGATAGGTGCGCCCTGGCACAATCACGCGAATGGGCGGCGCTTCATTTAGCATGGTGCGGATTTGCACAGGCGATGTATGCGTGCGTAGCACCGGGCGGCGCCCATCCACTGCGGGCACATAAAACGTATCATGATCCTGCCGCGCCGGGTGATGTTCCGGGATATTGAGCGCGCCGAAATTATGCCAATCGCTTTCGATATCGGGGCCTTCCGCCACCTTGAAGCCCATGGCGCCGAACAGCGTGGTCAATTCTTCCATGGTACGCGCAATGGGGTGGATGCCGCCCTCTGCCGCCGTGCCAGGCGCAAAGGGGCGCGGCGGCAGCGATACATCCATGCGTTCTGCCGCGAGGCGCGCATCCAAGGCGCGGGCTTCCACCACCGCACGCTGCGCTTCCAAGGTGGCTTCGATCGCAGATTTCACCTGGTTCAGCGCTGCACCACGTTCCTTGCGCGCTTCGGGGGCGACCGCACCAAGCCCCTTCAGCAGCGCGGTCAGGCTGCCGGATTTGCCCAAAACGGCGACGCGCACCGCATCCAGCGCGCGCGGGTCGGCAGCGGCGGCAATCGCGGCTTCGGTTTCGGCCTTAAGGGCAGCAAGATCATCGGTCATGAAGGGGGTCCACATGAACAAAGGGCCGCATCCCTGGTTTAACCAGGAAGCGGCCCTTGCTAAACGCTGGGATGGCGCCGGGAAAGCCCCGGGCACCAGATAATCAGGCGGCGCCGGCCGCCTTCGCCTTTTCCACCAGCGCCGCGAAGGCCGCCGGTTCATCAAAAGCGAGTGCCGCCATCACCTTGCGGTCCATCTCAATCCCCGCCGCCTTGATGCCGGCGATGAAGCGGGAATAGGTCAGGCCATGCTCACGCACGGCGGCATTGATGCGCTGGATCCAAAGGCCGCGGAAGTCGCGCTTTTTGTTGCGACGGTCGCGATAGGCATATTGCAGCGCCTTTTCCACCCGCTCCAAAGCGGGGCGATAGGCGGTGCCTGACCGGCCGACATAGCCTTCAGAAAGCTTCAGGATTTTCTTGTGGCGGGCGTGCTTGGTAACGCCGCGTTTTACACGAGCCATTTTGCGCTTCCTTCCTTACCGGTCCAGCCCATAGGGCAGCCATTGCTTCACGGTATCGCCATCCTGCTTATCCAGCACGAAGGTCCCGCGGTTCTGGCGCTTCATCTTGGAAGCCTTGGAAGAAAGCATATGGCGCTTGAAGCCACCGCCTGCCTTGACCTTGCCGGTCGCGGTCAGACGGAAGCGCTTTTTCACGCTTGATTTCGTCTTCATCTTGGACATTTGGCCCTCCTATGGGGTCAGCCCTTCCGCCTTGCACCCGTTGCCGGGGCCGCACCATGCGGCGGGAAGGGGGTTCCGGCCGGGCATGTCCATGGGCCACGGCGCGGGAGGCGGGGCTATAGCGCCCGCAAGTTTTCCACACAAGACCCACCCGACAGAAACGGAGATTTCACCTTTATGGGTGTTTAATGCCCCGGTGATCACCCGGCGGTTAGGCCGCCCTTTGGAGTCAGGACGAAGTCTCATGTCGCATTCGCAAGCGGATACACTGCCGGACTCAGACGTGCTCAGGGCCGCCATGGAGCCCCTTTTCGGCGATTTGCGCGCCTTTATGGACCGCCGCATCTCTGAGGTCAGCGCCGAGGTGTCCGCCAGCGTCCAGCTTCTGGGCATGAGCGAGGAAAACCTGGCCGGCCAGATCTCGGCTGTTCATGAACGCATCGCCGGCATGATTTCCGCCCCTCAGGCCGGCAATCGCACCTCGGGCCAGGAACTGGAAGCTGTGGTGCAAGCCACGGAAGCGGCGGCCAATACCATTCTGGAAGCCGCGGAAGCCATTCAGGAATGGCTGGAAAAGGGCTCTGGCAGCCCGGATGCCCTGCCCGCCATCACCGAAAGGGTGAATGCGATTTTTGAGGCCTGTTCCTTCCAGGATCTGACCGGCCAGCGCATCCGTCGCGCCATCCGGGATTTGCAGCAGGTGGAATCCATCCTGGAAGATATCCTGCCCGAAAACACCCAGCCAGGCCCCAATGCCGCCCGCCCCAAGGTGGAATTGAAGGGCGTGGTGCAAACCGTAGCAGACCCGAAAACCGCCGGACCAGATTTGGAACAGGATGAAATTGACCGGCTGCTGAACGGGTAAATCTGCTCGGCCAAGAATAAGCGGGTTCCGGTTCGGCGCGGGGAGGCTTATATCCCCGCCCATGCTTTCCTTCCGCAAGATGCATGGGCTTGGCAATGATTTCGTGGTGCTGGATGGCCGCGCCCAGCCGCTTGGCCTGACGCGCGCTGAGATTGTGGCGCTGGCGGATCGCCGGCGCGGCATTGGCTGCGACCAGTTGATCATTCTGGAACCTCCGCCGCCGGGCGCTGATGTTTTCATGCGCATCCATAATCCGGATGGGTCGGAAGCCGGCGCTTGTGGTAATGCCACGCGCTGCATCGCTTCCCTTATCACCGCTGAAACCGGCAAGGCGCGGGTAGTGGTACGGACGATTTCCGGCGATTTGCCGAGTGAAATTAGGCCGGATGGGCTCTGGCAGGTGGATATGGGGCTGGCGCGCCTCGGCTGGCGGGATGTGCCGCTCGCGCGGGAGGTTGATACGTTGCATCTGCCGCTGGCTTCTGGCCCGGTGGCGGACCCGGCGGCCTGTTCCATGGGCAATCCGCATGCGACTTTTTTCGTGCCCGATCTGGATGCGCTGCCGATCCATGACATCGGCCCGCGCCTGGAACATGACCCGATCTTTCCTGACCGCGCCAATATCGGTTTTGTGCAGGTGATGGCGCCCGATCATCTGCGCCTGGTGGTTTGGGAACGCGGGGCGGGGCTGACGCTGGCCTGTGGCTCGGGCGCCTGTGCCGCCATGGTCAATGCGCATCGCCGTGGCCTGACCGGGCGCGCGGCGCGGATTTCCATGCCAGGTGGCGATTTGTTCATGGAATGGCGCGCTGATGGCCATGTGCTGATGACCGGGCCGGTCGCCACCGCCTTCACCGGGCAAGTTGACCCCAAGGTTTTGGCAGCATGAGCGCCACCGAAGCCCCCAGGCTGCTGAGCTTCGGCTGCCGGCTCAACACCTATGAGAGTGAGGCGATGCGCGACCTGGCCAGCAAGGCCGGCCAAGGTAATGCCATTATCGTCAATACCTGCGCGGTCACGGCAGAAGCGGAACGCCAGGCGCGGCAGGCGATCAGGAAGGCGCATCGCGACAATCCGGGCGCGCGCATCATCGTGACCGGCTGCGCGGCGCAAATCGCGCCCGATAAATGGGGCGCGTTGCCGGGGGTGGAACGCGTGATCGGCAATGCCGATAAGCTGAAGCCCGAAACCTGGGCCGGCTTGGATGCGCCGCCCGCGCCGGTGAGCGACATCATGGCGGCGCGCGAAACGGCAGCGCATCTGGTGACGGAATTTGCCGGGCGCGCGCGTGCTTTCGTGCAGGTGCAGCAGGGCTGCGATCATCGCTGCACCTTTTGCGTCATTCCATTCGGGCGCGGGCCTTCGCGATCTGTCCCGATTGGCGTCATTGTCGAACAGCTTCACGCCCTGGTGGCAGCAGGCTACCGGGAAGCGGTGCTGACGGGGGTTGATGTCACCTCCTACGGGCCAGACCTGCCGGGCAGCCCGACGCTTGGGCAAATGATTCGCCGCGTGCTGGCGCTCGTGCCGGAATTGCCGCGGCTGCGGCTTTCCTCGCTTGATCCGGTGGAGGTGGATGAAGACCTCTGGCGGCTGATTGCGGAAGAACCACGGCTGATGCCGCATTTGCATCTTTCCTTGCAGCACGGGTCTGATTTGATCCTGAAGCGCATGAAGCGGCGCCATTTGCGCGCGGATGCGATTGCGCTGGCGGCGAAGGCGCGGCGGCTGCGGCCCGATATCGTGTTTGGCGCTGATCTGATTGCGGGCTTCCCGACGGAGACCGAAGCGCAATTCCAGGAAAGTCTTGATCTTGTGACGGAGTGCGACCTCTCTTTCCTGCATGTCTTCCCCTATTCGGAACGTCCAGGCACGCCGGCAGCGCGCATGCCGCAAATCCCGGTGCCGGAGCGTCGCGCCCGGGCGGCGCGGCTGCGCGAAGCCGGGGCGGCAGCGGCGGCGCGTTACTACGCGGCGCGTTTGGGCCAGGAGGAGCAGGTTTTGTTGGAACATCCCGATCGCGGCCATACGGCATATTTCGCGCCGCTCCGCTTGCTCGGCGCTCAGGGCCAGCCAGGGGAAATCCGCCGGCTGCGCGTGATCGGCGCTGATGCCGATGGGCTTTTGGCAGAGGCCGCCTGATGGCGCTGCGCGATTTTTTTGGCCGTTTGCGCGGTGGTGGGGCGGCTCAGCCTACCCCCGAAATCCCGATTCCAGGCCCGCCGGAAGCACCGCCCCCGGCGCCAGAGGCTCCGCCGCCCGCGCCTTTGCCTGAGGCGCCACCGCCCGCGCCCGAACCCATGCCGGAAGCACCACCGGCTGAAATCCCACCGCCTGAGGCAGAAGCGCCCGCGAAGACCGGCTGGTTCGCGCGGCTCAAGGCAGGGCTTTCGCGTTCCACCGCCAAGCTCACGGAAAGCGTCGTCTCCCTGCTGCACAAACGGCGCTTGGATGATGAAGCTTTGGAGGAGTTGGAAGAAACCCTGATCACTGCTGATCTCGGTGTCGCGGCATCGCGCCGGATTGTGGAAGGCTTCCGCCGCACACGCTTCGGCAAGGAAGTGACAGATGAGGAAGTGAAGGCGGCTTTGGCGGATGAAATCGCCAGCATCCTGGAACCGGTGGCGCAGCCGCTTGAGGTGATCCCCGCCCGCGCACCACATGTGGTTCTAGTGGTGGGCGTGAATGGCACGGGCAAGACAACGACCATCGCCAAGCTTGGCCGCCATTACGCCGAACAGGGGCTGAAAATTGGATATGTCGCGGGCGATACTTTCCGCGCCGCGGCAGTCGAACAATTGCAAATCTGGGCCGGGCGGACATCAGCGCGGTTCTTTGCACCTGCCAAGCCAGGCGCGGATGCGGCGGGGCTTGCCTTTGATGCGCTGACAGCCGCGCGCGCTGATGGGCTTGATCTGCTGCTGGTGGATACTGCCGGGCGGCTCCATAATAAATCCGCGCTGATGGAGGAACTCCGCAAAATCATCCGCGTCATCAAGCGCGTTGATGAAGCGGCGCCGCATTCCGTTTTACTGGTGCTGGATGCCACCACGGGGCAAAATGCCGTGCGGCAGGTGAAGGTTTTCAAGGAAATGGTGGATGTCACCGGCCTTGCCGTCACCAAGCTTGATGGCTCGGCCAAGGGTGGCGTGGTGGTGGCACTGGCGCAGGAATTCGGCCTGCCCGTGCATGTGGTGGGTATTGGCGAAAAGGCCGAGGATTTACGCCCCTTCGCGGCGCAGGATTTCGCGCGCGGGCTGATGGGGCTCGACTGACAATGGCTTCATTGGCTTATCTGGTTCAGTGATTTTTTGTTGCGATTTCGGCGTATTTTCCCGCTTTTGGCTTGACGATAATAACGAGTAAGCACAGATTACCGTTGCTTCAAAGGGACGGTTTTCGTGCGCAAACCACGGATTTATATCGATGGCTTCAATCTTTCTTTGGAGCAGGGAACAGGTGTTGCAACATATTCACGCAATCTGTCGTTTGCCTTGCGTGATTTGGGCGCTGAGGTTGGCGTGCTTTACGGGACTTCAGCCTCAACCATCAGCTTTTACTCACTGATTCGCGAAATCGCCTTCTTCGATCCGCGTGTTGGTAAACCTTCCTGGCTTGCGGATCAGCTGATGAAGTTCTGGCGCGCCATGACGCTGCCCTTTGGCGAAATTGCCTTGCAGGTGCCCATGACGGGCCGTGTCATCCGTGACACCTTCCGCGCAAGACTCCCATATTTCGACCATATCTGGAACATCCAGGGGCTTTACGAAAAGCAAGAACTTTACGGGAGATGGTTCGGACGCCGCATGAGTGTGCATTTCCTGCAAAGTCCTGACATCATGCATTGGACCTATCCGCTGGCGCTGCGTGTTTCCAAGGCCAAAAATATCTACACCCTGCACGATCTTGTGCCGCTCCGGCTGCCTTACACAACGCTGGACAACAAGCGATATTATTTTCGGTTGATCAATCGACTTGTCAAAAGCGCCGATCACATCGTCACTGTCAGTGAGGCTTCCAGGAAAGACATCATCAACCTGTTCGGGATTTCAGAACGGCGCATCACCAATACCTATCAGGCAGTGGATATTCCCGCCCGCTACCGCAACAAACCGATCAGCGATGTGAAAAGCGATGTTGAGGGTACTTTCGGGATTAGTTACAAGAAGTATTTTCTGTTCTTTGGGGCCATTGAGCCGAAGAAGAATGTTGGCCGGATGATTGAGGCCTATCTTGCTTCTGGTGCGACAGATCCGCTTGTCATTGTTGGGAAAAAGGCCTGGAAATCAGAGGAGGAGCTACGCCTCATCTCTGATAATGACCACGTGCGGTATTTGCTTACCAATGGAAATATCACTGAGCGACGCTTCAGGGTGATGCAGTTGGATTACGCACCCTTTCCGCTGCTGGTGAGCCTGATCCGCGGTGCCAAATCGGTTTTTTTCCCATCTCTTTATGAAGGCTTTGGTCTGCCCGCGCTGGAATCCATGTTGCTCGGCACGCCGGTGCTCACCTCCAATACCGCTTCAATGCCGGAAGTTGTCGGCAATGCGGCCTTGCAGGTTGATCCCTATGACACACGCGCCCTGGTCGAGGGTATTCGTGCCCTGGATTCTGACGCTGATTTGCGCGGCCGTTTGGCGGAAGCCGGACCTATCCGCGCACAGGAATTTTCGCCGGAGCGCTATCAGGCGAGATTGGCCGATGTATATGGCAAGTTCACCAAGCTGCCCCAATGACAGCGCCCTGATTTCCACGCTGTTTTGCAATGCCGATTGAAAAGATGATGAGGATCACTTGAGCGAAGCGGAAATCACGCCAGAAGCCGTGCTTCGCTTCAAGGCGGAAGGCGACAGGCTGCGTGACGAAAGGCACTGGAAGGAAGCCGCTTCATCCTATGCCACCTATCTTGAGGCGAAGGCCGATGATTGGCCGATATGGATCCAATACGGCCATTGCCTGAAGGAAGCAGGTGATCTGGCGGGGGGGCTTGGGGCATATCGCCGAGCCCTTTCACTTGAGCAGAATAATAGCGATCTTCATCTGCAAATTGGCCATGCGCTGAAGCTGCTTGGCGCGCATGAAGATGCGCTTGAGGCATATGGCGCAGCCTTCGCGCTTGATCCGCAAAATAGCGATGCGAAGGTTGAAATTGCCGCCATGCAGCAGGCGCTGGCCCTGGCCAAGGCGGAAGCAGAAAAGCCAAAGCCGCCCCCGCGCTTTACCAGGCTGATGTTCGATGTCAGCGACCTGATCCAATACATGAAGGAATGGCGTATCCCCACCGGCATTCAGCGTGTTCAGTTGAATGTGATTCACAATGCGCTGACAGCCTTTGAAGCCCTGACAAAACCGATCATCATTCACTTTGACCAGTCGGTCGGCAATTGGCGTCCCATCAGCAGGGACGCCTTTCTGCAACTGCATGATGCCGCAATGTCAAGTGACGGTTTGGCTGAGGAGGAATTTCTTGCCCTGCTGCAGGAGACGGAAGACTCCAGCGAAGCTGCAGCAACATTCGAACGGTAGCTGCAAGAGCATGATTTCATCCTGGTGAATTTGGGGACATCGTGGTGGATTGAAAACTACTTCCTGAAAATTCGCGAATTGCGCGAGAAATACGGCATTCGTTATGTGCCGATGATCCATGACGTAATCTCCCTCATGACTCCGGAACATTGTGCCCAGCGATTGGTGGAGGAATTCTGCCAATGGTTTTCCACCCTTATCTTTGAAGTTGATGGTGCCGTCACCAATTCCCATTGGTCGGCGCTGGATATCCGCCACCACGCCGCGCAATTGCTGCCGGGGTTGAACTTGCCGGTCTATCCCGTGGCGCTCAATGGTGACATGCGGTCCTATCTGTCGGCGCATGCCGGAAGCGCTTCAGAAGGTTTGCAACACATCCTGCCGCCAAAGACCGATTTTGTGCTTTGTGTGGGCACCCTCGAAAGCCGCAAGGACCACCTTCTGCTTTTTCGGGCATGGGAAGCGCTGCTTGAGAAATATGATACGGATCGGGTGCCAACGCTGATTTGCCTTGGCAAACCAGGCTGGTTGTTTGAGGAAGGTGCGGAATTCCTGCGCAGCCGCCCGCTGTTGAGCAGTAAGATCATGCTGATTTCAAGTGTCAGCGATAGCGCCCTTCAAACGCTTTATCGCGAGTGTCTTTTTACCTTAGCCAATAGTTTCTACGAAGGCTGGGGGCTGCCGGTTACCGAAAGCCTTTCCTACGGCACCCTGCCATTGGTTTCATGCAGTACCTCTCTGACCGAGGCAGGGGGGCGGGCCGCGGTGTTTTCCCGCGCTTCGGATAAGGATGATCTGGTCAGTAAGCTTGAGATGCTTATTTTTGACGAGGATAAACGCTTGGAGCTTCGTGCCCAGGCGCGCGCGACTGCGGTGATCCGCGACTGGCGCCTGGTCGCTCAGGAATTCATCGATCATATCATGAAAATCGAAGCCTCCGCCGGTGCAAGGCAGGCCGACCTTCTGTGCGCGCCCATCGGGCGAGTGATTCATTTCGGTAAATCGGATGCCTTGTCACCCAGCCTTGATCTTGCCATGGCGAATCTACTGCGGGATGGGTTGAACTGGCATCGGCTTGAAGATTGGGGCTGCTGGACCGCGCCTGGCGCGGCGATTATCCGGCTGCCGCTGCCTGAAGAAGCCGTGGGGCAGGATCTCATGCTGTTTCTTCGGCTGCGGGGCACCGCCGTCGATACCACGGTCAATCTTCAATGCAGCCTCGATAGCAAGGCTATCTCGGAAGGCGTGCAACGACTGATTGGCGAAGGAACACGCCATAGCATTGCCCTAAGGCTTAGGCCCGCTGCGTCGAATCTGGTCCTGTCCATTGATTCAGGTGCGGGAAGCTCCCTTGGGCCAGGCGATCGTGATGTGGGCATCGGGGTCACGCACCTCCTGCTCTGTAGGGCGGATGATCTGCGGGCGCGTCAGGATTTCATGATGCGGTTTCCTGAATTGCAGGAAAGATTGCAGCGGGAACAGGGCATGGTAGTGGAAGAGCTGGAAATCCCGTTGCAGCGGGATTGAGCGAAGGAGCCTGGCCCATGCTGAGCGAACCCGGCCATTATGATTACATGCCTTGGCGGCGTCGCCCCAAAATCACCTGGCCAAATGGTGCGCGCATCGCCTTTTGGGTCGCGCCCAATATCGAGCATTATGAGCTTGACCCGCCGCCCAATGCGCGGCGGATGCCCTGGACCCGCCCGCAACCCGATGTGCTCGGCTATTCCTGGCGCGATTACGGCAATCGCGTTGGCTTTTGGCGCATGGCTGATGTCATGGCACGGCATGGGGTGCGCGGCAGCGTTTCGCTCAATGTCGCGGTCTGTGATCATTATCCGGAAATCATTGAGCGTTGCTGTGAACTCGATTGGGAATTGTTCAGCCACGGCACCTACAATACACGCTATTTCTACGGCATGAATGAGGATCAGCAGCGCGCGGTCATTCGCGAAAATCGTGAAACCATCAAGCGCGCGAGCGGGCAGGCATTGGATGGCTGGCTGACGCCGGCGATTTCCAATGATGAGACCACGCAGCATTTGCTGGCGGAAGAAGGCATCAAATACACGCTTGATATGCTGCATGATGACCAGCCGACACCCATCAAGGTGCGCGGCGGCCATTTGATCAGCATTCCCTATTCGCTTGAAATCAATGACGTGCCGCTGCTGGTCATGCGCAATACGCCGCCCGACCGCTTCGCTGCCATCTGCAAGGCGCAATTCGATCAGCTTTATGAGGAAGGCGCTGAAAGCGGTACGGTGATGTGCATGCCGCTCCATCCCTTCCTCATCGGCCAGCCGCATCGCATCAGCGCGCTGGATGATGTGCTACGTCATGTTGTGCGCCATGACAAGGTCTGGCTGGCAACCGGGCGAGAAATCGCCGCCTGGTATACCGAACATCATCTGGCGGAAGCGCAATCCTGGATTGCAGCGGGGACACCATGAAGGGCTTGCCTGAAGACTATCTGAACTATCCGCTGCGTCGGCGTGGGATGGATCACGCAATCTATCACTTCCGCGCGCTGCCCAATGCGAAGCCAGTGATGTGGCCCAATGGCGCGCGTGTTGCAGTTTGCATCGCGGTGCATATGGGCCATTTCCCGATGGATATGCCGCTCAAGCCCTTTATCGCGCCGGGCGGTATGGAACGGCCTTATCCTTCCTATTGGGATTATACGCTGCGTGATTACGGCAATCGTATCGGCGTTTATCGGCTGATGAAATCACTCGGCGCGCGTGGCTTGCCGGCCACGGCCCTGTTGAGTGCCGTGCTTGCGCGCCGCTATCCGGTGCTGATGGATGATCTTGCTGCGGCGCAATGGGAAATTACCTGTGCCGGGATGAATATGGGGCGGCTGCATCACAGCGGCGTACCGCTTGAAGATGAACGCGCCACGGTGCAGGAAGCCGCGGCGCTGCTGCGGCAGCGTTTTGGCGATGCCGTGCGCGGCTGGCATTCGCCGGCGCATTCGGAATCAAGCCATACGCTCAGCCTGGTCGCGGAAGCCGGTTTCAGCTTCACCACCGGCTGGGCGAATGATGACATGCCCTATGTCATGACCACCGATGCCGGACGGTTGATCTCTATGCCTCTGTCGCAGGATTTGTCGGATCAGCGCATGCTGCATCAGCAACATTTGCCGACCAAGGATTTTACCAAAGCCATTCTGGACGCATATGAGACCTTGGATCGGGAAGCGCAGGAAACCGGCGCCGGGCGCTTGCTGGTGGTGCCCATCACGCCCTGGCTGATGGGGGTGCCGCATCGCATCCGCGCCTTCAATGCGATGCTGGACGGCATCATGGCGCGTGGCAGCATCTGGCCCGCCACCATGGGGGAAATCGCGGCGCATTGGCAGGCGCAGCATGATGCAGCGACAGCTTAGTTATTGGACATGGTGTCGCGAAGGATCTAGAGAGCACCCATGTCCGACCTTGAGCCAACACCGGATCAGCGCATTGATATCTCGGCGGAAACCTGCCCGATGACCTTTGTTCTGGTGCGCCTGGCGCTTGACCAGATGCAGCCCGGCCAAATCCTCGAAATTCGCTTACGCGGGGACGAACCACGGCGTAATGTGCCGCTCACGGCGCAGGAACAGGGCCATGAGGTTATCGCCTGCGCGGATCACGTAAATGGTGATTCTGTTCTTTTCTTGCGTCGTGGTTAACGCCTGACGCGTTCCACCCCGCCCTGGCGCGTATGGCCGCGCAGCGCCATGCAATCAAAATAGGCCCTGCGTTGTGTTGTCACGATTTCATTGCGCAAATTTTCTTCTTGGGCCGCGAAGCCAATGAAAGTGCTTCTGCGCAAATCCCTGAGCGCCGGGTCACGCCGCGCTTCTTCCCGACACGCCGCCGCATCTGCGCTGGTATCGGGCGGGAAGATATCTTCGCGTGGCTGGCTGGCGCAGCCCAGCACCGCCAAGGCCAAAAACAGACTTGCCAAAACTTTCATGACGCCAACCAATCCTCAATCAGCCGGCGCGCGATGGAATCAACACGCGGCAGGGAAAAGCCAAGCTGTTGATGGTTGCGCAAATCATCGCGGCTGAACCAGCGCGCATCGCGCAATTCTTCTGGATCAGTGGTGATTTCCTCGCTCAGCCCCTCGGCATGGAAGCCAAGCATGATGGAAGATGGAAAGGGCCAGGGCTGGGAAGAATGGTAGCGTACCGCGCCGACCTGAACATTGGTTTCTTCCTGGACTTCCCGCCGCACCGCTTCTTCCAGGCTTTCGCCTGGTTCCACAAAGCCGGCGAGCGTTGAATACATGGTGGTGTTCGGGAAGCGCTGCGAATGACCAAGCAGGCAGTGATCGCCACGCACGACCAGCATGATCACCGCCGGGTCCGTGCGCGGGAAATGCTGAGCGTTGCAGACGGTGCAGGTCATGGCATGGCCAGCGCTGCGCGGTTCGCAAACACCGCCGCAAACGCCGCAAAACCGGTGCTTGGTGCGCCAATGCATCAGGCCGCGGGCGTGGGCGAGTACGCTTGCCTCCCCGGGCGGCAGCAACCCGGCCACCTGGCGCAGATCGGCAAAGCTGCCCATTTCCGGCGGCAGCAGGGGAATCGGGTCATCCGCCGTGGAGCAATCCACTGCGAAAACCTGTCTTCCTTCCCATTCGCCAAGCCAGGCCCAAGGCCCGCCCGCCATGCGGAGCGCGCCGGCAGCCTCACCGGTCAGCAAAACGGCCTGGGGCGCGCCTTCCGCCACGCCCCGCATCAGGCTGCGGGCGCGCCAGACAGGGGCGAAAACCGTGCTGGGATCAGCAAGCGCCGCTTCAATGAAGGCGGCGTCTTCGCGGCGATGGGACGCCCGGTCTAGCGGGCTGCCTGTATAGGCATTGGGTCGGCTGGCGGGGATTGAAAGCATGGGGGTGAAACTGCCACGCGGCCCGGCGCTGGGCAACCAAGCCCCCCCATTGGCATTGGGGCATGGGGACATGATATGGTGCTTTTGGAAGGTCGGCGGTGGACGGGCTCCTCGCCAACCCGGTCAGGTCCGGAAGGAAGCAGCCGTAACGGGTTCTTGCTCGGGTCATTTGCCGGCCTTCCACCCAGTTTGAGAGACCGCCCCGCGCCATGGCTTCCGATATGTTCGGCTCACCGCTTCCCGCGCCTGGCGATGACACGCCGGAAGATGCGGGCCTGCCCGAGCCGCCAGCGCCGGAAGGGCCTGGGCTGTTCGGGGACCCGGCGCCTCCGCCCGCGCCAGTGCCCGCCCCGGTGGCGAAGCCCGCAGAACAGCCGGGCTACCGTGTGCTTGCGCGGAAATACCGCCCGACCAGCTTTGATGATCTGATCGGGCAGGATGTGCTGGTGCGCACGCTCCGCCATGCCTTTGCTCAGGGGCGCGTGCATCATGCTTTTTTACTGACCGGCGTGCGCGGGGTCGGCAAAACCACCACGGCGCGCATCATTGCGCGCGCGCTGAATTGCATTGGCGTGGATGGCAAGGGCGGCCCCACTGCAGACCCTTGCGGGGTTTGCCCCGAATGCAAGGCGATTCTGGCGGATCGGCATCCGGATGTGGTGGAACTGGACGCCGCTTCCAATAATAGCGTGGATGATGTTCGGGAATTGCGCGAAGCGCTCCGTTTTCGTGCCAGCCAAGGCCGGCAAAAGGTTTTTATCCTTGATGAATGCCACATGCTTTCCGGCGCGGCCTTTAATGCCTTTCTGAAGACGCTGGAAGAACCGCCATCCGGCGTGACGTTCATTCTGGCCACAACAGAATTGCGCAAGGTGCCGATCACGATTCGCAGCCGCTGCCAAACCTTTGCGCTGCGCCGTGTGCCGCAGGATAGCTTGGCGCAGCATTTCGCGCGGATATGCGACAAGGAAGCCGTGACGGCGGAAGCCGATGCGCTTTCCATGATTGCGCGTGCCGCCGATGGTTCCGTGCGTGATGGGCTTTCCCTGCTGGATCAGGCGATTGGCCAATCCGGCGCGGCGGAAGTGCGCGCGGAAGCGGTGCGCGATATGCTGGGCCTGGCTGATCGCGCCATGATCATTGATCTGATGGAAGCGCTGATGGGCGGGGATATTGCCGCCGCACTTGGCATCATGGATCGCGCGCATGAATTGGGTGCCGATCCCTTGGTGATTTTGCAGGATTTGGCAGAGCTTTGCCATTTGCTGACGCGTTTCCGTGCCGCCCCCGCTTTGCGCCAGGATGGGTCATTGCCGGAAGCCGAGCGTGTGCGTGGTGCCACGCTCGCGCAGCGGCTTTCCGTGCCGGTGCTGGGCCGCACCTGGCAAATGCTGCTGAAGGGCATTAGCGAATTGCAGCTTGAAGGCGCAGATCGCCGCGCGGCGGCTGAGATGGTGCTGATCCGCATCGCCCATGTCGCGGATATGCCGACGCCGGGTGATTTGGTGAAGCGCCTGACGGAAGCTGGGGAAATAGGTTCCGCGCCGCGCCCAGCCCCTGGTGGTGGCGGCGGCGGTTTGCGTGCGGTGGCTGGCGGTGCGCCAATCCGCGCCGAAGCAGCGCCAAGCGCGCCCGTGACGGCACTGGCGCAGCCCAGCACCTGGCAGGAAATTGTCGCGCTGGCTTCTGGGGTGAAGCCGCTGCTGCATGCACAGCTTCGCCATAGCGTGCATCCCGTGCGGATTGCGCCGGGGCGGCTTGAAATCAATCCGGAACCCGACGCACCGCACGATCTGGCCGCGCAATTGACCGCGCTGCTGACTGAAGCCACCGGCCAGCGCTGGACCGTGATCATCAGCCAGGAAGCCGGCGCGCCGACGCTGGCCGCACAAGGCAAGGAAGCTGAGGCGGATAGGCTTACCGCCGCGCGCGCGCATCCTTTGGTGCAGGCGATTCTGGCGGCCTTTCCGGGTGCAACGATTGAAGCCGTGCATGATGGCGCCGCCGATGCCTATGGCCTATCGCGCAGCGCCGCGACCGCCGATGATGACGCGCGCGACTTCGCGCCCCCTGATGCCGAACCCGCTTACGGCGATGATGAAACCCCTCCCGATGATTTTTAGGCGAAAGAGACCATGAAGAACCTGGGCAATATGTTGAAGCAGGCGCAGCAGATGCAATCGCGCATGCAGGAAATGCAGGCCAAGCTGGAAGCGACCGAAGTAGAAGGCCAGTCCGGCGGCGGCATGGTTGTCGTGCGCCTGACAGGCAAGGGTGATTTGCGCCGCGTCACGATTGACCCTTCACTGATGAACGCTGATGAACGCGAAGTGCTGGAAGATTTGCTGGTGGCTGCCCATGCCGATGCCAAGCAAAAGGTGGAAACCACCATGGCGGCTGAGATGCAAAAGGCGACCGCGGGTATCAACCTGCCGCCCGGCATGAAGCTGCCTTTCTAAACTTGTGCGCAGCCTGATGCTGCATAACGACCCGATCGAGCATTTGATTGCGCTGCTCTCGCGCCTGCCTGGCCTTGGCCGGCGCAGCGCGCGGCGGGCTGTGCTGAAAATGCTGATGGACCCGAATGGGCAGATGCTGCCACTTGCCGCTGCTTTGCGTGATGCGGCAAGCGCGGTGAAACCCTGTGAGGTTTGCGGCAATCTGGACACTATCTCCCCCTGCGCCATTTGCCGCGATCCGCATCGGGATCGGAAACTGGTTTGCGTGGTAGAAGGTGTTGCGGATTTATGGGCCCTGGAACGCGCCCATGCGCATCAGGGGGTTTATCATGTGCTGGGCGGGATGCTTTCCGCGTTAGCAGGCACAGGGCCAGAAGATTTGGCGATTCAGCCGCTGCTCGCGCGGATTCAGGGCGATGGCATCGCGGAAGTGATCCTCGCTTTGCCCGCGACAGTGGAAGGTGCTACCACCGCGCATTACGTGACGGATCGGCTGAAGCCAGGTGGTGTGGCCATCACACGACTTGCGCAGGGTGTGCCGATTGGCGGTGCCTTGGATGTGCTGGATGATGGCACACTCGCCGCCGCCCTGAAGGCGCGACGCCCCTTATGAGTATGGCTCGCCGCGCGCTACTTGCGGCACCTTTTCTGCTGTCGCGCTACGCCGGCGCTGCGGCGCAGAGCAAGTTCTTCCATTCAAGCGACGGGGTGCGGCTGCACTATATGCAAAATGGCAGCGGGCGCGTGCTGGTTTTCGTGCCGGGGTGGTGCATGCCCGCGCGCATCTTCGCGCCGCAGGTCGCATATTTCCAGCAAGGCTTCAGCGTGATTGCCTTCGACCCACGCGGCCAAGGCCAAAGCGCCATTCCCGCGCAAGGCTATGAACCCACACGGCGCGGGCGCGATATTGCCGATTTGCTGGATCAATTGCCACCGGGCCGTGTGGTCTTGGCCGGATGGTCCCTTGGTGTTCTCGATGCGCTTTCCTGGCTTGATATGAAAGGCGATTCACGCCTCGCCGGCCTTGTGCTGATTGACAATTCGGTGGGTGAGGCTGATCCACCGCCACCGCGCGCTTCCAGTTTTTTCAGTAATCTCCGCACCCAGCGGGACCACACCATGCGCGGCTTTGTGCGCAGCATGTATCGCACACCGCAGGATGACGCCTATCTGGATGCCCTAACACGCGAAGCGCAGCGCATGCCGGTGGAAGCTTCCATCAAGCTGCTTTCCTATCCGCGTCCACGCGAATTCTGGCGCCAGGCACTTTATTCAAGCCACCGCCCAGTTTTCTACGCCGTCACACCTCGGCTGCGCGCCCAAGCCGAAGCGGTAGCCGCCCGCCATCCCGCCCCCAGCGTTTCTATTTATGAGGATGCGGGCCATGCGCTTTTCGTGGACAAGCAGGATCGGTTCAATGCCGATCTATTGCAGTTTCTGAACCATAAGGCAGTCTGGAGCTGATGCTGACGCTTTTGCCGCTATTTCTGATTGCCGCAACGGCGGTTGGTGTTGAAATTGCGTTGACGCGCTTCTTCGCCGTCGCGTCCTGGTCTGAATATGGCTATTGGGTGATTTCCATTGCCATGATGGGCTTTGCTGTCTCCGGCGTGGTCATGGTGCTGGGCCGACAGGTGTTTCTGCGCCATGCGGCTTGGCTTTTGCCCGGCCTTCCGCTCGCCATGCTGCTGACAGGTGCAGCCGGTTGGATTGCTACAACAGGCAATGGCTTCAATCCGCTTGAGCTGCAAAACCCCGCCACAGCCTGGCCGCAGCTTGGCAATATCGCGCTGTATTATGCGGCATTGTTTCCGTTTTTCTTTTTGGCAGGTTTTGCGGTTTCGTTGAATTTTGTTGTTTATTCCCACCAAGTCGGCAAGGTCTATGGCTATGATCTGCTGGGCGCGGGATTGGGCGCCTGCTTTGCCCTGGTACTGATGCTGGTGCTGCATCCCTTCCATCTGGTGCCGGCCCTGCTGCCCTTGCTCGCCTTGGCCGCGATGCTATGCGCCAAGGGCGCGTGGCGCGTGGCAGCCTTGGGTATTTTGCTGGTGGCAGAGGCTGCGATTTTTCTGCTCGCTGCCCCGCGCATGAATGAATTCAAGCCGATTTATGCGCCCTTGAATGTGCCGGAAAGCCGCGTGGTGGCGGAACGCTATACGCCGCGCGGGGTTTATCAATTGCTCGATAATTTCACCGAAAGATTGGATACGGATGTGTCCAATAATGCCGGCGCGCTTGGCACGCCCGCCCCGCCGCGCGCCTTCGGGCTTTATCGGGATGGCGCACGCATCGCGGCACTACCGATGGAAGCGCCACAAGCGGGCCATGCGCCAGCCGCGCTTGATGCCGCGCCCTATGCCATGCTGGAACAGCCGCGCGTGCTTGTGCTTGGTGCCGCCGGTGGTTTTCGTGTGACTGAGGTGCTGAAACTTGGCGCCGGCGGCGTCACGGTAATTGAACCCGAACCCATGCTACGCGAAGCCTTGGTGCAAGGCTTCGGCCCCTCACCCGCGCTGCCGCATGACCCGCGCGTGCAGCTTTCGGATGCGCATCCGCTCAAGGCTGCGGGCGCCTATGATCTTGTGGATTTTTCCGGGGATTTCCTGGGCGCTGCTGATGCGAATCGCCACACCTATACGGTTGAAGCTTTAGCAACCCTACTGGATATGCTGAAGCCGGGGGGCATGATTTCCCTGCCCATCGGTATTCGCGAATTGCCTGTCTATGCGGTGCGTGTGCTGGCTACCGCCCATGCGGCGCTGTTGCAGGCGGGCATTAGGAAACCGGCAGAGCATATGGCGGTGATCAGGTCTGCGTGGAATCTGCGCGTGCTGATCGCGCGCGATGCCTTCACGCCGAAGCGTATGGAGAAGCTGCTGGCCTTTGCCGAAGCAAGATCCTTCGACATTTCCCACGCGCCACATCTTTCCCTTGAAGGCCGCGAAATCTGGAATGATCTGCCCGCGATTTCGCTCGATTCCGGCATGGTGCAAAGCGGCGCGCCGAGCGATGCGGTGGCCGAGGAAATGCGCATGCTGCTGGCCGGCGCCATGCCACTTGATGCCTTTGACCGTTCACCCATTACGGCGGATCGGCCGTGGCTTTCACCATTGGTGCGCCTGCCAGCGCTGCCGGCGGCGCTGGAGCGGATGGAAATCCTCCCGCAACAGGAAATTGGCTTACTCGTGAATATGGCGGTGCTGGCACAGGCGATCATCCTGGCCCTGCTGGTTAGCGCGCTGCCAATTTTCGCGCGCGGAGCATTGCGCGTGCCGAAGCCTATTTTGGGTCGCGCGCTGATTTACTTCCCGGCGCTTGGGCTTGGATTTCTGCTCATTGAAATCGCCTTCATCGAATATGCTGTGCTATTGCTGGGGGATCGTACTTTTGCCTTCGCGCTGGTCTTGACCGTCATGCTGGTCTGTTCCGGGCTTGGTGCCATGATGGTTGAACATGTGAAGAAGCCCGCGATCGCACTCACCTTGGTGGGGCTGATTGTTTTTGGGTCTTGCCTGCTTGCCATTGCTGCTGCGCATACGGGCATTCTTGCCATTCTGGATTGGCCTTGGGCGTTGCGGGTGGCGACATTGGTGCTGGTTCTGGCGCCGATTTCCATCGCGCTTGGCTTTCCTTTCCCGCTTGGGCTTGATCGGTTTCAGCAGGAAGGCCCCGCCTTGCTGCCATGGGCTTGGGCCTTGAATGGCGCCTTTTCCGTAGTGGCCACGCCGCTTGCCAATCTGATTGGCCATGGCATGGGCCTTTCGGCCCTTTTGCTTTGCGGGAGTATTTGTTACCTCGCTACCGTATCGGTTTGGCCAAGGAAATGACCATGCTTTTATCCCGCCGTGCATTGACCCTGACTGGCGCAGGCTTGCTTTTCGCGCCAGCGATCAAAGCACAAACGCCAGCCTGGAATCGCGCTGCCTATCTTGAAGCCATGGCTGCTTCCGGTCGGCCCGTGGAAGTATCGGAAGGCAGCTTTGCTGCTATCCAAGCACGCAGGCAACCGGCGCTGGCGCGGATTGAATCCTATCTCAAGTCGCGCTTTGGCGAAGCTGACCCCGCCGTAGTCCGCGCCTTTGGCGAAGTGCCGCGCGAATACTTCCATTACAATTACGAAGCGCGGCAGAATGGCGCTGCCAATGCCTATGAGATGGAAGCCAAGCCATGGGCCGTTGGTTTTGGTTCAGCGCTGTCGGATTATCTGGGGCAGGCCTATATGACGCAGGCATGCCAACCGAAGCCTGATCACGTAGTGCTCGAAATCGGCACCGGGTCTGGCTTTCAGGCGGCGCTGCTGTCGCGCATTGTCGCCAAGCAATATTCCATCGAAATCATTGAACCGCTGGGGCGCGGCGTGCAGCGGATTTTTGCGCCTATCGGCTTCAACAACCTCGAAACCCGTGTTGGTGACGGTTTTTTTGGCTGGCCGGAAGTCTCCGGTGGCTTTGACACCATCATCGTCACCTGCGCAGCGCAATATGTGCCACCGGCGCTATTGCAGCAGTTGAAGCCCGGCGGCCGCCTGGTGATTCCCATTGGCCAGCCCTTCCGACGCGGCCAGTTCCTTTATATCTACACGAAGGATGAAGAAGGGCGCGTGCGCAGCCGGAAGGATGTGGGTGTTTACTTCATCCCCATGACGGGGACGATGATGAAAACACCAGCCCCCGCCGGTTCCGCGCCGCAGTAAGCACATCAGCGCGCAGGCGTCACATCCTGCGCGCGGGTTCTTTCGTCCACCCGCGAATCATGGGCAAAGCCGCGCCGCATCGCCCAAATATTCTTTTGCAAATGCGTCGAAATGATGCCGGCATCTTCCACGACCACACGCGTTGCCTGGCGCACCAGCGCTTCGCGCTTGGCAGAGTCCAATTCCCGCGCGGTCATAAGTGGCAGCAATGGAACGCAAGCCGGCCATGGGTTCACCCGTTGAACTGCCCCAGGAAACCAGAAACATCGAAAATTCCTGACGCGACGCCTTCGCGATGAAACTGGCATAGGGCGCCACATCCACCTGGGTGCGAGCACCAATACGTGTCCACATCTGTCCAACAGCTTGCGCAATGCGCGCATCATTCGGGTAGCGGTCATTTGGTCCATGCAAGGTCAGGCGGAAACCATTGGGATAGCCGGCATCCGCCAGCAGTTTCTTCGCCTGATCCGCGTCAGCGCGCGAAACGGCCAGTTCCGGCACATAAGCAAATGCGCCTTCCGGCATCACTTGCCGCGTCGCACTCGCGGCCCCCTCCATAACGCGCGCCACAATCGCCTGGCGGTCAATCGCCAATGAAAGTGCCTGCCGCACACGCACATCCTTCAGGGGATTGCGCGCGAAAGGCTTGCCATCATGGTCCGTGATAAAGGGCGTTGGTCCATCACGCATGTGGTCCATCGCAAAATAGATGAAGCGCATGCTGTCTATTTCACTAAGCGCGATGCGCTGATCTCGCCTGAGGCGTTCAATATCCGATGTCGGTACCTGATCAATGATATCAATATCGCCCGCGAGCAAGGCGGCCGTGCAGCCCGCATCATTGGTGATCATGCGGTAATCCACGCTCTGCCAGGCCGGGCGACCGCGCCAGTGGCCATCAAAGCGCTGCAATTCAACGCGATCCCCAGACCGATACGCCATCATGCGATAAGGCCCGGTTCCAATCGCGGCGCGGCCGGCGTTGAAATCCTCGGTCGTTGCACCTTGATGCGTTTGGCGGTCCAACATGGGGACCTGCGCCAGATCGGTTGGCAATAGCGGTGCCGAGCCATTGGTGCGTAAGCGCAAGGTGTGGGAATCAATGATCTCCACGCCCGTAATTGCTTGCGTATAGGTGCGGAAAGACCCTGGGCTATTCAGCACTTGCGGAATACGTTCCAGCGTAAAGGCCACATCTTCGGCGGTGAAATCCGACCCATTATGGAAGCGCACACCACGGCGCAGCGTGAATTCCCAGGCATCTTCCCCCACCGCGCGCCAGCTTTCCGCGAGGGAACTGATCAGCCGTGCCTTTGAATCCGTCTCGAGCAAATTGTCGAAAACCATGGAAGCATAGGCGTTATTGGGGGAGATATTGTGGAAATGCGGATCGGCGGAGGTGATCTGCGCGCCCACCTCCATGCGCAAATTCTGCGCCGCCGCGGGCATGGAAGCGACAAGGGCAGCCAGTAGCAGGCGCTTCATGGCGGTTTTTCCTTCAGCTGAGCAGGTAAGCCGCGCCGGAGCGGGCGCAGATGGCGCGAATATGCTTATCCAAAGCTGGCGGCACAGGAATACCGTGCTGCAAGCGGCGTTGGCGTTCGGCTTCTTCAGGATCGCCCGCAACCAGTACGGGTTTTGCTGGATCGGCCGCCGGGGTTGCGTGCAATTCGTCAATCACCGCATCCATATCAGCGGCAAACTCCTCAGGCGCGCGGAAGGCACCGGGATCAATTGCCATGAAAAAATGCCCGATATCATCAGGATCATTTGGCTGTTGCGTACGGTTGCGAATGGGGGAGAAGGAAGAACCAACCAGCGTGCCGCCCAGAATATGCACCATCATCGCGAGGCCATAGCCCTTATGGCTAGCCATTTCTGGTGAACCGCCTAGCGGTGAAAGCCCGCCTTCCGGTTCTTCATGCAAAATCTTCATGCCGCGCTTGGCATCCGTGACAGGATTTCCAGCGCCATCCACCACCCATCCCGCTGGCATGGCGCGTTCATTCAAATCATAGACCTTGACCTTGCCCGCTGCAGTGGTGGTGGTTGCCATATCCAACACAAAGGGCAGGTTGCGTCCGGCTGGCGCGGCAAAGGCGATAGGGTTGGTGCCAAGCACCGGCCTTGCGCCGCGTGTCGGCACCATGGTCACGCCGCGTGTTGCGCTGGTGACCAAACCAATCGCGCCACGCCGCGCCGCGATGCGCGCATAAACGCCCGCCGCACCGAAGTGATGCGAATTGCGTACCCCCACTACGCCAATGCGGGCTTCCTTCGCCATATCCACAGCCAGGTTCATGCCATAGCTGGAAACCGGATGCCCAAGCCCCGCGCCGGCATCAATCAAGGCGGTGCAGGCGGTGCGCCGTTCGATCCTGGGCCGCGCATTGATCTTCAGCTTGCCTTCCTGCAAGCGCTTTTCATACGTCATCAGCATGGAAATGCCGTGGCTATCCACACCGAACAAATCGGTTTCCGTCATGGCTTCCGTGGTGGTGGTGGCCAGATCAGCCTCCATCCCCCAGGAACGCAGAATGGCTTCAATCTGCGCGCGAACCTTATCAGCGGCGACATCCATGGTGCTGCCCCCGCTCAGGCGCTGGCGCGCAAAAAGGGGTTGGTCAAATGGCCAATGCCGGTGATTTCAATATCCACCACATCGCCGGATTTCACATCGGGTGAGACACTATCCGTGCCCATCCAGATCACGTCACCGGGATAAAGCGTCAGATACCGCGTCATGGTCGCGATGAAGACCGCGGTTGAAAACAGCATATGCCCGGTTTCGAAAGTCGTGGTCAGTTCGCCATTCAGCCGCACATTGGTGCGCGCGGCTTCCATATCGAATTCGGTTTCAATCCATGGCCCCATGGGCTTGAAAGTGTCGGTATTCTTGGAACGCCAGAAGGTGCGGTCGCTTTTCTGCCAGGTGCGTTCACTGACATCATTGCCAATGGTCCAACCCATGATGCAGCTTAGCGCTTCGGCTTCTGAAAAGTTCTTGGCTTTTTTGCCGACCACGGCGACAACTTCACCTTCATAGTGAATCTTCTCGGTCGCATCGGCGGGGATGATCACTGTCTCCCCATGTGCAATCAGCGCATTGCTGGCGCGGTAGCCCATATCTGGCTTGGTTGGGATATTCGGCACCTCGCCGCGCTTGGCCGCACCTTCCTTCACATGCTCCACATAATTCAGCCCAGCGCAGTAGAAGGTGCGCGGGATCACCGGCACTTCGATCTTTACCGCGGCAAGATCATGCTTGCGGCTGGTTTTCTCATAGCCATCAAAGGGGCTGCCAGAGACTTCCAGAATGCGGTCGCCTTCCAGAATGCCATAGCGGGTGCGGTCTTCGGCGGTGAAGCGGATCCAGCGCATGATCAGGCGTCCTTAGGCTGCCAGCGCGCGCTGGATGAAATCAGATTGGAACACGCGATCCGCCATGACCTGGCAGCGCTTCATCAGCCGATGTTCATTCGGCCCATAATCCGGCAGCGCATTATGCAGCGTGCCAAGATTGTCCCAGATCAGCACATCACCCACGGTCCAGACATGGGTGTGCAGGAAACGCGCTTCCAATTGATGCGCAAACAGCGTCTCAAGCACCGCATCACTTTCTGTCTCGGAAAGTTCATTGATGCGAATGGCATAGCCCGGATTGCAATACAGCACCTTCCGCCCGGTGATCGGATGCGTCATGAAAACCGGGTGCACGGAAGGCGGCCGCTTGGCGCGTTGTTCCGGCGTCAGCGGCGGGCGCGTACTGCCGGGGCGCTTGCACATATTATCCCAGAATTTGTTGAAATCATGCGTCGCCGTCGCAGTGGCAAGCTTTTCCTTGAGCGCCGGATCAAGTGTTTCGTACGCCAGATGCATATTGGCAAAAACCGTATTGCCGAGCGGCTTGCCATCCCTGTGCGGCACCTGATGCGCGTTCAGCACATTCACGAAGCCCATCGTGTCGCGATAGGACATATCCGTGTGCCAATCCTGCCCGGCATCCGCGAGCCCAATGGGCTGCCCGTTTTCGACGATGTTTGAGAGAATACCAACTTCCGGCACCTCAGGGTCCTGGAACTTGCCGGTCAAGGAAGTTTGAATACTGCCAAAGCGCAGCGAGAAATCGCGCAAGGCCGGTGGTTCCAGCAATTGGCCAGGAAAGCGCAGCGCGCCCCTTTCACCAAGCGCCCGCAAAATGCCCGAGAAATCCTTGTCAGAAAGCGGCCTCGACAAATCGACGCCGGTGACGGTGGCCCCCAACACCGAATCATTATTGGTGACAGTCAGCATGGCAATTCCCTTTTGTCATGGGGGAAGCGCCCACCGCACGGCTTCGCGCGCAACGGCGACACGTTTCCCCCGGCTTTATCTCTTGGCATGGATGCTGGCACCGCTTGGCCTTCGGGGGCAAGAGCCAAGGCTTGGCGATCCGCCCGCAAGGGCGCATCCTGCCCCGCGAAAAGGGGGAAGCGCCATGCGTTTCGCAGGACAGCAGGTTGTCATTACCGGCGCCGCCGGGGTTTACGGGCGCGGGCTCGCGGAAGCTTTTGCGCGGGAAGGCGCGCAATTGCTGCTGACCGATGGTAATGCCGGCGCACTTGCCGCACTTGCCCATGCGCTGCCGCCCGGGCGGGTAGTGTTGCACCCCGCTGATCTTTCGGATGATGCCGCGCTGGATGGGCTGATTGCGGCGGCCACCGGCAAGGGCGCGCCACAGGTGCTGATCAATAATGCCGGTATTTATCCCTTCATTCCGCTGATGGATGTGACCGGCGCGGAATGGGACAAGATACTGGCCGTGAATACGCGCGCACCCTTTCGCCTGATGCAGGGCATTGGCCACGCCATGGCCGCGGCGGGACGGGGTTCGATTGTCAACGTGACTTCAGCCGCGGCCGAGGTGCATCGCGGCAATGGCGTGCCTTACGGCGCCTCCAAATGCGCGCTGGAATATCTGACGCGCGCCTTCGCCCTGGAACTCGGCCCATCGGGTGTGCGGGTGAATAGCGCGCGGCCTGGCTTTGCCGAAGGCAGCGCAGAAAACCCCATGCCGGAAGGCTATGCGGAGGCCATCCGCGCACGCTCCCTGCTTGGTGCAACAGGCACGCCGGCGGATTTCGCGGCGGGGGTCATGTTTCTCTGTTCCGATGATGCCCGCTTCATGACGGGTTCGGTGCTTGATTGCGGGGGCGGGGGGCATATCAATCGCCGCGCGGGTGCGGCCACCGCAGCGCGCGGCTGACATTTTTTGTTGAGAAGGAAAGCAACATGATGGATCAAATCAAGGCGGAATTGGCGCCAACCGGCGTTTTGCGCGCCGGCGTCAATATGGGAAACTTCCTGCTGGTGACGAGCCAGGCAGAAAATGGCGACCCCGCTGGCGTTTCGCCTAGCATGGCCCGCGCCATTGCCGATTCGCTTGGCGTGCCCGTGCAATACGTGCCTTTCGCGCGCCCTGGTGATCTGGCCGATGCGGTGGACAATAATGTCTGGGATATCGGACTGATCGGCGCCGAACCGCAGCGCGCCGAAAAAATCGCCTTCACCGCAGCTTACGCGGAAATCGAAGCGACCCATATGGTGCCCCCCGGTTCGCCCATCACGAAAATGGAAGACGTGGATCGCCCCGGCAATCGCATCGCCGTCACGGCGCGCGCGGCTTATGATTTGTGGCTGGAACGCAATATACATCAGGCGAAGTTGATCCGCTCCGCAACACTTGATGCCGCTTATGAGCAATTCGCCGCCGAGAAGTTGGAAGTCTTGGCGGGGCTGCGCCCGAAGCTACTTTCCGACATCGAAAAAATGCCTGGCGCGCGGATTCTGGATGGCAAGTTTACCGCCGTGCAGCAAGCCATCGGCACATCACGCCGCAACAGCGCCGCCGCTGGCTTCCTGGCGGATTTCGTCGAAAAGGCGAAGGCATCCGGCCTGGTGGCGCGCTTTATCGCCGAGCACAAGGTGCGCGGCTTGAGTGTGGCGCCGCCGGCTTGATCGCACCGCGAGAAATTATCAGCCCCCGCAAGCGCACAGCCTGGCGGCACTAGCGCGTAGTTTTGAAGCTGACGCTTGTTTCCCCAAAACAGCGCGGCGGCACAATGGCAGCCGCCGCGCCCTTGTAGCGTGATGATATTCGAAAGGGCGCTTCTCCGGCGGCCCGTTATTCTTGACCCATATCAAGGCTGACCAGCACAGGCGCTGTTACGCAAGTGTTGCGGCAGCGGAGTTTTCACACGCCCCGCAAACCAAACAGAACGCCATCACGAGTGCCCCACCCGCAAGATGCGCGGCCGCCGGAGAAATTCGCATGGCTATCAAGACTATCCTGACCCATCTGGACCCTTCCTTGGCAACGGAAGCAGAAGCCGCAACCACAACGCAGCTTACGCTGGCGGAAGCTTTTTCAGCCCATCTAACGGCGCTGATTTTCCCGATTGATACCGCGCTTACCGCGCCAAGCCCGGCGGATGATGCCACGAGGCAGCTTGAAGACCGCGCGGTTGATCATCTCAGCGCAGCAGCACAAAGGCGCTGTGTGGCCTATGATGTCAGGAAGCGCACCAGCTATGCCTATGGCAATGGGGAAGCCTTCGCCGATCATTTGCGCGTTAGTGATCTGGCGGTACTGACGCAGCACGGCGCACCTGGTATCGGTGCTCAAATCCTGCAGCAAGCAGCGATTTTCGATTCAGGTCGGCCGGTTTTGCTGGCGCCCGGGGTACGGCCTTTGGTCCGTTTGCCGCAAAGGATTTTGGTGGCCTGGGATGCGACCCCGGCTTCTGTCCGCGCCATTCATGGCGCGCCGCCGTTGATTGGTGCGGCGACAGAAACCATCATCGCCACCGTCACCGATGACAAGGAATTGCGCGCCGGCCAATCCGGGATCGAACTCGCCCATCTGCTTGCGCGCCATGGCGCCAAGCCCCGCTTCATGGCTTTGCAACGCGGCAGTGCCAGCGTGCTGGAACGGCTTTTGGCCGCGGCCGCAGATACTGAAGCGGAAATGCTGGTGATGGGCGCCGCGCGCCATGCGCCCCTGCATAATCTGATGCTGGGCAGCGCAACGCAGGATGTGCTTGCCACGGTTCCTGCGCTGCCGGTGTTTTTGGCGGCGTGAGTTTGCGGACCTTGGTTGCATCATCTGTATGGTACATCGGTTGCACTGGGCGAAACCAAACGCCGTGCATCATGGAAGTCTCAGCAACGATTTCAAAATTTGACGTCATGCTTCATGAAATGATGAAAAATGCTGGTGCTGCGAATGCCATACAGAACTGTTGGTTTTGCTACACAGCCATGGGGCAGGTCACGGATAGCCGCGAAAAAATGTCGATCTGCTGTTACGCCAGCCTGCGAACTACCAGTTTCAGACCATCGAGACAGAAACCGTGCACAGATGACCTTGTCCAGCAGAAGACAATTGGGATCCACAAAGCCCCCCTGCGCGGCAAAGCGGCCCTCTCCTGGGCCAAGTGAATCCCAGCGGTCCACCACCAGTTCAGCCCCCGTCTCCTGATCTACCAGCATTCGCTGGGCGAATGCCCAGGCCTTATCATGCACAACAGACAGTAATTCGCTTAAATGGTTAGAGCGCCACACATTGTCGTCATCGAGATAGGCAACGTAACGGCTATTGGCCATAAGGCTCAGACTGGCGCGCAAAGAACCACCATCCGTAGCGTTATGCGGGCCTGGACTTGCCCCTATCAAACCGGACACTCGGCTTGGTTGGATAACTTGCTTGCTATGAACTCACGTGGCGAGCGCATGCGCAAGCCCGAATGCGGGTGGATGTTATTGTAATCCTCGAACCATGCTGGCAGCTGCTGGAGGACCGAGATGGCGTCTGGCCTTGGGTTCACGCGGGCATAGTCACGTTTCAGGGTTTTG
>VGDL01000038.1 GCA_016869735.1 Alphaproteobacteria bacterium
GCGAAATACAACCAGCTGATCCGGATTGAACAAGGGCTTGGCCCGGCGGCGCGTTATGCCGGACGGGGTGTGCTGCGCCGTTAAGCGCCAGCCCTGCGTCGCGCCAGGTAATCGGCGACATGGCGGTGATAATGCCCAAGCGAGCGCGGCTTGCCTTGGGCACTGCGCTCGGCCCAACGGTTCATCGCGCGCCAGCGCCATAGGATGCGCGCCGCTTCCGGTGTGGCGGCACCAAAGGCACCGGGCGTTTCGCGCAACATCGCAAGTGCTGCGGCGTAATCGGCATCAAAGGTGTCGGCGCGCGCTTCAGTCAGCTGACCGGGGCGGAGCTGGTAGCGATAGGCGAGCGCATTGCAGACCGGTGCCTGCCCCCCGGCTTCGGCCAGCCCCTGCAAATCCCACAGCACATCATCAATAAGCCGGAAGGGGCGGAAGCCCTCTGCCTTGGCGCGCGGCCGCAGCATATGCAGGGACGCGAAGACCTCTCGCCATTCCTGCCAGCCAAGGCTTTGGGTGCCAGCCGGCGGCACGCGGCGCAGCGCGGCGCCATCAGGGGTGCGGATGATACTTGGGATCACCGCGGCACCCTGGGTGCGGGCCAGCGCCAATGCTGCCGCTAAGCCATGCGCTTCCCCTTCATAGGCATCATCAGCATCCAGCATGGTGACGAATTGGCCCCGGGCCAAAGCCAGCGCGCGGTTGCGCGCGGCGGGCGCACCGGAAGCTATCGGCCCAATCGGGGCGAAAACCAGCCTGGGGTCGGCGGGCAGGCATTCGCGGTAATCTGTGCCGTCATCTGAGGCGATGATCACCTCCACCGCCGCAGCCCTGGCATGGGCAAAGACGGAAGCCACCGCTACCGAGATTTCCGCCCGCAGCTTATGGGCGGCCATCAGGATGCTGATTTCAGGGGGTGCGGGCGGCATCGGGTTCCGGCCTTGTGTTGGGCGCTTTTCTTGTCGGGCATCTGGGCCCCCCAATATGATCAAAGTCAAGGAAGCCGAGGGCTGGCGCGGGGGCTGAGCAAAATTTCAGGCTTTTAGCATTTGGTGCTGGACAAGTGACCGAAGAAAGGATTCTTTAGGAATCACTTCAAGTCACGAGGATATCGCGCTGATGGCGCTGCCTTCCATCTTCAAGCGCATCCTGAAGGGGGTGCTGGTGCCGGCCGTGTTCCTTGCGGTATCGGGCTATTTCGGCTGGCATGCCGTGCATGGCGAACGCGGGCTGATGGCGCGCGACAAGCGCCAGGGTGATATCGTGTCGGCGCGGGCAGCCCTGCAGCAAGCAGAGGCCGAGCGGGATGCGATGGAACGCCGCGTGGCCGGGCTGCGTGGCGACAGGCTTGACCGTGACCAGCTTGAAGAACGCGCCCGTTCCCTGCTGAACATGGTCGGGCGGGATGAAGTGATCTTTCCCTATGGGCCGGAACGCCGGCTTTACTGACCAGCGGGCGCCGCGCCCGGTTTCCTGATTTTTCAGGCCTTAAGGTTCCCTGCTTATTGTACCGGGCCCGGCCCTGCGCGCGCCTCAGCATGGCGAAACAAATACTTAACTAAAATACGGTTAATTATAGTATTGCATTGCAAAAACACGATTTTTTAGCTTTTCAAGGCTTGAATTTGGCGAAATCCAAGCGCTAATTGTATCCGGAAGCTAAGCTCCATGAGGAGGTCACTATGCCCCAGGCCACAGAAGCCGCCAGCAAGCGGCGCGGCAAAGCCAAAGCGCCGTCCCTTTCGCGGGAAGAATTGCTCCGCGCTTATCGCGATATGCTGCTGATCCGCCGGTTTGAGGAAAAGGCCGGCCAGCTTTACGGCATGGGGCTTATTGGCGGGTTCTGCCACCTTTATATCGGCCAGGAAGCGGTCGTGGTCGGCATGCAAATGTGCCTGAAGCCAGGGGATCAGGTGATCACCTCCTACCGCGACCACGGGCATATGCTGGCAACCGGCATGGAAGCCCGCGGCGTGATGGCGGAACTCACCGGGCGCATTGGCGGCTATTCCAAGGGCAAGGGTGGGTCCATGCATATGTTCAGCCGGGAGAAGGGTTTCTACGGCGGGCATGGGATTGTTGGCGCGCAGGTCTCGCTCGGTAATGGGCTCGCTTTCGCGAATTGGTATCGGCAAGATGGGCGGGTTGCGGTCACCTATTTCGGGGAAGGTGCTTCCAACCAAGGCCAGGTGTTTGAGAGCCTGAATTTGGCGGCGCTGTTCAAGCTGCCCTGCATTTTCATCATCGAAAACAACAAATACGGCATGGGCACCAGCGTGGACCGTGCTTCGGCATCGCGCGACCTGTCACAGAATGGAGCGCCTTGGGGCATCCCAGGTGAACAGGTGAACGGCATGGATGTGGCTTCCGTTCGTGAAGCCGGTGAACGCGCGGTCGCGCATTGCCGCGCCGGCAAGGGGCCGTATTTGTTGGAAATGAAAACCTATCGCTATCGCGGCCATTCCATGTCTGACCCGGCGAAGTATCGCACGCGCGAAGAGGTGCAGAAAATGCGCGAAACATCTGATTGCATTGAGACGGCGCGGAAGGCGCTGTTGGATGGTTTCGGCGTGACGGAAGCGGACCTCAAGGTGATTGATGATGAGGTTAAGGCGATTGTCCAGGACAGCGCCGATTTCGCGCAGGAAAGCCCGGAACCGCCCGAGAGCGAATTGATGACCGATATTCTGGTGGAGGTTGGCTGAAATGGGTGCTGTTATTCTGATGCCCGCGCTTTCCCCGACCATGACGGAAGGCAAGCTGGCCCGCTGGCTGAAGAAAGCCGGCGATAGCGTGAAATCCGGCGAAGTGATTGCCGAGATCGAAACCGACAAGGCGACCATGGAAGTGGAAGCGGTGGATGAAGGTGTATTGACCTCCATCCTTGTGCCGGAAGGCACCGAAAATGTTGCGGTGAATACAGCGATTGCCGAACTGGATGGCGGTGCCGGCAACGCGAAAGCCGCGCCGGCGCCGGTTGCGGCGCCAGCGCCAGTGGCTGCCGCGCCTGCATCCGTGCCCGCTGCACCGCGTGCTGCAACACCTGAAAAGGACTGGGGCCCGACCAAGACCATCACGGTGCGCGAAGCCTTGCGTGATGCCATGGCGGCTGAGATGCGCGCTGATGCGGATGTATTCCTGATTGGCGAAGAAGTGGCGCAATACCAGGGCGCCTATAAAATCAGCCAGGGCCTGCTGGAAGAATTCGGCCCGCGCCGCGTGATGGATATGCCCATCACCGAACATGGCTTTACCGGCATGGCGGTGGGGGCGGCCTTTACCGGCCTGAAGCCCATTGTGGAGTTCATGACCTTCAATTTCTCCATGCAGGCGATTGACCAGATCATCAATTCCGCCGCCAAGACATTGTATATGTCCGGCGGGCAATTGGGTTGCCCCATCGTCTTCCGTGGACCGAATGGCGCGGCTTCACGCGTCGCGGCGCAGCATTCGCAATGCTATGCATCCTGGTATGCGCATTGCCCGGGCTTGAAGGTCGTTGCGCCCTGGTCGGCGGCTGATGCCAAGGGGCTGTTGCGCGCGGCCATTCGCGACCCCAATCCGGTTATCGTGCTCGAAAATGAAATCCTCTATGGGCAAAGCTTCGAATGCCCGACAGCGGATGATTTCGTGCTGGATATCGGCAAGGCGAAGGTGGAACGCGAAGGCAGCGATGTTACCATCGTCGCTTTCTCCACCATGGTCGGCATGGCGATGCAGGCGGCGGAGAAGCTCGCGGAACAGGGCATCAGTGCTGAGGTGATCAATCTGCGTTCCATCCGGCCCTTGGATACGGAAACCATCGCGGCTTCCGTGCGTAAGACCAATCGCCTTGTGACCCTGGAAGAAGGCTGGCCCTTCGCCGGCATCGGGGCAGAGGTTGCCATGCAGATCATGGAAACGGCCTTTGACCATTTGGATGCGCCGCCGGTGCGCGTGACAGGTGTGGATGTGCCCATGCCTTATGCGGCCAATCTTGAAAAACTCGCGCTGCCACGCCTGGAACAGGTGGTGGAAGCGGCGCGCAGCGTCACCTATCGGCGGTAAGGGGAAAGATCATGGCAACGAATATCCTGATGCCCGCGCTTTCGCCCACCATGACGGAAGGCAATCTGGCGCGCTGGTTGAAACAAGAAGGTGACCGGATCAAGGCCGGCGATGTGATCGCCGAAATCGAAACCGACAAGGCGACGATGGAAGTGGAAGCGGTGGATGAGGGCATTCTGGGCCGCATCCTGGTGCCAGCCGGCACGCAAGGCGTGAAGGTGAATGATGTGATCGCCGTGCTGGTGGAAGCGGGTGAGGCCGTGCCCACCGCTGGCGCCGCGCCGAAAGCGGCGCCTGCACCTGCCGCACCCGCGCCTGTTGCCGCCGCGCCTGCCGCTGCTGTAGCGCCGACACCTGCATCAGCATCAGGTGATCGCGTATTCGCGAGCCCGCTCGCGCGCCGCATGGCCGCGCAAGCTGGTTTGGATATCAGCAAAATCGCCGGTTCTGGCCCTAATGGCCGGATTGTAAAGGCGGATGTGGATGCGGCGCTGTCGCGTGGCCCCGCGCCTGCCGCTGCACCGGCTGCCGCGCCCGCGCCCGTTGCGGCCCCGCGCCCCGCCGCGCCGGTTGCGATCACTGCGCCGCATACCGCCATCCCCAATAGCAGCATCCGCAAGGTGATTGCGCGCCGCCTTGCCGAATCCAAGGCGACGATCCCGCATTTCTATGTCAGCACGGATGTGGAAATTGATGCGCTACTGAAAATCCGCGCTGATTTGAATGCGCGGAGCCCGAAGGATGGCCCCGGCGCCTATAAGCTTTCGGTCAATGATCTGGTCATCAAGGCAACGGCGGTGACTTTGCGCCGCTTCCCCAATGTGAACGCGATGTGGACCGAAGATGCCATTCTGCAATTGCATGATGTAGATATCTCGGTTGCGGTCTCCATTCCCGATGGGCTGATTACGCCGATTGTGAAGGGCGCCGATATCAAGGGCCTGGCTGCCATCAGCAATGAAATGAAGGATCTGGCCGCGCGCGCCAAAGCCGGCAAGCTGAAGCCGGAGGAATTCCAGGGCGGTGGCTTTTCGATCTCCAATATGGGGATGTATGGCGTGAAGGATTTCGCTGCCATCATCAACCCGCCCCAGGCCGGCATTCTGGCGGTATCGGCGGGTGAACAGCGCCCGGTGGTGAAGAATGGCGTGCTCGCCATCGCAACGGTGATGACGCTGACACTTTCCGTGGATCATCGCGTGATTGATGGCGCTTTGGCAGCCGAATTCCTGCAGGCGCTGAAGCGCAATATTGAGGATCCGCTGAGCCTGATGCTCTGATGGGTGCGGGCTTCACGCTGCGCGATGCAGCACCGGCCGATGTACCGGTAGTGGTGCATTTCGTGCGCGCCTTGGCCGAATATGAAAAGCTGCTGCATGAGGCGAAGGGGACCGAGGCTGATTTTGCTGCCGCGCTTTTCGGCGAAACACCGCGTGCCGCGGCCATTCTCGCGGAAGTGGATGGCAAGGCGGTTGGGCTTTGCATCTGGTATCGCACCTTCTCCACCTTCACCGCGCGGCATGGCATTTGGGTGGAGGATATTTTTGTGGAACCCGCCTATCGTGGCCGCGGTATCGCGCGCGCCATCTTCCGTCGCCTTGCGCGGCAGGTGAAGGATGAAGGCGGCGCAAGGCTGGAATGGAATGTGCTGGATTGGAATGAGCCCGCGATTGGCGCCTATCGCGCCATGGGTGCGCGCGGGCTTGATGACTGGACCATGCAACGTGTTGACGGCGCGGCGCTCGATCGCCTGGCCGAATAGAGGAAGGAGCCTGAGACATGGCTGAGGCATTTGATCTGGTAGTGGTGGGTGGCGGGCCTGGCGGCTATGTCGCTGCCATTCGCGCCAGCCAATTGAAGATGAAGGTCGCGCTGGTGGAGCGCGAGAATCTGGGCGGCATTTGCCTGAATTGGGGCTGCATCCCCACCAAGGCGCTGCTGCGCGCGTCCGAAATCAATCATTTGCTGCATAGCCTGGATGCCTATGGCTTCGCGGCAGACAACATCCGGTTTGATTTCGCGAAGGTGGTGAAGCGTTCACGCGGCGTGGCGGGGCAGCTTTCCGGCGGCGTGAAGCATTTGCTGCGCAAGAATAAGGTCACGGTGTTTGATGGCCATGGCAAGCTGGCGGGTGGCGGCAAACTTGCGGTGACCAAGGATGGCAAGCCAGTGGCCGAATTGGTCGCGAAGCACATCATTCTGGCAACGGGTGCGCGGGCGCGCGTGCTGCCGGGGATTGAACCGGATGGCAAGCTGATTTGGTCCTACCGCGAAGCCATGACGGCGCCGGCCTTGCCGAAGCGGCTGATTGTGATCGGGTCTGGCGCGATTGGGTCTGAATTCGCGTCCTTCTATCGCAATATGGGGTCCGAAGTGACTCTGATTGAAGCCATGGATCGCATTCTGCCGGTCGAAGACGCTGAGGTTTCTGCCTTTGTGCATACGGTGTTTGAAAAACAGGGCATGAAGGTGCTGGTGGGTGCCAAGCTGCAAGGCGTGCGCAAGGAAGGCGATGCGGTTGCCGCGATTGTGGAAGCCGGCGGCAAGGTGACCGAGATCAAGGCGGATCGGCTGATCAGCGCCGTTGGCATTGTCGGTAATGTTGAAGAACTCGGCCTTGAAGGCACCAAGATCCAGGTGGACCGTACGCATATTGTGACCGATGCCTTTGGTCGTACCGGCGAGCCCGGCATCTATGCCATTGGTGACCTGACCGGCCCGCCTTGGTTGGCGCATAAGGCATCTCATGAAGGGATCATTTGCGTTGAAGCCATTGCCGGGCTGCATCCGCATGCCACGGATACGCTGAATATCCCAGGTTGCACCTATTGTCGGCCTCAGGTGGCCTCAGTTGGGCTGACGGAAGCCGCAGCCAAGGCCAAGGGTCATGAGGTGAAGGTCGGGCGCTTCCCCTTCATCGGCAATGGCAAGGCGATTGCGATGGGTGAACCGGAAGGCTTTGTGAAAACAGTGTTTGATGCCAAGACGGGCGCGTTGCTCGGTGCCCATATGGTGGGGCCGGAGGTGACGGAAATGATCCAGGGCTACGGCATTGCCCGTACTTTGGAGACAACCGAGGCCGAATTGATGCATACCGTCTTCCCGCACCCCACGGTTTCGGAAGCCATGCATGAAAGCGTGCTTGATGCTTACGGCCGGGTGATCCACATCTAGCGCCTGATCCGCGTAGGTCGTATGACCGAAGCGGTGAATCAGCCGCTCAAATTAAGTTCTATCATGGCAGCAAACCGCATCGAAATTGACCATCGCGCCGCCAAGACGGGTGCCGAAAGGCATCCGGAAAAGGCGCATCGCCCGGACAACCCCATCCAGCGCAAGCCCGCCTGGATACGGGTAAAGGCGCCGACGCATCCGGTGTATCTGGAAACCCGCGCCCTGATGCGGGAGAAGAAGCTCGTCACGGTATGCGAAGAAGCGGCCTGCCCGAATATCGGCGAATGCTGGTCTCAGCGCCACGCCACCATGATGATCATGGGTGAGACCTGTACGCGCGCCTGTTCCTTTTGCAATGTGGCAACCGGCATTCCGAAGCCGCTGGATACGGATGAACCGCGCCGTGTGGCTGAAGCCGTGGCATCGCTTGGGCTACGCCATGTGGTGATTACCAGCGTGGACCGGGATGACCTGGCCGATGGCGGTGCGGCGCATTTCGCAGCCACCATCAGCGTCATTCGCGCTGCCGCCCCTGGCACAACGATTGAAGTGCTGACGCCGGATTTCTTGCGCAAGGATGGCGCGCTAGAAGTGGTGGTGGCGGCGCGGCCGGATGTGTTCAATCATAATCTGGAAACCGTACCGGCGCTTTATCCCAGCATTCGGCCAGGGGCGCGGTATTATCATTCGCTTCGCTTGCTGGATCGCGTGAAGCAGCTTGATCCTTCCATTTTCACCAAATCCGGCATCATGGTCGGGCTTGGCGAAAAGCGCATTGAAGTGCTGCAAGTGATGGATGACCTGCGCAGTGCGGAAGTGGACTTCCTGACCATCGGCCAATACCTGCAACCATCGGTGAAGCATGCGGCGGTGGATCGGTTTGTGACGCCTGATGAGTTTGAGGATTACGCCAAGGCTGCGCGTGGCAAGGGTTTTCTGCTGGTATCCGCTACACCTTTGACGCGGTCTTCCTATCATGCGGATCGTGATTTTGCGGCGCTGAGTGCCGCGCGCAACGCGCAACTGGCCGCGCGAAGCTGATATGCCGACCCATGCGGAAAAGAAGGTGCTGCGTTACACGCAGGAGCAGCTTTTCGACATGGTCGCCGATGTGGCCCGCTATCCTGAGTTCCTGCCCTGGTGCGCTGCCGCGCGGGTTCTGAGCCGCGATGAACAGGTGCTGGTGGCCGATTTGACCATCGGCTTTCGCATGTTTCGCGAAACCTTCAGATCACGCGTCGGCATGAATAAGCCTGACCATATCCATGTGACTTATGAAAACGGACCTTTCCGTTACTTGAACAATCACTGGCGCTTCACGCCGGTAGCGGGTGGGACGGAAGTGGATTTCTTCGTGGATTTCGAATTCCGCAGCCGCATTCTGCAAGTGGCGATTGGCGTTGTTTTCAACGAAGCAGTGCGGCTGATGGTGCGCGCCTTTGAAAGGCGCGCGATGCATCTTTACGGCAGGCCGCAGCCCTTCAAGGAAACGCTTCCCGCCACTGGATAAGGCTGCCCCATTGAAAAATGACGCAAGGGGCGCGGGGATGACCCGCGCCTGATGCCTTTACTCCGCAGCGCGCAGCGCCGTTTGGCTACGCAGCTTCACGATGCCGGGAAGAGCATTGCCCTTCCACAGAGCTTCCAGAAGCGCCTTGGCTTCCTGCGTGCCAATCGCGTCCGCCGTCAGTTCCAGGAATTTATCGGACAGATCAGCATCCGAAAGCGGCGCATCCGGATCACCTTTGCGGGTGTGCTGGTGGCGGTTCAACACGCGGCCATCGCGCAGCTTGATTTCCACTTTTGCTGAGCGCTTGGATGGAAAGGCCGCCGCGCATTCCGGATCAAGTGCCACGGTGACTTTCGGCATCACTGCGCGGATGGCGGGGTCAGTCAGGCGTTCCGGTTCAAACGCTGCCAAACGCACACCGCCGTGAAGCAGCATGGTCGCGACGGTGAATTGCGTGGAGAAACGGCAATCCTGTTCTGTCGCGGCGGTTGGGCGATCACAGACATCCTTGGTCGCCTTATAGCCGCCGACATGCACACCCACCACATCGTCTGCGCTGAAGCCGGCTTCGCGCTGCAAATCGCGCACGGCATCAAGCGCGGCGAAGATATGCCCGCAGCAGCCGTGATTCTTGAACGTCATATCCGTGATGGCATAGGGCTTGCCGATATTGGCGAGCGATTTTTCCCATTTGCCGGTATCTTCGCTGGTGGCGGCTGCAAAGCCCGCCGGGCCATGCAGCACATCCAAAGCGCCGGTCATGCCGCGCGCTGCTGCCATGGCCGCCATGGCGCCGGCTTCCGCCGCATGGCCGGGATGCAAGGGCTTGGACATGCCTTCGCCCCGGAAGGCTTGTTGCAGGCCGCTTGCCATGGTGGCGCAGGTTGCAAGGGCATGCGCGGTGCGTTCCGCATCGCAATTCAGCGCGACGGCTACCGCCGCCGCAGCACCAAAGGTGCCGACCGTGCCCGTAGTATGCCAGAAATCATAATGGGATGGCTGCACCGCAACACCGATGCGGCACGAAACCTCATAGCCTGCAATCATGGCGCGCAGCAGCAAATCCATATCCGCGCCGCGTGACTGCGCCGCCGCCAGCGCCGCTGCAATGGTCGGGCAGCCCGGATGATAGACAGCGTAACGATAGATATCGTCGAACTCCACGGTGTGGGATGCCGTGCCATTCAGCAGCGCAGCGTGGCGGAGCGGCACCTGACGGCCACTGACGTAACAAACCGCACCACCACCGCCGCGCGTTTCATCTTCAAGCGCGGCGGACATCAGTGTGGCGGGCGCGCGGGATGCGCCGGCCAATAGTGCTGCGAACCAATCCACCAGGGCACGGCGCGCGTGATGCGCGATTTCGGCATCCACCGCCCGGCTCCGCCAGGTTGCAGCGTGATCCGCCAGAACAAGCAAGGGGTTTTCCATGATGGGCATTGCTACGCGTTGCCGCGCAGCACCTCCTTATTGATCACAACATCGGGGTCGAGTTGACCCTTGAAATGGCTGATGATGCTCTCCGCGCAGGAAAGCCCCATGCGGCGCATGCCCTGTTCCGTTGCTGCAGCGGAATGGGGGGAGACCACAACATTCGGCAAATCAAGCAGCGGCAGGCGCGTGGTGACGGGTTCTTCCCAGAATACATCAAGACCGGCGGTGGCAAGATGCCCGGTCTTCAGCGCGGCGGTGAGTGCGGCTTCATCCACCAGCGTGCCGCGCGCGGTATTGATATAGGTGCCACCTGGCTTCATCGCCGCCAGGAAGGTGCCATTCACCATGCCGCGCGTTTCTTCATTGCTCGGGCAATGGGTGGTGACGATATCGGCTTCTGCCAGCCCTTCATGCAATACCTTCACCGGGCGAAAGCCAGCGCCCCTGATAGTGTTTTGCGGGATATAGGGGTCATGCACCAGCACCTCCATCCCGAAGGCGGCGCAGAGCCGCGCGACGCGCCCACCAATGCGCCCGAAGCCGATGATCAGTACCTTCCGCCCGGATAGATCCCAGGTTTTCAGCGAAGGCTTGGAACCCCAATCCAGTGCCCGCAAGTTCTTATCATAATCCAGCGTGCGCCGCGATGTGGACAACATCAGCATCATGGCGTGTTCGGCGACAGAAAGCGCATTGGCATCGGGTGTAACAGTCAGCCGAATGCCGCGTTCGGTCAGCGCCTTCACATCCACCGCGTCATAGCCAACGCCATGGCGCGCACAGATGGAAAGCATTGGTGCATTGGCCAGAAAATCACGATTGATCGGGGTGGCGCGGACGATGATGGCTTCTGCGGTTTGCATCGGCTCCCGCAGCGTATCCGCATTCACCTCGGTCAACATCGTGACCTTGAAATCGGGTTCCGCATGCAGCCTTGCCATGGCATCGGGGTGCAGCGGTCTCAGGCAAACGATGTGGGGCATGGTGTTTCCTATTCTACCTTGGCGCCGGAAATACGCACCAATTCCGCCCATTTGGGAATCTCGGTAGCGAGAAAGGCGCGGAATTCCTCGGGCGTTGAACCGACAGGCTCGCTGCCCTGCTGGGCGAGCTTCGCCTTCATGTCATCCGTGCGCATCACGGCGCGGATTTCAGCGGCGATGCGATTGACGATGGGGGCAGGTGTATTCGCCGGCGCCATATAGCCATTCCATAGTGCCACTTCGAAGCCGGGTAGGGTTTCGGCGATGGTCGGCACATCGGGCAGCAGCGCGGAACGTCGCGCGGTCGTCACGGCAATGGCGCGCAACCGCCCCGCCTGCACATGCGCAATAACTTCCACCAGGGGCGCGGCCATGGCCTGGATTTTACCGCCGATCAGATCCGTCACCGCCGGCGTGCCGCCGCGATAGGATACATGCGTGACCTCAATACCGGTGCGCGCGGCGATTAGCGCGGCGGAAAGATGCTGCGATGTGCCCGACCCAGCATTGCCGAAATTGAGTACGCCCGGCTTCGCCTTGGCTTCCGCAACCAGCCCCGCGAAATCCCGCGCCGGCACATCAGGATGCACCACCAGAAGATTCGGGATGAAGGTGGTTTGGCTGATCGGCGCAAAATCCCGCTGCGCATCGAAGGGAATATTACGATACAGCGCAGCATTGGTGGCATGCGTCGAACTTGTTGCCATCAGCAGCGTATAGCCATCAGGGGCAGCCCGCGCGACAGCTTCACTCCCGATATTTCCTGCCGCACCGGGGCGATTTTCAATCACGACAGGTTGGCCAAGCCGGGGTGAAATCGCCTCAGCGACCAGACGCGCGGTGATATCGGTGCTGCCACCGGGTGCGAAGGGAACAATCACGCGAATGGGGCGATCCGGGCTCCATTGCGCCTGAGCAAATGCGGGGCTTGCCGCCCTGGCTGCCAGCCCCGCCAGAATGTGCCGTCTTTGCATCGTTACCTCCCTATGCTGTTACCAATCTCCGTCGGCTAACAGCGTAATGTTACAATTGATGATGCGCTGCCGGCCCCATCACCGCTTCGCGCATACGCGCTTGCAACAGCGCGCCTTCGCGTGGTGGCAGCACCAAAGGCTTGCTGGTGGCATCAATCTTCGCCACCGCGAAGAAGGGGCCTTGGCCAGCATGGATTGCCTTGTGCAGCGCTGGCACTTCATCGGGCTTGGTGACGAACATGGTGTGCTGAATGCCGGCACCCTTCGCCATCATCACCAGATCAACGCCGTGGCGTGTCGCAGTTTCCTGCATGCCGGTTTCGCCGTAATGTTCATTGTCCTGCACCACAATGGAAAGATTGGCGGGCTTTTGCACCGCAATGGTGGCCAATGCGCCAATGCCCATCAGCATTTCGCCATCACCGGTAATTACCAACACCTTGCGCTTGGGCTGCGCCAAAGCCAAGCCAAGCCCGATCATGGCCGCACCCCCCATGCCACCCCAAAGCGGCAGGTTTTCCGCGCAATCACCGATGGCGGTAATGTCCCAGGCCGGCGCACCAAGCCCGGCAATCACCAGCATTTCGCCACGATCGGTGAGCAGCGCACGGGTCAATTCGCGGCGATCGAGTTTTCCGGAAGCAGCAAGCATTTTCTCAGTCCTTCCCGAAAGTCTTGGCGCCAAGCACGCGCTGGCCAATCAGGGTTGCGGTGGGGCGGAAGGTATTGAAGGCAAGGCGGATGGTGGCATTCACCGTGGGCGCAATATCTTCCGGCGTATCGGCGCGGTGCACCAGCGTGCCCATGGCTTCCAGCACGGTTTGCGTCGCATTGCCCATTGGCACTTGCGCCGGATTGAATTCGCCAAAATCGCCGCGCATCGTCACCAGCATGGGCAGCGGGCAGCGATGCATGATGGAAAGCGAAAGCATATTGATGCAATTGCCAACGCCAGAGGATTGCATCAGCAGCACGCCCTTGGCACCCCCAAGCCAGGCCCCTTGCAGCAGGGCAATGCCTTCTTCTTCGGTGGTCAGTGTCACCACCTTCATTTCATTATCGGCCAGGCAGCGGCGGATTAGCCGCGAATGCCCCGCATCGGGCACCAAGGCCACTTGCGTAATGTTATGCGTCTTGAGCAGGGAATAGATCTGATCCGGCCAATCGGCCGCGGCGTCTGGCGCCTTGTCTATTGAATGTTCGTCCATGGTTTCCCGTTCCTTGATCCGCCCAACATCCTGCGCCCGGCGCCTGATGGCAAGACAGGATGGGCCAGGATGTTCTATGAAAACGCATGATCCGCATCACCCCCAGCATTGCGATTGCCGAACAGGAGCTGAAGGAAGCGTTTTTGCGCGCCTCTGGCCCTGGTGGGCAGAATGTGAACAAGCTGGAAACGGCGGTACAGCTTCGCTTTGCGGCCATGGCATCGCCCAATTTGCCTGATGCCGTGAAGCAAAGACTGGTGGCCTTGGCCGGGCGGCGGATGACGCAGGATGGTGTTGTGATCATCACGGCGGAACGCCACCGCATGCGGGAAGCCAATCGAGAAGATGCGCGGCAAAGGCTGGTTGCGCTGCTGCGCAAGGCGGCTCTGCCGCCCCCACCGCCACGCAAGGCCACCAAGCCACCCGCTGGTTCAAAAGCGCGGCGGCTGGAATCCAAAACACGTCGCGGCGCGGTCAAGCGCCTACGTGGTGGGGCACTTGAAGAATGAAACCTGCCGATCAGGCATGAAAAAAGGCGGTGCCCCATCGGAACACCGCCTTTCCTGGAAAGCGAAAAATCAGGCCTTCGCCTTACGCTTGCCCTTCTTCACGCCGGCCAGCGCAGCGACCTTAAGCGCCGGGCTCGCCTTGAAGCGGACAGTGGCGCCGGCCTTGATCTGCACCTTTTCACCGGTCTTGGGGTTCAAGCCGGTGCGCTTCGGGGTTTCGCGCACGGCGAAAGCACCGAAATCAGGAATGGTGAAACGGCCAGAGCTGACAATTTCATTCTTGATCGCGTCAATGATATCGGCGGCAAGCTTGCCCGCCGCAACGGCAGACATGTCACCAGAATTGGCGATCACGTCAGTGAGGAACTTCTTCGACATGGTTCGATTCTCCCTTAAGGATGCCTCGGCATAGCCGAGGATTCGGGCCTTGTCAGCAGGTGCAAACTATTTTTTTGCGCCCGTGACAAGAAAATTCACAGTATCAGCCGAAAGACTCGCAAACCTATACCCCCAGTGTTACAAAAATCTGGGATTTTGCGCGAAATCCTTGGTCTGATCAGTTGATTGAAGCGCCGGAAGCCCGGACGATTGGTGTCCATTTCGTGGTTTCGGCACGCATGAAACCGGCCAATTCCTGAGGCGTGCTGGGGGCTGCTTCCAGGCCATGGCGCGCCAGATGGGCAACAATTTCAGGATCACGCAGCGTTTCAACCAGGGCTTGATTGACCCGGGTTACAATGGGCTGCGCCAGGTTGCGCGGGCCCATCAGCGCATACCAATTGGCCACTTCGTAACCGGGCAAGGGTCCCGCTTCAGCAATGGTGGGTGTATCGGGCAAAAGCCGGCTGCGCTGTGGCAAGGGAACCGCCAGGGCGCGCAGCTTGCCGGCTTCAATCTGTGGCAGCACGGTCGCGGCGGTGGCCACCGAGAAATCCACCTTCCCCGAGATCAAATCAGTGATCAATTGCCCGCCACCGCGATAAGGCACATGCACCGTGCTGATCTTTGCCATGGAATCAAGCAAGGCGCCGCCCAAATGTCCCGCGCTGCCAACGCCCGAAGATCCATAGGTCAATTGATCTGGCCGCGCACGCGCTGCCGCGATCAAATCCGGCAGGCTGCGCCAGGGGCGATCCACCGGCACTACCAGAATATTGGTAACCTCAACGGAACGCGAAATCGGTGTCAGGTCCGTCACGACATCAAAGGGTAGCTTCGCCAAAATCGGGTTCAGGACCAGGGACGCGATGGTGCCCATCATCAGGGTGTAGCCATCGGATGGTGAATTTACGGTGGCTTCCGATGCCAGATTTCCGCCCGCACCGGGGCGATTTTCCACGATGATGGGCTGGCCCAAAAGCGCTTGCAGCTTACTTGTCAGCGTGCGTGTGGTGATATCCGTCCCGCCTCCGGGCGCGAAGCCCACCAGGATCCGAATGGGGCGCTGCGGATTCCACACGCCTTGCGCAGAAAGCGGTGTGGCTGCCAGCAGGGCGGGTGCGGCCAATAGGCGACGGCGGTGCAACATGCGCTTCCTTCCTTTCCCAGCGATGCGCTTTGACCTTGGCGCAAAACATGCTGTTCTTTCGTTGGCATCATAGTCGGCCAGGAAGCGCCGCGCCAGCCAGGGGGAAAGCATGTCAGCAAACAATGTTACGCGTCGTCCAATACTTCTTGCGGGCCTGGCGGGGCTTGCCACGCCGCATTTGGCGCGCGCCAGCACCTATCCGGACCGTCCGATCAGGCTGGTCATCCCCTATGGCGGCGGTGGGCAAACCGATATCGTCTCTCGTGTTACTGCCGAAGCCTTGCAGCAGCGGCTTGGCCAGACCGTGCTGGCTGATAATCGCCCAGGTGGGGCGGGCAATCTGGCTGCCGAAATGGTCGCCCGCGCGCCGGGTGATGGCTACACCATGTTGGTCGCGACCATGGGCACGAATAGCGGGCTGAATGCGCTGCTCTATAAATCCGTGGGCTATGATGCGCAGCGAGATTTCACGCCGGTCGGCATGTTCTGCACCACGTCAAACCTGCTGATGGTGCATAACTCCATCCCCGGGCGGGATTTCAATGAGGTGGTAGCCTGGATCAAGGCCAATCCCGGCAAATTCACCTTTGCTTCCGCCGGGGTTGGCGCGATTACACATTTGATCATGGAAGATGTGGGCGCGCGGCTTGGGTTGGACATGGTGCATGTCCCCTATCGCCAGACCACCAATGCCATGACGGATCTGATGGCCGGGCGCGTGCATGCGCGCTGCCTTGGCCTGCCTGAAGGCGAACCGCTGCGCCAAACCCAAAGCGTGCGCCCTGTGGCCCTCACCACCGTTGAACCGCGCCCAGAATGGCCGGGCGTGCCCACCATGGGCCAGACCATTCCTGGCTTTGAGGGGTCCAGCTATTTCGGCCTGGCCGTGCCTTCCCAAACCCCGCGGGAGATTGTGGAGCGGCTCAATACCGCGCTGCGCGATGCCTTGGGGGATGAAAAAGTGCGCGCTGCCTATAAGCGCGTGGGCGCTGACCCGGCTGAGCCGGCCGCCGCTGAGGTTTTCGCCGCCCGCGCCAAGCGGGATGGCGAACGCTGGGCGGCGCTGATCCGCCGGCTCAAGCTGGTGGCGGAGTAGCGCCATCAACGAAAAAGGGGCTGCCCGCGCGGCGCGGCTGCGCTAAACTGATAGGGTGAATATCCTGGCACCCCTTCAGCCGCGGCTGGATATTGAAGTCGCCTTCGACCTGATCTGCCCATGGTGCTACCTGGGCGTCAGGCGGCTGCGCCGCGCCTTGCGCGCCAGGCCCGATATTATCCCCGAACTGATCTGGCGGCCCTTTTTGCTCAATCCCGATATTCCGCCCGGCGGCGTTTCACGCGCCGAATTCGTCGCGCGCAAATTTGGCGGTGAGGATCGGGCGCGGCGCCTGCAGAACGCGCTGACAGAACTCGGCCGGGCAGAGGGGATCGGTTTTCGCTTTGACCTGATGGGGCGCGTTCCTTCCAGCATCAACGCGCATCGCCTGGTGCGTTACGCGGTGCGGGAAGGCCTGGGCGAAATGATGGTTGAAGCGTTGTTCTATGCCTATTTCGCCGATGGTGTGGATATTGGCGACCCTGGCCAGCTTGCCACCATGGCCGGGCGCATTGGCCTTGACCCCCATGCGGCTTTGGCCTTCCTGAGGTCCGGTGAGGAGGCTGAGGCGGTGCATACCGAAAACCTCCGCGCCCATCGGCTGGGGATCAATGGCGTGCCCTGCTTCATCATTGCCGGGCAACAGGCCATCGCCGGCGCACAGGAGCCCGAGGTGTTGGAAAGATTGCTGGATGTGGCGCTTCAGCAGCATCACTTCAGCGGCGGCACCGGCGACTGAGGCTTGCGCCGCCGGGGCTTGGCGTTTATTGACCATTCTTCCCGGTCAGGGCGCATAGCTCAGTGGTACGAGCGCCTGCTTGACACGCAGGAGGTCCGTGGTTCGATCCCACGTGCGCCCACCATTCCTCCCCTGGCCTTAGAACCGCGTACGGAAGCCCAAGACCAGGGAGTTCGCGCCCTCATAAACGCCGTTGTAAGTGCCGAAAATACCGCTGCGGTGCATGTAGCGGATGGCGATTTCCTGATGCGGACGATGCGGCAGCGCGAAGGTGAGTTCGGGTGAGAAGAAATTCAGGAAGCGCGATTGGTTCGATTCTGGCAGCGCATCCGTGCCGCGTTCAACGCGCGGCAGGCGGGTGACGTAATCCGGGCCCATGGAAAGCCCGAAGGTTCTGTAGACATAATTGGTCCAGGGAAAGCCATCATAGCGGATATAGGCTGCGTCCCAGAATTCCCCGCCCTCAGTATCGCCAAAGCGGTAGGCGCCGCCCAATTCCGCATCCAGCATGAAAAAGCGCCAGAACCGGGCCAGACGATAGCTGACAGCGCCGCCGGCCAGCGTGTCATCCCCCCAGGAGCCGCTCCATGGCGCCACCATGATGTCGCGCAGCTTGCCATCCGCCACCGATGATCCGGCGAAAATCATGCCGGCCCAGGGCCGCGCATCGGCCAATTCCCGCGCCCGATCCGCCACCGAAATGCCAGACTGGGGCATAGTTTGGGCAAGGGCAGCGGGGCAAAATTCAGGACGGCCGCCACCAGCAGGGCGAAGGGAACTCTAACTCCGGGGCGATTCATTGAAAAATCCATAACGATATAAAAACGAGTTTTACGGGGTATGGCGCGGAAGGCAAGCCCAGATGCGGGGCGCTTAGCGTCCCGCAGGTTGGAGCATCAGGGCAAAGCTTGGCACATAGGTAGTCAGGAAAAGTACAACGAGCATCCATAGTATTTGTGGCCAGATCGCGCGGCTTATCCGAGCCAGTGACAATCCGCTGATCGCCATGCCGATGAAAAGACAATAGCCGATCGGGGGGGCGGCCATGCCGATAGCAACATTGGTCACGATAATGGCGCCGAAATGGATCGGGTCCACGCCAAAGCGATTGGCAATGGCCATCAGCATCGGCCCCAGAATGACCATGATGGCGATTTCATCCATCACAGCAGCAAGCAGGAAAAAGGCGATGTTCAGGGTGGCCAGCGCGGCCCATTTTTCGCCAATGGCCTGCGCCATCCAGGTCGCGAAGCGAATGGCGATCTGTTCCTGCGCGACCAGAATGCCAAAACCGGCTGACACGGCGATAATGGCGCAGACAATGGCGCTGGTGCGCATGGCTCTCACGAAAATGCCAGGCATCGCGCGCAAGGTGAGTTTGCGTTCGACAAAAAGCCCAATGATGATGGCATAAAGGCAGGAAACAGCCGCCGCTTCAGTGGGCGTGAAAATACCGCCATAAATGCCGCCCAGCACTACCAAAGGCGATGCCAGCGCCCAGCGCCCATCGGCGAAAGCGCGCGCAACGTCAGCGGCACTCGCGCGCGGCAAGCGCGGCACATCGTTGCGCTTGGCATGCACCCAGCAAATCACAAGCAAGCCTGCGGCAATCAGCAGGCCGGGCACGATGCCCGAGAGAAATAGGCGCCCGATGGATTGCTCAGCGACAATTCCCCAAATCACGAAGGCGATGGAAGGCGGGATCAGCGGCCCCAAAACGCCGGCGGAAACCGCAATGGAAGCCGCGAAGCCCTTGTCATAGCCGGCCTGCACCATGGCCGGGATCATGATGGCGCCAATCGCAGCTGTGGTGGCCGGGGCAGAGCCGGAAATCGCTGAAAAAACTAGGGCCGCGAGCACGGTCACCATCGCAAGCCCGCCGCGCAGATGCTGCACCAGCGTGGAAGCGAAATCCACCAGGCGGCGCGAAAGCCCACCTGCCGACATCAATTCCCCCGCCAACATGAAAAGCGGAATGGCGAGTAGGCTGAATTGCTGCGAACCGCTGATGATGGATTGCGCCAGAAAGGCGGGCTCAATATCGGCGACGATCAGCGCAGCAGTAATGACCAGCGCTATGGCAATCGCAAAGGGCACACCAAGCGTGACCAGGGCGGCGAATCCGGCTGTCAGGCACCAGGCGATGGCGGTCATTCTATCGCGGCCTCATCCCTGGGAAGCGCACCGCCGCGCCTGAGCGCGCGTTCCAGCCCAAATATCGCCATCAGCGCGCCGGCAATCGGCGCGAGTGCGTTTAGGATTTCAATCGGGTAGCCCATGGCGGCGGAAACGGAACCGCTGGTGATGTCAAGAAATCGCCAACCGGACCAGGCCAGAAAAACGCCCAGCGCCGCCGTGACAAAATCCAGGATGCGTTCCGTTGCAATGCGCCCGCCAAGCGGCAGCGCATCCGTCAGCAGGCTCAGCCGAACATGAAAGCCTTCATGCACGCCGAGTGCGAGGCCGGCCAGTACGCTCCAGGAAAACATCAGCACGGCGAATTCCTCGCTCCAGGAAGACGCCGCACCCAGCAAATAGCGTGTAACCACCTGATAAAGAATGGCAGAGAGCATCATGGCGGCGGCGAGCGCGATGGACCAGCGCGTCGCCCCCGCCAGGATGCGGGCGATGGGCCCAAGAATGCTCACTGCACCGCGGCCAAGGCATCCCTGATGATGTCGGCGCCGATCTGGCCACGGAAATTTTCATACATGGGCAGCACGCCGCGGCGGAAGGCCGCCTTGTCCGGCACTTCATTGATCTGCATGCCGTGCTTTTGCAGGCTGTCGCGGAAACCTGCCGTTGCGCGGGCATTCGCAGCGCGCTGGGCCGGTGTGGCTTCGGCGGCGGCTTCGGTGACAGCGGTTTTGAGGTCAGCCGGCAGGCGATCAAAGCTGCGCTTGGAAATCAGGCAGCCGATCATGGAATAGATATGCCCGGTCAGGGACAGGAATTTTGTTACTTCGTAGTATTTGCTCTGGTCCACAATACCGAGTGGGATTTCCAGCCCATCCACCGCGCCCTGTTGCACGGCGGTGAAGGTTTCACCCCAGGCCATGGGCACGGCATTGCCGCCCAGGCTGCGGAACATTTCGATATAGATCGGGCTTTGCAGCACGCGGAATTTGATGCCGCGCAGATCTTCCGGCCGTACGATCGGGCGGACGTTATTGATCATGTGGCGGAAGCCGCCTTCCATATAGCCAAGCGCCAGCACACCACGCGATTCCAAGCGCGTGCGCAGCGCCTGACCCACCGCTCCATCCAATACGCGATGTCCTTGTGCTTCGCTGGAAAACAGGAAGGGCATATCATTCACCTGGAAGGCGGGTTCGATCTGGGCGATCACCGCATTGGTGATGATGCCCATATCAACGGTGCCAAGGCGCATGCCATCAAGCATCGGGCGTTCATCACCAATGGCGCGATTCGGAAAAAGCTGCACATCCACCCGGTCGCCCACGCGCTTTTCCAGCGCCTGCTTGAAAAGCCGCGCGCCCGTTGCGTAGGGATCAAGCGCGCCATCGCCGCTGGTCCAGCCAAGGCGCAGCACGGTCTTGCCTTGTGCGCGCAGAATGGCGGGCGCCATGCCAAGGGCGAATACGCGAGCGCCAAGCGCCCTGCGGGTGAAATGGGTCATGCGGTCTTCCTTCCCTTTTGCCCACGCAACTGCGGGGCTATGTGTTGTTCAGCATAGGCTGCCTTGCGTCTGACGCAAATCGCCTTCACGCCATTGCCATAAGGCGCCCGAACCCATTGGGTTGATCCTGAAGGCCGAGGCGGCGTAGCGCATGCCAGGCCATGACCTGATTGCTGGTGATGACCGGCATACCGAGTTCCGCCTCCAGCGCCGCAATCACGCCGGCGGAACGGATTGCTGTGCAGGAAATGAAGCAGGCATCAGCCCCTGGAGCGGCCCTTGCTGCCCTGCGCGCCTGGTCGGCAATTGCTTCAGGCGGGATTTGCGCCATTTCGGCATTGGTATTGATGCCCATCATATCGCCGCCCATCACGGCGCATCCATGCGCGGCGAGGAAGGTGATCTCCCGTTCATGCACAGCGGCGATATAGGGCGTGACCAGCAGGATGCGTTTCGCGCCCAGGGCTTCAAGCGCTGCCAGAATCGCATCGGCTGTTGTCACCGCAGGCAGCCCTGTCGCGCTGGTCATGCGCGCTGGAATTTCGGCCGCCCGATCGGGCGCGAAGGTAGATACCGCCGTGCAATGAAAGCCGATCAAGCCAGGCCGCGCATCGGCCAGCAAGCCCGCCGCTTCTTCAAGCCTGTCCAGCATCTTGGACAATTCGGCTTCGGAACTGCCGCGCAATTCCAGCCTGGTAATAAGCGCCACCACACCCGGCGGCAGCATGGCATGCAATTCGGCTTCGCAAATGGCATTGCCGGAAGGCACCATCAGCCCAAGCCGCGCGCGGGCGCCGTAATCAATGTTCATAGCGATGCCCGCGCTTCAGCGAGCCAGCTTCGGTCAATGTAATCTTCAGCCCTGGTGCGCGCGCGGGCCGGCAAATCGCGGATCAGGGCGCTGGTTTCAATCAGTGCCTGCACGCCAGCCGCATTTGCTTCCGCATCGCGTGGGAAGATCGCATCGCGCGTATATTCCGCCCAGGCGAGGTCAGCGTAGCGCGCCTCGATCCCCGCCTCACGCATCGCGACATCGCGCGCGAAGGCCTGGTCCGTGTAGAATTTCTCATGTGCGCGCAGAAAGCCGCGCAGGAAGCGCAGCAGCAAATCGCGATGGGCGCGCGCCCAGCGCAAATCCACATCCAGGCTGGTGAATTGGAAATCCGGCACTTCTTCGCGCGGTTCACCGAGGGAAACAAAGCCAAGATCAAGCGCCATGTGATTGAGCGGCGCGCCCTGCAACCCGGCATCAATCTCCCCTTGGCGCAGCATGTCCCAGCGCGCCAGGATCGGCCCGCAGGGCACCAATTCATAATCACCCGGCCAATGCAGCCCGCGCGCTGCCAGCAGCCGCATGATCAGGGATGAACTGCCGGCGCGCAGCGATGACACGCCAATCTTCTTGCCGCGCAAATCCTCAAGCCGCGCCAAGCCAGGTCGCGCGATAAAGGAAAACGGCAGACGATTCACGTTCCCGCCAATGATCGCCTGATGCCCGCCGGCTTCCGCATCCAGAATGACATGTTCGGTGACACCATAGGCAAGCTGCGCACGGCCATCGCGGATACGCTCATTCACCTCCTCAATGCCTTCAATGTGGTCAATCTGCAGCGCGATCCCTTCCTGCGCGAATAGCCCGGCATGCAGGCCAATCCAGGCCGGTAGGTTGAAGTAATTGCGAGAGACGACAACAAGCGTCAGCGGGTCCATGGCCGGTTCCTCGGGGTTGCGGCACCACCATGGGCGGGCGCCGGGATGAACGGCAAGCCCTGCCTTGTGCCGCGCCGATGACAAGACCATGTGATCGGCATGGTCATCCTCCGTCCCTCCTTCCCTCGTAAAGCCATGGGCTGGGCCATGCTGGCACTTGGCGTGTTGGGCTTGGTGCTGCCTTTTCTGCAGGGCTTTTTGTTCCTGGCCTTTGGCGTTTTCGTGCTGCGGGATCAGCATATCTGGGCGGCGCGGCGCTGGGCCTGGGTGGCGGGGCGCTGGCCTGATATGGTCAGCAATCTGGAAGCCATGGAAACCAGTATGGCGGCGCGGCTGCGCCATTTTGCCAAGTGGCTTCGGCTGCGGGGTTGAACCGCACTCTGGCCACCCGCGCGGGGGCGGCGTAAGGGCCTTTCATGCATCGTCTTTGGCTTGTCACCGGCGCCCTGGCCGGGCTTATCGCGGTTGGGCTTTCCGCCTGGGCGGCGCATGGGTTGCCCGCAAGGCTTGATGCCGCGCGCATGGCGGCGGTGCAAAACGCGCTGACGATGCAGGGCTGGCATGCGCTGGCCTTGCTGGTCGCGGGGCTGATGGCGGAACGGGGCCGACGCCTGGCCCATATCGCTGCCGCCGCCTTTTTGGCCGGTATGATCCTGTTTTGTGGCGCTGTCTGGCTCAGCGCGCTGACCGGCCAGTCCTTCGGCCCCATCGCGCCCACGGGCGGGATGCTTCTGATGCTCGGGTGGGCCTTGCTGGCCCTGGCGGCGGCGCGGCGGTGATCCGCGCTGCCTATCTGGCCGCCGAGGGGTTTGAGGCGGAGCTGGCCGAAGAACTTCGCCTGTCTGGTCAGCGCGTGGCGGCCTGGCATGGTCGGCTCGCATTGTCGCCCGATCCGCCCGCCCCGGCGATCTGGGCCTTGGATATCTGGACCGACCCGCGCGAATTGCCTGCCCCTTCGGTGAAGGCCGCCGCCGATGCCTTACGCGCCATCCAGCGCAATTGGTCCCATCTGCCGCTGTTGCATCACCGCCGCAGCACGCTGATCGCCGAACACCTGCCGCCGGTGAAGGCCCGCCCTTTGGTCTTCCCGGAACCCGCGCCAAACGCCCCCTTGGGTGCCTGGACGCTGCTGGCACCGGATCGGCTGCTGGCCAGCCCCAGCAAGACCAGCCCCTTCGTGAATGGCGAACCCCGCTTCGTGGAGGACAAAGCCGGCCCGCCATCCCGCGCCTATCTTAAATTATGGGAAGGGCTGACCAGGCTTGGCCGCCATCCCGGCCCTGGTGACAAGTGTTTGGACCTTGGTGCCTCCCCCGGTGGTTGGACCTGGGTGATTGCACGGCTCGGCGCCGAGGTGACGGCGGTGGATAAGGCGCCGTTGGACCCGGCCATTGTTGCCCTCCCCGGCGTTAATTTCCGCCCAGAGAGCGCTTTTGCCCTGGACCCCCGGCAAGAATCGCCGGTCACCTGGCTGTTCAGCGATGTCATTTGTTACCCGGCGCGGCTTTTGGGCCTGGTGCGCCGCTGGATTGAGGCGGAAAAGGCCGACAACATCCTTTGCACCATCAAAATTCAGGGTGAAACCGATCACGCTATCATTACGGAATTTCAGCAAATTCAGGGCGCTATTTTATTTCATTTAAGCCAAAATAAGCATGAAGTGACCTTCGCGCGCCTCGCCCCCTGAATTTTTCGCGACCTCACGGAAAAGCTGGCACGGCTTCTGCAATAGCCCAGATGTACCAAAACGGTGCCGTCGGCCAAAGCGCCGACGCCAACCAAAACGGGGTTTGCGACGATGTTGGTGGTTCCGGAAAAGTCTCTGACAGCTCCTCAGGAGATCCGGGCCCGCCGCATGCAAAGCACGCAAGATGCGGCTCGGCTTGACGTCGCAGGGGGGCGAAAAGAATTCGCACCCATGCTGCAAGAATTGCGGCAAAGCCCGGCAAGAATTGCCGGTCCGGGGACACCCACGGGCAACACGCTCGCTGCCATGCTCCAGCGGATGGATACGGACCAAGATGGTCGCATCTCTCCGCTGGAGCTGAGGGCTTCCGCGAAGCGCGCCTATCAGGCGCCGGAACGCGCAAAGGACTGAAGCTTCCGCCGCGCGCCGCCCTGATCCTATAAAGGGGTCATGTCGCAAGCCACTACGGCCCAATTCGGCGCTATCGCTATCATCATGCGCGTGCTGCGGGCTTCCGCTTCTGATCGCATTGCGCTGACCAGCGCGGGCTGTGCCTTCTATGCCATGCTAGCGCTGTTTCCTGGCATTTTCCTGCTGATTTCGCTTTATGGGATGGTGTTCGACGCAGCGGCGGTGGAACCGCAGCTTGAGGTGCTGCGTGAATTGGTGCCGGAAGATACTTTCGAGATGATCGCAAGGCGCGTGCATGATCTGGTTGAAGCCCCGCGCCCCCGCCTGGAATGGAGCGCCATTCTAAGCGCCGGTATTGCGATATGGAGCGCTTCCGCCGGCACGCGGGCCACCATCGGCGCGCTGAATATGGCGCATCACGTGGAAGAAACGCGGCCCTTCTTTCGCTACCATGCGCTGGCCATAGGGCTGACGCTGGCGGCAACGCTGGCAGCAGTGATTGCGATTGCGGCGCTGGTCGCGCTGCCTGGTATTTTGATGCTCTTTGACCTGCCGGCGCTGCGCGCCTTGTTGCTACGCGGGCTTTCATTATTGACGCTGTTGCTTCTGGTTGGGGTATCGCTGCTGGCGGTGTATCGGCTGGGGCCGGCGACGCGGCGCTTGCCGATCCGTCGCATCCTGCCCGGCGTTTTCATGGCAACGCTGCTTTGGGCTTTGGGGTCCGCGGCCTTCAGCGTTTATGTCTCAGACTTCGCGACCTATGACGCCATGTATGGGCCGCTTGGTGCGACGGTTGGCCTGCTGATGTGGTTCTATGTCAGCGTTTATGTTGTGCTGTTGGGTGCCGAATTGAACGTGGCTTTGGCGACGCAAGCCGGGGCGTGGTGACAGCCGCGCGCCGCCGGGCCAGAATCGGCGCGGAGGCCCCGCATGACCCAAACAACCATTAGCGCCATCACCATCCGCTGCGTGGATGCGCCAATTGATCCACCGCTGCGCAATAGCCTGAATGTGATTCCCCGCGCGCCCTTGGTGATTGCGGAAGTCACGACCAAGGATGGCGCCACGGGCACGGCCTATGTCTTTCCCTATACGCGTGCGGCGCTGGGGCCGACAGCATCGCTTGCGCGTTCGATTGGGCAGGGGCTGATCGGGCGGCCCTTGGCGCCAACATCGCTTTGGCGCGAATTGCATGACGGGTTTCGCATTCTGGGCAGTGAGGGCCTGGTGCAGATTGCGCTTTCGCTACTCGATATGGCGCTGTGGGACGCGCTTTGCCGCCGCGCTGGCCTGCCGCTTTACGCCATGCTGGGGGCAGAGGCGCGGCCATTGCCGATATACGCCTCGCTCCGCGGCTGGGGGCCGGCGATGCTCTCGGAAGAAGCCGGCCAGGCGGTGGCGCGGCTTGGCGCGCGGGCGGTGAAGTTCAAACTCGGCCATCCGAAGCTTGAAGATGATCTGGCGACGGTGCGTGCGGTGCGCGGTGTGGTAGGTGATGATGTCGCGATTTTCGTGGATTACAATCAGGCGCTGACGTTGCCTGAGGCTGAACGCCGTGGGCGCGCCTTGCAAGCGCTTGATGTGCGCTGGCTGGAAGAACCGCTGCCGGTGCAGGATGATGCTGGCATGGCCGCACTTGCCGCGCGGCTTGATGTCCCGATTCAGGGCGGGGAGAATTGGTGGGGCCCCGCTGGCATGCAGCGCGCGCTTGCAGCCGGCGCATGCGATTTCTGCATGCCGGATGCGATGAAGATTGGCGGTGTGACAGGCTGGCTGCGTGCTGCTGCCATGGCGGCAGCGCATCGTATCCCGATGTCATCCCATATCTTTGTCGAAGTTAGCGCGCATTTGCTGCAAGCAACACCCACAGCGCATTACCTGGAACATCTGGATATCGCCGCACCCCTGCTGCGCCAGCCCTTGGCGGTGCGGGATGGCATGGCGCTGGTGCCCGATGCGCCGGGGCTTGGGCTTGAATGGGATGCGGCGGCGTTACGGCATTTTGCCGTGGAGTGATTTCGCCAAAACGCGATCACGCAGCCTGCGCGAGTGTCGGCGCGCTATCCGCCACTGTTGTCCGATGCAGGTCGCGCGGCTTATCAGCCGGGTAGCGCCGCGCGCGATGCATGGTCACGCGATTATCCCACATCACCAGATCATGCGCGCGCCAGACATGGGCATGGACGAATTCGCGCTGCGTTGCGTGTTCCGTCAGATCACGCAGCATGGCGCGGGCTTCCGGCACCGGCATGCCATGAATCTGCCCAGCATGGGCTGACAGGAACAGCGAAAGCCGCCCGGTTTTCGCGTGGCGCCGCACCAGCCGCTGCGGCACCGGCGCCCATCTTTGGCGTTCTTCTTCTGTGAAATCGGTGAAGCCGAGAATCCCGCGCGAGAAGATCTGGCTGTGATCCGTGATCATGTCACGGATTTCCGCTTTCATCGCTGTGTCAAGCGCATCCCAGGCAGCGCGCATATCGGCGAATTCCGTATTGCCGCCCTCACCAGGGATCACACGTGCCGAGAGCAGGGAGTATTTCGCGGGCGTCGCCTTGAAGGATGAATCGCTGTGCCAAAGCATATTGCCCAGGCTGAACAGGCGCCGCCGGTCATCGCGCGCCAGCACATTGGAATTTTTGTCGAGGTTGGAGATGTCATTCACCTCCATCGCCAGGCGGCGATCAGCGACCTTGGCGATATCGCCGGTTGCGGTCTCAAGCGGGCCGAAGTTGCGGCTGAAGGCCAGTTGCTGTTCGTCATTGATGTCCTGGCCGTGAAACACCAGCACGCCAAACTTATCCATCCCGGCATCAATGGCGGCGGCATCAGCGGCGCTGACGGGGTTTTTAAGATTAATGCCGGCAACCACGCCGACAAAATCGGGCCGCGCCGGATTGGCGGGGGTGATGGTGACGGTCATCATTTCCTCCTGCGCGTGCTGAGCACGCCTTTTGGGGCATCTTAGCGCGAAATCCGCAGCTTTGAAGCGGTTTGTGCGGCGCGGCCTTCCCATGCCAGAAAGCGGTGATGTCCGATGCCCAGAGCCGCCCCCGCCGCGCCGCCGGCCCGCCGCCCAATGCGGCGCGGCTGCGCGAAGCGGCTTTGGCCCATTTGGCGCGCTTTGCGGCGACTGAGGCAGGGCTCCGGCGCGTGTTGGAACGCCGCATCGCACGCTGGGCCCGCGCCGCGGAGGCTGAGGGCCAGCCGCGGGAGGGCATTGCTGCCAGCGCCGCCGCGCTATCGAATGAGGTCGCCAGCATCGCGCAAAGCCTGGTCGCCGCCGGTGCCGTGAATGATGCCGCCTTTGCCGAAAGCCGGGCGCGGCGGCTTGCGCGGTCTGGTCATTCCCGCCGCGCCATCGCCGCGCATCTCGCTGCCAAGGGGATCGAGACTGAGACCGCCGCCGCTGCCCTGCCGGAAGGTGAGGAGGCCGAGCTTCTGGCCGCCATCGCGTTTTGTCGCCGCCGCCGGATTGGCCCCTTTGCGCGTGTCGCCCCCGATGCAGCGGCGCGCATGAAGGCTTTGGCTGCACTCGCGCGTGGCGGATTTGCGCAAGGTGTCGCGCGCCGCGCCCTGACGATGGACCCGGATGAGGCCGAGAAAATGCTGCTTGCGGGCCGGCGCGCATGAGTGACAGCGCAGACATCAAAGGCCCTGTCGTCTTCACCCGGCATGGCGTGGCGCGCGGTATCCGCACGGCGTTGCCCCTGGTGATTGGCACTTTTCCGTTTGGCTTGGTGGCGGGCGTGATTTCCGACCAGAAGGGGCTTTCCTGGTTGGAAACCTTGCTGATGTCAGCGCTGGTTTTTGCGGGGTCTTCGCAATTGCTGGCGCTTGAACTGTGGGCTGAACCGGCGCCGATTTTGGCCGCGATCATTGCCGCGATTGTGGTGAATAGCCGCATGGCACCTATGGGCGCGGCCTTGGCGCCGTGGCTTGATAAGCTGCGCGGTCTGCCGCTTTGGGGCAGCCTGGCTTTCATGGTGGATCATGCCTTTGCCCTTTCCGCTGCCGAACAACGGCGCGGCGGGCGCGATGCCGGGTATCTGCTGGGCATTGGTGTGACGCTGTGGTGCTTCTGGAATATCTCGGTCAGCGTTGGGCACGTGTTGGGATCAGCGGTGCGGCTGCCGCCGGGGCATCCGCTGTATTTCGCCGCCATCGCGACTTTTGTGGCGATACTTGTGCCGCTTTGGCGTGGGGTGCGGCGTGATTTCTGGCCTTGGTTGCTGGCGGGCGTGCTTGCGGTGCTGGCCTGGAAGGCGGGGCTTGGGCCGCCCTGGCCGCTGCTGATCGGCGCCTTTGCCGGTGCGGGGCTGGGGGCGTGGTTGGAGTTGCGCCGGGAATGACGCTCCGCCCTGATGTGCTGCTCGCCATTATTGGTATGGCGGTGGCGACTTACCTTTGCCGCGCTGGCGGCTATGCGCTGTTTCGTGCGCTCCGCCCGCCGCGTTATGTGGAAGTGATCTTGCAGCATCTGCCGGGGCCGATTTTCATGGCCTATGCGATGCCCGCGCTTGCCGCGCATGGCTGGAAGGGATGGGTGGCGGCAGTGGCGGTGGTGGCGGTGCAGTATTTCTCGCGCAACCTGGCTGCGGCAATCCTGGTTGGGGTTGGTGCCATGGCCGGGCTTGGCGCATTTGAAGCCTGGTTCCTTGCACGCTGATTCCCCACTATCGCGCATTGGGGCGCCAGGGTTTCTGGTGCTGGTGATTATTGCGATCGGCACGCTGATTGTGCCTTTGGATACATCGGTGAATATCGCCTTTCCGGCGATCACCGCGCATTTCGGGCTTGGGCGCACCGGCATTCAATGGGTGGTGATCTGCTATGTGCTGACCTATGGCAGTCTGATGCTGGGCATTGGCCGGCTTGGCGATATCTTCGGCTATTTGCGCGTATTTCGGCTGGGCCTCGGCTGGAGTATCCTGGCCTTCATCCTTTGCGCCACGGCGGAAAACTACGCTTGGCTTTTGGCGGCGCGCGTCATGCAGGGGATTGGCGCGGCTTTGGTGATTGGCTGCGGCGCCGCGCTTGCCACCATCCATTTTACTGAGGATTTGCGCCCGCGCATTCTGGGCTTTTACGCCTTTGGCTTTGCTGCGGGCGGCGGGCTTGGGCCGCTGATTGGCGGCGTTTTGGTGGAGCATTTCGGCTGGTCCGCGGTTTATTGGTATCGCGCGCCGCTTGCGGCCTTTGCCCTGGCTTTAAGCGTGTTTCTGCGCGCGCCGCCCCGCGCGGCAGGGCGTGAGAGCTTTGATCTGACCGGCGCGGTCCTGATCACAGGCATGATGTGTTGCCTGCTGCTTGGCATCAATCGCGCGCCGGATATCGCGGCGGACAATCCGCTATCCTTGGCGTTGGCTTTTGGCTTCTTGGTTTTGGGCTGGTGGTATGGAAGGCATGCGGGGCGCATTGCGCGGCCGGTGATTGCGCTGAAATATTTTCGGGATGCGGATTTTCTTTTTGCCTGCATTGCCACCGCTGTCGTGAATTTTGCCTGCTTCGCGGTGCTGCTGTTTCTGCCTTATCTGTTGCTGCATGGTGCGGGGCTGGCGGCGGGTTGGGGCGGGCTGGTGCTGGCGATTGGGCATTTGGCGGCGATGGCGGCATCGCCCTTTGCCGGTTTTTTGCTGGCGCGCATCAGTGCGGCACGATTGGCGCTGATTGGGTCGGTGATGACCGCGCTGGGGCTGTGGCTGGTTGGGACGATTGGCGCCGGTGGGGGCGCGCTTTTCCTGCTGGTGGCGGCGTTGGCGTTGCAAGGCGTTGGCCTTGGCTTGTTTCAGGTGAGTGTCACCGATCTATTGCTGGAACGTATGCCGCGCGAGGATCGTGGTGTTGCGGGCAGCCTGGCGCAGGTATCGCGCACGCTTGGTGTTGTGACCGCGGCTTCTCTGCTCAGCACGGTATTCGCGGCGCTTGAGGTCGCTGGTGTCGCGCGCGGGCTTGCGGGGATGGAGGCGTTTCGCGCGGCCTTCGGCAGCATCTTCAGCTTTGGCGCGGCGCTGGTAGTAGCGCTGATTCTGGCAGGAGTCTTCGTCAACCGGCGCGGGTATCGCTGACGATCCGCCCATCCACCAAATGAATGCGCCGATTGGCGCGTTTGGCGAGTTCTGCATCATGCGTCACCACCAGAATGGCGCGGCCTTCTTCCGCGGCAAGGCGCTGGAAAATGTCAAAGACAGCCGCGGCATTGCGCGTATCCAGATTGCCGGTGGGCTCATCCGCCAGGATGATGGCGGGGTCATTGGCGAGCGCGCGGGCGATGGCAGCGCGTTGACGCATGCCGCCGGAAAGCTGTTCCGGCAGTTTCGCTGCGGCTTCCGCCATGCCAAGCGCTTCCAATAGCTTCATCGCCTGCGCGCGCGCTGCTGCATCCTTCAAGCGGCCAAGCCGGCGGATCGGAATCAGCACATTATCCAGCGTGGAAAATTCGGGCAGCAGGAAATGGAATTGGAAGACAAACCCCAGCCGCGCGAGCCGCAGATTGGCGAGTTCCGCCGCACTGAGGCTTGCCGTGTCGCGGCCTTCAAGCAGCACGCGGCCTTCGGTGGGACGATCCAGCAATCCCAATAGATAGAGCAGCGATGATTTGCCCGATCCGGATGGGCCCGTGATGGCAATGAATTCGCCGCGTTCGACCTTTACGGAAGCATCCTGGACCAGCGTCACGCCCTCCGGCAGGCGGCGGGTGATGTGTTGCGCTTCAAGCAATGGGGGCAGCGCGCTGTTCATGCTGCGCCGCGAATGGTTTGCACCGGGTCAAGCCGCGCGGCACGGCGTGCCGGCACCACGGCGGCGATGCTTGCTGCCAGAATCGCGAAGAAGGAAGCTACAGCAAAAATCCGCCAATCATGCGCGAGCAGAAAGCGGTCATTGCCGGCCGGTGTTTCAGTCTGAAAGCGGATTTGCGCCAGGCCTTCGATCATGATCTGCCCAAGCGCACAGCCCAGCGCGGCGCCCAGCAGCCCAGCAATCATGCCCTGCAACAGGAACAGCCATTGGATATCGCCTTCCGTGAAGCCTAGCGACTTTAGGATGGCGATATCGCGCGTTTTTTCAAACACCACGGTCGAGATGATATTGTAGATGCCAAAGGCAGCCACCAGCAGAATGGCGCCGGTGACGCTATACATGATGGCGTTCTGAATAACGAAAACGGTCAGCACATTGCGGTTTTGTTCTTCCCAGCTTTCGGACCTATCGCCAAAGCGTGCTTCGATCTGCCGGGCGAGCGCTTCCGCCGCCGTCACATCATTGAGCCTGAGCAGGATTTGATTGACCACATTGGGACGGTCTTGCAGGATTTGATTGACCTTGAGCAGCGTATAGCCCGCCTGATTATCAAGCGTGGTCAGCCCGGTTCGGAAAATACCCACAATCTTCATTTGCAGGCTTATCCCCTTGGGTGAAATAGCGATGATGGTATCGCCAAAACCTACGCCGAGTTTTTGCGCAAGCCCAATACCGATAATCAGCCCATTGGCGGTACTGCGTAAATCTTCCATGCTGCCCTGGATCAAATCTTTTTCCAGATTGGAAACACGGCGATAGCGCGCGGGTTCAATGCCCGTGATTGAAACCGAAACATCGCGCGACCCATAGCGTAGCAATGCCTGCCCCGTCAGGATGGGAGATGAAAAGACACCCGGAATGCCTTCAAGGATGGCCATTTTTTCGGCACTTGCGCGAATGCCGCGTATGCGTTCCGTGGGCTTCACGCCGGAAAGCGCCACGGCACCATCAGGATGCGCGATTTCCGCCGCCTGCGGCAGCGGGCGGCGCGTTTCATCCTTCACGACGATATGCGGCTGCACATCAATGACCTGTTCGATGAAATAGGTTTGAAATCCGCGCATAAGTGAGGCAATTGCGATGAAGAACGCGACACCCAGCGCGACACCCATCACCGAAACCAGGGTTTGCCGTCGGCGGCGGGAAAGCATGCCGCGTGCCAGATCAAAGATCAGCTTCATGGCGTTAAGCGTATCGCTTGCCCATCCTTCAGGCCCTGCGGTGGATCAAGCACCACCACATCACCGGCTGCGATACCTTGGCGGATTTCAACCGCACGCGGGCCTTGCACGCCAATTGTCACTTGGCGCCGCCGCGCCACTTCACCCTGCGCGACAAAAACATGATCTCCACGCAAGGCTGCGGGTGGAATCAGCACGGCATTGGCGGCCTCTCGCAGGACGATGTTCGCTTCCACCGTCATGCCGATCATGAGCGGCGTGTCTTCGGCCAGAGCAAGGCGCACGCGATAGGCCTTGCGCGTTGCGTCGCCCTTCGGCGTTATTTGCGTCACTGTTGCATGCAGCACCTGCCCGGCGAAGGCATCCGCGCGCAGCAAGGCGCGTTGGCCTTCGCGGATTTGGGCGATGTCTTCCTCATCCACTTCGGCGGTGATGCGGAGCGGCTTTGGTTCGCCAATCCAGAATAGGGCGGCGGGGGTATCGACAACCTCGCCTACCTCGGCATCGCGGCGCAAGACCAGGCCGGCGGAAGGTGCGCGGACGATGTAATCATCGAGCCGCCGCTGCGCGGCTTCAGCCACGGCGCGCACGGCGCGGGCTTCGGCCTCTGCCCGGTCAAGTGTAGCGCGAGAGGCTACGTCGCGCGCGACAAGGGCACGCACGCGCGTCAGATCTTCCTGGGCGAAACTGGCGCGGGCTTCGGCTTCTTCAACACGATGACGCGCTTCGCGATCATCCAACTGCGCCAGGGGCTGGCCGGCTGCAACGCGCGCACCTTCTCCAACCAGAACGGCGGTGATGCGCGCGCGCACCGCTGGGCCAACCTTGGCCCAATGCACTGGTTCAACATTGCCTGTGGCATAGACTGCTTGCACTGCGGGGCCCGTGGTGGCGGTGGCGACCGCGACTGCGGGCGACAGCCCGCGCCACGCCCAGGCGCCAGCGAGGCCGAGCAGCAGCAGTGAAATAAGGACGATGATCCGGGCGCGCATAATGTCAGCCTAGCATGACAGGTGGCGCTTGGCTTCCCCGGCGGAACACGGGGCACGACATCTGGGCCATATCGGGACGGTTGTGCGAAGGCTTGGCTGGGGCTAAGAGGCAGCGTCTTATGGGCTTGAGCGTTTTTGGGCCGACTTAGCTCAGGGGTAGAGCAACTGATTCGTAATCAGTAGGTCCGGGGTTCGATTCCCCGAGTCGGCACCAGTCCTTTCAATGGGTTAGATGGTTTTTAGGTTGCTGCCATTTTGGCCTGGGTAGCACCTGGGTAGCACCAAATCGAAATC
>VGDL01000039.1 GCA_016869735.1 Alphaproteobacteria bacterium
GATACTGCCCCTGCGCACGCGCAATGCTGGGGGCGGCCAAGCCAAGCGCGCCCGAGCCCAGCAGCAGGTTACGGCGCGTCGCGCCCTGGAATGGGGTGGTCATGGCGTTCTTCTCCCTTTGGTAAAGTCGAGACTATGATCCCAACTTGCCCAAGGCCAGCGCCGGAGGCAAGCAAAACATCGCATGGGCCGCTGCTAAGCCGGCTTTGATAGACAGGAGACGCCGCATGATTCCGACTTCCAACCTGGGCGCCATGCTGCTGCAAACCGCCCGCCGCTTGCCGGACCGCCCCGGGCTGATCTGGCGCGACAGGGTCTGGAATTGGGCGGAAATCGCAGCACGGGCCTGTGCCGCCGCTGCCGGTTTGCGCGCGCGCGGCATTGGCGCCGGGGATCGCGTGCTGATCCATTCGCGGAACAATAATTCGATATTCGAAGGCGTTTGGGCCTGCTGGCTGATTGGCGCAGTTTGGGTGCCAACGAATTTCCGCCTTAGCCCGCCGGAAGCCGCCTATCTGGCCGGGTCTTCGCGCTGCAACGCGCAAATCTTCGACGTGGCCTTCCCGGAACATCGGGCAGCCTGCCGCGTGGAAAACCCAGCCTGCGTGCTGGATATCGCGATTGGCGATGGCGCCGGATTTTCCTGGGAGGATTTGATTGCGGAAGGTGCCGCCGCGCCCGTGACCCTGCCTGCCGATGTGGATCGTGATCATCCGGCCTGGTTTTTCTATACCTCCGGCACCACCGGCCGGCCCAAGGGCGGTATTCTGACTCATGGGCAAATGGCCTTTGTCATCAACAACCATATCGCTGATTTGATGCCGGGGCTGAACGAGCATGATGCCTCCCTGGTTGTGGCACCGCTTTCCCATGGCGCTGGCGTTCATGCGCTATCCCAAGTGGCGCGTGGTGCGGCCTCCATCCTGCTGCCTGGTGAGCGTTTTGATGTGCCGGAAGCCTGGCGGTTGATTGAAACACATCGTGTTTCCAACATGTTCACCGTGCCGACGATTCTGAATACGCTCTGTCGTGATCCGGCGGTGGATACGCATGATCATTCTTCCTTGCGCCATGTGATCTATGCCGGCGCGCCGATGTATCGGGAGGATCAGAAATACGCGTTGAGCAAGCTCGGCCCCTGTCTGGTGCAGTATTTCGGCTTGGGCGAAGTGACCGGCAATATCACCGTCCTGCCGCCTGCCTGGCATAGTCTGGAAGATGATCCCGCCATGCCGATCGGGTCCTGCGGCTATCCGCGCACGGGGATCGAGGTTGCCATTCTCGATACCGCAAACCAGCCATTGCCGGCGGGTGAAACCGGGGAGATTTGCGTGCGCGGGCCTGCGGTTTTCGCTGGCTATTTCGAAAATGATGCCGCGAATGAAAAGGCCTTCGCCGGCGGCTGGTTCCATACCGGCGATCTTGGTCATCTGGATACGCGAGGTTTTCTCTACATCACGGGCCGCGCTTCGGACATGTATATCTCTGGCGGGTCCAATGTGTATCCGCGTGAGGTGGAGGAAGCGCTACTGACGCATCCATCCGTTGCCGAAGCCTGCGTGGTGGGCGTGCCTGATGCGAAATGGGGCGAAAGCGGCCTGGCGGTGCTGGTGGCGGAAGCGGGGGCGGTGATTGATCCGACAGCGGTGATGGCGAATCTGGATGGCCGGCTTGGCCGCTATAAATGGCCCGCCAAGATTGTGGTGTGGGATGCGCTGCCGCGCTCAGGTTACGGCAAGGTCCCCAAGAATGAGGTGAAGCGCCTGCTGGTGGAACGCGGGCAGGCGTAGCAGAGATCAGGCAGGCGGCGGCAGGCGCTTGCCGGTCTCGGCATCGAACACGTGCAAATGTTCGGCGCGCGGCGCGATTTCCAGCACGGTGGCTGAAGGCGGCGCGCCGGGCAGCCGCAAGGCCATGGTTTCACCCGAAGCCAGCCTGCCATGCACCACGCTTTCGGAGCCGAGCGGTTCGATCAAATCGGTCGTGAGGCGGAGCGGCCCCGGCAGGCTGATATGTTCCGGGCGAATGCCAAGTGTCACTTTCTGCCCCGGCTGCGCGGCAAATTGGCCAGGTGGCAGGGCGATGATATTACCATCCGAAAGCCGCGCCCCCTTGCCATCTTCCGTGATGGTGGCAGGCAGGAAATTCATCGCCGGGCTGCCAATGAAGCCCGCGACATAGGTGTCCGCAGGGCGCTCAAAAATCTCCATGGGGGAGGCAATTTGCGCAGCGCGGCCTTCATGCATTACCACAAGCCTATCGCCCAAGGTCATTGCCTCTACCTGGTCATGCGTGACGAAAAGGCTGGTGACACCAAGCCGGCGTTGCAGGCGCTTGATTTCAGCGCGCATGGCAACGCGAAGCTTCGCATCCAGATTGGAAAGCGGCTCATCAAACAGGAATAGCTTCGGTTCGCGCACAATGGCGCGCCCCATGGCGACACGCTGGCGCTGACCGCCAGAGAGTTCCCGCGGGCGCCGATCCAGCAGCGCGGAAAGGCCGAGCAAGTCGGCCGCTTCCTGCACGCGGCGCTTGATATCATCCTTGGCGAGGCCGCGAATGCGCAGCCCATAGGCCATATTGTCGAAGACGCGCATATGTGGATAGAGCGCGTAATTCTGAAATACCATCGCAATATCGCGCGCCGCTGGTTCAAGCGCCGTCACATCCCGATCATCAATCAGCACTGTCCCGCCTGTGGCGCGTTCCAGCCCGGCCACGATACGGAGCAGGGTTGATTTGCCGCAGCCGGAAGCGCCGACGATCACAATCATCTCGCCATTTTGTACGGCAAGGTCAATGCCATGCAGCACGCGCACCGCGCCGAAATTTTTTACAATGCCGGAAAGCTTGAGCTCAGCCATGGGGGTTTCTCATTTCTCGGTCTCGACCAATCCCTTGACGAACCAGCGCTGCATCAGGATCACGATGGCAACGGGGGGCAGAAGAGCCAGCACCGTGGTCGTCATGACCAGATGCCATTCCGTATCCCCCTGGGAGCCGAGCATTTTCACAATGCCGATCATGATGGTCTCAACATCGGTGGAGGTCGTCACCAGCAGCGGCCAAAGATATTGGTTCCAGCCATAAACAAACAGAATAACGAAAAGGGCAGCGATATTCGTGGCCGATAGCGGCAGCACCACATCCTTGAAAAAGCGGATCGGCCCCGCGCCATCCATCTTGGCGGCTTCCACCAGTTCATCCGGGATGGTCAGGAAGAATTGCCGAAACAGCAGGGTCGCGGTGGCGGAGGCGATCAGCGGCACGATCAGGCCGGCATAGGTATTCACCAGACCAAGGTCGGAGACCACCTGGAAGGTCGGAAAGATGCGCACCTCAACCGGTAGCATCAGCGTGATGAAAATCGCCCAGAAGAACAGCATGCGTCCGGGGAAGGAAAAGAAGGCAACCGCATAGGCCGAGATGATGGAAATCGCGATTTTGCCGAAGGTAATCAGCAGCGCCATGATGGCGCTATTGAACATCATTATCGAAACCGGCACGCCGGCGCGCCGCTTGTTCCCTTGGCTCCAGACGGCGCTGTAATTGGCAGCGGCCTCAGCGCCCGGCAGCAAGGGCACATCACCGCGCCCGATAGTGCCGGCATCATGCGTGGAACCCATCAGCACAATCCAGATGGGCAGAGCGAAAAGTAGCACGCCGAGTACCAGGATGATATGGGTCAGCATATCCGCGCGCGGGTTGCTGCCGGCCATGCCCATGGGGGCGGCGATGCTGTTGCGCGCTTCCGACATCAGTAATGCACCTTGCGTTCAATAAAGCGGAATTGCACGAGTGTCAGCGCCATAACCGCAATCATCAACACCACCGATTGCGCGGAGGATGAGCCGATATCCAGATTGACCCGCCCATCAATATAGGCGCGGTAGATCAGGGTTTGCGTGGCATTGCCCGGCCCGCCCTTGGTCAGCGCATCAATAATGCCGAAGGTGTCGAAGAAGGCGTAGGTGATGTTGATTACCAGCAGGAAGAAGGTGGTGGGCGATAGCAGCGGGAAAATCACCGTGCGGAAGCGATGCAGCGGCGAAGCGCCATCAATGGCAGCGGCTTCAAGCACGCTACGTGGGATGGATTGCAGCCCGGCCAGGAAGAACAGGAAATTATAGGAAACCTGTTTCCAGGCAGCAGCAAGCACCACCACCAGCATGGCCTGATTGCCATTCAGCGTATAATTCCAGGCAACCCCGGCAGCCTTCAGCGCGCGGCCAATCAGCCCGATATCCGGATGGAACAGAAAAATATAAAGAATGGCGGCAACGGCGGGCGCCACTGCATAAGGCCAGATCAGCAGCGTGCGATAGCCATCCTTGCCACGAATATGCCGATCCGCCAGCACCGCCAGGCCAAGCGCGAAACCCATCGCAAGCACGGTAACGGCCACCGAGAAAATCACCGTATTGAGGATGACCTGATGATAAAGCGGATCAGCAAAAAGATCCGTGAAATTCTCAAACCAGACAAATTGCGTTGAAATGCCGAAGGCGTCCTGGCGGATGAAGGAATACCAAACCGCTTCCCCCGCCGGCCAGAAGAAAAAGGCAAAGGTAATGGCAAGCTGCGGCGCCAGCAGCAGATAGGGCAGCAGCTTATTGTTGAAAATCGCCTTGCGCTGCATGGAGCCTCAACCAAAAAGAGGGGCCCGCCGCAAAGGCGGCCCCGATACGCGATTAACGACGATTGGCACGCTCAAAATTGCGCAGCACCACATTGGCGCGGCGATTGGCGTTGCCCAGCAGGGTTTCGGTATTCTGCTGGCCCTGGAAGCCGCGTTCGAGTTCTTCCTGGATGATGTTGCGGATTTCCACAAAACCACCAAGGCGGAAGCCCTGGCTATTCGGCGTCGGTTCCGCGCGGGAAAGCTGAATGATGGCGGCATCGGCGCCAGGGTTCTGAGCATAGAAGCCCTCAGCGCGTGAAGCCTCATAAGCCGCCAGCGTCAGCGGCACGTAACCCGTGACATGGTGCCACCACTTATCCTGCTCAACTTCTGAGATGAAGCGATAGAATTCCGCCACACCGCGATATTCTTCCGCCGTGCGGTTGCGCGCCGTCAGTGTCCAAAGGCTGGCGCCACCGATCACGCCATTGCGGGGTGATTGCGTGACATCACCATGATACGGCAGCACCACAGACGCCCAGCGGAACTTCGCTTCGCGCTGCACCTGGGCGCGACCGGCCGATGAATTGAAGGACATGGCGGCCTTGCCGGCGGGGAAGCTTGCGAAGCCATCGCCGTCGCGCCCACCATACACAAACAGCCCCTCACGCTGCATCTCAAGCAGCATATTGGTCTGCTTGGTGAAGATCGGCGCGCCAAGGTTCATTTCCGCATCCAGGCCTTCAAAGCCATTGGCCTTGGTGGCAAGCCCGACATCATGCAGGGATGACATTTGTTCAAACATCACCCAGGTCGGCCAGGCGGTGCTGATCGGCATTTCGGCGGCATTGGTCGCCTTGATCTTTTGCGCGGCAGCGCGAATCTCGGCCCAGGTCTTCGGCAGATCGGTCGTGGAAAGCCCGGCCTTTTCGAAGGCATCCAGATTGACCCACATGACCGCCGAGGATGAATTATGCGGCATGGAAACCATGCGGCCTTGCGTGTCAGAATAATAGCCGCGCACACCGGCCAGATAGCGCTTGGGATCAAGCGTGATGCCCGCTTCACCGAGCAATTCATGTGTCGGGCGGATGGCGGGGCCGGCGGCCATCATGGTGGCGGTGCCGACTTCAAACACCTGCGCGATATGCGGCGGCGTGCCGGCGCGCCAGGCGGCGATGGCGCCGGTCATGACTTCCACATAGGAACCGCGGAAGGTGGCATTCACGCGAAAGCGCGATTGGCTTTCATTGAAGCGGGTCACCTGTTCGGCCACGCGTTCGCCAAGCGCACCGCCCAGCCCATACCAGAACTGGATTTCAGTGCGGCCCTGAGCGCGCACGGATGGCGCGATGAAGGGGGCCGCAAGCAGACCCGATGTTCCCAGCAGAATGTCACGACGATTCATCTTCTCGCTCCCTCAATGTTGGCGATCGTTGCCCGATACTGAGCCTCTATTACAGGTAAAAGACGGTTTCGCGAAGCTTGTGTTGCGGAACATTCACCCCCCCATGAGCCGCGCCAGCCTATCCCGCGCCCCGGCATCGAAGCGGAGCCCAAGCTTGCTCCGGCGCCAGAGCACATCTTCTGCCGATTCGGCCCATTCCTCCCGCCGCAAATACGCCAATTCAGCGGCGTGCAGATCGGCGCCGATGGCCGGGCCGGGGCCCTGGTCAGGGGCAAAAATCCTCCAGGCGCGGGTGCCATAGGCGCGTAGCAAGCGGGTGCAAAGCGCCGCCGGCAGCAGGGGGAAGTCGCGCTGAAAGGCAGCCAGCAGCGCGGGAAAGCCATCTGGCGCGAAATCCCCGCCCGGCAAGGCTGCGCGGGCGGTCCAGCCGGCCTTCTCAGGCTTCAGTCGAAGTTCTGCCAGCGCTGCCTCGGCCAGTTTGCGATAGGTGGTGATCTTGCCGCCGAAGACCGTCAGCAGCGGCGCCTGACCCGCCGGCGCATCCAGGTTCAGTACGTAATCGCGCGTCGCTTCCTGCGCCTTGCTTGCGCCGTCATCATAAAGCGGGCGCAGCCCCGAATAGGTCCAGACAATACCTTCGCGCCTGACGGGTTTGCGAAAATAGCCCGATGCGGCGGCGCAGAGATAGGTGATTTCGTCTTCCGAAATTTGCGGTGGCTCGTCCGGGTTCGGGTGATCCTCATCGGTCGTGCCGATCAGGGTGAAGTCACGTTCATAGGGAATGGCGAAAATGATGCGGCCATCGGCATTCTGGAAAATATAGGCGCGGTCGTGATCATAAAGCCGCGGCAGCACAATATGGCTGCCCTTCACCAGCCGAAGCCGCGCCGGCTGATTGCTGCCCATGACCAGCCCTTGCACCGCGCCAACCCAAGGGCCGGCGGCATTGACCAAGGCGCGGGCGTGACATTCGGCTATCCCGTCACGACCCTCAGCGGTGATATGCCAGAGCGCGCCTTCCCGCCGCGCGGCAGTCACCGCCATGCGCGGATGGATGGCGGCACCACGTTCCGCTGCATCCTTGGCGTTCAGCAGCACCAAGCGCGAATCCTCGACCCAGCAATCGGAATATTCAAAGCCGATGGCATGCCCGGGGCTGAGCGGCGCGCCGAGCGGAGAGCGTGTCAGGTCAATCCGCTTGGTTGCCGGCAGCAGCTTCCGCCCGCCCAAATGATCATACAAAAACAATCCAAGCCGCAGCAGCGAGGCGGGCCTGAGGCCCTGGTGATGCGGCAGCACGAAGCGCAAGGGCCAGATGATATGTGGCGCGATGCCGAGCAGGATTTCGCGTTCAATCAGCGCTTCCCGCACCAGGCGAAATTCGTAATGTTCCAGATAGCGCAAGCCACCATGGATCAGCTTGGTGGAATTGGCTGAAGTGCCGCCGCCGAGATCGCCTTTTTCAAACAGCACAACGGAAAGCCCGCGGCCTGCCGCATCGCGCGCAATGCCCGCGCCATTGATGCCGCCACCAATGACGGCAAGGTCGTAAGGCTCAGCCGGAGATGATGATGCGCGCAAGCTCATCCGGCGTGGTCAGCATGGGGTAATGGCCCGTGTCAATCACATGCCAGCGCGCATTGAGTTTTTCGGCGCAGCGGCGCTGATGCGCCTCACCGGGATTGGCGGCCTGCGGGCAATAGATCACGGAAGCGTTCCAGGATTGCTGCCAGAAGCTTGGCAGCTTCACAGGCTGGGTGAAGGTTTTGATTGGGTGAAGCGTCATGCGATCCGCAGCCCATGCGGCGAGGCTCTTTTCCATGCCGAGGAAAAGCCTGCCCAAGGCATCCTCTCGGCTTGGGCCGAGCGCGATATCGGTGTTGATGGCGGCGGGGCGTGTGACGATGTCGCGAATCTTCTCGCCATCCATCAAGGCCAGGGCATCGGCGAATACCAGACGGCCGATACGGTCGCGCGCGCGCTCTGCAGCCGCTGCCATCACCATGCCGCCGGCCGAGGTGCCGACCAGCACCGCATCGCGCAAATCATGGAAATGGAGGTATTCGGCGATTTCCTGACCATGGCTTTCGGTATCAATGCCAGCGCGCATCTGGTGGCGGCGTTCGGCGCAGCCATCAAGCGTTGGCGCATGCACATCATGGCCGGCAGCGCGCAGCCTTTCGGCAACAAGGCGCCAAATCCAACCACCCTGATAGGCCCCGTGGATCAGAACAATGCTCGCCATACCGTGCCCCCCGCTTTTGTGGATCAGCTAAGCGCGAAACCCCAGGCTTGGAAAGCCAAGCCTGGCAGGGCTGGCAGAATGCCCAAGGCAGGCTAGGGTTGCGGTTTGGCAAAAGCGAAAGGTCCCCTTCCCATGCTGCGTCGTTCCCTGCTTTCCGCTGCTGCGCTTGGCCTGGCTGCCCCGGCGCTTGCCCAGGCGCGGCCCTTGCGCATGATCATCCCGGTCGGTGTGGGTGGTGTCACGGATGTGGTGGGCCGCATCCTGGCCGATGCCTTGCAAACCCAACTTGGCCGGCCCGTGGTGCCGGAGAATATCGCCGGCGCTGGCAGCACCGTGGGGGCGGCAGCGTTTCATCGCCTGCCCGCTGATGGCAATACGATTTTCATCGGCACCAATAACCATCCCGTGATGCGCGCGATTTATCCGAATTTTCCGCATGACCCGGTGACGGATTTCATCCCCCTCGCATTGGTTGGCCGACAGCCCTTTGTGCTTGCCGTACACCCAGATGTGCCGGCGCGAGATGTCGCCTCCTTGCTCGCATGGCTCACGCAGAAAAAGGAAGAAGCGAATTACGGCGCCACCAATCCAGGTGCCACCAATCATCTGGCGGGCGAATTGTTCCGCCAGCTTTCCGGCGCAAGCTTCACCATCGTGCCCTATCGTACTGCCGCCAATGCGGTGCAGGATTTGCTCGCGGGGCGGATGAACCTGACGATTGATAGCCCCACCATGCTGGCACCGCTGATGCGCGATGGCCGTGTGCGGGGCTTGGCTGTGAGTTCCGCAACACCTTCCGATCTGGTGCCCGGCCTGCCCGCACTCGCGCAGGTTGGTGTGCCTGGCTATGAAGTCACGGCCTGGCAGGTGCTGTTTGGCAAGCCGGGCACGCCGGAAGAAGCGCTCGCCCACATTCGCGAGGCAACGCTGCGCGCGGTGGCGGACCCTGCCGTGAAGCAGCGTCTGGCAGCAGCGGGCGTGGAAACCTGGCCTGATCCTTCGCCCGCCGCCGCAGCAGCGCATGTGCAGGCGGAAGTGACACGCTGGGCGCCGATTGTCTCACGCATGAATCTCGGGGGCTGAGCCATGGCTTATGAGGGCATTCGCGCGCATCGCCCCTTGATCATGGGCCGGCGCGGCGCGGTGGCAAGCAACCATCCGGTGGCGACTGCGGCGGGGATGGAGATTCTCCGCGCCGGCGGCAATGCCGCTGATGCGGCTGTGGCGATTGCCCTCACACTTGGTGTGGTGGAACCACACATGTCGGGGCTGGGTGGAGATGGTTTCTACCATGCCTGGAATGCCAAAACCGGCGTCAGCACCACCTATAACGGCACGGCCGCGGCGCCGGCCATGGCGACCATTGCGCATTATCGCGCGGCGGGCGGTATCCCGGTGCATGGCGCGGTTTCCATCCAAACGCCCGGCATGGTGGCCGGCATTGCCGCGCTGCATGGCGCCGAGGGCAGCAAACCCTGGGGCGCGCTATTCGGCCCTGCCATTGAAGCGGCGCGGGATGGTTTTGCGGCCACCCATGCGCTCCGCCACTTCGCGGGCGAGAACCGCGCGCGGCTGGTGCCTGATGCGCTGAGTGCCGCGCTGTTTCTACCGGAGGGCAAACCGCCGGCTTTAGGAAATTTGCTGGTACAGCCAGCCTTGGCGGCGACCTTGCAGCGTTTGGCCTCAGCCGGGCCTTCTGATTTCTATGAGGGCAGCTTGGCCGCAATGCTGGCGGCTGATCTTGAAGCGGCGGGCGCCCCGGTGCGCGCGGCGGATTTGGCCGCTGTTGCAGCGGTAACCGCGCCGCCCATCGCTGTGCCCTATCGCGGGTTTGAGCTCCGTCAGACGCCGCCCAATTCCATGGGCTTCGCCATGGCGCAAATGGCGCGCATCCTGGATCGCTTTGATCTTGCGGCGCTTGGCTGGGGTAGTGAGGCGCTCATTCACCTGATGGTGGAAGCGAAAAAGCGCGCCTTTCTGGACCGCGAAGCCCATGCGGGCGCGGTGAATCCGCCGCTTGATAGGCTGCTATCCGCCGAACGCGCCGCGGAACACGCGGCCGCCATCACGGATCGCGCAGCACATTTGCCGGTGCGTGGCGCGCAGGAAACTGACACCACCTATTTTTGCGTGGTGGATCACGACGGCAACGCCGTTTCCGCCATTCAATCCATCAATTCCGCCTTCGGTTCCGGTGTGACGGGCGGGCGGACCGGCATCCTGTTCAACAACCGCATGAGTTATTGGCATTTGGATGAGGGCCACGCCAATGCCTTGGCCCCCGGCAAGCGCGTGCGCCACACCATGAATGCGCCCATGCTGATGAAGGCGGGCAAGCCCTGGCTGATCTTCGGTACGCCTGGCGCAGATAATCAGGTGCAGGTAAATACCCAGGTGCTGGTCGCCTGCGCCGATTTCGGCATGGACCCGCAACAGGCGCTGGAGGCGCCGCGTTGGACATCTTCCCAACCCGGTCAGGAAAGCAATTACCCCCATGGCGGGGAGGATTTGCTGACCATCGAACGCGGCATGGGCGCCGAGGTGATCAGCGCCATGGAAGCGCGCGGCCACCTGGTGAAGCTGGTGCCCGATCTGGAAGGCCCGTGCAGTGTGGAGGCCATTCGCGTGTTGGATAATGGCGTGCGCATGGCGGCATCCGATCCGCGCCGGGATGGCTGGGCGGGGGCGTGGTGATGGCCCCCTTGTCGCCTCTAACCCATAAAGCCTAAGGTGTTGATGGGATGCTTCATTTTCTAAGACGCCGCTTGACGGTTGCGATTCTGGTCGCGCTGACGGTGCTGACGTTGAGCTTTCTGCTCACGCGGCTATCGGGTGATCTTGCCATTTCCATTGCCGGCCCGAACGCGACGCAGGAGGATGTTGAACTCATCCGCCGCGCCTATGGGCTCGACCGGCCGCTTTGGGTGCAGTATTTCGATTGGCTCTGGCGCGCGCTGCAGGGCGATTTCGGCGATAGCTATTTCTTCAAGACGCGCGTGGCGCGGCTGATCATGGAACGCATGCCAATCACCATGACGCTGGGTCTATGCGGCCTGTTCATCGCGCTATGTGTGGCGCTGCCCTTGGGCATTCTGGCGGCGGTCCGCGAAAATACCTGGGTGGATCGCAGCGTCTTGATGGTGGCGCTGATTGGTCAGGCCATGCCTTCCTTCTGGCTCGGCCTGACGCTGATGATCGTGCTGGGCCTCAATCTGGGATGGCTGCCGATCTCGGGAACCGGGTCTTGGCAGCATTATGTCATGCCCTCCGTCGTGCTGTCCTTTTCCGCCATCCCATCGCTGATGCGCCTGACGCGGAGCGGCATGATCGAAGCACTTGCCTCCGATTACATCCGCACCGCGCGGGCGAAGGGGCTGTCGCGGCTTTCCATTCTGGTGAAGCACGGCTTCCGCAACGCCGCCATTCCGGTGGTCGCCATTGCCGCCGTGCAGCTTGGTTTCATGCTGGGCGGGTCCATTGTGATCGAAACTGTCTTTGCGCTGCATGGTGTTGGCTATCTGGCGTGGGAGAGCATCAGCAAGAACGACTTCCCCGTGGTGCAGGCGGTCGTGCTTGTGCTGGCGCTGATCTATATCGGCCTAACGCTGTTATCCGATTTGCTGAATGCCGTGCTCGATCCGCGCTTGAGGTCGGCATGAGTACGGTGTTGCAACCTGCCGGCGCCAGCAATCGCCGCCGTATCTGGCGCAATGCGGGTGCGGTTTTGGGTGCGGGCATTGTGGGCTTTGTTACCCTTGTCGCGATTTTCGCGCCTTGGCTGGCGCCCTATGACCCATTCACCATTGATCTTGGGCGGCGCGTGATCCCGCCCATGTGGATGGAAGGCGGTACGCCCACCAATATCCTCGGTACGGATCAATTGGGGCGGGATTACCTGTCGCGCCTGATTTATGGCGCGCGGGTTTCCATGATCATCGGGGTCGCGACCATCATCACCTCCGGCATTATCGGCACGGTGCTTGGCGTGATGGGTGGTTTCTATGGCGGGCGCGTTGATGATGCGGTGGTCTTTGCCATTACCGCGCGGCTTTCGATCCCGGTGGTGCTGGTGGCCCTGGCAGTGGCGGGGCTTTTGGGCACCAGCTTTACCTTGGTGATCTTGGTGCTCGGCCTATTGTTGTGGGATCGCTTTGCCGTGGTGGCGCGGTCCACCACCATGCAAATCCGCAATCTGGATTATGTGGCCGCAGCGCGCTGTGCCGGTTGTTCGCCGATGATCGTGCTGCTCAAGGAAGTGCTGCCCAATATCGCAACACATTTGGCCGTGGTGGCAACGCTTGAAATGGCGCTCGCGATTCTGCTGGAAGCCGCACTTTCCTTCCTGGGCCTTGGCGTGCCGCCGCCCTTGCCTTCCTGGGGGCTGATGATTTCGGAAGCCAAGGAATACATGTTCTTCAGCCCCTGGATCATCATGATCCCCGGCATTGCACTATTCATCCTGGTGCTCGGCGTCAATCTTCTGGGCGACGCCCTGCGCGACATGCTGGGCACGGATCTGTCACGATGAGCGCGCTTTTGGAAGTTGACGATCTGCGCGTGACCTTTGGCGGCACGGCTGCGGTGCGTGGTATTTCGCTGACCGTGGAAAAAGGCGAAACGCATTGCCTGGTGGGCGAAAGCGGCTGCGGGAAGTCCGTCACGTCACTTGCGGTGATGGGCCTACTCGCCAAGGGCGGCAAGCGCGAAGCGGCACGGCTTTCCTTTGCCGGTGATGACATTCGCTATTACGACGAAAAACAGATGTCGCGCCTGCGTGGTGATCGCATGGCGATGATTTTCCAGGAACCCATGACCAGCCTGAACCCAGCCTATACGGTGGGTTCGCAAATGACCGAGGTGTTGCGCCGCCATCGCGGCACGCCGCGCGCGCAGGCTGTGGACCGCGCGGTGGAATTGCTGACGCGGGTTGGCATCACCGCACCCGGCCTCAGGCTTGGGCAATTTCCGCATCAGCTTTCAGGTGGGCTTAGGCAGCGTGTCATGATCGCCATGGCTTTGATGTGCGATCCGGAATTGCTGATTGCCGATGAACCGACCACTGCGCTTGATGTGACGGTGCAGGCGCAAATCCTGCGCTTGCTGGCGGAGCTGCAAAAGGACCTTGGCCTTGGCATTCTGCTGATCACGCATGATCTTGGCATTGTGGCCCGCGTCGCGGATCGCGTTTCCGTCATGTATGCCGGCGAAGTGGTGGAAAGCGCTCCAACGGCTGAGTTGTTTCGTGCCCCCCGCCACCCCTATACGCGCGGCCTGCTTTCCTGCGTGCCGGTGCCGGGCAAGGTGAAGCGCGATGAACCGCTGGGCTCCATCCCCGGTGTGGTGCCGCGCATCCCCCCAGGCTTCATCGGCTGCGCCTTCAGGGATCGTTGCAGTTTTGCCGAAGCCGCCTGCGCTGGCCCGCTGCCGCGCCGCAATGTTGGCCCCGCGCATGAGATGCTCTGCATCCTGCCGGAAGGGGCCGGCGCATGAGCACGCCCGCGATTGAAGTGCGCGGCCTCAGGCGCGAATTTCGTGCAAGCCAGGGGCTTTTCGCGCCGCCGCGCCGTGTTGTTGCCGTTGATGATGTCAGCTTTTCCGTCCCCGCCGGCAGCGTGCTTGGCGTGGTCGGCGAAAGCGGCTGCGGCAAGACAACGCTGGCCCGCATGATCCTTGGCCTTTTGGAGCCAAGCGGCGGTGAAGTTTTGGTGGATGGCAAGCGGCTGGAAGGCATGGATCGCCGCGCGCGCGCCAGGCTGATCCAACCCGTATTCCAGGATCCGTTTTCATCGCTCAATCCGCGCCGGAGGGTGCGCGATATCATCGCCATGCCGCTGGTCGCACAAGGCAATGTGACAACGTCCGAAATTGATCGCCGCGTGGCGGAAAGCCTGGAGCGCGTCGGGCTTTCCACCGAACAGGGCACGCGTTTTCCATCGCAGCTATCGGGCGGTCAGCGCCAACGTGTGGCCATAGCCCGCGCCCTGGTGCTGCGCCCGCGCATCGTGGTTTGCGATGAACCGACCAGCGCCTTGGATGTTTCGGTGCAGGCGCAAATCCTCAATCTGCTGGCGGAATTGCGGCGCGATCTGGGGCTGACCTATTTGTTCATCAGCCATAATCTTGCAGTGGTGGAGCATGTCGCAAGCGAAGTCGCTGTCATGTATCTGGGCCGCATCGTGGAAAAGCGTGAGAGTGAGGCGCTGTTCCGCGACCCGCGCCACCCCTATACGCGGGCGCTATTGGATAGTGTGTTGACGCCCGAACCTGGGCTTGGCGTGCCGGATGTCGGGCTTGGCGATATCATGCCGGACCCCGCGAATATCCCGTCCGGCTGCCGCTTTCATCCGCGCTGCCCGGCCTGTTTCGCGCCATGCGCTGCAACCACGCCGCGCATCACCAGCCTGGAAGATGGGCTGGTGGAATGCCATTTGGCGGGTTGAACGCGATATAAAAAACCCCGCCCTGTATGACCGAGCGGGGCTTTGCGGGAAAGCGCTTCCCCTTACTTCCACTTTGCCAAATAGAAACGCGGCAATTCATCGGCATAGGTCTTGAATTCCAATTGCCGCTGAAAGGCATAAGTATTCACGTAAGTGTGCAGCGGCACGAAATAGGCCATTTCCGTGATGCGTTTGATCGCCGCATCATAGGCGCGCTTGCGTACTGCCTCATCAGCGGAACTGCCGCCCGCATTCACCAGGTCAATCACCTGCTGGTCGCGCGCGTAATCCTCATTCCCGCCAGCGAACCATTGCGGCAGAAACGCCGAGACGTCATTGATCGAAAAGCTGCCCCAGCTCCCCATGGCGAGTGTCAATTCGCCGCGCTGTGAGCGTTGGATCTGCGCCGCCACCTGCATGAGATTAAGCCGCGCACGAATGCCAACGGCTTGCAGGTAATTCTGCACCGCTTCCGACCATTGCCGCGGCTGGACATAGGAAGTGAGCTCCACGTCAAACCCGCTCGCGAAGCCTGCTTCGGCCAGCAATTGCCGCGCCTTGGCGGGGTTGTATTCATACTGCGTAGCGACATCGCCATTGCAGCCGAATTGCGATGGGTAGCAAGGCGCAAGTGGTACGCGCGAACCGCCGGTTACCAGCTTGTCGGCCAGGGATTGGCGGTCAATGGCGTGGAAAATAGCCTGTCTTACCTTAAGGTGCGTCATGGGGTTACCAGCGCCGGTCCGTCCGGCCGCATCCATGCCAAGATAGCCAACGCGCATGGATTCCTGCTGCACAGCCTGCAGGAAGGGCAAGCGGTTCACATTGGCGATATTGTCTGGATTCATGTTCCAGATCCAATCCACACGCTGTGCCAGAAGCTCGGTCAATTCAGTCGCGGCATCGGAAAGATAGCGCGCGGTGATCCTCTGGATGGTGGGGCGCCCCTTGGGCCCCCCCTGGTAATAGCCATCGAAGCGTTCGTATTCGACCCCGTTCGAAACATCCACCTTGGTGAAACGATACGGACCGGTGCTGATCGGCATGCGCGAAAAGCCGTCAGGCCCCACGCGTTCGCGGTAAGCCTTGGGCCAGATCGGCGTGACCATCGCCAGATAATCCAGCGCGGCGGGGTTCGGGCGCTTCATCTTGATGCGCACCGTATTGGCATCCAGCTTCTCAGCGCCCTCGATCCAGGAATAATTCCCCGGCGTTGAAAGCCGCCCGCCCAATTCGGCAATGCCATTCATGGTATAGACAACGTCATCCGGTCCGAAATCGCTGCCGTCATGAAACTTCACGCCGGGCCTGATCTTGAAATCAATCGCCGTATTGCCCTGCCAGGCCCATTCGGTCGCGAGCGCCGGCACATTGCGGAAGGTCTCCGGGTCGCGATGCACCAGACCATCCATGGCTTGGTGCCCGATGATGATGCCGGTGCGCTGGCTGTTGAAATAGGGGTCAATATTCGGCACGGCATCGCGGAAGGCGACGCGCAGCGTATTGGCGCTGCGCTGCGCCATCACCGGTCCAGCGCCTATCCCCGTAAAAGCTAAGCCGCCGGCGGCAGCGGCTACACCCTGGCCTAGGCCTCGTCTGCTGATCGTCATCTCTTTTGCTCCCAATGATGAAAACAAGACTAAGGACAAGCCTGGGCACAACGCAAGCGTCTCGGCGCGATCAATCAATCTTCGCGCCGGAGACCCGCACCACCTCTGCCCATTTGGCAATCTCGCTCCGGATGAAGGCCTCAAAGGTCTCGGGACTGGTCCCGCCCGCCGGGGTGAGTGCGGGCGGCGCGCCGCCGAGCTCCGCAATGCGCGCGATATAGCCAGGGTCGCGCGTGATCACATCAATTTCCGCGCCCAGCCTTTCAATAATCGGGCGCGGGGTACGCGATGGCGCCTGCACGCCGAACCAGGCTGTCGCTTCAAAATCGCGAATACCGGCTTCGGCCAAGGTCGGGACATCCGGCAGCGCCGATGTCCGCACGTTGCTGGTAACCGCCAAAGCCCTGAGCCTGCCATCGCGGATATGTCCGATACAGCTTGGCATGTTGTCGCAGCCCGCATCCAGCCTTCCGGCCACGATTTCAACAAGCATCGGCCCTGCGCCGCGGAAAGGCACATGGGTGATATCCGTGCCGCTGCGCAGCTTGAACATTTCCATGGTCATGTGGGGCGACCCACCTGACCCGCTGCTCCCGTAATTCAACTTGCCGGGATTGGCCTTGGCACCTGCAACCAGATCACTCACGGTCCGATAAGGCGAATTGGCGGTGACGAAAACAACATTCGGCACACGGATGACGAGCCCAACGGCGGCCAAATCCTCGGGCTTCGTCGTCATGCGCGCACCCCAGAGCGAGTAATTGATCGCAGCCGTTGAAATGGTGCACATCAGCAGCGTATAGCCATCAGGCTCCGACCGTGCGACCATTTCAGCGCCCAGATTTCCTGTGGCGCCGGCGCGGTTTTCCACAATCACCGGCTGGCCGATCCGCGCTGAAAGTCGTTCGGCCATGATGCGCCCGGAGATATCCGTGGTCCCTGCGGGCGGGAAGGGAACCACAAGCCGCAAGGGGCGGGTTGGAAAGGCCTGAGCGCGGGCAAGGCCGGGCGCGGCCAGCGCGCCGGTCATGCCAGCCAGGATGATGCGGCGGCCCAGCAGGGCGTTGTTCTTCGTCATGTTTGCTCTCCTTATTCCACACGAATATCGGCTTGGCGCACCACCTCAGCCCAGCGCGTGACTTCCGCGCGCATGAAGGCGGCGAAGCTTTCCGGGCTGGAGCCTCCATCTTGGGTCAGGCGTGGCGGATCAGCGCCAAAGGCCGCGATACGGGCGCGGAAATCGGCTTCCTTGCCGATCGCATCCAGTTCCGCACCAAGCCGCGCAAGCACCGGGGCAGGCGTCGCGCTCGGCGCCAGCACGCCAAACCAGGCAGTCGCCTCAAAACCTGGCATGCCTTGCTCAGCAATGGTCGGCACATCCGGCAGTACGGCACTGCGCTGAGCGCCCGTCACGCCAATGGCACGGATTTTTCCATCACGAATGAAAGCGAGTGCGGAGGGGATATTATCCATCCCAAGCTCAATCCGCTCGGCCACCATTTCGGTCAGCATGGGGGCGGAGCCGCGGAAAGGCACATGGGTGATCTGAATCCCCTGGGCGAGGCGGATTTGCTCAATCACCACATGGGGCGAAGTGGCGATGCCGGCGGTGCCGTAATTCAGCCCACCTGGCTTGGCCTTCGCCTCCCGGGTCATATCGGCCAGTGTGCGGATGGGCATGCGATTGGCCGCCATCAGCACATTCGGCACGCGGCACATCAGGCCAACCGCGGCCAAATCCTCTGGCTTGAAGGGCATGCGATTGCCGAAAACGGCGAAATTGATTGCCCCGGTGCCGATGGTGGTCAGCAGCAGCGTATGGCCATCGGGTTCGGACCGCGCGACGAATTCACCGCCGACATTGCCCGAAGCGCCGGGGCGATTATCCACCACCACCTGCTGACCAAGCCGGGCCGAAAGGCGCTCAGCGGTGAGCCGCCCCACCAAATCGGTGGTGCCGGCGGGGGTGAAGGGAATCACCAACCGGATCGGGCGGTTGGAAAGCCCTTGCGCCAAAGCGGGCATGGGCAAGGCAGCGCCCAATGAGAGCGCGCCCAGATTGCGGCGGGTGATCATGGATTTTAGGCCTCCCAGATGAAGCATTGAGGATTAAGGTGGCCTGTGCCGCCCGCCAGATCAACCCGCCTATGCTGCGGGCTTTAGGATGGGCGATTCGCCATTTATGATGTTCCCCTCACAGGTACGGCGCTTACGATGGAATTTCTGCGGCTTTACGGAAGGGTGCTCAGGCTGCTGGCGGCGGATCGCGCTGTCGCGATTGGGCTTGCTTTGGCGGCGCTTGCCATTGCCGGGCTGCAATTCCTGGAACCGGTGCTCTTCGGGCGGGTGATTGATCTGCTCGCACGATCGGACCGCATGCAGGAAGCAGCGGTTTGGGCGGAAGCGCTGGCACTGTTGATCATTTGGGGGGCGGTTGGGCTTTCGGCCATTGGCGCCAATGTCACCGTCGCCCTTTTCGCGGACCGCATGGCGCATCGCAATCGCCTCAAGGTCATGCATGATTATTTCCAGCATGTGCTGTCCCTGCCGCTATCCTTTCATGGGGATACGCAATCGGGCCGGCTGATGAAGATCATGCTGGTGGGCGCTGATAATCTGTTCGGGCTTTGGCTGTCCTTTTTTCGCGAACATTTGACCACTTTTATTTCGGCGGTAGTCCTGCTGCCACTGACCTTGATGCTCAATTGGCGGCTTGGGCTTTTGCTGATTGGCTTGGTGGTGATTTTCGGCAGCCTTGCCGCCTTTGTCATTCGCCGCACGGAAAGCGCGCAGCGCAAGGTTGAATCGCTCCATACGCAATTGGCTGGTAGCGCGCAGGATGCGCTTTCCAATGTGATGGTGGTTCAATCCTTCACCCGGCTTTCCAGTGAGGCGCGGCTGTTCAGCGATATCATCCGCCAAGTCATCACACATCAATTTCCGGTACTGAATTGGTGGGCGGTGGTTTCCGTGATGACATCTGCCGCCTCCACCATTTGCGTCATTTTGATTTTTGTCTTGGGGACTTGGCTCCATCTGCGCGGTCAGGCGACGGTGGGGGAGATTGTGTCCTTCATGGGCTTTGCCACGATGCTGATCAGCAAGCTGGAAGGTGCCGTGGGCTTCGCTTCACGCCTTGTTTTGCTGATGCCTTCCCTCTCTGAGCTTTTCGCCGTTTTGGATGCGCGCACCACCGTGCCGGAAAGGCCGGGCGCGATTGATATCCCCCGCGCGAAAGGCGAAGTCGCTTTTGAAGATGTGGCCTTCGCCTATCCTGGTGGGCCACCGATTTTCAGCCATGTGAGTTTTGCGGCAGCGCCGGGCAAGACCGTTGCGCTGGTGGGACCAACGGGCGCTGGCAAATCCACCGCCATGGCGTTGCTGCAGCGGCTTTGGGACCCGCAGGAAGGGCGTGTGACGCTGGATGGGCATAATCTGCGCGATATTTCCCTGGAAAGCCTGCGCCGCAACATCGGCGTAGTGTTTCAGGAAAGCATGCTGTTCAACCGCACCATTCGTGAAAACCTAATGGTTGGCCGGCCAGATGCCACGCAGGAAGAATTGGAACATGCCTGCCGCCTGGCCGAAGCGCATGATTTCATCCAGCGTCAGCCCCATGGGTACGATACCATGATCGGGGAGCGTGGCAGCACGCTTTCAGGCGGCCAGCGCCAGCGCTTGGCGATTGCGCGCGCGCTTCTGAAAGACCCGCCCGTGCTGATTTTGGATGAGGCAACCAGCGCGCTTGATGCCGCCACCGAAGCGCGGGTGCAAAAGGCGCTGGCGGCGCTGATGGCGGGGCGCACCACCTTCATCATCGCGCATCGGCTTTCCACCGTGCGCGATGCCAATGAAATTCTGGTTTTTGCCGGTGGGCAGATTGCCGAACGCGGCGGCTTCAAGGAATTGGTCGCGCGAGGGGGGCATTTTGCAGAATTAGTGCGGACGCAGCTGACCGGTTCAACCACCACTTGATCATGATCAAGGCTGGGGCGTGACGGCGCGGCAGGATGGGCGCATTCCAATCCCATCCTGAAGGCAGCGCCATCCATGAACCATCGTTATCGCAAGGTATTGCACGCCATCTTTGCCCACCCCGTCAGCGCCAATATTGACCCCAAGGCGCTTGAGGCGGTGTTTCAGGAACTGGGCGCCGAGGTCTCCCATAATGGCTCTGGCCGGCTGGCCGTGAAGCTGAATGGCCAAGCCTATGCCTTCCACAATAGCCAGCACAGCCTTTCCAAGGATGAGGTAGTGGCCATACGGCATTTTTTGACGCAATCTGGCGTGGATCCGGCGCGCGACTACCCGCTTTGAAAGAAGGGCGGGGGCGGGGCCGGGCAGAAGAAGGAAGAAACCCATGAAGCTTCATCGTCGCGATTTTCTCGCCGGCGCCGCCGGCCTTGCCGCGCTTACCCCAAGCCTTGGCCAGGGGCAGACGCGCTGGCAAATGGCCACGCCCTATTCAGATGGCAATTTTCACACACGCAATGTTCGTTCCTTCATCGAGGATATCCAGAAGGGCAGTAATGGCCAATTGGCCGTGCAATTGCACAGCAATGGCGCGCTGCTGAAAATGCCGGAAATCAAGCGCGGCGTGCAAACCGGTCAGGTGCAGATGGGCGAGATTCTGCTGACCGCCTATGCCAATGAAGACCCGCTGTTTGATGCCGATGCCCTGCCCCAGCTGGTGGTGAATTACGCGCAGGCCAAGCGGCTTGCCGATTTGCAGCGCCCCTTCATTGAAGCGCGCCTTGCCCGCCAGGGCTTGAGCTTGCTCTACATGGTGCCCTGGCCGCCGGCGGGGCTCTATTCCCAGGAACCCGTGACCTCGCTTGAACAACTGCGCGGTCAGCGCTTCCGCACCTTCAGCCCCATGACCAATCGCTTCGCGCAATTGATCGGCGCGCAGCCCACCCTGGTGCAGGCGGCGGAATTGGCGCAGGCCTTCGCGACCGGTGTGGTGCAGGCGCAAATCACCTCGGCCGCTACGGGCGTGGATACGCAATCCTGGGATTACGCCAAGGTTTTCACGCCGCTCGGCTTTTCCATGACCAAGAATGCGGTCTTTATCTCCAGCCGTGCGTTGCAGGGCCTGTCCCAACCGCAGCAGCAAATGATCCGCACCGCAGCCGCGGCGGCGGAACGGCGCGGCTATGAAATCTCCGAGGCGGCGGCGAAGGAAACCGAAGCTACCCTCGGCCAACGCGGCATGCGCGTAATGCAACCAAGCGCACGGCTACTTGAAGATTTGACCCGCGTTGGTCGCACCATGGCCGATGAATGGGTGCAGCGCGCCGGTGAGGATGGCAAGAAGCTTTTGGACGCCTATCGCGCCAGCGCCTGATAAGAAAAAAGGCAGAATGGGCGCCACCGGCATGGCTTTGCCGGTGACCCCCCTTGCCATGGGTGGCGCCAGGGGGAAAACTGACCCTCCAAGCAATAAGGAGAGGCTCATGATGCAAAATCCTACTCGCAGGGCTGTCCTGCTCGGCGCTGCCAGCCTGCCGCTTGCGGCACCCTTCATCGGCAAGGCCCATGCCCAGACGCGTTGGCAATTGGCCACAGCCTATCCGGATGGCAATTTCCATACGCGCAATTTGCGTGACTTCATCACGGAAGTGCAGGCAGCAGCCAGCGGGCTGCAGATCCAGATGCATTCCAATGCGTCCTTGCTCAAGATGCCGGAAATCAAGCGCGGCGTGCAGACCGGCCAGGCACAGCTTGGTGAGATTCTTATGTCTGCCTATGGCAATGAAGACCCCTTCTTTGAGGTGGATAGCGTGCCGCAGCTTGTGACCTCAACCGCTCAAGCGCGGAAGCTCGCGGAATTGCAGCGGCCTTTTGTCGAAGCGCGCCTGCAACGCCAAGGCATTACGCTGCTGTATATGGTGCCATGGCCGCAATCCGGCTTTTACACCAATGTGCCGGTGGAAAGCATTGAAACCTTGCGCGGGATGAAGATGCGCACCTTCAATGCGCTGACCAATCGTTTCGCAACCTTGGCGGGGGCCACTCCAACCCTGGTGCAGCAGGCGGAAGTGCCGCAAGCCTTCGCGACCGGCGTTGTGAATGCCATGGTGACCTCGGCAGCGACCGGTGTTGACGTGCAGGCCTGGGATTTCTGCAAATTCTTTACACCAATCGGCTTCACCCGCACCAAGAATGCGGTGTTTGTGCAAAGCCGCGCCCTACAGGCCCTGCCCGAAGCATCGCAACGCGCCATTCGCGCTGCTGCCACAGCAGCAGAAGCGCGTGGCTGGCAGGCATCGGAAGTGGAAATGGTGGAGCGGCAGAATATGCTCGCCAGCCGCGGCATGACGATTGGCACCCCATCACCCGCGCTGATGCAGGGCCTGGCGCGCATCGGCGCCACACAGGCAGAAGAATGGGTCGCCAAAGCGGGCGAGGAAGGCAAGCGCCTGATGGATGCCTATCGCGCTGCGATCGCTTAAAAAATTAGCGGGCAGGTTTCCCTGCCCGTTTTCTGACTGTTGAAGGTGGGGGCTGATGCGCAAGGCACTTGATTCGCTTTACATGCTTGGCGGTGTGCTGGGCGGCATCGCCTTGGCCGCCATTGCTGCCATCATCATTGCGCAGGTTGTCGGGCGACAATTCGGCATCACTGTTCTGGGCGCGGATGACCTGACAGCCTTTTCGGTTGCCGCGTCAGCGACCCTGCCGCTCGCCTATGCCTTCCGCCATGGAGCGCATATTCGCGTGGATTTGATCATCGGCAGGCTCAAGGGTTCAGGCCGTTTCGTGATGGAAAGCATTGCCCTGATGTTGACTGCCGGGCTTAGCTTGTTCTTCGCCTATTCCATGATGGACCTTGCCATGGATAGTTTTGAGTTTGAGGATGTGGCGCAGGGTTCGGTTGCCTGGAAGCTTTGGGTGCCGCAGGCGCTTTGTGCCTTTGGCGCGGGGCTTTTCGCGCTATGCCTTTTGGATGATTTGGCCGCGCATCTGGCCGGTGGAACGCCATCCTATCGCAAAGCCGCCGAGGCGAGTGCTCTTGACCGCGCGGGGGAGGAACTCTGATGGAACTCGCGCAAACCGAAGCCGGGCTTTTGCTGCTTGGCCTGCTTTTCCTGTTCCTTGGGCTTGGCGTTTGGATCGGGCTTGGCCTGATGCTGGTTGGGCTTTGCGGCGTGATTGTGCTGCCCATGCTGATGCCTTCCATGCCGACCTTCCCGGCGGAAAAGGTAATGGGCACGGCGATATGGCAATCGCTTGCGTCATGGACCCTGGCCGCGCTGCCATTATTTATCTGGATGGGCGAAATCCTGTTCCGGACGAAGCTTTCAGAAGACATGTTTCGCGGCCTTGCCCCCTGGGTGCAGCGCCTGCCTGGGCGGCTTATGCATGTGAATGTCATCGGTTGCGGGATTTTCGCGGCGGTTTCGGGTTCTTCCGCGGCAACGGCGGCGACGATTGGCAAGATGTCGCTGCCCGCACTCACGCAGCGCGGCTATCATTTGCCCATGACGGTCGGCAGCCTCGCTGGGGCCGGTACGCTCGGCCTTTTGATTCCGCCTTCCATTGTCATGATCGTCTATGGCGTGGCGGCAGAAGTTTCCATTGTGCGGCTGTTCATCGCGGGTGTCCTGCCGGGCATCATGCTGATGGTGCTGTTCAGCGGCTACATCATGATTTGGTCCATGCTGAACCCGACACTGACGCCGCCGCGTGATCCTTCCATTCCGCTGTCACGCAAGTTGAAGGAAAGTGGCCAGCTTATTCCTGTGGTGCTGCTGATCATGTTTGTCATGGGCAGCATTTATTTCGGCTGGGCGACAGCGACGGAAGCCGCGGTCTTTGGCGTGGTGGGCGCACTGGCGCTTTCCGCCTGGGGTAAGACACTGACCTGGAAAAGCTTCATTGACAGCTTGATGGGCGCGGTACGGCTTTCCTGCATGATCAATCTGATCCTGGCGGGCGCCGCCTTCCTGACTCAGGCCATGGCCTATTCCGGCATTCCCGCCGCCATGGCGGCCTGGGTCGGCGCGCAGGGTTTCAGCCCCTATATGATCATCGTGTGCCTTACTATCATCTATCTGGTGCTGGGCTGCTTCATCGATGGCATCAGCATGATCGTGCTGACGGTCTCGGTCGTGCTGCCGATCATCCAAGGCGCTGGGTTTGACCTGGTTTGGTTCGGCATTTTCATCGTGCTGGTGGTGGAAATGGCGCAGATAACGCCACCCGTGGGCTTCAACCTGTTCGTGCTGCAGGGTCTGACGAATATGGAAATATTCCAGGTTGCCCGTTACACCTTGCCCTTCTTCTTCCTGATGGTGCTGGCAGTGGCGATGGTCACGCTGTTTCCCGCAATCGTCACCTGGCTGCCGGCGACCATGCTGTCAGGCTGATCAAGGTTCAGGGCTTGGCCAATCCGGCCTCTCAAACCGCTGTACCTCCAGCAGATAGCCGGCAGGGTCGTGGAAGAAGAAATGCTTCACGCGATAGGCTTCCGAATATTCCACCTTTTCCGGCACCGCCACACCGCGCGCCTTGAGCCTTTCGTGCCAGCCTTCCACATCCTGATCAACAAAGGTAAAGACAACGCCACCCTGCACGCGAGGGTTGTCTGAAGCACGCGGCGCTCGCGCGCGACATATCCCCAAGAAGCCGCGCTCACCCGGCGCGGTGGCATAGATGCGGCACGTTCCCTGATCCTGCACCAGCGCAAGGCCGAGCTTGTTTTCGTAAAAATCCCACGATGCGGCAGGGTCTTCCGCATATAGGAAGGTGATTTGCTGGGCGAAATGCTTTGTTTCCATCGTAGAATCATAGTCAGAATACCGCCACGGCGCCACCCTTGCGCCAGACCCAGATCAGAATTCGTTATTTTTTACAACGTGCAATCAATAAGCTTGCCTTTATGACAAGATCTAGTTTGGGTCTTCGGATTCTTTTTAGGGGGAAAGAGCTATGAGTGATTTGGCGAACAAGATTGCCGGTCAGATACCGGTGAAGGAACCGCAATGGCTGAAGGAATTCAAGGCCTTCATCATGCGTGGCAATGTGATTGACCTGGCCGTTGGCGTGGTCATTGGCGCTGCATTCACGGCCATCGTCACTTCCATGGTGGAGGATATTTTCAACCCGATCCTTGGCCTTCTATTGGGCGGGATGGATTTTTCCAACCTGTTCATCGTCCTTTCCGGTGAACGCAAGCCAACACTTGCCGCCACGCGCGAAGACGGCGCTGCCGTGCTCGCGGTTGGGCGGTTCATCAACGCCATCATCAAATTCGTCATTGTAGGCTTTGCAGTCTTCTGGATGGCGAAGGTGTTGAGCAAGCTGCAAGCCTCAAAGGCTGTGGAGAAAGCCTCAATGCCGCCCCCACCCACGCCAACGGAAAAGCTGCTCGCGGAAATTCGCGATGAAATTAAGGCCCGCGGGGTCTGAAGTAGCTTTTTGGCAGCGTGGCCCTGGATGGTGGTCACGCCGCGCGATGAAAGGAATGGCGCGACGCGGACAGACTTCCTGGCTACCGGATTCTACCCGAAGCCAGGAGGTGGGTGCATGGGATCATGGTTTGCTCCCGTTTTTTCTTCTGTCTCAGCGCGCGTAGTCAGGTTCTTCCCGGTCCAGCACACGGCGCCAGGCATTCAGATGCAGCCGCGCATCCAGCTTATCACCCCATGGCCCCGTGTGATTGCGGCGAAGATTATCCGGCAGCTTGTGCAAGGGCTGGCCGGTTTGCATGGCGGTCAATTGATACATGCACGTGCGTTCCGCCATGTAGCATTCATCAAAAGCGTCATGCACCGTGGGGCCCACCACCGTCACACCATGGCCGCGCATGAGCATGATAGTCTTATCGCCCATCAACCGCGCAATGCGATCCCCTTCTTCATTGCTATGCACCGGCTGATCACCTTCAGCATCATAAACCGTACGATCATTCAGCAGCAGATTGTTGTGGTGTGAGAGCGCAAATTCCGCGCCCTGCACCATGGAAAGCGCGGTCAAATACCGTGGATGCACATGGATCACACATGTCGCCGCCGGATTGGCGAGGTGAATGCGCGTGTGGATATGAAAGGCAACCTTGCGAAGCTCCCCACTGCCGCGCAGCACGCGCCCTTCCAGATCGCAGACAATCAGACCCGATGCCTTCAATTCCTGGAACAAATAGCCGCGCGGGTTGATCAGGAAGCGCGGCTCGGCCTCATCGGGCAACATCAGGCTGTTGTGGTTGCCGATATGCTCATTCCAGCCGAACCGGGCGCCAATCCGAAACACTGCCGCCATATCGCAGCGGAGTTCCCATTCGCGCGCCTCTGCCCGGCTATCGCTCAGTTTTTCGATAATGGCGGCCATCTGCACCCTCTTGAACCAATCCCTTCGCCAAGCCTTGCACAGATCGGTCGCGCCTGACCATCGGGCAGGTGTTGACGCCGGCAAGCAGGGCGCGGAGCATGAACGGAAAGGGGAGGGAAACCGCCATGGCCGAAGCCAAGCCCGCCGAATTGCCCATCACTGGCTATCTGGACCGATTCTCCGCCCGCCCCGGTGAAAGCCTGGCCGTTAAGATCAGCGTGCCGAACGGCGGGCGCTACCGTGCAAGGCTGCGCCGGGTGATTTCAGGCGACCCGAACCCTGCCGGGCCGTGTCTGCGGTTTGAAGACCTCTCGGCGCGTTTCGATGCGGAATTTCAGGGACGCCATCAGCCGATCCGGCTTGGATCCCATGCGCTGATCCCAAAGGCGCCGCAGCGCGCGGCGGGGCCCCTCACCTACACTGCCCTGGTCTGGTTCCAGGCGCAGCCGGCCTCAGATGCCGCGGTGATCAACGAAGAACAGGCGGGGCTACGTGTAACGCTGGCGGTCGGGCCGCATGGGCCGATGGCGCACATCATTTGGCCAGGCGGAGAGCGACAACTTGGCCTTGGGGCCGCGCTACCCTTACGGCGCTGGCATCGGCTTTGGCTGAGTGCCGACCCCGCCAGCGGGCGCATCCTGCTTGGCGCGCAATGCATTGAGGATGCCACGCCGGCCAGCACGCGCGGAATCTCCGCAATTGGTCTGGCGCTGCCGGATGGCGCGGGCGTCGTGATGATTGCTGCCGAAAACCCGGCCTCGCCAACCGCACATCTGACCGGCAAGATCGAAGACCCCGCGATTCTCGCTGGTTTTCACGCGGCATGGCCGCGCCCGGATGCGCCGCTTGCCGCCGCCATGCAGGGGCTTCTGGCCGGCTGGGATTTCGCGCGCGGCATCGCAACCCAGCGTGTGGAAGATATTGGCCCGCAAGCCTGCCATGGCGATCTGGTGAATGTGCCAACCCGCGCCGTGGTCGGCGCCCGTTGGTCGGGCGCCGAGATGTGCTGGCGCCACGCGCCCGCCGATTACGCCGCCATTCATTTCCACGCCGATGATTTGAGCGATTGCGGTTGGGCTGATGATTTCAGTTTTACTATTCCAGCGGATTTGCGTTCCGGCGCCTATGCCTTCCACATCACCTGTTCAGAAGGTGAGGATCACATTCCCTTCTACGTGCTGCCCGCGCGCGGCACGGCGACCGCGCCGATTGCCTTCCTTGCTTCCACTTTCACCTATCAGGCCTATGCCAATCATTCGCGCGGCAATGCGGATGCCGCCTATCGCGCGCGCGTCGCTGCCTGGGGCGCTTATCCGCATAACCCGGATGATTTTCCGATCTATGGGCGCTCCACCTATAACCGCCATCCGGATAATAGCGGCATTGCGTTTTCGTCACGGCTGCGCCCGATCATGACCATGCGGCCTGGCTTTCTGACCTTTAACGACGCGAAGGGATCGGGGCTTCGGCATTACCCTGCCGATACGCATATCCTTGCCTGGCTTGAAGCGCGCGGCCTGCCGTTTGATGTGATCACGGATCACGATCTGCACGCGGAAGGCGCTGCGCTGCTTGCCAACTACAAGGTGGTGATGACCGGGTCGCACCCGGAATACCACACGCCGCAAACGCTTGATGCGCTTTATGCTTATACGCGGAGCAGCGGGCGCATGATGTATTTGGGTGGCAATGGCTTTTATTGGCGCATCGCGCAGCCTGCCGATATGCCGGGCGTGTTTGAACTCCGCCGCGCCGAGGGCGGTATTCGCGCCTGGGCCGCAGAACCCGGCGAATACTACCACCAAACGGATGGCGCCTATGGCGGGTTATGGCGGCGCAATCGGCGGCCACCTCAGCAATTGGCGGGTGTTGGCTTTTCCGGCCAGGGCTTGTTTGAAGGCACCTATTACCGGCTGCTGCCGCCGGCGCGCGAGGCTCGCTACGCCTGGATGTTTGAGGGCGTGGAAGGCGAGACCATCGGCGATTACGGCCTTTCCGGCGGCGGGGCAGCCGGCTTTGAATTGGACCGCGCGGACCCTGCGCTTGGCACGCCGCATGGCACGGCGATTATGGCCGTCTCCGAAGACCCACCCGCTTCATTTGTCGCGGTGCCGGAAGAATTGCTCTCCCATGTCAATACTGTGAATGGAGAGAAGGCGCAGGCGCTAAAACGCGGCGAGATCATCTATTTTGAAACATCAGGCGGGGGTGCCGTGTTCGCGGTTGGTTCCATTACCTATTGCGGCAGCCTCTGGCGCCGGGGGTTTGAAGGGCCGATCAGTCGGCTGACGGAGAATGTTGTGCGCCGCTTCGCTGGCCTTGCCGATAATGGTTGACGCCGCCCGGCGCGCGCATGAAGCTACCGCACCACAAATAACGGGAGAGCATGGATGAAACGCCTGAGTTTGAGCACGGGCCTTGTTGCCGCTGCCATGGCCTTGTCGGCTGCACCGCTGCTGGCTGCCCCCTTCACCTGCCCAACGCGCGGCGGCGATCTGGTCTTTGGCCAGGAAGCCAATGTCAATTCGCTGGATCAGATGACCTCCAGCACGATTTCAACGCGCAATATCGCGATGAATATCTATGAAACGCTGGTCACGCGTGATGAAAACAACAAGCCCATCCCGGAATTGGCTGAATCCATGCAGGAAGCCCCGGATGGCATGGCATATACCTTCAAGCTCCGTCAGGGCATCACCTTCCATAATGGCAAGGTACTGACATCCGCCGATGTCGCGGCTTCCTTCGACCGTTACAAGCGCATTGGTTTGCAACGCAGCACGCTGGACAATGTCGCGGGCTGGGAAACGCCCGATGCGCAGACCTTCATTATTCGCATGTCACGGGTGCAGCCTACCTTTATTGAGGCGCTCTCTTCCTTCTCGGTGCCCATCGTCATCATCCCAGCCGAACACAAGGATGATGAACGCCAGCAGCTTCGCCCTGTCGGCACAGGGCCTTTCCGCCTCATGGAATTTGTGCCGGGCAGCCATGCAAAGCTTGGCCGTTTTGATGGCTACAAGCCCAATACCGCTTATGAACAGCGCACCGGCTTTGGCGGCTATCGCGTTGCCTGCCTTGATACGGTTACCTTCCGCATCGTGACCGAAGCCAGCGCCCGTGTGGCTGGTTTGGAAACCGGCGCGCTGCAGGTGGTGGAAGATGTGCCGACACGTTCCCTGGAAGGGCTACGGCGCAATAACGCCATCACCATCCTGCCATTGCAGAATTGGTGGATCCAGATTGCGCTGCCGAATACCGCGCTTGCGCCCACCGACAATCTTGCCTTCCGTCGCGCAGTTCAGGCTGCGATGAATGTGGAAGACATCATGGACGCGGCGACGGATAACAATTATCGGCTGAATGTTGGTTTCCAGTATCCGAATCAGCCAAGCTATACAGATGCCGGCAAGGAAACCTACAATATCAACAACCAGCAACGCGCCCGCGCCTTGCTGCGGGAATCCGGCTATCGCAACGAACCGATCGTCATTTTGACCAATCGCGACTATCCGCCCATGTATAATTCTGCGCTGGTCATGGAACAGCAATTGAAAGCGGTTGGCATCAATGCATCGCTCCGCGTTGTGGATTGGCCCACCTCGGTGCAAATGTCGCAAAGGGTCAATTCCACCGAATGGCATTTCTTCCATTCCGGCTGGGGCACACAGCCAGCACTTGGCGCGCTGGCGACCATGCAATTCCTGGTATCACCCGGCGCCAATTATCGTCCAAAGGATGACAAGGACGATCCGGATGTGCTGGCCGCCTGGAATGACATGAATAATCTGCGTGACCCAGCCGCGCGGCAGCAAGCCTTCGCCCGCATGCAACGTTTGGTTCTGGAACGCGCCTATGCCTATCCCTTCGGCGCTCTCACGAAAGTGCAGGCATCACGCGCCAATGTGAAGGGCTTCACCCCCTTCCGCATTCCGCGCTTTTCCAATGTGTGGATTGAACGTTGAGCTTACGGTTTAGGGAGCGCAAATAGCCTTGATTCTGCTCACGCTCCGCCGGCTGCTCAGCGCCATTCCGGTTCTTTTCATCGTCAGCCTCATCAGCTTTGGGCTGATGAGGCTGATCCCGGGTGACCCGGCAGCCGCCATTGCCGGCATTGCGGCAACACCGGCGCAAATAGAACAATTGCGGCGTGATCTTGGCCTGGATGAGCCCTTGCTGACGCAGTTGCTGCATTACTACCAGGGGCTGCTTCAGGGTGATTTCGGCAAATCCCTACTGCTTGGCAAAGGCGTGCTGGCTGCCACCATGGAACGCCTTCCGGTGACCATTGGGCTGTCGCTTTATGCGCTTGTTCTAACCCTACTGATTGGGGTGGCGAGTGGCATTATCGCCGCCTTGCGCCAGAATACCTGGGTAGATCAGCTGGCGATGATGATTGCCATGCTCGGCATTTCGATCCCCGGTTTCTTTCTTGGCCTGCTGATGATCATCTTCTTCGCCGTACAACTCGGCTGGTTGCCGAGCGGAGGTTATGTGCCCTTCGCGCAAGACCCGATCGGCTGGCTGCGGAGCACCACCATGCCGGCCATATCGCTGGCCTTGCTGCAAGCGGGCTTGCTTGCGCGCATCACGCGTTCGGGCATGCTGGAAGTGCTGCGGCAGGATTACGTGCGTACCGCCCGCGCCAAAGGGCTGCCGGAACGCCAGGTGATTCTGAAGCACGCTTTGGCCAATGCGCTGATCCCGATTGTGACCGTGGTTGGCATCATCATTTCGCTTTTGCTGTCAGGCGCGGTGGTGACGGAAGCGCTATTCTCCCTGCCCGGCATGGGGCAATTGCTGACGCAAGCGGTGCTAAGCCGCGACTACCCCATGGTGCAAGGTGGGCTTTTGCTGGTGACAACCTTTCTCGTTGTGGTGAATATTCTGGTGGACATCCTCTATGCCTTGATTGACCCAAGAGTGCGCTATGAGTGATGCCGCTGCCGTGATTGACGCCGAAGGTATTGCGCAGAAGCGTGAACACCCGGCGCGTGCGACCATCAAGCGCCTGCTGCGCCATAGGTTGTTTATGACCGGGCTGGTTTTGTTCCTGATTATCGCCATCACCGCCATACTGGCACCCTGGATCACAGATACGGATCCCAACCACCTTTCCATGCGCAATAAATTCAAGCAGCCTGGTGAGGGGTGGATTTTCGGCACGGATAGTTTTGGGCGCAGCCTTTGGTCCCGCGTGGTCTGGGGCGCGCAGCTTTCTATGCTGATTGGCGCTTCCGTGGTGGCGCTGAATGCAGTGTTCGGAATTTTGATCGGCGCCGCCGCCGGCTATTTCCGACGCATTGATAATCTGCTGATGCGCATCAATGACGCGCTGATGGCTTTCCCGGCTATTCTGCTTGCCATTGCGGTGACTTCCGTGCTCGGGCCTTCGACCTTCAATGTCATTCTGGCGCTTGGCATTGTGTATATCCCGCGCACGGCGCGCATCGTGCGATCTTCCGTGATTGTGCTGCGAGAGATGGAATTCGTCCAAGCCGCCGTTGCCGCCGGCGCTGGGCATTGGCGTATTCTTACACGCCATATTCTGCCCAATGCCATGGCGCCAGTGATTGTGCAGCTTTCCTTCCTGTTTGCCTTCGCGGTGCTGTCCGAAGCCACACTTTCCTTCCTTGGTGTTGGCGCCGTGCCGCCCACACCTACCTGGGGCAATATCATGGCCGAAGGGCGTGATTTCATGCGCGAGGCACCCTGGATCATTACCATCCCCGGCGTTGCGCTGATGATCACGGTCATGGGTCTGAACTTCCTTGGCGATGGCTTGCGCGATGTTCTTGACCCCCGGCTCAGGATTCAACAGTGACTTTGCTTGATGTGCAGGGGCTGACCACGGCCTTCATGACCGGGCGCGGTGAGATCACCGCGATTGAGGATGTTTCCTTCTCCCTCAAGGAAGGCGAAATCCTGGGTATTGTCGGTGAAAGCGGTAGCGGCAAAAGTGTAACCGCGCTCACGATTATGGGGCTGCTTCCAAGGCCTCCGGCGCGCATCGCCGCAGGCAGCGTGAAGTTCCAAGGCCAGGAGCTTACAGGGCTTTCATCCAGGGAAATGCAGCGCATTCGCGGCCCCGGCATTGCCATGATTTTCCAGGAACCCATGACATCGCTGAACCCAGTGTTTTCCATCGGCGATCAGATCATGGAAACCATCCGGGCGCATGAAACCCTGCCCGCCGCAGCCTTGCGCAAGCGCGCCATTGAAATGTTGGACAAGGTCGGCATTCCATCCGCAGCGCGGCGGCTGGATGATTACCCGCACCAGATGTCGGGCGGGCAACGCCAGCGCGTCATGATCGCGATTGCGCTTGCCTGCAACCCGAAGCTGCTGATTGCCGATGAACCCACAACGGCGCTGGATGTGACCATCCAGGCGCAAATCCTAGATCTGCTCATGGATTTGCGCGACGAATTCCGCATGGCCATCATGATCATCACGCACAATATGGGCGTGATCGCGGAAACGGCGGATCGCGTGCTGGTGATGTATGCGGGGCGTGTGATTGAGGAA
>VGDL01000040.1 GCA_016869735.1 Alphaproteobacteria bacterium
GCGCCGCGGTCAGCGGGTGGCCTTTAGCCTATGCCTCAGCGCTTTCCAAGGGCGGTTGTTTCAAAACAATTTCAAGAAACCAACGCCTGGGCGCAGGCATCCAGAATGGCGGCCTCATCCAGACCATACTCCCGGTAAAGATCGGGGATATCGCCCGCCTGGCCAAAGCGGTCCACGCCAAGCGGCACCACCTTCTGCCCGCGCACGGAACCAAGCCAGGCATGGGCGGCGGGGTGGCCATCCAGCACTGTGACCAGGGCCGCATTAGGCGCCAAGGGTTCCAACAGGGTTTCGATCCAGCTTGGCGCGCCAAAACCCGCCCGCGCCTTGCGCCGTGCCGCGAGCCAATCCGTATGCAGCTTGTCCGGGCTGGTGATGACGAGCAGCCCGGCTTCGGGAATGTCTTCCCGGATGGTGGTGAAGGCGGCCAGGGCCTCAGGCGCCAGGGCACCTTGATAGGCCAGGGCAAAGCTGGCGCCTGGGACCGGCGGCACCACCCAATGCGCGCCGGCAATCACCGCTGCCGGGTCAAGGTTGCGTTCCGGCTGTTCCAGCCCGCGCGTCGAAAGCCGCAGCCAAACCGCCGAGCCATCGGGTTGCTGCATGTGGTGAAAGGCGTGGCGCAGCAGGATCGCCAATTCATCCGCATGGGCGGGTTCATAAGCGACCACCCTATCCTGCGCCATGCCGATCAGCGGCGTATTCACGCTTTGGTGCTGGCCGCCTTCTGGTGCCAAGGTCAGGCCGGAGGGCGTTGAAACTAAAAGAAACCGCGCATCCTGATAGCAGGCATAGATCAGCGCATCCAAGCCGCGATTGACGAAGGGGTCATAGACGGTGCCGACCGGCAAAAGCCTGGCACCATACAGCCGATCCGCAAGGCCGAGCCCCGCCAGCAGCAGGAACAGGTTCTGTTCCGCAATGCCCAGTTCCACATGCTGGCCTTCCGGCGACATGCCCCAGCGCTGCGCGGAAGCGAGCTTCGCATCGCGGAACACGTCATTCTTCTTGTGACGATCAAAAATGCCGCGCCGGTTCACCCAGGGGCCCAGATTGGTGGAAACCGTCACATCCGGGCTGGTGGTGACGATGCGCTTGGCGAGTTCGGCATTCTCCCCCTGCCCGCGCCCGATCTCGGCCAGGATTTCACCAAAGGCGGCCTGGGTGGAGTGCTTGCGCCCTGCCGGCACGCGCGGTGTCGCAAAGCGGTCCGGCACATGGATCACGGGTGATTGCAGGGCGCGTCCCTGGGGCGATAGGGGCTTAGCGAAATCAATGCTCGCCAGGAAGTCGCGCAGCTCTTCTTCGGGCACATCAAGCCCTTCGAATTCATCCCATTCATGGCCGGGGCGGATCTTCATGGCGGCGCGGAAGCCTTCCATCTGCTCCTTCGTCATCAGCCCGGCATGGTTGTCCTTATGGCCGGCAAAGGGCAGGCCCATGCCCTTGATGGTATAGGCAATGAAGCAGGTGGGTTGATCGCCAGCGGCATCCTGGGCGCGGAAGGCCTCGGTCAGGGTTTCAATGTCATGCCCGCCCAGATTGTTCATCAGCGCGGAAAGCTCATCATCCGAGAGCGGGTCAATGATGGCGCGAATGCCGGCAACGCGGCCAAGATCGGCCAGGATGGCGGCGCGCCAGGCGGCGCCCCCTTGGAAGGTCAGCGCGGCGTAAAGGCTGTTCGGGCAATCATCAATCCAGCGGCGCAATTGATCGCCATCGGGCCGGGCAAAGGCCGCTTCCAGCTTGCGGCCGTATTTGAGCGTGACGACATTCCAGCCCATATCGCGGAACAGGCCCTCAATCCGGCCGAAAAGCCTGTCCGGCACAACGGAATCGAGCGATTGGCGGTTGTAATCCACTACCCACCAGACATTGCGGATATCGTGCTTCCAGCCTTCCAACAGGGCTTCGTAGATATTGCCCTCATCCAATTCGGCATCGCCCACCACGGCGACATGCCGGCCGGGCGGAATGCCCTCAGGCGCCATGCGATGCAGATGCACATAATCCTGCACGAGCGACCCGAAGGAGGCGAGTGCGACACCAAGCCCGACCGAACCAGTGGAGAAATCTACCTCCGCCCCATCCTTCACGCGGGATGGATAGGGCTGGATGCCGCCGAATTGACGCAGCGTTTCCAGCTTGTCGCGGCTTTGCCGACCCAGCAGGTAATTGATGGAATGGAACACCGGCCCGGCATGGGGCTTCACCGCCACGCGATCGGCTGGCTTCAGAATGTCGAAATACAGGGCGGTCAGGATCGAAATGCAGGACGCGCAGGATGCCTGATGCCCCCCTACCTTCAGCCCATCCCGATTGGGCCTGATGTGATTGGCGTGATGGATCATCCAGGAAGATAGCCAAAGCAGCTTCCGCTCAAGCGCATGCAGGACTTCAATCCGCCGCGCGCTACCCGGCAGATGGCGCGCCTTGCCCTTGCCCTGCACTGTCATGATCCGATCCCCCGACAACCGGCTTTGAATATGGCGATTTGCTTGAAGCGATGAAAGGGGGGCAATTCAGGCCCGGATCAACCGCTTCAAGGCACCCGAGGCAGCGCGTTGGCCATCGCCCACATAGGCTTCGTGATTATTCTCAATGGATGCGGGGTCATAAAGGTAATTCACCATCAGCCCGCAGGATTGCCGAAGCCCATTCTCCGAGACATCGGCGCGCCAATTGAGCCTTTCGACCCGCGCCCCATTGGAAAGGTGGAAATGCGCTACGGGATCACGCGCACGCCCTGCCCTGCCCGCTGGCGCTTCCTTCAGCAGATATTGCGCGCCAAGCCGGATCAGCATGGGTGCCATGACGCGCGAAAGCGCTTCCTGCTTGACCCAGGCGCGTTCTTTCACAAGGGCGGCAAAATCAGCGGTGGCGTCGCCATTGGCGGTACTGAGCGCGCCTTCTTCCTCGGCGGTCAGCAGCGCCACGCCATCGCGGGCGCTTTTGTCGAGCCAGGCACGAAAACCCGGCATGGGGGAAAGCGTGCAAAAGGTCTTGAGCTTGGGGAATTCGGCGGCGAGCAATTCCACGACGCGCTTGATCAGAAAATTGCCGAAGGAAATGCCATCCAACCCGCGCTGGCAGTTATTGATGGAATAAAACACCGCCGTATCCGCCTGCCCGACATCCTGCAGCGGTGCTTTTTCATCCAGAATTTTCTGCACACTGGCGGCCATGCCGCGTTCCAACGCGACTTCAACGAAAATCAGCGGCTCATCAGGCATGCGCGGATGAAAAAACGCGTAGCAGCGCCGATCCGAATCAAGCCGATTGCGCAAATCGCGCCAGGTGCGGATGCGATGCACCGCTTCATATTGCACCAACTTTTCCAACAGGGCGGCTGGCGATTTCCAGTCAATCGCGCGCAATTCCAGAAAACCGACATCAAACCAGGAAGCCAGCAGGCCTTTCAGGTCTGTCTCAAAAGCCTGCAAGGGTGGCTCGTGATCCTTCAGGCGCAGCAATTCCGCGCGCATGTCGACCAGGAACTTCACGCCGTCCGGAATGGCCGCAAAGGCCGTCAGTAGCTTGAGCCGCGGCGGTTCCAAGGCGCGGCGCAGCCCTGCCAGGGCAATGGCGCGCACCGCCGCATCTGGCGCGGCGCTGAGTTTTTCAATGGCGTGGGTAACCGCCGCGCCATCGGAATCAAACGCCGCCAGCGCACGCAGAAAGCCAAGCCGGCCCGCTTCATCCAGACTGCGGTAACGCTCAGCCAAGGCAGCGGCACGGTTGCGCGCGGAAACCTCGCCCCCACGGGCTTGCAGGCAGGCACGAAACTCCTCAGCAAAATCATTGGATGCTTGCGGGCTGCGCTGCACGACCCAAGCGAGGTCACGCCAAAGCGATGTCATGCGACGCATGGCGCGATCCACCAGCCCGGCTTCTGCGGTGATATCCGACATGATGTGCCCCCAGTGTATGTACAAAAAACCTATCAAAAATTTGGTTCGGAAAGCAAAGCATTCTTCCCGTGATCACACGCGCTTGATCAGTTCTCGCCCGCAAGCGCCTGCCGTGCCTCGGCCAGCAGGGCCGGCAAATCCTCGGCAATCAAACCAGCGGGGGCATTGGCGGCGCCGGCGCCATGCAGCCACACGCCGGCGGCAGCGGCTTCAAAAGGCGCCATGCCCTGGGCGAGCAAAGCCGCGATGGCGCCCGCCAGAATATCGCCCGTGCCAGCACTGGCGAGTGATGGCGGCGCATTGTCGTTGATGATCACGCGGCCATCCGGGGCGGCGATAATGCTGTCCGGGCCTTTCAGCACCACCACCGTGCCAAGCCGTGCGGCCGCAGCACGTCCGGCGCCCAACCGATCTACCCCCGGCGCGCCAAATAGCCGAGTGAATTCGCCAGCATGGGGCGTGATTACCGCCGCGCCGCGCAGCAATTCAGGGTGATCAGCGGCGGCGGTCAGGGCGCCAGCATCCGCGACCAGGGTTTTGCCTGAATCAATTATGCTGCGGATGGCGACGCTCGTTGCCTCATGTGGCAAAAGCCCCGGACCGGCGACCCACACCTTGCGCCTTGCATCGGAAAGCAGCGCATCGAGCGTTGCGTCACTTACCAATTGGCCGGGCGCAGCGGCGCGGAGCATTGCGGCCAATTCCAGGGTTTCGGCATGCAGTGTGACCAGCCCCGCGCCAAGCCGCCGCGCCGCCAACGCCGCCAGCCGCGCGGCACCGGGCATGGCCGCGCCCGCAAGGATGGTCAGATGGCCGCGCGTGTATTTAGGCGCGCTGAGATCAAGCGATGGCAGCGACCAAAGCGCGGGGTGATTGCGCCAGCAGCGCGGCGCGATGTCCTCCAACACCGCCTCGGGCAAACCGATATCGGCAAGCACGGTCTCGCCGCAAAGCGCGCGGCCAGGCAGCAATAGATGCCCGGGCTTCAACCGAAAGAAGCTGACCGTCAGCGCCGCTTGCGGGGCGTAACCAAGCATTTGCCCGGTCGCACCATCCAGCCCGGAAGCCACATCCACCGCGACAATCGGTGCGGCTGCCGCGCGCAGGACCTTGGTGACCTCTGGTGCCAAGGGGCGCGTGACGCCAGCGCCAAACAGCGCATCCACCACCAAACCAGCGCGGGCGGCTTCGGCTTCGGTGAAGGGCACCATGGGGCCACGCCAGCGGGCAGAGGCAGCGGCGGCTGCGCTGCCAGGATTTGGCGGCGCCAGGGCTGCGACCGAAACAGGCCAGCCCGCCTGTTCCAGATAACGCGCGGCGACGTAGCCATCGCCGCAATTATTGCCTGGCCCGGCCAAGACCAGGGTGCGACCGGGACGAAATCGGGCGCGAATGGCCCGCGCCACTGCGCGCCCCGCCGCTTCCATCAGTGTCTCCGTGGCGATGCCCGCCGCCAGCGCAGCCTGATCGGCGCGCGCCATTTCGGCAGGGGTTAGAAGCTCGGTCGGGTAAGGACGGGGCATGAAGGGTTTGTAGCCCATTGCCGCACTGTCTGCATGCCATGGCGCCAAGCTGCTATACACGCTGCGGCATAACAGGAGTCGCTCATGGCCTTCGTGATTGCGATCGCTCAGCGCAAGGGCGGCGCGGGCAAATCCACCGTCGCGGCCAATCTGGCCACGGCCCTTGCGGAATCAGGCCATCGCGTCGGGCTTTTGGATATAGACCCGCAGCGCAGCCTGGCACGCTGGGACCAGCAGCGCGGCGCCAGCAAGAAGGCCCACAGGCTGCATTTTGAGGCGCCGACCGGCTGGCGCCTGCCCGCGACGCTGGAAAGGCTGCGGCGCGAACAGGATTTCGTGCTGCTGGATACCGCGCCCCATGATGACACGGATGCCAAGCTTGCCATTCGCGGTGCGGATTTGGTGCTGGTGCCGCTGCAGCCCTCGGCGGCGGATCTTTGGTCCATGGATGCAACGCTTGATATCGCCAAGCAGGAAAAGCGGCCCTTCCGGCTGCTGCTGAACCGCGCACCCGCTTCAGGCAGGTTGCGGGAAGATATTGAAGGCCAAATCCGTGACCGCAAGCTGCCGATTTTGGATGCGGTGCTGGGCAATCGCACCGCCTATGCCCAGGCTTTCATGGCCGGGCTTGGTGTGGTGGAAGCCGCACCGCGCGGGCCGGCCGCTGGGGAAGTGCGCAATCTTGCGCAAGTATTGGAAGCCATCCGCAAAAGGGGTGTTTGATCATGGGTGATGTATTGCTCGCGCTGCATTTGCTGGGCGCGGTGCTTTGGGTAGGCGGCATGGCCTTCGCGCTTCTGGTATTGCGCCCGGCCGCGCATGAGGTGCTGCAAACGCCGGAGCGTTTGGCAATCGCGCAGGCAGCCTTTAGGCGTTTCTTTCTGATTGTGTGGCATGCCATGCCGATCGTGCTGCTGACCGGATGGGCCTTGTTCTTCCTGTGGCATGGCGGCTTCGCCGGCGCGCGATGGAGCCTGCATCTGATGCATTTTTTGGGGCTGATTATGGGCTTGGTGTTTCTTGCGCTATTCTTTGGCCCTTGGGGGGCCATGCGCCGCGCCATGGCCGCAGGCGATAAGCCAAACGCGGCGCGTGCCCTTGAAAGCATAAGAAAGCTGGTGCTGATGAATTTGATCATGGGTTTGATCGTTGTGGCCTTTTCAGGCTTTGGGCGCATTGCGGGATGAGCATTGCGCTTAAGGACGGCATCCAAATTGTCGAAGATGCCGCGCCGGAATTTGAAGCCGTGGCCGCCATTCAACGTGGCCTGCATAATTTCAACCAGGAAACCGGTGGTTCTTATGACCGGGAACCGGTGACGCTGCTGGTGCAGGATGCGGATGGCAAGACGCTGGGGGGGCTATTGGGCCTGACCTTCTGGGGCTGGTTGTTCATTGATTGGCTTTACTTGGAGCGCGGCATGCGCCGACGCGGGATCGGCGAGGAATTGCTGCGCCGGGCGGAGGCGATTGGCCGCGAACGCGGCTGCACCAATGCCTATACGGATACTTTCAGCTTCCAGGCGCCGGGCTTTTGGAAGCGCAATGGCTACGCTGAATTCGGAAAGCTGGAAGGCATGCCGGCGGGCCATGCGCGCGTGTGGTTGCGGAAGGCCCTGTAGCCGCAAGGCTTTGCGCCAAGGCCCGCGATAACCTGACCCCGCGAAAGGATCAGGTTACCGGGATTTAGTCGGCTCAGCCCTTCAGCGTCGCCAAAGCCTCATTCAAGGTCTTGCTCGGGCGCATCGCGGCTGAGGTTTGCGCATCATCGGGACGGTAATAGCCGCCCAGCTCCTGCGGTTTGCCCTGGGCTGCGATCAGTTCGTCATAGATCTTCTTCTCATTGGCTGAGAGCATATCCGCCAGCGGCTTGAAGCGCGCCGCAAGGCCAGAGCTATTGTCGCGCGCGGCCAAAGCCTGCGCCCAGTAAAGCGCCAGGTAGAAATGCGATCCGCGATTATCAATCTCACCCACCTTGCGTGCGGGTGAGCGGTTATATTCCAAGATCCTGCCATTCGCTTCATCAAGCGTTTCAGCCAGCACCTTCACATCTTCGCTTCCAGTGGTCTGCGCCAGATGTTCAAGCGACGCGCCAAGGGCCAGGAATTCGCCAAGCGAATCCCAGCGGAGGTAACCCTCACCCTGGAATTGCTCGACATGCTTCGGCGCAGAACCGCCGGCACCTGTTTCAAACAAGCCACCACCATTCAGCAAGGGCACGGTGGAGAGCATCTTGGCTGAGGTGCCGAGTTCCATGATCGGGAACAAATCGGTCAGGTAATCGCGGAGCACATTGCCGGTGACGGAGATGGTATCCAGCCCCTTGCGGATGCGGTCGAGCGAGAATTGTATCGCCTCAACCGATCCCAGGATGCGGATATCAAGCCCGGAAGTGTCGTGGTCCTTCAGGTATTTCTGCACCTTGAGGATCAACTGCGCGTCATGCGCCCGGTTGGCATCCAGCCAGAACACCGCCGGCGTATTGGTCAGCCGCGCACGACGTACGCCAAGCTTCACCCAATCCTGAATGGGCGCATCCTTGACCTGGCACATGCGGAAAATGTCACCAGTTTCCACAGGGCGTGAGAGCAGCACGGTGCCATCATCAGCGACCACGCGCACTTCACCATCGGCGGCCAATTCGAAGGTCTTGTCGTGGGAACCGTATTCCTCAGCCTGCTGCGCCATCAGCCCGACATTGGGGACCGTGCCCATGGTCTTCGGGTCAAAGGCGCCATTGGCTTTGCAGTCTTCAATCACGGTCTGGAAAAGCCGCGCGTAGCACCGGTCTGGGATCACTGCCAGGGTATCATGCAGCTTGCCATCCGGGCCCCACATCTTGCCGGATTCACGGATCATGGCCGGCATGGAAGCGTCAATGATCGTGTCGCTTGAGACATGCAGATTGGTGATGCCACGATCCGAATTCACCATGGCCAGCGCCGGGCGCGCCTTATAGGTGGCGTCAATATCGGCCAGGATCGCGGCCTTTTCCGCATCCGGCAGGGTTTCGATCTTGGCCAGCATATCGCCAACGCCGTTATTCGGGTTGACGCCAAGGCGCGTCAGCGTCGCGCCATGCTTCTGGAAGACATCAGCGAAGAAGACGGAGACCGCATGGCCGAACAGGATGGGATCGGAGATCTTCATCATGGTGGCCTTGAGATGCACGGAAAACAGCACCCCTTCGCGCTTCGCGGCATCAATCTGTTCCGCGAGGAAAGCGCGGAGTGCCTTCCGGTTCATCACGGAGGCATCAATGATCTCCCCCGCGATCAGCGGCGTCTTGGCCTTCAGCACCGTGACGCTGCCATCCTTCGCCACCAATTCAATGCGCGCATTGGTGGGTGCGGCGATGGTGGTGGCCACTTCCGAGCCATAAAAATCCCCGCCCGGCATATAGGCGACATGGGATTTGGAATCCTGCGACCAAGCGCCCATCTTATGCGGGTTGTTGCGCGCATATTGCTTCACGGCACCCGCCGCGCGGCGGTCTGAATTGCCTTCACGCAGCACCGGGTTCACCGCGCTGCCAAGCACCTTGCCATAGCGCGCGCGGATTTCCTTTTCGGCGTCGTTGCTGGGATTGTCCGGGTAATCCGGCACCTTATAGCCCTTGCCCTGCAATTCCTTGATCGCGGCCTTGAGCTGCGGGACGGAGGCCGAGATATTCGGCAGCTTGATGATATTGGCTTCCGGCTTAAGCGCGAGCTTGCCGAGTTCGGCCAATTCATCATTCACCCGCTGTTCAGGCGTCAGCTTTTCCGGGAAATTCGCCAGGATGCGGCCCGTCAGCGAAATATCCTTGAGGCTCATTTTCACGCCGGCCATGCCTACGAAGGATTCCACGATGGGCAGCAGGGAATAAGTCGCCAATGCCGGCGCTTCGTCCACCTTGGTCCAGACGATTTCGAGTTCTGACATGCTGTTACCTTCCGTAGAATGGGCCGTTCGGGCCGCCTTGAATGTTTTGAATTTGCGCCTGTCTTGTCGCATCAGGGGGGGCGCAGGGCAAGTGGGCATAGCCCGTGGTTGCAGGCACGGCCCAGTTCTAAAAAAATCTTAATTACCGCGCTTAATCAGGGGCTTAGGCCCTTCAAGGTCAGCGGTCCCCATAGCCCCGCGGATGCGCTGCCCGCCAGGCCCAGGTGGTGCGGACAATCTCATCAATATCGCCAAAGCGCGGCGCCCAGCCGGTTTCACGCCTGAGTCTTTCACTCGCCGCCACCAGCACGGCGGGATCGCCGGCGCGGCGGGGCCCGATGCTGTGGGGGACGGCGCGGCCGCTGACGCGTTCAATGGCGCCCAGCACCTGCTTCACCGAATGGCCTTCGCCATTGCCGATATTGTAGCGGCAGGAACCATGGGTCTGGAGCCGCGCGAGCACGCGCAAATGCGCCTCCGCCAGATCGGTTACATGCACGTAATCGCGAATGCAGGTGCCATCGGGGGTTGGGTAATCATCGCCAAAGACGGTCAGCGCCGGGCGCCGGCCAAGCGCCGCATCAATGGCAAGCGGCACCAGATGCGTTTCGGGGTTGTGATCTTCCCCCGCACGCCCGGCGGGGTCTGAACCGGCCGCGTTGAAGTAGCGGAGGGCGGCATAGCGCAGGCCATGGATACGCTCGGCCCAGGCAAGCGCGGTTTCCACCATAAGCTTGCTTTCGCCATAGGGATTGCCGGGCGCGACCGCACAATCCTCATCAATCGGCACGCGTTCCGGTTTGCCGAAAAGGGCGGCGGTGGAAGACAACACAAAGCGCATGCACCCAGCTTCGACCGCCGCTTCAATCAGCCGCACGCTATTCCCGAGATTTTCCGCAATGTAGTGCATGGGCGATTTCATGCTTTCCCCCACCAGGGAAAGGGCCGCGAAATGCAGCAGCGCATCAAAGCGCCAATTGCCGAAAACCCGCGCCAGTTCCGCGCGATCCGCCAATGGTGCCTGCACCAAAGTCGCGGCAGAAGGGACGGCAGCGCGATGGCCTTGGCTCAAGTCATCCAGCACCACAACCTCATCACCGCGATCAAGCAGCGCCAGCACCGCATGGCTGCCGACGAAACCCGCACCGCCTGTCACCAGATAACGCGCCATATCCGAACCCTGCCTTACAGCTTCACGGCCGGGGCGGTGCCTCTGCCAGCCTTTCGCTGCGCGGTGCCTCCAGCGCGCGGAGATAGGCGGCATCAAGGCCGTAAATATCCCGGCGCATAACCACGCTACCGGCTTCAACCATCACCGTGTCATAATGAAGGCGCACAGGGATCGCCCGCCTGAGCGAAGCACCCTGGGTCGCGCCACTTTCTAACACACGGTCAAAGCGTTCGCGGTTCCAGGCCGGCATGCCGCTGAAGGCTTCACTCAGCAAATCCATCGGCCGCTCAAGCCGAATGCAGCCAGATGAAAAGGCGCGGTCCGGGCGGCGGAACAAATGCCGATCCGGCGTGTCATGCATAAAAATATCATCGCGGTTTGGCATGACGAATTTGATCCGGCCGAGCGCATTAACCTCGCCAGGGTCCTGGCGGATGATGAAGGGGAAGCGGTCCTTGGAATAGGTGCTGAAATCCAGCGTGGTTGCGTCAATTTCCGTGAGTTCACCATCGATGCGCTGATACAACCGATAGCCCATGGCCTGCATCCGCCCCGGGTCGCTGCGAAAGCGCGGCAGCAAATCCTCCCGCGCGTTGCGATCCGGCACGCCCCAGGGCGGGTTGAATTGCACTGCAACCAGCCGGACATCGAGCATGGGGGTCTGCCGATCCACGCGCCCCACCACCACCGCCATATCCTGCACCACACGCCCGGCATCAGTCAGCGTCAGGCGGAAATGGGGGATATTAACTTCAATGCGGCGGTCAGGGGCGGCGGCCAGACCGCGGCGCATATCCAGTGCCACGCGCAACTGCCCGATCTTGGCTTCAACATGCGTATTCAGCGCGGACCACGTCAGGCGCCCGATGCGGCCATCTGCTTCCAGCCCTTCTTCGGCCTGAAATCGCCGGACAGCAGCTTGCAGCCGCGCATCATAAAGCGCGCTTTCCGCCGCCAAGCCACGCGCCATATCTGCGTCGGTTACCGCAAGCCTTGCGCGGAGTTGCGGAACCCGCGCCACATCCATACTTCCGGGTTCAAGGGTGCTGGCAAGATTACCTTCAATCAGCGGCCAACCGCCACGCGCGGCGATGGCCCGCAGTCGCGCAAGTTCTGCCTTGATCGGTGCCGCATCGGGATGGAGAAGTGCCGCTTGATCCAGCACAGCGACGGGATCGGCACTACTCAAAAGCCGTTCACGCCAAGCGGGGAAATCTGCCCGCGCCGCATCGCGCCTTATATCAACGCGCCCCGGCAGCGAAGCAACACGGCCCAGCACCAGGTCTCGCAAGGCCGCTTCGGCACGAGGCATAACGGCTTCACGCAGCTCAGCGCCAATTGGCACATCATACTGGCGCGGGTTAAGCCCATCTTCACCAAGCGCTTCCAGCCGGCGCGCCAGCTTTGCGATCGCAGTCCTGGAAGCGGCAGAGGCGCCGCGTGGCAAGCTTGCACCAAGCCCAGCGGCGGCGAAGCCCTGAAGCACTGTGCGGCGCGCGAATCGCTTGGAATTACTCATGCGATTTTGTTAGCGCCTTAGCCGGTTGGCGCGCAATTTCCTCTGTGCGTGTCAGGAAAGCCTATCCGCCCCGTGCTGCGCGCCCGCAAGTTCCTGCACGGTGATGGGCTTATAAGGCGCGCGCGGGCGGAAATGCCCAACCTCCTCCACCGGCACGTTGCGGGTTTCCGCAATCACCGCCGCTACGGTCGGGCCGCAGAGCCGCCCCTGGCAGGGGCCCATGCCGCAGCGCAAATAGGCCTTAGCCTGGTTCGGGCCGGTCGCGCCAATCGCCGCCGCCCAACGGAGGGAGCCCGCCGTCACTTCCTCACACCGGCAAATGATGGTGGATTCTTCAGGCGGCGCCAGGATTTCGTGCGAAGGCGCATAAAGCGCATCCAAAAAGGGGCGCAGCGTACGGGCCTGCAACAGCGCGTCTGCGCTGGCCTCTGCCTGAAAATCCCGAGCAGCCTGCGCCATCCGACCCAGCCGGAAAGCCGCATCAAGCGCTGCCAATTGCCCGCTGGCCACCGCCGCTTCCCAGCCGCCAATCACCGCGCCATCACCGGCCACCGCAATGCGCGCATGGGTGGAAGCACCAAATACATCCAGCCTGGGTCGCCAGCAAAGCTGCCGCGCATCCCAGAAATGCTCCAAGCCGATCGCCATGGAAATATGCGTCGAAGGGATGACCCCTTCATGCAGCAGCAGCGTATCGCAAGGCTCAAAGCCCCCTTCAAAGCGCAGTGATTGTACCCGCGCCGCGCCTTCTGCGCGCAAATGGCGTGCGCCGGAAATCACGCGCATCCCGGACTGACGCGCCTTTAGAATCAGGCCAATCCCTTTGGTGAGCTGCGCAAAGCCGCTGAAAATGCCGCCCTGTTCAAGCGCCGTGCGCAAAATTGGCTGGGTGCGGGTTTCAACCAGCACCGGCATGACACCCGCGCGGATCAATTGATTGGCCAGCAGCCACATCAGTGGCCCCTGCCCCGCCAGCACCACCCTGCCCGATGGCACCATGCCCGCTGTTTTCAGCGCAATTTGTGCTGCCCCAGCACTCATCACGCCAGGCAAAGTCCAGCCTGGAATAGGCACGGGCCTTTCCTGCGCACCGGTTGCGAGCAAGATGCGTTCTGCCACGAATTCCATTGTCTCATTCAGGCAGGAAAGCGAAAGCGTGCCGGTATCGGGGTCAAGCATCCAAAGCGTGGCGCCGGGGCGATAAGTGACATCAAGCGCGCGAAACCGCGCAATCAATTCAAGCCCCGGCGCCATATCGCGCGCCAAGGCGGGATCAGCGCCGGCCAATTCAGCGGCACGAAAAACCTGCCCTCCCGGGGCCGCGTTTTCATCCACCACCAGCACGGAAAGCCCAAACTCCCGCGCTGCGATCGCGGCCGCCATGCCGGAAGGCCCGGCGCCCACAATGGCAAGATCAAATTTGCGCGGCGCTTGCGGCGCCTTCACGGGCACCAGATTCATCGCGGTACATCCCGCGCGCCATGCTGGCGGGCAATGCGCATGCCGACCGCGACCGGCACCATGCAGGCCTGCCGGTTGGCAACACCATCAATTTCGGTCAGGCAATCAAAGCAGATGCCCATCATGCACCAAGGCAAGCGTGGACTGCCAGAGACCGCCGTTTCACGGATTGAAGCAAGCCCCGCGAGAAGAATGGCGGCAGCGGCGCTGCTGCCTTCCGGCACCATCAAAGCGCGGCCTTCAACAATAACCTGCACGGTTTCGGTCCGATGATCGGGGCGCGTGCGGAACATCAGAAACGGCCTGCCGAAAACGGCGCCAGGAAAGGATCAAGCGCGCCGCGCGCGATCATGGGCGCCAGCAACTTGCCATGCGCGGCGGCGAGCGTCACACCCGAATGGCAATTGGCCGTATAGGCACCGGGCAGGGTTTCGGACTAGTCATAAATGGGCAGTCCATCGGGCGACATGACGCGCAGCGCAGACCAGGCGCGCACCACATTCAGCCTGCCGATCCAGGGAAAACACAAAGCGGCACGATGGGCGATTTCAGCCATGACAGGCTGGCTTTGGCGTGTGTCAAACCCGACTTCTTCCACGCTATCGCCAAGCATAATGCTGCCCTCACCAGTTTGGCGGATCGTGGTGGTGGGCATGGGAAGGGCTGCGCGCGTGCGCTCCGTCACCAGAACCTGGCCGCGCTGCGGGCGCACCGGCGCCTTCAGCCCGAAATGGGGGGCAAGCTTGGCATTGCCGAGCCCAGCGGCCAGCACCGCGCGTTCCGCCTGAATGGTGCCGAGGTTGGTTTCCAGCAGGAAATTGCGCGGGGCCGTTGCGATACCGGTGATTTTCACATTGGGCAGATAAACCCCGCCAAGCGCCGTAAAACCTTGATGCCGGCTGCGCAGCAGCGCCAGCGGGCTGACATGGCCATCATAGGGCGTGAAGGAAGCGCCCACCACGGCGGGGCCAAGCCCGGGCAGCAGGTCGCGCGCTTCCCGCGCATCCAGCATGCGGTATTCAAATCCGTAATTGCCTGCCTCGCGCTTCATTTGTTCCAAGCGTTCAGCACGTTTATTCATTTCACGATCAGAAAGACAAAGATGCAGCCCACCCGGCTGTGACAGGCCAAGCGATAGGCCGTTTTGCTTCGCCAGATCATCCGCCAAGCCTGGCCAGCTTTCCGCTGATTGTCGTGTCCAGCGCTGATACCAAGGCGCGCCGAGCCCCTTGGATTGCACCCAGACCAGGCCGAAATTGCCCCGGCTTGCGCGAAAGGCAGCATCACCCTCATCCAGAAGCGCAACGGACAACCCTTCGCGCCTGAGGCCCCAGGCAATGGCGGAGCCCACCAGCCCGCCCCCAATCACCATTGCGTCGAAGCGTCGTCCCGTCATGACAAGGCGGTTCCTAAGCCTTTCCGGTTAAGGAAAAGTGCTGGATTAGCGCCCGCCCCCAACTTGCATGCAAGAAGCGGTCACATAGGAAGCAGCGTCTGAGGCCAGGAATAGAATGCATTCCGCCACTTCCTCTGGTTTGCCAGGCCGGCCCATGGGCACCAGCGGGCCAAGCCGCGCCAGCCGATCCGGCGCGCCGCCACGGGCGTGGATTTCGGTTTCAATCAGGCCAGGATTGACCGCATTAACCCGCATGCCTTCCTGCGCCACTTCGCGCGCAAGCCCAATGGTCAGCGTATCAACCGCTGCCTTGCTCGCGGCGTAATGCACATATTCCCCTGCACTACCGAGTTCCGAGGCACGGGAGGAAACATTCACAATCGCCCCACCCTTACCGCCCTGCTTGGTGGACATGCGCTTCACCGCTTCGCGGCAGAACATGGCAAGGCCAGTGACATTGGCGCCCATGGTATCGGCCCAGCCGGCATGGGTGATCGTCTCCAACCGCCCGCGGGGCCCGGTCCCGCCGGCATTATTCACCAGCACATCAATACGCCCAAAATGCTTGATCGCGGCTTCAAAGGCGCCAACCGCATGCGCCTCATCCTCGACCGAACCTTGCAGCAGCAGCACCTTGGCGCCGGCGGCTTCGCAATCGCGCTGCACGGCTTCGGCGCTCGCGTTATCGCGTTGATAGGTCAGGCAAAGGTCGTAGCCACGGCTTGCGGCCATACGCGCCGTGGCCGCGCCAATGCCGCGCCCCGCGCCAGTGATCATCATGACTTTGCGTGACATGGGCTCTCCTCCGCTTTGATTTCGGGGCTGTTATGCCACGGGATGGCGGGCTTGCCGATACCCGCGCGGCGGGTGAGCATGGCCCCAACGCCCCATGAGGAAAACTATGCCCGAAATTGAGATCACCGATGATGCGGGGCTTCGCATCATTCGCCTGAACCGGCCGGAGAAGAAAAACGCGCTGACACGCGCCATGTATAGCGCGATGGCGGCAGCACTGCGGGAGGCCGCAACCGCGCCCGCCATCCGTGCCGTAATGATCACGGGCGGCGATGCCTGTTTCACTTCCGGCAATGATGTCGCGGATTTCCGGGCGCGCGGCGAACAGCAGGCGGAGGTTCCCTCACCAGCGCGGGAAATGCTGGCGGCGCTTGGCGAGTGCCCGAAACCTGTGGTGGCGGCGGTTGCTGGTTATGCGATTGGCATTGGCACCACGCTGCTGCTGCATTGTGATCTGGTCTATGCCGGGGATAACGCCATCTTCCGCATGCCTTTCGTGGATTTGGGGCTTTGCCCGGAAGGCGGTTCTTCCCTTCTGGTGCCCATGCGCGGCGGGCAATTGCTCGCCAATGAATTGCTGATGTTGGGCGAAGCTTTTACGCCAGACCTTGCGCTGCGCGCTGGCATCATCAATGCCGTGGTGCCTGCTGCGGCATTGCTGGGCCATGCGGAAGGCAAGGCGCGCGCTTTGGCGGCGAAGCCACCCGCCGCCATGGCGCAAACCAAGGCGCTGCTGCGGCGTTCTGATGCGGCGCGCATTGCCGAACACATGCAGGTGGAATTCGCGGCCTTCAGCGCCTTATTGCGCGGCCCGGAAGCGGCGGAGGCGGTTGCGGCGTTTCAGGAAAAGCGCAAGCCGGATTTCTCGCGCTTTTTCGCCGCGGCAAAGGGGTAAGGCGATGCGGCACCAATGGCCGGCCCAGGCGCGGGTTTATCATGATGTTTCCGTATCGGAGGCATTGCCGGACGAGATCGGCGCCACCGCGCGCATTGCGCTGGTCACCACGCGGTCACTGGCGAAAAGCCGCATCGCCACGAGTGTGCGGGAGGCGCTTGGCACGCGACTGGTCACGGAAAGCGCTGCCATGCGCGCCCATAGTCCGGTTGAAGATGTATTGGCTTTAGCCGTGCTGCTGCGCGAAAGCCGCGCCGAATTGGTGGTGGCACTTGGTGGCGGTTCGGTGATTGATGGCGCCAAGGTCGCCTGCCTTGCGGTTTGGCGCGGCATTACCGATCGTGCGGCGCTGATCAAAGCGGCAGTGTCGCGTGGTGCCTCACCGGGCGCTTGGGATGGCGCCGCGCCAGCGCCGCGGTTGGTTGCGGTGCCAACCACGCTTTCGGCTGCGGAATTCGCGCCCCATGCCGGTTATACGGATTTGATTGAGGGGCGGAAATATCGCGCACTTGATCCCTGGATGGTGCCGCGCGCCGTTTTGCTTGATCCCGGCGCGACCTTGGAAACGCCGGCTGAGCTTTTTCTCTCCTCCGGCATTCGCGCCCTGGATCATGCGGCGGAGCGTTGGTGCGCCCTTGAACCCGCACCCTTTTCCGATGCGGTGTCACGCCAAGCCATGCTGATGTTGGCGGAAGGACTGCCGCGCGTTGCTGAAGCGGCGGGGGATTTGCGCGCACGTGCGCTGTGCCAGCAAGCGGCATGGCTTTCGGTGATGGGCGGCTGGGCGGGTGTGCCGGTCGGTGCCAGCCATGGGCTTGGCTATATTCTGGGTGCCGCGCGCGGCGTGCCGCATGGCATCACTTCCTGCCTCATGCTGCATGCGGTGATGCGCTGGAATGCGCCAGTGAATGCGGCGCGGCAGACGGATATCGCCGCGATTTTTGGCGGCACGGAAGCAGGCCAGGCGATTGAAGATTTTGTCGCCGGGCTTGGCCTGCCGACGCGCTTGCATCAGCAAGGCATTACGGAGGCGGAAATCGCGGGCCTTGCCGCGCGCTGGACCGGCGATGCGCCAGTCGCCACCAATCCCCGCCCCGTGCGGGGTGCAGCAGATTTGGAGGAGATTTTGCGGCTGGCGGCTTAAAGGTTCCTGCGTTCTGCCCGCAGCGTCGGCAACCCGATCCCGGTCGCGTCAAACCCGCCATCCACGGCGATCACCTGGCCGGTCAAATAGCTTGCGCGGTCACTGCATAGGAAGAACACGGCTTCCGCCAATTCTGCTTCCAGACCGTAGCGATTAAGCGGCAAATGGTCGTGGTAATCCGCGCGGATTTCAGGCGTATGCACGGCCTTTGCCATGGCGGTATCCACCGGGCCGGGGGCAACGGCATTCACGCGTATGCCAAGGCTTGCGAATTCCACTGCCTGCTGCTTGGTCAAATGCGCAAGCCCGGCCTTGCTGGTGCCATAGGCAACGCGGAGCGTCGAAGCGCGCAGGCCGGAGATCGAGGTGATATTCACCATCGCTCCGCCGCCGGCCTCGGCCATGATCGGTGCGGCTGCCTGCGCGGCGAGGAATGGCCCGGTCAGGTTTACAGACAATACTCGCGCCCAATCTTCCGGTGTGGTTTCCAGAATAGGTTTGAAGATGGCAATGCCGGCATTATTCACCAGCGCATCCAACCGCCCGAAACGCGCCGCCGCCTGACGCACCGCAGCCGTGATGGCGGGCGGGTCTGAGACATCGCAGATCATTTCAAGGGTCTTTGCGGGCTCAGCAAGCGCGGCCATGGTTTCACGCAATTGCCCCGCGTTGATATCAAGCAGCGCGACATTCCAACCCTCGGCGAGGAAGCGCTTCGCGACGGCAAGGCCGATGCCGCGCGCGGCGCCGGTAACCAGGGCGGTTTTCATGGTGAAATCCTTTTCCTCACCGCGGCATGGTGCCGGCGCGGCCAGCGGTTGAACCGCCATCAATCACCAATTCGCTGCCTGTCATATGGCGCGATGCGTCGGAAGCCAGGAATACGACACCGGCGGCGATATCCGCTGCCGTGCCGGCTTCACCCATGGGCACGATATTTGCCGCCAATTGGCGCGGATCAATCGGCGCATTGCGACCATCGGGGCTGCCTTGCGGCATTTTGTGCCAGATATCGGTTTCAATGACGCCAGGATGGACGGAATTGCAGCGAATGCCATCCCGCGCGCCGGCACATTCCAAGGCAACGGATTTCGCAAAAAGCCTCACAGCGCCCTTGCTGGCAGAATAGCCCGCCAGCCCGGCGGAACCGCGGATGCCGGCGATGGACGACATCATGATGATGGAACCGCCCCCTGCGCGACGCATGGCGGGAATGGCGTATTTCACAGATAGAAAAACGCCATCGATATTCACCGCATTTTGCCGCCGCCATTCGGCCAATGACATATCAACAAGCGGCTTCATGATGGCGATACCTGCATTGGACACCAGCACATCAAGTCGGCCAAATTGCGCTTCAATGGCGGCGATCACCTCCGCCCAGCGCGCCTCATCCACCACATCCTGATGGAGATAAAGCGCCTGATGCCCGGCATCACGCAGCTTTGCGGCCGTTGCCTCGCCCCGCGCATCATCCAGATCGGTCAGCACCACCTTGGCACCTTCGGCGGCGAGTGCTTCCGCACAAGCGGCACCAATGCCCGCCGATGCACCGGTAATCAGCGCAACCTTGCCTTGAACCTGTCCCATCACATCCCCCCTCAAGCAAAGCGTTCCGCCGCGAAGGGCGAGAAATCGAAATTGGGCTTTTCGCCCGCGACCAAAGCGCCCATCAACGCACCGGTCGGCGCTGATCCCGTCAGGCCCAAATGCCCATGACCAAAGGCACAATAAAGCCCCTGCCAATCACGCACCGGCCCCATGACCGGCACACTATCGGGCAGGCAGGGCCGATGGCCCATCCAAATCTTGCCGCCTTCGGTGCGGGCCTTCGGAAAGACCTGCTTCAAATCACCCAAAAGCAACCTGGCACGCGCTTCTGTGGGCGGTGCATCAAGCCCGGCGATTTCAACCGAACCCGCCACGCGCAAGCCATCTTCCATCGGGCTGATAAAGACCTTGCGATCAGCGGGCGACAGCACGCGCCCAACACGCACGCCCGCATCCGGCAGCATCACATGATAGCCGCGCTGGGTTTCCAAAGGCACCTTCAGCCCAAGCGGTGCCAGCAAGCGCGCAGACCACGCCCCGGCGGCGAGTACAATCTGATCGGCGGCGATATCTTCCCCGGCGCAGCGCACACCGGTCACGCGCTTGCCCTCGGTCAGAATGGCCTGCACTTCAACGCTGCGAATCTCGCCGCCCATACGGCGCACACCATTGGCCACCACGGCAGCGAGCCGCGCCGGATTCACGCAGGACCCGTGATCGGGCAAATAAAGGCCGATCTGGTAATCCTCGGACACTTCCGGTTCCAATTCGCGCAAGGCTGGCCCGACCAGCTTTTGCACCTTGAGCCCATGCTGCTGGCGCAGCGTGAGGGATGCATTGTCCTTCGCGAGCTGCTCCTCATTCCGGTAGAGATACATCTGGCCTTCTTCGCGGATCAGGTCACTCGCCCCTTCGGCCGCCAGAATTTCACGATGCCGATCAGGTGCCGAGAACAGCAATGCGGAAAGCGCAACGGCGGCAGATTCCACCTTCTCGCGCCGAGCAGACGCCAAAAAACGCAGCAGCCAGGGCATGGCGCGCAGCCAATAGCGTGCAGGGATATGCAGCGCGCCGGCAGGATCCATCAACATTTTCGGCACTTGCGCCAGCACGCCCGGCATGGCGAGTGGTGCCACCGATCCATGGCTGATGGCGCCCGCATTGCCGGTATAGGCAGCGCCTTCTTTGCCCGCTTCCAGCACCAGCGGCTTCAGCCCGCGCCGCGCCAAATGCCAGGCAATGCACAGGCCAATAATGCCGCCCCCGATGATGACCGGCGCCGGCTTGGATGATTGCGTTTCCATCGGGCCATCCTGACGCAACCCGTGGCCCCAGGGAAGCACCCGGTTGACGCCAAGGGGCCTGGGCATCACCTTTGGCGCTTCTGGAGGATGCCAGCATGAAAATCACCCCCAATAATGCCGGGCTTGGCGCCCGGGTTGAGGATATTGATCTGCGCGAGGCTGCCTCGCCCACAGATTTCCGCAAGCTGTTGCGGGCGCTGGGCAAATATGGCGTGCTGTGTTTTCCGAAGCAGGATCTGGATGCGCCGCAAGTGGCTGCCTTCGGCAAGCGTTTTGGCGATCTGGAAGTGAATGTCGCCAATCTGTTCCACGCGCCAGGCCTGCCGGAAGTGATGATCCTATCCAATATGAAGGATGAAGCGGGCAAACCCTTGGGGCTGAATGATGCCGGCCAGGGCTGGCATACGGATATGTCCTATTCAAAGGAAATCGCGCTGGCGAATATGCTGCACGCCAAACGCGTGCCACGCCGCGATGGCAAGGTTCTGGGGGCAACTCAGTTCCGCAATATGCACGCCGCCTACGCCGATCTGCCGGCTGAGGTAAAGGCGCGCATTGAAGGCCGCGTTGCTGTTCACGATTTCAGCAAATTCTGGGATATGATGCGCCAGCGCCCCGGCAGTATTCGCGGCCCGCTCACGCCCGAACAGCGCGCGAAGAAGCCGCCCGTGGAACAGCCTATGGTACGAATCCATCCAATTACAGGCCGCCCTGTGCTTTACTGCAATTGCGGCTATGCGATGCATGTGAAGGGTATGGAGCAACCGGAATCGGACGCGTTGCTGGATTATTTGTTCCGGCATCAGGCGCAGGACAAATACCTGTATACTCATGACTGGTCGGAAGGTGATGTGCTGATCTGGGACAATATCGGCACCATGCATAACGCAGTCGCGGATTATGTGCCCGGTGAAGATCGCTACATACTGCGCGTGCAAGTCATGGCAACACTGGATTACGCGGCGCTGGCAGCATGAAGCTTTTGACTTTTCAGGGCGCTCATGGCCCGGCCCTTGGCGGCATTTTGGGTGACAAGCTGGTGGCACTTCGCCCCGCCCTTTCGGCCGCGATGCGCGCGGCAGATGAGGCTGATCGCAGCGATGAGATCATCCCCGCCGATATGGTGGCGCTGCTAGGCAATGAAGCAGCGATGACTGAGGCTGGTCGTGCGCTTGCCTTTGCCGCGCGGGCGGAAAACGCAGGACTGCGCCAACCACTTGCAGGCGCCAGGATTTTGGCGCCGCTCAAGCCCGGTAAGATCCTGGGGGTTGGGCGAAATTACGTTGATCACGCCAAGGAAGTGGGCGGCCCGAAGCTGGAAATGCCGCGCATTTTCATGAAGCCCGCAAGCTCCGTCATTGGGCCTGGGGCGGTGGTGAAAATTCCGCGCGATGTGAAGAAGCCCGATTGGGAAGTGGAACTTGGCGTCGTGATCGGCAAGCCCGCGCGTGATGTTTCTGAAGGTATCGCTTTGGATTACGTCGCCGGCTACACGGTGCTGAATGATGTCAGCGCGCGGGAGTTTCAGTTTGACGTACCGCTCGCTATGACATCCTTCGCGAAGGGCATGGATGGCTTCTGCCCAATCGGCCCCTGGATCGTGACACCGGAAGAAGTTGGTGAACCCTGGGCGCTTGATGTCAAATGCTGGCTGAATGGCGAAGAAGTACAGCATAGCAATACGCGCGATCTGATTTTTTCCGTCTCGGCGCTGATTGCCTTTCTGTCGCGTTACATGACGCTGGAACCTGGAGATGTGATTGCCACCGGCACGCCTGCCGGCGTTGGGCATTTCCGCGACCCGCCGCGCTATTTGAAGCCCGGTGATAGGCTAAAGCTTGAAGTGGAACGCGTGGGCGTCTTGGAACATTCCATCGGCTAAAGAAATCGGGAGACAAGAATGAAAAGATCATTTCTGACGGCGGCTTTGGCCGCGTTTCTGGCGCTACCAGCCTGGGCACAGCCCAAGGCGCCAGGCACGGATTATCCGAATAAGCCTGTACGCGTTATTGTGGCTTTCGCCGCCGGCGGCAATGCCGATATCAACGCAAGGCTCATTTCCACAGCGCTTTCGCAGCAATTGGGCCAGCAATTCGTCGTGGAAAACCGGCCTTCGGGTGGTGGCACGGTCGCCTTTGAAACCATCGCACAGACAGCTCCGGATGGTTATACCTTGCTGGTTGGCGCGCTGGGGTCTCATACCTTGAATGTCGGGCTTTATGGCGACCGCTTGCGTATCCATCCGCTGACGGGTGTGGATCACATCACCATTTCCAGCCATTCACCGATTGTGCTTGCAACACATCCTTCCATGAATGTGCGCACACTTGCGGAATTTCGTGCGGCCGTCGCGGCTGGTGGCGGTAACGTGCTGTATGGATCATCCGGCAATGGTTCGACCGGGCATATTTCCTCGGCGCTGCTGCTGCATCTTTTGGGGGTGCCCGCAACCCATGTGCCCTATCGCGGATCAGCCGCAGCCTTTCAGGATTTGATGGCAGGGCGCATCAGTTTTCAATCGGATACGATTTCCTTCCTGGCGGAGCATATCAAGAACGGCACGGTGAATGGCATTGTCATTGGCACGCCGGCGCGTTCACCCATGGCACCCGATGTGCCAACCGCGGCCGAAGCCGGCTTGCCGGCCTTCCAGGCAACCACCTGGACTCCATGGTCGGCAACGCTTGGTACACCTCTGCCAATCCGGCAGTTTCTGTATGAGCAAATCGCCACTGCCCTGCGCAAACCTGAAGTGCGGGATCGGCTAATCCAGCTTGGCAATACCATCCCGGATGGCATGACGCCGGAGGCAACGCGGGCCTTTATCGCGGCAGAGCTTGATAAATGGGTGCCGATCGTGCGGGCCACGGGCGCACGTGTGGATTGAAGGAAAATACGGCATGAACATGGAAAGACGCGCGCTTTTCGGCGCCTTGGCTGCAAGCGCATTGACAGGCGTGACGCAAGCGCAAGATACTGCTTGGCCCACCAAGCCAGTGCGCGTGGTGGTCCCCTATGCGGCCAGTGGCGGCACGGACATTCTGGTCCGTGCAATTGGCGATGCCATGCGCAACACTCTCCCCCAACCCTTTATCGTCGAAAATCGTGCGGGTGCCGCAGGCGTGATTGGTTCCGAGGTCGTGGCGCGCGCGGAACCTGATGGGCATACGCTGCTTGTCGTGGTTTCCACACATGTCATGAACAAATACCATTTGCCCAGCATGCCTTATGATGCAATCCGCGATTTCACGCCGGTTGCAATGCTTACGCGGAACACCATGGTGCTGGTCGCGGGCGCCAACCAGCCCTTTGATTCGCTCACTTCCATGCTGGCCTATGCCAAGGCCAATCCGGGCAAGGTTGGCACCGGTTCAACCGAAGCGCTGTCTTCCTTCATCGGTCAGGAAATGGCGCGGCGCGCGGGCGTGGAAATGCCCGATATCGCCTATCGCAGCGGTGGGCCGCTGATGAATGACATCGTGGCAGGGCATTTGCCAAGTGGTTGGACGAGCACGGTCAGCGCCATGCCGCATATGCAAACAGGGCGCGTGCGTGTGCTGGCCGTTTCCACCGGCACACGTTCGCCCTTCTTCCCGGATGCGCCCATACCCGCGGAACAGGGTGTGCGCGATTTTGATCTTTCCGGCTGGGTTGCCATGCTGGGGCCGCCACGTATGGCGCCTGCTTTGGTGGATCGTATCCACCGCACCATCAGCGCAGTTTTCGCTGGCGAGACCTTCAAGAAAAGACTTTTGGCGCTTGGCGTTGAAGCCGATCTACGCCCGCCCTCTGCATTGCTTGAAGCCATGCAGCGCGATGATCGCATCTGGGAAGCGGCCAGTGCCGCCGGCCATATCCGCCCACAATAAACAAAGTAAGGAATTCTCATGGCCAATCCATCACTCCGCAAGGCGCTTGCCGAGAAGCGCTTCATCCTTGCCCCCGGTGTCTTCGATATGATCTCAGCCAAGGTTGCCGATGGCATGGGGTTTGATTGCATTTACGGCACGGGCTTCGGCGCTGTAGCCTCCGCGCTTGGTGTTGCCGATGCCGGCATTGCGACCTATGCCGATATGGTCGCGCGCATGGGCACCATGGCACGCGGCTGCAAAACGCCTTTAGTAGCGGATGCCGATACGGGCTATGGTGGGCTACTGAATGTGCGCCACACAACGCTTGGCTATGAAGCCGCCGGCATGACAGGCATTCAGCTTGAAGATCAGGAAATGCCCAAAAAATGCGGCCATACACCGGGCCGACGCGTGATCCCCGCTGAAGAAATGGTGCTGAAGATCAAGGTCGCCGCCGAAGCGCGGCGCGATCCGAATTTCCTGATTGTCGCGCGCACGGATTCCCGCACGACACTCGGCTTGGAAGAAGCCATTCGCCGCGGGCGCATGTATGGCGATGCCGGCGCCGATATCGTTTTTATCGAAAGCCCTGAGAGCGAGGATGAAATGCGCGCCATCGGCAAGGCGATTTCGAAGCCTTTGCTGGCGAATATGGTGGAAGGTGGCCGTACCCCCATTCTACCCGCCGCGCGCTTGCAGGAAATTGGCTATGCCATGGCAATCTATCCGGCCATTGGCTTTCTGGCAGCCGCCGCCGCGCTGGAACGCGCCTATGCGCATTTGAAGAATGCCGGCGATAGCTTGGCGATTGGCGAATCCTATGGCTTCAAGAAGATGACTGAATTGATGGGCTTCCCTGAAGTCTGGGATTTCGAGGCAAAATGGGCCCAGCCAGAAAAGGATACCGTGGCATGAGTGCGCTTCCCGAAGTGAAGGCCCTGGTCTTCGATGTTTTTGGCACAGTGGTGGATTGGCGGAACGGCATCGCACGCGACGCAAGGACATTTCTTGCACGGCATGGGCGCGGCGATATTGACCCGCATCGCTTCGCCGATGCCTGGCGCAAGCGCTACCAACCCGCCATGGAAGAAGTGCGCAGCGGCCGCCGGCCCTTCACACGGCTTGATGTGCTGCATCGGGAAAACCTTGATGTCGTCTTGCAAGATTTTGGCGTCAGTGCCGCGGGCATCAAGGCTGATGAGCTTGATTGGCTGAACCGCGCCTGGCACCGGCTTGACCCCTGGCCCGATACCATTCCGGGGCTGATCCGCCTGAAGGCCAAGCATTTCATCGCGCCATTATCGAATGGCAATATTTTGCTGCTGGCGAATATGGCGAAGCGCGCCGGCATGCCTTGGGACGCAATTCTGGGGGCTGAGGCAGCGCAAGCCTATAAGCCGCAGCCCGAAGCCTATTTGCGTACCTGCGATATTCTGGGCCTGAAGCCCGCGCAGGTCGCACTGGTCGCCGCGCATAATGGGGATTTGGCCGCGGCGCGCAAAAGCGGCCTTTCGACAGCTTTTGTGCTCCGCCCCAATGAACATGGGGCAGACCAGGCAACCGATACGAAGGCCGAACAGGATTGGGGTGCAATCGCAACCAGCTTTGAGGATTTGGCCGACAAGCTTGGTTGCTGAATGCGCTGGCCGCGCCGGGGTTTACTCGGCGCGGATATTTCCCTCACGGATCACCGGCGTCCATTTCGCATGATCGCGTGTGATCAGGGCAGCAAATTCAGCAGGGCTTGAGGCAATCACCTCAGCCGCCTGCACACGCTGCACAGTCTCCTTCACCTCGGTTGAGGTGATGACGGCGCGGAAGGCGCGATTGGCAGCCGCCACCACATCATCCGGCATGCCCGCAGGCCCGACAATGCCATGCCATGTCATGGCTTCAAAACCAGGGAAGCTTGCTGCAACCGCAGGAACGCCTGGCAGCGCCGCAACCGGGGCAGGCGTGCCGATCGCAAGTGCACGGACGCGGCCTTCACGAATGAAGGGAAGCGCCGTGGAAACCGATGGGAAGGAGAATTCCGTCTCGCCCTGAATAAGGCTTCGCATGACATCAGCGCCACTGCGGTAATGCACGGCCGTCAGCTTCACGCCGGCACGGCGGCCCAGAAGCTCGGCGGCCAAATGGCTGACATGGCCAACCCCCGGTGAGGCATATTGAATACCGTCGGCGCGGGCGCGGGCGCGCGCAAGCAAATCCGCAAGTGATTGCACAGGCAGATTGGCGGGCACAATCACCACAATCGGCAGATTGACCAAATGCGAAACCGGCGTGAAGGCGCGCATCGGGTCGTAATTCAGCGCCGGTTGCAATTCCTTAGCAATGCAATTGGCACCAAGATCAGCCATCATCAGCGTATAGCCATCGGGCCGGCTTTGCGCGACGAAGGCACCAGCGATGGCGCCACCCGCGCCAGAGCGGTTTTCGACCACCATGGTCTGCCCATTGGCCTGCGCTGCGAAATTATTCGCAACCAAGCGCGAAAGCGTATCAACCGCGCCGCCGGCACCAAAGGGCACAATCAGGCGCACCTGACGGTCCGGCCAATTGGCCTGCGCAGAAACCCCGGCAGGCAAAACTGAAGCAAGGCCAAGGCCGGCAAGCGCACGGCGCGAAATCGACATGTTCATGGCAAGAAACCCCCTGTTTTTTCCTAATTTGGCACACAATGGGCTTTCTGCAAGTCTTCCCGCAAGGCTACACCTGCCTGCATTCTTGTGGAGGCCCGCCATATGACTTGGTCCATCGTAGCGCATGACGCGGCCACGGGCGCCTTCGCCGTCGCGGTTACCACCTGCAATATCGCAGTTGGCGCCACCTGCCCGTTTCTGAAATCGGGCGTTGGGGCTGTCAGCACCCAATCCATGAGCAATCGCTATCTTGGCCCTGCCGTGCTGCAAGGCCTGGAACGCGGCCTCTCACCCGCCAAGGCCATTGAAGCGGCGCTTGTGGGTGATGAAGGCAAAGGATTGCGCCAAATCCATGCTGTGGATTGCCATGGCCGCAACGCTGCCTGGACGGGCGCGAATTGTGTTGAATGGTGCGGGCATCTCAGCGGTGATGGCTTCAGTGTGGCCGGCAATATGCTCACGGGCGCTGCGGTGGTGCAGGCGAGTTTTGATAGTTTCCGTAGCAACACGGGGCTTGCGTTGCCGGAACGGTTGATCACCGCGCTTGATGCCGGTCAGGCTGCGGGCGGCGACAAGCGTGGGCGGCAATCCGCAGCTTTGGTGCTGACCACGACTGAGGACTTCCCAGATATCAATCTGCGCGTTGATGATCACGCGGCGCCACTTGTGGAACTGCGCCGTCTGCTGGGCTTGTGGCGCGTGCAAGCCGAACCCGGGCTAGCTTCGCGCCCCAGCAAGGCCAATCCTTCCGGTGGGACGGATTTGGATGCCATTGAAGCCGCCTGGATTGCGCGCGGCTTGGATTTGCGCCTCAGGCGCCCGTGAAAGGAAAGTGCTTGTGATGAAAACTTATCGGATTGCCGCCATGGGTGGCGATGGCATAGGGCCGGATGTCATCCGGGCGGGCTGCCGTGTTCTGCAGGCGCTAGCTGAAAAGAATGGCGGATTTTCGCTGGAGTTCCAGGATTTCGATTGGGGCAGCGATTACTATCGGCGCACCGGGCGCATGATGCCGGCAGATGGCTTGAAGCAACTTGAAGGCTTTGATGCCATTTTCTTCGGCGCCGTGGGGGCACCTGACATTCCTGATCATGTAACTTTATGGGAATTGCGCTTGGCGATTTGTCAGGGCTTTGACCAATACGCCAATGTGCGCCCAACGCGCCTTCTGCCCGGCATCAAGGGGCCATTGCGGCCTGATCTGGGTGAGCAGATTGATTGGGTGATTGTGCGGGAAAACAGCGAAGGAGAATATGCCGGTGTTGGCGGGCGCGCGCATCGCGGCTTGCCGATTGAAGTTGCAATGGATGTGACGGTTTTTACCCGCGAAGGGGTCGCGCGCATTTGCCGCCATGCCTGCGAAATCGCGATGGCACGCCCACGCAAGCATCTGACGGTGGTGACGAAATCCAACGCGCAGCGCCACGGCATGGTGATGTGGGATGAGGTTTGTGCTGAGATAACCGCGCAATACCCAGCACTGACTGTCGAGAAAATGCTGGTGGATGCCATGACCGCGCGCATGGTGATGAAGCCCGGCAGCGTGGATACCGTGGTCGCCACCAATCTGCATGCCGATATCCTGTCTGATTTGGCCTCCGCCTTGGCCGGTTCGCTCGGGATAGGTGCTACCGGCAATATTGATCCTTCACGCAAACGCCCTTCCATGTTTGAACCGATCCATGGCTCCGCCTTTGATATTACCGGCAAAGGCATTGCCAATCCGCTCGGCGCTTTCTGGACCGCTTCCATGATGCTGGAACATCTGGGCGAAGCACCGGCGGCAGCGCAGCTGATGCACGCAGTCGAATTGGTGACCGGGCGCGGCGATGTGCTGACACCAGATCTAGGCGGCAAGGCCGCCACGGATCAGGTGACGGACGCCATCATCAACGCCATACGCGGGATCAATCTTTAATCCATAGACCAGCAGGGAAAACTTTCATGGAATTTGTCGATCTCAGCCGTGAAATCTTTCATCGCACGCAGACGCATCCTAGCCACCCGCCTGTGGTGATGACCGTCTGGGGTGATCATTCCGAAAAGAAGGTGGCGGGCAATACCACCTTCACCAGCCAAGCGCTTTATCTGTCCATGTCAGATCACGCCGGCACGCATGTGGATGCACCCGTGCATTTTGATCCGCGGCCGGACGCGCTTTCAATAGAACAAATCCCGCTCGAGAAATTCTACACCAGCGCCATTTGTCTCGATCTTTCCCATGTGCCGCTGAAGCACGCCATCACGGTCAAGGAAATGGAGGCAGCGCTTGCGGCCTCAGGGCAGGAAATCCAGAAGGGCGATACTGTGTTGATCTGGATGGCCACAAATGAAAGGCTTCTCGGCAAGCCAGGCTATTTGCACGATTTTCCGGGCCTCGCGCTGGAATCCGTCCATTGGCTCGCGGATCGCGGCATTGGCATGTTCGGTGTGGAGGCGATCAGCCCCGCACCAGAAGGTGAGTTGAATTTCCAGGCCCATATGGCCTGTGCTGAGCGTGGTATCACGCATATGGAATGCCTTACCAACCTGGATAAGCTGATTGGCCGCGGGCGCTTCACCTTCATCGGTTTCCCGCTGAAAATCAGGGGCGGCACGGCAAGCCCCATTCGTGCCGTTGCCATGTTCCCCTAATATTTTTTTGGATTAGCGCCCGCGAAAACGCGGCGGGCGCTTTTCCCGAAAGGCCGCCTTGCCCTCGGCAAAATCCTCAGACGCGCGAATGGCGCCCATGCGCTGGCCATGGATCGCCATTTGCTCGGAAGGTCCGCGCGGCAGGATTTCCTCGGTCACCATGCGCTTCAATTCCGCAACAACCATGGGTGCCATGCCGGTAAGTTCCATCGCCCAGGCTTTCGCGGTTTCCAGCGCCTTGCCGTCTTCCACCACCTCATTCACCAAGCCGATTGAGGCTGCGCGCTCCGCCTCAACGGTACGGCAAAGCAGCATGATTTCCATGGCAATCTTATGCGGAATACGGCTGACAAGGCCTGCAATCATGCCGCCCGTCAGGCCAAGCTTCGCTTCGGGATAATAGAATTTCGCGCTTCTGCCGCAGACCAGCAGATCGGCCATCATGGCAAGCACAATGCCGCCGCCCACGCACCAACCTTCAACCGCGCAAATCACCGGCTTGAGTGGCCGATAGCCAACGCTTGGAATGGTGCGCCACAATTCGGGCGGGTCGGAGACATCCGCACCGAAGGTAAAGGCGCGCGTGCCGGCAGCGGTGATAATCGCGCAGCGCGAATCATCGCGCGCTTCAAATTCGCGCATGGCGGCCTGTACCGCCTCCCCCATCGGTTTGCTGATGGCATTGCCCTTGTCTGGGTTGTTCAGCGTGACGATGCGGATCGGGCCCTCATCCACGACAGTTACGTGTTCCATGTCAGTTCACCTTCGCTCCTGTTCTTTCGATAACGCCGTGAAAAACAGCGCGATCTTCTTGAATGCGCCGGCGGAAGGCCTCGCCCGTTTCAAAGGCCGGACGCAGCCCACCAACCGCCATGCCGGATGCCACTGTCGGCGCCCGAAGTGATTCCTGAAGACTGGCAATGATGCGCGCCTGAACTTCGGGCGCTATGCCTGCTGGCGCCGCTATCCCGAACCAGGACATGGCGCCACGTTCGGCCAAACCCAATTCCATCAAGGTCGGCACATCCTTGAATTCCTCATGGCGCCGGTCGCCAAAACTTGCGAGTGCAATCAACCGGCCATCCCGCACACCCGGCAGCGCGGCGGGGTCACAAATCATTTGAATACGCCCGGCGAGCAGATCAATGAAGGACTGCCCGGAACCGCGATAAGGCACGTGTTCAAGCTTGATGCCCGCAGCCTCGGCGAAAATCTCACACTGCAACTGCGTGATCGTGCCGTTACCAGCCGAACCAAAGCGCAATTCACCCGGCCTTTGCTTCGCAAATGCTACAAGGTCGCGAATATGTCGCGCAGGAACGGAAGGATGGATGATCACAAAAGCATCGGAAGCCGCCACGCGGGCAATCGGCACAAAAGCGCGGTCAACATCATAAGGAAGCTGCATCATATGCGGGCTGATGGTAAAAATCGCCGTCGGGAAAAGCAACAGCGTATGGCCATCGGGCCGCGCACGGGCTACCAAATCCGCACCAATAGTGCCGCCCGCACCGCCGCGATTTTCAATCACTACGGTCTGGCCCAGTACCTTGCCCCATTCCTGCACCAAGGGCCGCGCGACATTATCCGTACTGCCGCCCGGCGGGTAAGGCACAATCAGGCTAATGGGCCGATTGGGCCAGGCAGGCTGTGCGAAGGCGAAAGCCGGCAGCAGCACCAGCCCAGCAAGGAGCGTCAAAAACCGTCCCATGGTTCAATCCACCGCTTCAGCGCGGAACCCATTGCCCCAAAGCTTGATCAGCCCACGTGATGGCGAAGGAAAATGCCCAAAGCACATGATCGTTGCACTATCGCAGGCGCATTCCAGCACCCGCCGCCGCGTGGCCGCCGCCTGCACGGGATCACTATCAGCGCGCATGGAAATTTCCGGATAACGGGCTTGCAGCGGCGAATGGATCAAATCCCCGGTCGCCAATGCATCAGCGCCCTTTCTGCCCAAGCGTACCGCAACATGGTCCGGCGTGTGCCCTGGCGTGGATTCCAACTTCACGAGATCATTCATCTGATAATCATTGGTCACGAAATCAACGCGTCCTGCTTCCACAACCGGCAGCACACTATCAGCAAAGACCGGCGATGGCGCCTTGGCATGTTCCCATTCCCAATGGGCGTATTCTTCCTTCGCAAAAAGATAGCGCGCCTTCGGAAAACTTGGCACCCAACGGCCATTTTCAAGCCGCGTGTTCCAGCCCACATGGTCGACATGCAAATGGGTGCACATAACAAAATCAATATCACCCACGCCGAGCCCAAGCGCAGCCAGATTACGCATATAGGAATTACTTTTCATTTGGTGCCAAAAAGGATGGTTCGGCCGTGTCTTGTCATTGCCAACACAGGTATCAATCAGAATATTATGGTGCGGCGTGCGCACCACCCAGGATTGGATGCAAAGCATCAGCTTGCCTGTCGCCGGATCAAGCGCTTTGGGTTCCAGCCATTCCTGATTCTCCGCAAGTAACTCCGGCGTTAGGTTCGGAAAGAAGGTCAGCGGGTCGAAGATAGGCCTTTCTTCCTCGACAACGCGCTGAATGGTCAGATCGCCAAGCTGAAAACCTTTATCCATGGACTTTCCCCTTGAAGCATTTCGGGTAGGATAGCGCGGCTTACGGCCCTTGACAGTCCCAGAGCAACACTTTCCGCTGGCACCAGAACTAGGCCCTGGAGGAAGAATATGGCGCAGGAAAATCACGGCGCTGTTATTGTTGGCGCGGGTTTTGCCGGGCTTTACCTGCTGCATCGCCTTCGCGGGCTTGGTATCCCTGCCCTATGCCTGGAAGTGGCGGATGATGTTGGCGGGACCTGGTATTGGAACCGCTACCCCGGCGCGCGCTGTGATGTGGAAAGCATGCAGTACTCCTTTTCCTTCTCCGAGGGATTGCAGCAGGAATGGCGTTGGTCTGACCGTTTTGCCGCGCAGCCCGAAATTTTGGCTTATGCGCGCCATGTTGCGGAACGCTTCGATCTGAGGCGTGACATCCGTTTTGAAAGCCGTGTCACCAATGCAGCCTGGGATAACGCCGCAGGGCTTTGGCGCATCATCACCAATCGCGGGGAAAGCCTGTCGGCGCGCTATTTCTTCATGGCGAC
>VGDL01000041.1 GCA_016869735.1 Alphaproteobacteria bacterium
ACGGCGTAATCAATCTTCTCCTGCGTCATTTCCTGATTGTCGCGCATGATGAGCGCATTGGCCGCCGCCACATCCTGCCCGCGCAAATACTGCGTCCAACCCTGCATGGTGGCATCCACAAAGCGCTGGATCAGATCAGGCTTTTCATCCACAAGCCTGCGCGAGATATCAATCGTCGTCTGATAATTCGGGAAGCCTGCATCGGCGAAAAGCAGCACGCGCGGATCAGCACCACCAAGCCGTGCCGCGAAGGGCTCGGAGGAGACAAAGCATTGCTGAATGGCCTGCTTATCCGCGAGGAAAGGCTGGATATTGAAGGTATAGGGGCGGATTTGGCTATCGGTGAAGCCGAAGCGGCGGCGCAGGAAAGGCCAATAGGTCACGCGTCCGCCAGCCCCCACCAGAATGGGCCGGCCACGCATTTGCTCAAGGCTCGTGAAGCCGGCTTCGGCATGGAACATGAAGCCTTGCGGGTCCTTCTGCATGATGGCGCCAATCGCCATGAAGGGCACGTTTTCGCGCACATAATTCAGCGCCTGAAAGCCCGAGGACATGATCATGTCCACCCGCCCCGCCAGCAAAAGCTGCGCTGGGTTCTGCTGCGGGCCACCCATGCGGAGCTCACATTCAATGCCGGCACGACGATAAAGCCCATTGGCCAGCGCTAGATAATAGCCGCCATGTTCCGCCTGGGCGCGCCAATTCGTCTGGAAGGAGAGCTTTTCGAGTGTCTGCGCCAGCGGCACCCGCGCGCCGGCCACCGCTGAAAGCACAAGGGCCGTGCCGCCGGTGAGCATTGCGCGGCGTTCAATCCGATATCTGGTTCTCATGGGGGGATTCTCCTCGCTGGGGGCAACTTGAGCCGTCTCAATGCCTCAGGCAGATGGGGGCAGCAAGGCATATGCCAATGCTTTGGGCGGTTCTTGGGGGCGAATCCCGCCAGCATCGCCTGTTTTTCGTGCATTGGGCGCTGCCGATGCGTTCATCTGGCCCGCCTATCCAACCCGGCAGCGCCTTCACCCAGCCGAGTCGCCAAGGACCGCTGTTTCCCCCGTGCCGGCTTCTGCCCTATCCTGCCCCCGGCGAGAAGCCTCCGGGAGGGCGCAAGCCTCATGACCACCACCGCGGTGCCGCCGCGTCAGACCAGCTTGCTGCTTGGCATTTTCTTCATGTGTGCGGCCTGCACATTGTTTCCGATCATGAATGGCATTGTGCAGGTCTTAAGCCGGGATTATCCCTCAGAACAGATCATCTGGGCGCGCACAACGGGGCATTTGCTGATTGTGCTGGCGTTGATTGTCCCGCGTTATGGGTTGGTTGTGCTGCAAAGCCGCAAGCCTGGGGTGCAGATCTCGCGATCCTTGCTGTTATTGGCTTCCACCACCTTCTTCTTTTTCTCGGTCAAGGATGTGCCGCTGGCCAAGGCATCTTCCATTTCCTTCATGTCACCGTTTTTCGTGACGCTGCTGGCGCTGCCCATGTTGGGTGAGCAGATCGGCTGGAAGCGCCTGGCTGCGGTGCTGGTGGGCTTCCTTGGCGTGCTGGTGGTGATCCGTCCTGGGTCTGAGGTGTTCCAACCTGCCGCCCTTGGCATTGTGGCCAGCGCCTTTTGTTATGCCATCTACCAAATTCTGACGCGGCAAGTGGCGGGGCTTGATCGGCCCGAGACATCGGTGATGTATAGCGGGCTTTTCGGCGCCTTGGTGATGTGCTGCGTCATTCCCTTCTTCTGGGTGCCCTTCAATAATTGGGCGGATGTCTTTTGGCATTTGACGCTAGGCGTTCTGGGTGCGGCGGGCCATTGGTGCGTAGCCAAGGCCATGACCTATGGCGCGGCCAATGTCATCGCCCCCTTCCAATATTGGCAAATGATCGGCGCCATCGCGGTTGGTTATGCGATTACCGGGCTTTGGCCGGATGAATGGACCTGGCTTGGCGCCAGCATCATCATTGGCGCGGGACTCTATATTGCCGTGACTGAAACCAGGGCGCGCAAGGCGTGAACCCCCCTTGCCATCGGCGCCACTTCGGCGAAGCATAAGCCGGACTAGCAAAGGGGCTCCGCATGGCGCGCAACAAGACCTATCCCGATTTCGATGCGGCAGTGGCGGATGTTCCCGATGGCGCCGTGATTGCCATTGGCGGCTTCGCAGGCCCTGGCACGCCGTATAATTTGATTGCCGCCTTGGCGCGGCGCGGCGCCAAGCGCCTGACCTGCATCGCCAATACCACAGGCGGCGCGCATAAGCCGCGCATGCCCGATATCGGCATGCTGGTGGAAAACGGCCAGGTGGCGAAGGTGATTTGCGCCTTCACCGCCGCGACGCGCGCATCCGATGTGCTGCCCTTCACAAAATATTACGAATCAGGCGAAGTCGCCGCCGAAATCGTCCCGCAAGGCACGCTGGCCGAACGGTTGCGCGCTGCCGGCGCCGGCATTCCCGCCTTTTATACGCCAACCGCGGTGGGCACTGAATTGGCCGAAGGGCGCGAAACACGCGAAATCAATGGCCGGCGCTATTTGCTGGAATATGCGCTGCCGGTGGATTTTGCCTTTATTCGCGCGGCGCGGGCAGATGCAGCGGGCAATCTACGCTTTCATCGCAGCCAGCGCAATTTCAATCCCTTGATGGCAATGGCAGCAAAAACCACGATTGTGGAGGTGGAGGAAGATATCCTGCCCGCCGGCGCGATAGACGCGGATGATGTGCATACGCCTGGCCTTGTGGTGCATCGGCTGATCCGCGTACCGCCTCCCCCCATGGGACTTTGGACCCGCAAGCGGGAGGCCGCAAAATGAGCTGGACACGCATGCAAATGGCCGAAAGGCTGGTGCGCGAATTTCAGGAAGGTTGGGTGGTCAATCTTGGTGTGGGCATGCCGACCATGATTGCCGATGTACCCATGGGTGATCGCGATATCATCTTTCATGCCGAAAACGGCGTTATTGGTTATGGCGCGGTCTGCGCGCCGGGTACGGAAGACCTCAATCTGGTCAATGCGGGCGGGCAGAATGTTGTGCTGAACCCTGGTGCTTCCATTGTGCATCACGCGGATAGCTTTGGGTTGATCCGTGGTGGGCGGATGGATGTGACGGTGATGGGTGCCTATGAAGTCGCGGCCAATGGTGATTTCGCCAATTGGAAACTGAAAGGTGCCAAGGGTGGCGGCATTGGCGGAGCGATGGATTTGGCCGCCTGTGCCCAGCGCGTTTTTATCATGCTGGAACATCGCACGCGCGATGGCGCTTCCCGATTGCTGCCGCGCTGCAGCTTGCCGATTACCGCCGCAGGCGTGGTGACGCTGGTAGTGACGGATCTTGGGCTTTTCGCGCCCATGGGTGAGGGTTTCGCATTGCGTGATCTTGCCCCGGACGTGACGCTGGAAGAAGTACGCGCCGCCACTGCCTGCCCCATCATCGCTTGAGGAAACCCCATGCCCCAGTTGATTGATTATTATGTTTCGCTGAATTCGCCCTGGACCCATTTGGGCGCAGCGCGGATTGAAGCACTCGCAGCGCAGCATGGCGCGGAACTCCGCATCTGGCCGGTGGATTTCGGCACCATCTTTGCCGGTTCCGGCGGCTTGCCGCTGCCCAAACGTTCACCGCAGCGCCAAGCCTATCGCTTGCAGGAATTGCAGCGCTGGCGCGATGCGCTGGGTATCCCGATCAATATTCATCCAAAGCATTTTCCAGCCAATGAAATGCCGGGCGCGGCAAGTGTGATCGCGCTCCGCGAAACGCAAGGCCATGCACCGGCCATTCGCCTGGCGCACCGCATCCTGAAGGCGCTTTGGCAGGAAGAACAGGATACGGGCGACACGGCGACCCTCGCGGCGCTGATGCGCGACTGCGGCCTGGATGCGGATGCGCTGCTGCGCCTGGCGGAAGACCCGCGCTGGCTGGAACAGCGCAAGGCTGATAGCGCTGCGGCGTTGGAACGCGGTGTCTTTGGTGCGCCTTGCTATGTGATTGGTGAGGATATGTTCTGGGGCCAGGATAGGCTTGAATTCGTCGCCAAGCGCTTGAGCAAAGGCGCTTGATGTTCAGCGGCAAATCCATTGCAAGGCTAGAAGATGCGCGGTTTCTGACTGGGCGCGGGCGTTACGTTTCAGACATCATTCCACCGGATACGCTGCACGCTGTGGTGCTGCGATCACCCCATGCCCATGCGGTATTGCATGAGATCACCACAGCAGCAGCGCGCGCCATGCCAGGTGTGGTGGGTGTTTTCACTGCCGCCGATCTTGCCGCCGATGATCTGGCACCTTTGCCCTGCACAGCAGTGGTCGCGAGTGTGGCACCCATGGTCGTGCCGCCGCGACCCGTGCTGGCGATGGATCGCGTGCGGCATTTGGGTGAGGCTGTTGCCCTGATTATCGCAACTAGTGCTACCGCCGCTCGTGACGCGGCGGAGGCGATTGAGGTCAGCTACGATCCCCTGCCCGCCGTGATTGACGGTGCATCCGCGCTTGGCGCGGAAGCACCGCAAATCTGGCCGCAAGCGCCAGGCAATGAGGCATTTCGTTTTTTGAAAGGCGATCGCGCTGCCACCGATGCGGCTTTCGCACAGGCCGATCATATTGTCAGTCTTGATCTGTTCAATAACCGCGTTCATGCCGTGCCGATTGAACCACGTGCAGCGCTGGCGCGTTTTGATGATGAGCGGTTTGAACTGATTTTCACCGGAATGGGCGTGCATGGCATTCGCCGGCAACTCACGACGGTGTTTCGCCTGCCGGAAGATGCCTTTCATCTTGTCTGCCCCGATGTGGGCGGCGGCTTTGGCGCCAAAAATTTCCTGTTTCCAGAATATGTGTTGGCGCTTTGGGCCGCGCGGCGACTTGGCCGCGCCATTGCCTGGCAAGCGGAACCGAGCGAGGAATTCGCCGCCGCCGTGCATGGCCGCGATTTACGCGCCAATGCAAGGCTGGCTTTGGCTGGTGATGGCCGCTTCCTGGGCCTGGACATCAGCAGCATTGCCGATATGGGCGCCTATCTTTCCGCCGTTGGTCCGCATTGCCCGACCAATGCTTTTTCCACCGCGATGGGCGGTGTTTATGCCATCCCCGCCATGCATCTGGAAGTGCGCGGCGCCTTCACCAATAGCCTGCCAGTGGATGCCTATCGCGGCGCCGGCAAGCCAGAGGCGAATTACATCATCGAAAGGCTGGTGGATGCCGCCGCGCGCCAACTGGGGCGCGATGCCGCAGCCTTGCGCGCGATGAATATGCTGCCCGATGCGCCGCATCGTACCTCCATGGGCATGGCCGTCGATGGCGGGCGCTTCGCCGCCAATCTTGCAGTACTCGCCACGGTTTCCAATGCAGCGGGCTTTGCGGCGCGGCGCGCGGAGGCAGCGCAGCGCGGCATGCTGCTTGGCCGCGGTATTGCCTGTTTTCTGGAAACCGCGCGCGGTGCGCCGGGTGAATGGGCTTCGGTGAGCGTGGATACATCCGGGCAGGCCCGCGCGGCGATTGGTACGCAAAGCAATGGCCAGGGGCATGAAACCAGCTATGCGCAGATTGTTGCAGACCGGCTTGGACTGACCCCTGCCGAGGTGCAGGTGCAGCAAGCCGATACGCAACTGTTGCCCAATGGCAATGGCCATGGCGGCGCGCGTTCACTGCATTTGGGCGGTGGTGCATTGGTTCTGGCACTTGATGCGCTCATGGAAAAGGCGCGCCTGATTGCCGCGCATTTGCTGCAAGCCGATCCCACTGCGCTTGTTTTCGCAGATGGGCGCTTCGCCCTACCGGATGGAGAGCGCTTCATCACCTTGGCAGAAATCGCGCGTGCAGCAGAAGATTCCACAAGCCTTCCCGAAGGCATGACGCCTGGGCTTACCGCATCGGGTCACAATACCTCTGACCTCGTGACCTTCCCCAATGGCAGCCAGGTCGCGGAGGTTGAGATTGACCCGGAAACCGGGCATGCGCGGCTCACACGCTATGTCGCGGTGGATGATTACGGGCGCCTGATAAATCCACGCCTTACGCAAGGGCAGGTCCAGGGCGGGCTGGTGCAGGGCATTGGTCAGGCCATGCTGGAAGACATTCTTTATGATCGTGAGTCAGGCCAATTGCTGACCGGTTCCTTGATGGATTACGCGCTACCTCGTGCGGATGATGTGCCGGCCATTGAAGTTTTGTTGGAAGGCACGCCCACGAAATCCAATCCACTCGGCGTCAAGGGCTCTGGTCAGGCGGGCGCCATCGCCGCGCCGCAAACAGTAATGAACGCCATTGCGGATGCGCTGGCGCTGCGCGGTGCCACTGCGCCCGATATGCCTGCGACACCCGAAAAGATTTGGCGCGCGCTTCAAAACGCCCCCTCCCCTGAAAGGGTTTGATGCCATGACCTATCAAGTCACGCGAGATTTCATTGGCTACGGCGCCAATCCGCCCGATCCGCAATGGCCAGGCGGCGCAAAGCTCGCGGTGAATTTTGTCATCAATTATGAGGAAGGCAGTGAGCCATCTTTCGAACTTGGCGATGGAGTAACGGAAAATGGCTTGACCGAAGCGCATGGCCTCAATCAGGTGAAGTCCGGCCGCGATTTGGCCGCCGAAGGCATGTTTGAATATGGCAGCCGTGTTGGTTTTTGGCGCCTGCATCGGCTGTTTCAGGAACGCAACCTGCCAGTGACGATTTTTGGCTGCGCGCTGGCGTTGGAACGCAACCCGGAAGCAGCCGCCGCCATCAAGGCCGCGGGCTATGATGTCTGTTCCCATGGTTGGCGTTGGGTCAAGCATTTCGAGCTGTCAGACGAAGAAGAACGCGACCACATCCGCAAAGCGATTGATAGCCAGCAAAAGACTGTCGGGCATCGGCCAGATGGCTGGTATTGCCGCTATGGACCTTCCGTGAACACGCGCCGGCTGGTCGTGGAAGAAGGCGGCTTTCTATACGACAGCGATTATTACGGCGATGAATTGCCGATCTGGACCCGCGTGAACGACAAACCACATCTGATCGTGCCCTATTCGCTCACGAATAATGACGGCAAATATGCCGGGTGGATGGGCACCTCCGATCAATGGTTTTCCTATATCCGTGATGCTTTCGACATGCTCTATGAAGAAGGCCGCAAGGGGCAGCCCAAGATGATGTCGGTTGGGCTGCATATGCGCCTGATTGGTCACCCGGCGCGCGCGGTCGCGCTGCAAAGGCTGCTGGATTACATGGCGGATAAGCGCGATGTCTGGATCACGCGCCGCGTGGATATCGCCCGACATTGGATGGCGGTGCATCCGGCGAAGTGATGCCGCCACTACCGGTCGCCTGAATCGAGACTTCCAATTTATTGGAGAGCAATACCGCCATGACTCTGCCCCTGCTTTTCACACCTTGGACCAAGCGCGGCGTCACGCTGAAAAACCGCGTAGTGGTCGCGCCGATGCACCAATATGCAGCGGATCGTGGCTTCATCACCGATTGGCATTTGATGAATGGAGGTCGCTTCGCCGCGGGTGGTGCCGGCATGGTGATGGTGGAAAGCACCAAGGTTGAACGGCGCGGCTGCGGCACACTTGGCGATACCGGGCTTTGGGATGATGCCTTCATCCCAGGCATGAAACGTATGGCGGATTTGATTCGTGCCAATGGTTCAGTGCCGGCAATCCAGATTGGCCATTCCGGCCGCAAGGCACGGCGTTTTCGTCCCTGGGAAGGTGGCGCGCCACTCGTGCAAAACCCTGCGATTACTGATTGGGAAGCTTGGGAACTGGTGGCACCGAGTGCCGAGATCGGCGATGCGGGTGACCCCATGCCGCGTGCGCTCACCCGCGATGAAATTCCAAAGCTGGTGCAGCATTGGGCAGATGCCGCACGGCGCGCCGATGCTGCGGGTTTTGATGTGCTCGAAATCCACGCGGCGCATGGGTATCTGATCCATCAATTCCTCTCGCCTTCTGCCAATCGGCGCAATGATGATTATGGCGGTTCGGAGCGTAACCGCATGCGCTTTGCGCTTGAAGTCGTGGAAGCAGTGCGCGCGGTGTGGCCCACGCATAAACCACTCTTCATGCGTTTCTCGGTCGAAGATGATGCCGGCTGGGATGTGGAACAAAGCATTCGCCTTGCCGCACTTGTCGGCGCTGCTGGTGTTGATGTGGTAGATTGTTCATCGGGTGGCATCACGGGCGGTCCGCCAAAAGCGGCGCGGCCTGGCTATGGCTATCAGGTGCCTTATGCGCGGCGGTTGCGCCACGAGGCACCCATCGCCACCATGGCGGTCGGCCTGATTGTGCATGCCGATCAGGCCGAGGCGATTCTGCAAGCCGGCGATGCTGATCTTGTCGCGATTGGGCGAGAGATTCTCTACAATCCGAATTGGCCAACCGATGCCGCGCGCAAGCTTGGCGTGGATGGGGCTTTTGACGCCATGCCGCCGGCGCAGAGCTATTGGCTCGAAAAACGTGCGAAATCGGTGAAGGACATGGAACCTTCAACCTATCGGCGGGGCCTGCATCAGGCGTGATGGGGACTGCGGCATGAGTAACTCTCACGGCCTCACGCTCGCGCTTTTTCTGTTGGCGGGTTCACAAACCTTGGCGACCATGGCGGTTTACGCGCTGCCCGTTTTGGTGGCCTATGGCGCGCCGGATTTCGGTATGGCGCGGGCCAGTATCGGCTATCAGGTGGGCTTGGTTTATCTCTGCGCGGTTTTCGCTTCTGCTTATGGGCCGCGCTGGCTCGCGACATGGGGGCCGGCACGCACCACACAAATCGCGCTGCTGGCGGCGGCGATTGGCGTTGCCATGCTGAGTTTTGCTGAGCTTGCCGTTGCGGTGCCAGCCACGATTTTGATTGGGCTGGCCTATGGGCTGACCAACCCGGCTGCCTCACAATTGCTTGGCAAGCTTGCGCCACCATCACGCCGCAATATGGTTTTTGGCCTGAAGCAAATGGGTGTGCCTTTTGGCGTTGCATTGGCAGGCTTGATGTTGCCTGGCACGGCAGAGATCCTGGGCTGGCGCAACGCCATGCTGATTGCGGCGGCGATGTTGCTGATGATGGTCATTGGGCTGCAATTGAAGCGCGCGGATTGGGATCAGGATCGCGGCGCGCCTGCTGTGCAGGCAGGACCATTGCTGCTGTTGAAATCGCCTGCGCTTGGCGTGATTGGTCTTGCGGCTGCCTGTTATGCCTTGGTGCAGATTGGCCTTGGGGCGCATATGGTTGCGATGCTGATTGGCGATTATGGCTGGGATTCCGTCTCAGCTGGCGCGCTTGTGGGGCTCTGTCAGGTGGTGGGCGGGCTTTCGCGCATTGGCTGGGCTTTGGTGGCCGACACACGCATGGGCGGTCAGCGTGCGCTGATGCTGATTGGCGCTCTATCCGGAATTTTTCTGATGATGCTGCCCTTGGTTGGCGGCGCGCAAACTCTGCTTCTGGTACTGCTGTTCATTGCCATTGGCGCCAGTACTGCCGGCTGGAATGGCGTATTGGTCGCAGAAAGTGTGCGCCTTGCACCACCAGGTGCAGCGGGTGCTGCATCCGGTGCAGTGATTTCGCTGAGCTTCGCTGGCGCCGTGCTCGGCCCGCCATTGATCGCCGTGCTCGGCCAGGAACTGCACGGCTATCGCAACGCTTTCGCGATATTGGCGACGCTGCCGCTTGCCGGTGCAGCGCTGTGCTGGTTCGGGCGCCATGCGCGCAGGGGAGATTTCACATGACACGCGATATGGTTGGCTATGGCGGCAAATGGCCCGATATGCGCTGGCCCAATGGCGCGCGGCTTGCCGTTTCCGTCGCTGTCAATTTCGAAGAAGGAGCGGAGCAACAGGTGGGCGACGGAGATCCGCAATGCGAACGCATGGGCGAGGTTATCAGCGTCGTTGCCCCAGGCGTGCGCGATATGGGGCAGGAGCAGATCTTTGCCTATGGCACGCGCGCCGGCTTTTGGCGCATGTTGGATGCGCTTGACCGTCACGCGATTCCCGCAACCTTCCTGATGTGCGGTCGCGCAGTTGAACGCGCGCCCTCACTCGCCGCCGAGGTGACCAGGCGCGGCCATGAAGCCGCCGCGCATGGCTGGCTCTGGCGTCCGCAGGCTGATTACGCATCGCGTGAAGAAGAGGCGGCTGATCTTGATCGTTGCATCGCTGCCATCGCCAAGGCGTGTGGCGAAGCACCGAAAGGGTTTTTCTGTCGCGGTTCGGAAAGTATCTGGACGCGCGGCTTGCTGCAGGAACGCGGCTTCGCCTGGGTGTCCAACGCATTCGATGATGATGTGCCCTATGATGATCCTGAGCACCCAGGGCTTTCGGTACTACCCTATGCGCTTGATACCAATGACATGAAATTCTTCCACCCCAATGGCTTTGTGCGCGCCAGTGAGATGGTGGAGTATGTGAATGATGCGCTGGATGTGTTGCTGGCCGAAGCAAGCCAGGGCAAGCCGCGCCTGCTCAATATCGGATATCATCTGCGCATTGCAGGGCGACCAGCGCGCTTCCCCGCCTTTGAAAAAGTGCTGGCAAGGCTCGCCGAATTGGGTGATCAGATCTGGGTGGCGCGGCGGATGGACATTTCAAAAGCATGGCGTGCTGCCACCCGCGCGTAAACGCAGGCCGCAGCGCACCAAATGCGTTACGTCAACCGGGTGGGACCGTGCGCGTCATGGCAGGCATGGCCGCAACCTTCGTATACCAGGCTTCAAGCTTGGGATGCCCAGGCCGCCAGGGTTCATTCGGATAACGGAAATCCATATAGCCCAAGGCGCAGGCAATGGTGATTTCGCCAATGTTGGTGAGCATGCCAAGGCTATCGGCTTCGGCTTCGAGCACCGCAAGCGCGGCCTTCACCTTCCCCTGCTGTAGCACGATGTAGGACTGCCGTCCCTCATCCTGTGGCAGCGCAATTTCGCGCCGGCGTGGCTGCGTTGCATCCAGAATGCCATCGCCAAGCGCTTCCTGACGGAGCGCCTTCCAACGCGCTGGGCCTGCGGGGGGGAACATCTTCGGCCCATCACCGACACTGTCGAGATATTCGCAAATCACCGGGCTGTCATACAGCGCAGTCCCATCATCCAGCACCAGCGTCGGCACTTTCGAAAGCGGATTCACCTTCACCAGCGCGGGATCGGTGGTGCCAATCGTCCAAAGCTCCATCTGCTTGTCAATGCCGCGCTGAATCGCAAGCACAACACATTTCCGCACATAGGGGCTATTGGGTGAATAGGCGAGTTTCATGCTTCGTTTCCTTCCTTAGTCTCATTGCAAATTCATCATACCGGCGGGATGCCGAGTGCATTCATCACTGCACCACGCTTTTCCATCCACCAGCCATGTTGCGGCGGCCAGCAGCCGAAAACTTCCTCGGTCGTGCCTGGTTCCAGCACGGCGCGCGCATGCAACGGCCAATTCGGGTTGTTCATACCCTCACGCCCGATGGCGATCAGGTCGGCATCGCCCGCAGCCAAAGCCGCTTCGGCCTGATGCGGGCCAATGATCAGCCCAACCGCCATGGATTTCATGCCAAGCTCTCGGCGGATTTGCGCGGCATAAGGAATCTGAAAACCATAGCCGCGTGGCACACGCTTGCTGCCGGTGGCGCTGCCGCCAATGCCGCCTGAAGAACAATCCATCACATCAACGCCAAGCTTTTGGCATTCACGCGCATAGGCGACGCTATCTTCCATTTCCCACCCGCCATCGGCGCCATCAACGGCGGAGATACGCACAAAAAGCGGCAGATTTTCCGGCCAAGCTTCCCGCACGGCGCGCACAATTTCAAGCGGGAAGCGCATGCGCCCGGCAAGATCACCGCCATATTCATCATTGCGCGTATTGCACAAGGGCGAGAGGAATTGATGCAGCAGATAGCCATGCGCGCAATGCACCTCAATCGCCTCATAGCCGGCGGCCAAGGCGCGGCGTGCGGCGGTGGCGAAGGCTTCACGAATATCGGCCATGCCTTCCTTGGTCAGTGCTTCGGGCTGCACATGGCCTTCACCAATTGCCGTTGCTGTCGGACCCACCAATGGCCAGGGCTTTTCGCCCTTGGCGGCCTCAGGCGCACCCAAAGGTCCATTGCCTTCAAAGGCACGTTGTGAAGAACCCTTGCGCCCCGCATGGCCAAGCTGCATCGCCGGCACCGCACCTTGAGCCTTGATGAAGCGCGCAAGCCGCTGCACCGGTTCAATATGTGCATCCGACCAAAGCCCAAGATCACCATGGGTAATGCGACCTTCGCGCATAACGGAAGTCACTTCGGTGAAAATCAGCCCAAAGCCACCCACCGCGAAGCGGCCGAGCTGCACCATATGCCAATCATTCGCCAAACCTTCGATCGCTGAATATTGGCAAAGCGGCGGCATCACGACGCGGTTTTGAATCGTCACACTGCGAATGGTCAATGGCGAGAAAAGCAGCGAACCCATGTGGTATCTCCAGAAAAGCAAAAGCTGCACACAGCCTGATACAGCTTGGCGCACGCGTCCAGATCATCCGGCCTTGGCGATATTCTCCGCCGAGAATGGCAATTGCCGCGGCCTGGCGCCCAGGGCAGCGTGAATGCCCCCGGCAATCGCCGCGATGGTTGGGGCAAGGCTTGCCTCCCCCGCGCCGAGGAACGGTGCTTCGGGCCGGTTGATCAAGGCAACATCCACCTTGGGCACTTCCGAAAAGCGCAGGATCGGGAAGCTTTCCCATGAATCGGAAGTAATGCGCTGGCGGTCAAAGCGCACCTCCTCCACCAATGCAATCGAAGCCCCGTGAATGGCGCCGCCTTCAAGCTGATTGGCCGCACCGTCGGGGTTCACCACCTCTCCACAATCACCGGCGATCCATAGGCGCCGACAGAAGATGCGTTCGCGCGCTTCCACTTCCGCAATTACCGCAGCATAAGCGCCGGTATTCTTGTACCGTGCATAGGCAATGCCAAAGCCAAAACCTTCGCGTGTTTCGCGCCCCTGCCAACCCGCCATGCCGGCCACTTTTTCCAAGACGGCGCGGCCACGTGCATCATCCAAATGGCGCAGGCGATAGGTAAGCGGATCTTCGCCGACCAACGCCGCCATTTCATCCATCACGCTTTCCACCGCCCAGACATTCAGCGTCGCGCCCAGGCCGCGCAGTGCTGAGGTGCGGATGGGCATGTCCAGTAATCTTGTGGTGGCAACATGCAATTTCGGGATGCGATACCCCGGAATCGCATTGCGTTCCGCGCCGCCGCCTGCCGCCAGGGGCGGGTTGATGGAAGGCTGCACTGGAAAGGGCTCAGCAAGCTGCGAGGCCGCCAATAAGGTCGGTACGGGAGAGCGACCAGGCCGGCCGGAATGGCCATTGCTGATCACTTCCGCATGCCACCCCAGCAAGCTTCCATCTGCCGCCGCTGACGCTTCAATATCCACCAGCATCGCCGGCGAAAATGGTGCCCAGCCGAGTTCATCCGCACGCGACCACAATAGCCGCACGGGCTTACCTTCTGCCGCGCGCGCAATCAGCACCGCTTCCAGCGCCACATCATCCGCACCATTATGGCCATAGCAGCCGGCGCCTTCCATGTGGCGCACAATCACTTTCTCCGGAGCGCAGCGCAGCGTTTTCGCGATATCCGTGCGCAGATTGTAAGGCCCCTGCGTATGGCTGAAGACTTCCACGCGATCACCATCAAACCGCGCCACAGCACAGGAAGGCCCGATCGAGGCATGGGCCAGATAAGGCCGATGAAAGCTGCGTTTCAGCCGATGCACAGCGGCGGGTATGTCCGCATCGCGTTCCTCGGTGACCTTGCGTTCACCACGCGTCGCAGCATCCCGCAACCAATCCGCGAGTTGCGCCTGTTCAGGGAGCGTAACGGCTTCCTGCCACTGCGCCCTGGTTGCGATGCGTGTCGCAGCAGCTTCGGCATCCCATTCAGTGCTTGCCAATACCGCCAGGAAATTGCCATCCCGCACCAGCCGCGCATCACCTGGCAGCGGGCCATCCGCCAGCGCTTCAAGCACAGCCCCGCGTGCATTTGGGCGAATAATTCGCGCATGCAGCATGCCGGGCAGGCGCAAATCATGCACATAGGCGGGCGCGCCATGCAGCTTACCCGGCAAATCGCGCCGCGGCGCTGAAATACCCACAAGACGACGCGCTTCCATGGGCTTGGCGCGCGCTTCCGGTGATGCCTCAACCTCCAACAGCCCGGCATCGCCGAATTGCCAATAGCTGCCAATCTTGCCGTGCGGGCCGATGAAATCCCCATCTGTCACAGTGACCGCTTCAAACGCCACACCGCTTCTTTGTGCCGCGACAGACAGAAAAATACGCCGCGCATCGGCGCTGGCATGGCGAATGGCGCTGCCGGAATCCTGTACGGAAAGACTGCCAGACGTCACTGCCTCATCCGGGCTATCCGGCGTAACCACGCTGATGATGCGGATGCGTTCCGGTGCCACATCCAATTCATCAGCGGCAATCTGCGCCAAGGCGGTCAGGATGCCTTGCCCCAGTTCTACCTTGCCGGGCTTCACTTCCACAACACCATCGGCGCGGACATGCAGCCATTGCGACAGGCGGCGATTGAGATGCAGGCTACCCGGCAAGCGCGGCTTGCCATCATCAACCTTGAGTGCGGCGCCAAAACCATGACTCATGCCGCCATCTCCCGTGCTGCGCGCCTGATGGCGCGAATGATGCGATTATGGCTGCCGCAACGGCATAAATGCGGTTCCATGGCGGTGCGAATGGCATCCTCATCCGGGTCAGGATTGGCGGCCAGCAAGGCAGCGGCAGAAATCAACATGCCCGAAAGGCAATAGCCGCATTGGCCGGCCTGTTCTGCCACAAAAGCCGCCTGCAAAGAATGCGGCGCGCCATCCGAGCCCAGGCCTTCAACCGTCACAATTTTGCGCCCTGCAACCGCATCCATGCCAAGCGCGCAGGCATAGGCGGGCTTGCCATCCAATAGCACCATGCAGGAACCGCATTGTTCAGCGCCGCAGCCAAAGCGTGGGCTGGAAAGCCCCAAAGGGCCGCGCAATGCGTGCAATAACGTCGCGTGATCCGGCAAATCCAAAATGACATCCGCACCATTCAGCGTGAAGCTGGTCATGGCCTATTCCGCCTTGATGCCCGCATCGCGCACCAATTTGCCGAGCGTATCCACATCATTGCGCAAATAGGCTTCATATTCCGCAAGCGTCATCACCATGGACCGCGCGCCCATGCGCTGCATGCCGGTGCGGCCCGCATCGCTTTGCATGATCTTGGTGATTTCCGCATGCAAACGCTCCACAATCGGGCGCGGCGTTGTGGCTGGCATCATCAGGCCAATCCAGATCGGGTATTCGAAACCGGGCACTGTTTCGGCAACGGTCGGCAAATTGGGCAGCATTGGGTCGCGCTGCCGGCCCGTTGTTGCAAGGCCGCGCACCGTACCGGCATTGATATGCGGCGCCATGCTGGGAATGCCATCGAACATGATCGGCACCTGGCCAGAAATCACCGCTGTGCGCGCCTCATTTGATCCACGGAAACTCACCGCCACCATATCCACCTTGGCCATGGCTTTCAGCATTTCGCCAGCAAGGTGATAGGGCGTGCCGGGGCCGGAATGGGCGTAATTCCATTTGCCCGGCTCTCGGCGCAGCAAATCCAAAAATTCCGGCAGCGAATTGGCAGGAACCGAAGGATGCACCGCCAGAACATTATCCGCGATATTGATCGGCGCCACAGGCGTAAGGTCGCGCATCAGCACAAAGCCGCGCCCCGGTTGCAGGGTTTCATTCACGGCGGCAGTATTGCCAAGTGCGACCAGCGTATAGCCATCACCGGGCGATTTCGCGACCATATTGGTGCCGATGGAACCACCCGCACCGGTACGGTTTTCAATCACCACGGGCACACCAAGCGCCGCTGAAAGCGGTTCAGCCACAAAGCGCGCCGCAACATCTGCCGCGCCGCCAAGGCCAAAGGGAACAATGATGCGCACGGCCCTATTGGGCCAGGGCGCCTGGCTTTGTGCGCGAACCGCTGGCGCAGCCAAAATTCCTGCCCCTGCCAATAAAATCGCCCGACGCTTCATTTTCCCAATTCCTTCTTGCTTGGCGTATGTCCGCATCGCACAAATGCAACCCGGATCAGGGGAAAGGTCAAGCGGTCGGCGGCATTACACCTCGCCAGGGGCGACGATATGGGTGGTGATCTGCATCACACCTTCCAGCCCGGCAATACAGGTATCGCCCGGCTTCAGATAGAGCTCCGCCGCGTTCGGGTGGCCAATCACGGTGCCGCGCGGCGCGCCGGTCGCGATCACATCACCCACCTCAAACGGCATGAAACGCGAGAAATGCGCGATGATGCCTTCAATGCGATGGATATATTCATCCGTATTCACGCGCAGCCGCTGTTCGCCATTCACGTGGCAGGTCAGCCACAAATCATAGGGATCGGCAATGTCTGCAAGTGGTACCGCATAAGGCCCAACCGGCGTGAAGCGCGGCATGTTTTTGGAGACCCAGAATTTCGTGCCAAGCTGCACTTCCTGCTTCTGAATCTCTCGCGCCGTCAAATCATTCAGCACGGTGATCGCACCGACATGAGCGCGGGCGTTTTCCCGGCTGATCTGAAAGGCGCGGCGCGTGATAATAAAGGCCAATTCGGGTTCGTAATCGAAGGTCGTGATGCCTTCCGGCCGTGCCACGCGCGCCCCTTCACCCACCAGGGTTTCCGTCAGCTTCACAAAGCTTGTCGGTTCCTTCGGGTCTTCCTTCAACATGCCCTGCGCGACCAATTCTGCGCGATGCACCTTGCTGTTTTTCCCCACACAAAAAATCTTGCCCGGATCAGGTATGGGCGGCAATAAATGGCACTGCTGTGCCGGTAGCATGATCCCTCCCGCCGCGACAAAGGCGCGCAATTCCGCAATCGGCAGCGCCAGCACGCGGCGCATATCCCAATCCGCACCATGCGCTGCGGTCAAGTCGCGCATCATCGCGCCCTCTGCCGCGCCAAGCCTTGGGCGCAGATCGCCGGGGGCGAGGAAACTTGCCAATCTGATCATGGGATTTTCTACTCCAGAGTAATGCCGCGCTCTCGCACAACCTGCTGCCATTTGGAAATGTCAGCATCAATGAAGCGCGCAAAGGCATCAGGGGCCATTGGTTCCGGCTCTGCGCCCAAAACAGCCAGGCGTTGGCGCGTGGTATTTATCGTGATGCCTTGCGCGGCTTCGGTGGCGATTTTTGCCGTGACGGCAGCGGGCATGTCGCGCGGCCCGAACAGCCCAAACCATCCGACAGCCGAATAGCCCGGCAGGCCGCTTTGATTTACCGTTGGTATGCCGGGCAATAATGTGGATCGGTGCTCTGCCGTCATGGCCAGGCTTTGCACTTGGCCCGATGACACAGCAGCGGCGACCGTCTGCGGTGGCGCGAACATCAATTGAATGCGCCCACCAATCAGATCATTCAACGCAGGCCCCGTGCCACGATAAGGCACATGCAGCATTTCAATGCCGGCCATGGAGGCGAAAAGCTCAGCCGCCAAATGGCTCGCCGCGCCAGTGCCGGAACTGCCAAAACTGAAAGCACCCGGCCTTTGCTTGGCGAGCGCGATCAAGCCCGCGACATCCTTCACGCCAAGGCTTGGATGTACCGCCACCACATAGGCCGGTGCGGCCAATAGCGTCACTGGCGTCAAGGCCGTTTCAACCTTGAAGGCATCATGGGCACCCGCAAGCCCCATGATGCCACCGGTAGAGGTCACCATCAGCGTATGCCCATCGGCCGCGCTGCGCAGCAATTGCTGCATGCCAATGCGCCCCGCACCGCCGCCGCGATTTTCAACGACAACCGGCTGCTTGAAGCTCTCCTGAAAATGCTGCGCCAGAATCCGTGCCAGCACATCCGTGCCGCCGCCTGGAGGAAATGGCACAATGATGGAAATGCCGCGCATTGGGAAAGCGTCCTGCGCCGAGGCAATACGCGCCAGCAAGGGTGCGGCCAATAGGCCATGCAGAACGCGGCGGGGAATCATGCGATTGCTCCTGTTGCTTCGTGCTTTATGCCGTGTTTGCAAGCATTCGCATAGAAGCGCCGCCGCACGCTTGCGCCATTTCAGGCCCACACCAATTACGGCGAGGTTGCGCCCGCATGCCCTTATTGCAAGCATGGTCGAAACGCCTTAGGCGAGCATTTTAGTCATCATCCCAACCGCAAGGTTATCGCCATTGCATGATCCGCTTTTTTGGGCGCTGATTGGTTTCGCCTTGACCACAAGCTGCACGCCAGGGCCGAACAACGCCATGTTGACGGCCTCCGGTGCCAATTTCGGCTTTCGGCGGGCCGTGCCGCATATGCTTGGGATTATTCTTGGCTTTCCGGCCATGGTACTCGCGATTGGACTTGGTTTGGGCACGGTTTTCACTGCCCTGCCTTGGTTGCATCTGGCGCTGAAATATGCCGGGGCTGCCTATATGCTCTACCTCGCTTGGCGCATCGCGACCGCAGGTCGCGGCAAGGGCACTGGCGCTGCAAAGCCCATCGGGTTTTTCGAAGCGGCGGGCTTTCAATGGGTCAATCCCAAGGCCTGGATCATGGCGGTTGGCGCACTCGCCGCCTATACCCTGCCCGAGGCGCCTGTCTGGTCCGAGGCTACGCGCGTGGCGGCTGCGTTTATGTTTTCTGGCGTCATATCCTGTACGCTTTGGTGCGGTTTTGGTGTGGCGGTTGGCCGGCTGCTGACCTCCGAGCGCGCATTTCGGCTTTTCAATTACGCCATGGCCTTGGCATTGGTGGCGTCGCTCATTCCGGTATTCATTTTCTAACACGAAAGGCTGAGCGTCTTGCCCCAAGCCCTGCCCGCCACCATCGCAGCCTTGCTTTTGCTGGCAGGTGCGCTTGGGCTGGCGTTGAATTACGGCGACAATCACGCGCTGCTTTGGGCGGTGGGTGCCGCCCTTGGCTTCGCGCTGTATCGCGGCGCCTTCAGCTTTGCCGGTGGTTTTCGCCAGGCATTGGCAGAAGGGCGCGGGGCGGGGCTCCGCGCACAAATGCTCATGCTTGGCATTCTGGTTGTCATCATGCTGCCCGCCATTCATGCCGGAACACTCGCCGGTGCGCCGGTGCGCGGCATTGTCTTTCCTGCTGGTGTTGCCGTGATCATCGGTGCCTTCATCTTCGGCATCGGCATGCAATTGGGTGGCGGCTGCGCTTCCGGCACGCTCTATACCGCAGGTGGTGGCAATACGCGCATGTTGCTGACACTGATATTTTTCATCATCGGCGCCACCATCGCCGCTTATGATTCCGAAAGATGGGCCGATCTGCCGGCGCTTGCCGCGACATCCCTGCCAGAGCTGATCGGGCTATGGCCGACGATGATCGGCAGCCTCATGATTTTCCTTTGCGTCGCGCTGGCTTCGCGCGTGATCGAACAACGCCGCCATGGTCGTGTTGAACCGATCTTCAGCACGCCATTAGCGGCATCACCACGGCTTTGGTCCTGGGGCTTGGCCGCCATTCTTCTTGCCGCGCTCAACATCATCACGCTTTGGGCTGCGGGGCGACCATGGGTGATCACGGCGTCTTTCCCACTCTGGGGGTCGCGCATTGTCGCGGAATTTGGCTGGGATGAACCGGCCTTCTGGGCTTTTTGGGAAGACCCGACACGCACGGAAGCCTTTCTCCGCCCGCTGCTCGCTGAGCGCAGCAGTGTCATGAATCTCGGCCTGATGCTCGGCGCGTTTTTCGCCGCGGCACTTGCCGCGCGCATCAAGCCGCAATGGCGCCTGCCCTGGCGGCATGGTTGCGCTTCCGTGCTGGGTGGGCTCTTGCTTGGCTATGGCGCCGTCATGGCCTCGGGCTGCAATATCAGCGCCTATGTGGCGGGGATTGCTTCCGGCAGCCTGCATGGCTGGCTTTGGATCCTGCCGGGGCTCGCGGGTAATTGGGTGGGGCTGCATTTGCGCCCACTATTTCGCCTGGATCGCTGAGAAAGAATTTCCAAATTTCACCACCTAGGCAGCAAGCCCTTTATCCCATCTAATCCGCTGATAGCATTAAAAATTTTCGCTTGCGTCTGGAAAATTCAGCCGTCATATCAATTATCGACGGGGCTTTGAACCGCCCTTCATTAGAGAATTTCTTGCTGCGCCATCCCTTATCCCACGGTGCGGCATGGAGGTGTTGATGATTGCTCGCAGAACCTGCCTCGCGCTACTCGCGCTGCCCTTCGCCGCCGCGGCGCGGGCGGATGAGGCGCTGAACACCGCGATCCGGGACGCGGTTGCCGACAAGCCCGTGACCGATGGCGGCATTCTGCTCCGCGTGCCCACGCTTGCGGAAAATGGCGGCCAGGTGCCGCTTGGCATTTTGGTGGAAAGCCCGATGACAGCGCAGGACCACATCACCGCCATTCATGTCTTTGCTTCCCGCAACCCAACGCCAGGTGTGGCAACCTTCCGGCTGACGCCGATGCTGGCCCGCGCTGAAGTGCAAACACGCATTCGCCTCGCGGAAGATCAGCGCCTGATCGTGCTGGCCGAAACCAGCACCGGGCGCGTTCTGCGTACCAGCGCGGAATTGCGCGTGGGTGCTGGGGGGTGCCTTTCATGAGCGCGCTGCCATCACAGCCCCGCATTCGCATCCCGCGCAGCGCCCGCGCCGGTGAGGTCATTGAAATCCGCACCTTGATTGAACACCCGATGGAAACCGGGCTGCGCCATGAAGCAGGCCGCGCCTTGCCGCGCGATATGCTGACACGGCTGATGGTGCGGCTGAATGGTGAGACGCTCTTTGCTGCCGATTTCCAGAATGGCACTGCGACCAACCCCTATCACGTGTTTTTCGTGCGGTTGGACAAGCCAGGCCATTTTGAATTCATCTGGACCGATGAAAAAGGCCGTCAGGCGCGCGCCGAAGCGCGCGTCGCGGTGACGTAGCGCCGTTTCACGAAACCGGTTCCGGCTTATCCGCATTGGGGAAGAAAAGCTGTTCCCCATTGATGCGATAGGATGCAATCGCGGCCTGCCCGGCGGGTGACAGCAGCCAATCAATGAAGCGTTGCCCATCGGCGGCCTTCACATGCGGATGGCGCTGCGCATTCACCAGCATAACGCCATATTGGTTGAACAACCGCGTATCGCCCCCGATCAAAATACGCTGATCCTGCCGATTGCGAAAACTCAGCCAGGTGGCGCGATCAGCCAAGATATAGGCGCCCTGCGCGGCGGCGGTATTCAAGGCCGGCCCCATGCCCTGGCCCACTTCCCGATACCATTGGCCGCGCCCGCTTCCGGGATCAATGCCGGCCAATTGCCACAGGCGAAGCTCCGCCGCATGGGTGCCGCTGCGATCACCTCGGCTGATGAAGGGCGCGCGCGTGGCAGCAATGCGGCGCAGCGCTTCCGCCGTATCACCAAGCCCAGCGATGCGCGCGGGATCGGCTGCGGGGCCGGTGATCACGAAATCATTGAACATCACATGCCGCCGCGGCCCGCCGAAGCCTTCCGTAACGAAGCGTTCTTCCGCCGCGCGATCATGCACAAAAACAACATCCGCATCGCCGCGCCGCCCGACATCCAAGGCTTGCCCAGTGCCGAGTGCAACCACACGCACAGCAATGCCGGCCTCGCGCGTGAAGATTGGCAGGATATGGCCAAAAAGCCCGGATTGTTCCGTGCTGGTGGTGGAAGCGACCGTAATGCTGCGTTCCTGCGCCAGGGCCGGCAGCGCAAAAGCTGCGATCAGCACAGGCAAAACGCCGCGTCGGAAAATGCCCATCATGTTGCTTCCCCTTCCTTCAAAAGCGTCACCACACCAATTCGCCACGCAAAAAGGCACGCGCGGTCGCTGAAGCGGGTTGTCGGAAAAACGCCTCAGCTGGCGCCTGTTCCAAGACGCTGCCGCGATGCAAAAAGAGGATATCGCCCGCCAGCCGCCGCGCCTGCGCCAGATCATGCGTCGTCATGACAATCTTGGTGCCGCGCGCGGCGAGCTTCAGCACAATCTCCTCCACCGCGCGGGTTGCGGCGGGATCAAGGCTGGCGGAAGGCTCATCCAGAAACAGCAATTCTGGCTGCAAGGCAGCAGCACGCGCCAAGGCAAGGCGCTGTTGCTGACCCACGGAAAGCTTGCGCGCCGGATCAGCGGCGCGATCGGCAAGGCCAACCAACGCCAAAGCTTCTGCCGCACGCGCTTCGCGTTCACCCCGCGCCACACCAGCCAAAATCATGGGGTAAAGCGTATTGCCCAGCACGGATCGGCGCAGCAGTACCGGGCGCTGAAACACCATCGCCTGACGCCGCGCGGCATGCTCGGCCGGGCAGGACCAAAACACACGCCCGGCCGAGGGCTTCAGCAAACCATGCAGCAGGCGTAACAAAACGCTTTTGCCGGCGCCATTGGCACCAATCAGCAGCGTCGGTGCGCCTGCGGTTATTGTCAGCGAAACATCACACAGAATTTCGACACCACCAGCGGAAAAAGCCAAGCCTTCAGTGCGTAGCGGCAGGATGGAATCAGGGGTGCGCATGTCAGCCCGCCCAGCGCGCGGCAATGCCGCGCACACCTTGTGCGAGTGCGTTCACGCCCAGCACAATCGCCATCAGCACCACCCCAAGCGCGAGCGCCAGCGGTAAATCGCCCTTGCTGGTTTCAAGCGCAATCGCGGTGGTCATCACGCGGGTGAAGCCTTCAATATTGCCACCCACCACCATCACCGCGCCCACTTCCGCCGCCGCGCGGCCAAACCCTGCCAGCAGCACTGTCAGCAGCATGAAGCGCCCATCCCATAATAGGGTGGGCACCGCGCGCCACGGCCCCGCACCGAAGGACCGGAGTTGTTCGGCATATTCCTCCCACATGCCTTCCAGCACTTGCCGCGTCAGCGCCGCCAGAATGGGCGTGATCAGCACCGCCTGCGCGATAATCATGGCTGAGGGCGTGAAGAGCAGGCCGAAAGACCCCAAGGGCCCGGACCGAGACAACAAAAGATAGATTAGCAGCCCCGCCACCACCGGCGGCAGCCCCATGAGCGCATTGATCAGCGTGATCACGCTGCCCCGCCCCGGAAACCGCGCCACCGCCAAAAGCGCCCCCATCGGCAGCCCGATCAGCGCCGCCAGCACCAGGGCGGAAAGGCTCACCCGCAAGGATAGCGTCACAATGGCCAGCACCGCCGGATCCAGGGATAGGATCAGGCCAAGGGCTGTTCTGAATGCGCTGGCGAGATCCCCCACCCTATCCTCCCGACATGGGCTTTAGATGCAGGCGGGTGGAACCTGCGTCAATTACGCAAAAGACTTGACTGACTTCCGGTTTTTGCCGAATTTCGCCGACAAATGCCTGATGTGCTAACCCTCAAGGAAGCTGCGCGCTTCCTCCGCCTTTCCGAACGCTCGCTCTATGAGCTCGCGCGCGCGCAAAAGCTCCCGGCGGCGCAGCTTGGCGGGAAATGGCTTTTCCCGCGTCGGCAGCTGGAACGCTGGCTCGCCGCCCAGGCCGATGCCGGCGCTGCGCAACGCCTCGACCCGCCCCCCATCCTGGCCGGCAGCCATGACCCTTTGCTCGATTGGGCGGCGCGGCAATCCGGCTGCGGGCTCGCCCTGCGAGGCGGCGGCAGTCTGGACGGGCTGATCGCCCTCGCCGCCCATGAGGCCCTGGTCGCCGCAAGCCATTTGCTCGACCCCGACAGCAATAGTTTCAATGAGCCTGCAGCGCGGGAGTTTCTGGCCGGGCGCGGCTTTGTCGGCATTACTTGGGCCTGGCGAGAACAAGGCCTGATCCTGCCGCCGGGCAATCCCGCCGCGCTGACGGGCATCACAGACCTGGCTCGGCCAGGCTTGCGTATCGCCGGGCGGCAGCCGCGCGCGGGCAGCCATGTCTTGCTCACGCATTTGCTGTCCGAAGCGGGGCTGCGGCTTGATCAGATCGGCTTCCTGCCCAACCCCGCCCTTTCGGAAGATGAGGTCGCGGCGAGTGTCGCTGAAGGCCGCGCCGATGCGGGTTTTGGCATTCGCGCCGAAGCGGCAGCGCGCGGCCTGACCTTCCTGCCGCTGTTTCGAGAACGTTTCGATCTGGTGATGGATCGCCGCCATTTCTTCAGCGATCCCGTACAGAAATTACTGGCCTTCACGCGGGGCGAGGTTTTCGCCACACGCGCCGCAAGGCTCGGCGGTTATGATCTTGCCGCGCTTGGTGGCGTTGCTTTCAATGCGTAACGCTTTGCCTATTCCAGCGTAATCCCGGCATAGCCGGCCGCTGCCATATCATTCGCCCAGGCACGATAGGCCGGCGCGCTGCCGGTATAGCGCGCGACAATGCGCTTTTGCTTGCCCGCAACATTCAGATTGACGCCGGTCATCCAGGAATCGACCTCCATGGAAAGCAGGCCTTTGGCCAATTCCATCACGTGATCCATCCATTTTTCCATCGCTGCTTCAGTTGCTTCCACGCGCGTGATGCCTTTGGCTTGCGCGTAGGCGAGCAAATCGCTCACCCATTCCACATTGAATTCGATGGAACGTGGAATATTGCCAAGCGCGGTATGCGGGCCCAACAGCATGAACATATTCGGCATGCCCCTTTGCAACATGCCAACCAGCGATGTCGCGCCATCCTGCCAGATTTCCTTCAGCGTCACGCCGCCGGCACCCTGAAATTCGATCCGGTCAAAGGCGCCGCGCAAAGCATCAAAGCCCGTGGCATAAACAATGATATCGAATTCACATTCGGCATCGCTGGTCTTGATGCCGGTTGGCGTGATGCGTTCGATCGGTGTTGCCTTGCTGTCCACCAGCGTCACATTCGGCTGATTGTAGCATTCGAAATAGAAAGTTTCCAAAGGCACGCGCCTGGTTCCAAAACCGTGATTTTTCGGTATCAGCATCTCCGCCACTTTCGGGTCCTTCACGCGCTGGCGGATCTTGTTCGCGACAAAGCGGGAGATTTCATCATTCGCCGCGCGATTGGTCAGCAAATCCTTGAAATTGCCAACCCAAATCCCGAAACCCTTTTCGGAATAGAGCTTTTCCAGAAATGCCTCACGTTCCTCAGCCGAGACATCGAAGGTATTGCGCGGATCGGGCGTGTGCAGGAAGCAGGAGAAAGTTTCCTGGCAGCGCTTGAAAATCTCATCATAACGGGTGCGGATTTCCGCCATTTCCTCGGCGCTGATCTTGCCATTATGCAGGGGCGCGCACCAATTGGGCGTGCGCTGAAACACCACAAGCTGCTTGGCAGTTTTCGCCACTTCCTGAATGGTTTGCACGCCCGATGCGCCCGTGCCAATCACGGCGACGCGCTTGCCAGTGAAATCCACCTTTTCCTTGGGCCACATTCCCGTATGGAAGGATTGGCCCTTGAAATCCGCAATCCCCGGAAATTGCGGCATGGTGGGCGCGGAAAGCGCGCCAATCGCCGTGATCAGGAAGCGGCTTTTATGCGCAGTCCCATCTTCCAATTTCACCGTCCATTGGCGCGCAGCCTCATCCCAGCGCGCCGCCTGCACGCGGGCAGAGAATTGGATATCGCGGCGCAGATCATATTTGTCGGCAACCAGGTTCAGATAGCGTTCGGTTTCCGGCTGCGGCGCGAAATGCTCGGTCCAATGCCATTCCTTGAGCAAATCCTTGTCGAAGGAATAGCCATAGGAATAGCTTTCCGAATCGAAGCGACAGCCGGGATAGCGGTTCCAATACCAGGTGCCGCCCACACCCGTGCCGGCTTCAAACACCCGTGCCTTCATGCCCAATTGGCGCAGCCGGATCAGCTGATAGAGCCCAGACATGCCCGCACCAATGACAATGGCATCGTAATCGAGCCCCTTGTCGCTGCCCTTCGCCCGTGTTGCTTCCATCACTGCGCTCATGATTGATGACCTACCTTTTTCCGGGCCAAGCTGACCCTTCCGCCGCCATATTTGCGCAAATGCGCAAAAAACCAAACAGGCAAAAGCCTGCCCCAGGGGGCGCGCCGTGATTTGATCAGGATCAGATTTCGCGCAATGCGGCGCCCGCGCCGCGCAAAAACTCCCCCGTTCACGCCGCCAGCCGTGCCCGCGCATCCGCGCGCAGCATATCCGCGCCCTTCTCGGCAATCATGATCGTCGGCGCATTGGTATTGGTGGAGGTCACGGCCGGCATTGCGGAGGCATCAATCACGCGCAGCCCTTCAAGCCCATGCACGCGCAGCCTTTCATCCACCACCGACATCACATCCGGCCCCATGCGACAGGAACAGGAAGCGTGAAACACGGTGCTGCCCACCTGGCGGGCGTAGTGCAACCACTCCTCATCGGTCTGCACTTCCGGCCCCGGCATGGATTCTGCCACCATATAGCGCTGCAGCGCCGGCTTGCTGAACCATTCACGCATCAGGCGCAGCCCCGCGACGATGCTGCGCTGATCGCGATCTTCGGCGAGGTAATTCGGGTTGATGATCGGCTGTTCGCGCGGATCGGCACTGCGTGCCTTGATGAACCCTCGGCTTTCCGGGCGCATTTGCCAAACGCCGGCGGTCATGCCCGGCCTGGTATCCAAAACCCGCGCGGCACCGGGCGCATAACTTGCTGAAGCAAACAGCGCCTGCATATCGGGCGTGGCACTTTCCGGCAAAGCCTTGAAGGATGCCGCAAGGAGCGATGCCGCATAGGTCAGCACTCCACGCCCAAACATCGCGAATTTCAGCACCTCGCCAGCCAGCCGCAGGCCGCGCGTACGTTCATTCAAGGTGGCCACATCCTTCACCACGGCTTGTACGCGCACCAGGAAATGATCCTGAAAATTCCACCCCACACCGCGCAATTCATGCAGCACGGGAATGCCAAGCCCCGCCAGATGCTCAGCATCCCCCACGCCGGAAAGTTGCAGGATATGGGGCGAGCCAATCGCACCGGCGGAGAGGATCACCTCCGCCGCCGCATCAGCGCGTTCCGTGACACCGGCGCGGGAAAACTCCACACCCACCGCGCGCTTGCCTTCAAAGACCACGCGATGGACCAAGGCATTTGTCACTACGCGCAGATTGGGTCGGCCCATGGCCGGGCGTAGATAGGACCGCGCCGCACTCGCGCGAAAACGCCCGCCGCGGGTTTGCTGCACCCAGCCGATATGATCGCCAAGCCCATGCGGCAGATCGTTCAAATCCTCGCGATACGCCCAGCCCATTTGCTCGCCCGCTTCAATCGCGGCCTGGCAGAGTTCCGGCTGATCCCGTGATGGCGAGGTATAAAGATAGCCATCCTTGCCATGAGCGGCCTTGTCCGGCCCCTGCCATCTCTCGGATTTATTGAAGTAAGGCAGCACATCACCTGAGGACCAACCACGATTACCAAGCTGCGCCCAATGATCATAATCTTCCGGCTGAGACCGAATATAGATCATGCCATTGATCGAACTTGACCCGCCCAGCACGCGCCCGCGCGGATAATTGATCTCGCGCCCGTTCAAGCCGGAGTGACGATCCGCCTTGAAACCCCAAGTCAGCGTGGGGTGATCGAGCAATTTCATATAGCCAGCAGGAATATGGATCAGCGGATTCCAATCCTTGCCGCCCGCTTCAATCAGCAGCACCTGATTGCCCGGGTCTTCGGATAGGCGATTGGCAAGCACGCAACCCGCCGAACCACCGCCCACAATCACATAATCAGCTTTCATGGCGCTTTCCCTTTTCTGTGCCGCTTCAATCGAAGCGCAACTCCCACCCCAGCCATTCACACACCGCGCGACCCATCACCCATTCCAGATCAGCGCCTTTCAGCCAGCGCAATTCCTCGGTGAAGAAGGTCACGCACTGGCGGTAACTGCACGGCATGCGGGTGATATCCGTGCCCCAGAAAAACCGCTTCGGCCCGAAGGCATCAAAAATCCGCTGCAAGCCATCATGGATATTGCGATACGGGTAGCCTTGCGTTGAATAATGCGGCGCGCCGGTCGCCTTCACCGCGACATTCGGCAGCTTCGCCAGCGCCACCAATTCATCAAGCTTGGCAAAGGCAGCGTCATCCTGGCCCGTCCGCACCAGCCCGCAATGATCCAGGATCATCTTGAGGTTGGGATGCGCTTCCGCGATTTGGCGAAACTCCTTCAAAAACAGGCCACCCATGCAGGAAACCGGCAGACCTTCCCGCTCCGCCGCCGGCCATAGCCAATCGAGCGTACCATCGCGCAACCAGACCTGTTCTTCCGGATGCAGCAAGGCCCAGCGCAGACCCAGCATGCCAGGCTGCTTCTTCCAGCCTTGAATCAAATGGCGTAATTCCGGGCGCGTTGGCGGGAATTGACCCATCACCGCGAAGCGTTCCGGATAACGCTGCGCGGCTTCTACTGCCATGGCGTTGGAATCAGGATCCCAGCTTGCCGGCGGATGGATCACCGCGGCATGCACACCGGCCTCATCCATTTCGCGCAGCGCTTCTTCAGCCGTGAAGGAAGATACTTTCCGATGCAGGCCGGAAGGCGTGCCCTTCGACCAGATATGGATTTGCGCATCAACAATTTTCATGAAACCCGCCCCTATTGCGCGATAAAGCCGCCATCAATCACCAGCTCTGTCCCCGTAATGAAGGATGCCTCATCGGAAGCGAGGAACAACACACCATAGGCAACCTCAATCGGCTCACCCAGGCGGCGCAGCGGCGTGAGGGGTATCTTCGCAGACCGCCCCGGCCCATTTGTGCCGCCCAGCATCGGCGGCAGGTAACCAGGATGCACGGAATTGACGCGCACCCCCTGCGGCCCCCAGCGCACAGCAGCGTTTTTCGTGAGTAACCGCACCGCGCCCTTGGAAGCGGAATAGCCCGGATGCCCTTCCGCGCTGCTGACGAACCCCATGATGGAGGAGATATTGACAATCGAGCCCTTGCCCTGCCCCGCCATCACCTGCCCCACCAAGGTCGTGCCCAAAAAGACGCCCGTCGCATTGATGGACATGAGCTGATTCCAGCCTTCCAGTGACAGCATATCGCCAACCGCGCTGCCGCTGATGCCTGCATTATTCACCAGAATATCAATCCGGCCATAATCGGACAGCGCTTTTTCAATCAGCCGCTTCCAATCCACTTCCTGCGCCACATCCATGGCGATGAAGCTCGCGCGCCCCTGGCTTGCGGTGATATCGGCCGCCAGCGCTTCACCAAGATCAGCGCGACGATCCGCGATGATCACCACCGCGCCTTCCTTGGCGAACAACCGCGCTTCCGCTTCGCCCATGCCATGCGCGCCACCGGTGATGATGGCAATCTTGTCCTTCAGACGCATTTTCCGTTCCCTTTAACCAGCGCTTTTTACCGTATTGGGTGATTGCATCGAAACGCCGGCCCATTCCTCATAAAGCTGCACGACGGATGTCATATCCGCATCCGGGCCAAAGCGATTCTTCGCAATGCTCAACATTTCGCGCGCCAGCGCCGTCATGGGCGCGGAAAGCCCGAAGGCCGAGAATTCCGCCACCGCCAAGGACAAATCCTTGGACACGATGGCATTGCTCGCGCCCCCTGAAAATCGCCCATTCAGCACCGCACGCGGAAACTTCGTCACCGTGGAGCTATTGCGCCCCGTGCTGGCATTGATCACGTCACACATCAGCGCCGTATCAATACCGGCCTTGGCGCCAAGAGAAAACGCCTCTGCCGTCAGCACCATCCCTGCAAGCGAGAGCAGATTATTCGCAAGCTTCATGGTCTGACTGAGGCCAGGCGTATCGCCAATGGTGAAGACCGTGCGCCCCACCACCTGCAACAGCGGCATCACCGCGCCGAGCGCATCCGGTGCGCCAGAAGCAATCACCGCAAGCGCGCCGGTCTCTGCCCCCGGCACACCGCCGCTGATCGGCGAATCAATCAGCGTAATGCCTTTTTCTGCGAGGCCCGCCGCAATGCGCCGCATCGCCGCGCTGCCAATGGTGGACATTTCGATATAGCTGCGCACTGCACCTGGCGCGCCGGCAATGCCCTCAGCGCCCAAGGCCACGCGTTCGGATGTTTCGGCACTCGGCAGACAGGCAAAGACAACGCTGCATTGCTGAGCAACCGCGGCGACCGAGCCCATGGGCTCGGCCCCCGCTTCGGTCGCGCGCTGCATGGCTTCAGGGCGGGGATCAAAGACCAGAATGCGTTTGCCAGGATTGCGCTGCGCCCAATCCGCCATGCGCGTTGCAATCGGGCCGCCCATGGCGCCCAGCCCCAGAAATCCGATGCGTTCCATATCCATGGCGCTGCCTTCCTCCCGCAGTCGAAGGGGCAGTCTTCACCGGATTGCGCGTAGTGGATAGCCTCAGCCGGGCTTCCGCCCCACCGCCAGCCGCGCCACCGCGACAAAGGAACGCGGCCCATCAGCGCCGCCGGCCAGATAGGCACGGCGCGCGATATCCTTGATCGGCGGAATGCGCTCAGCGGGCAATGCTGCGATGAAGGCCCCGGCAATGCCCTGCCCGCCAGCAGCCCAGGGGTCCCACCAATCCTCGAAATCCGTGAAATCCTGGCGGATGGCGATATCGCTTTCCATCACCTGTTCAATGCCTGCCGCATCAAATAAGGCCGTCATGCGCCCCGGCGCACCGACCGGGTCCGCCCAATAGCGCGCGCGAAACGCCTCACCTTCCGGTTCGGTGATGGCGACACTATCGGCGAAGGCACGCAAAAACGAAAAACCGCCGGTGAAATCCCACATCGCTGCCGCCACCAACCCGCCCGGTTTCGTCACGCGCAGCATTTCCGCCACCGCTCTGGCGCGATCAGGAACAAATTGCAGCACCAGCAGGGAAAGTGCCGCATCAAAAACCCCATCAGGCAGATCAAGCGCGCAAAGATCACCTTGGCGGAAATCTCCGCCCGGCACGCGCGCCCGCGCGGCCTCCAAAAACGCCGGGCTGATATCAATGCCGGTGATGCGCGCCGCCCGGTCGCGCTGCGCCAAGGCATCCGCGAGCGCCCCGGTGCCGCAGCCGGCATCCAGCACCGCCATACCGCGCGGCAGCACCAGCGCATCCAGCACGGCATCCGCCAGCTTGCGGGACCATCGGCCCATGCTCCGTTCATAAGCCGCGCCATTCGTTGCGGCGTATCCGGACATGCGCGCTAATCCTCATACCTGTAACGAAAATTGCAGTGGCTTGCACCGCCCATGATGGTTTGCGTGCGTTCCAGTTTCAGTTTCGGGTCATAGCCCTCACAAAACGCCCCATCGCGATTGCAGGACAGGATCGCGCCCAATTCCGCGAGGCCCATGGCGCGATACATCTCGGCATAGCGGCAGCGCGTCACGTTGAAATCATAATGCTTGGCGTCCTTGCGGAGCGTTTCGATCTGCAGCGCATCCCCCTTGGTCCATAGCGGCTGGAGGGAGATGAAATGCTCCAAGGAAGGTTTCCCCTCAGGCCCCTGCTTCGCCATCTCGGCCGCGGTTTCCTTGGCGAGCTTGATGATGGCAGCCGATAGGATGGATTTCGCCTTCTCCTCTCCGAGCTGCGCCTTCATTTCCTCATAAATGCCCTTGGCAAAACCGGCTTCGATCCGCCGTTGTTCAAGAATGCCTAAGCTTTGTTCGGCCATAAGCGCCTCCCTGGGGTTTGAAGGGGAAGCTTAGCCCGCTCGCCAAAACAGGCCAGTCCGAAAAGACATAAAGGTATCTTTATATTCTTCTTTCCCTCTAGCCCCGCGCCCCGCCCCGTGTTACCCGCCGCGCCAGATTCAAGGAGATCGCGCCATGGCCGCCCAAGATTACGTTATTAAGGACCTTTCCCTCGCCGCCTGGGGGCGGAAGGAAATTTCCATGGCCGAGGATGAAATGCCCGGCCTGATGGCCGTGCGCGCTGAATATGGCGCGGCCCAGCCGCTCAAGGGTGCGCGCATCGCGGGCTGCCTGCACATGACCATCCAGACCGCGGTGCTGATCGAAACCCTGAAGCATCTTGGCGCCGATGTGCGCTGGTCTTCCTGCAATATCTTCTC
>VGDL01000042.1 GCA_016869735.1 Alphaproteobacteria bacterium
TGGTACTGGGCTATCTGGATGCCGCGAATTTCCTGGGCGGCAAACGCAAGCTGGATATGGCGGCCGCAGAGCGCGCCTTCGCGACACTCGGCGCCAAGCTTGGGCTTGATGCCATGGCGGCGGCGGCGGGTGTGCACAGGCTTGCCAATATCCGCATGGCAGATGGGATCCGCGTGGCGACCGTCAGGCGCGGCGTTGATCCGCGCGATTTCTGCCTGCTGGCCTTTGGCGGCGCGGCGGGGTTGCATGCCAGCGCAGTCGCGCGGGAACTCAGCATGAAGCGCGTGGCGGTGCCCTTCTTTGCTGCCGGGCTTTCCGCCTGGGGCATGCTGCATACCGATCTGCGGTACGAGATGGCGCGCAGCGAGTTGAATACGGGCGGCGTGCCGGATGATGACGCGCTCCGCGCCATTTGGGCCGCGCTGGAAAAGGAAGGCCGTGCGCGAGTCGCCAGTTGGTTTGGCGGTGCGGTGGAAACACGCCGCGCGGCGGATATGCGCTATGGCGAACAGGTTTTCGATATCGCCGTGCCTTTGGATCATGTTGCTTGGGAAGGTGCTGGGCTTGCTGATCGGCTGCGTGATGCCTTCCATGCGCGGCACGAAGCGCTGTTCACCTATGCGCTACGGCAGGAAGAGGTTGTGCTGGTAAATGCCAGGCTTGCAGTGATTGGCCGCTTGCCACCGATGCCAACGCCAGCGGGCAAGGCGGCAGGCGGCATGGTGGCGCCGCGCGGCACACGCCGCATCATGCTGGAAGGCGGCCCGGTTGATGTGCCGGTCTATGATTTCGCGGCACTCGGCGCGGATCAGCCGGTGGCGGGGCCCGCCATTGTGGAGAGTGATACCACTACTGTTTTGCTGCTGCCGGATGACGAGGCGCGGATGGATGCGCGTGGCTGGTTGGAAATTACGTTACCGGAACAGGCGTGAAGGCGCGACACAATGCTGAAGTGACGCAGTCCCTTTGCCTGAATTGAAATGAAAAACCCCGGTACCAACGGCACCGGGGCTTTCCAAAAACACGCTTCGCGTCAGCGTCACACAGCCGCAATACTCTCCCGCCGCAACTCCACCGAAAGCGCATCCAGCGAACGCTCAACACGGTCCAGCATTTCCGTCACCTCATCCTTGGTGATCACTAGCGGTGGGGAGAAGCCGATGCTGTCATTCATCATGGCGCGCAGGATCACGCCCTGTTCTTCGCCATGCTTCACCAAACGGGGCCCGATCTTGCGGGCGGGGTCGAAGTTTTTCTTGGCGGCCTTGTCTTCCACCAATTCAATCGCGCCCACCATGCCCACACCGCGCACTTCCCCCACCATCCGGTGATTGGCGAAGCGGCGCTGCAATTCGGATTGCAGATGCGGACCCACAGATTTCACATGGCCGATCAGGTCAATCTCATCATAGATTTTCAGCGTCTCAATCGCGACCGCCGCGGCCACCGGATGCCCGGAATAGGTGAAGCCATGGCCCCAGGTGCCAACGGCGGAAGACCCTTCCGCAATGCCCTGGAAGACCCGTTCATTCACCATGACGGCCGAGATCGGCAGATAGGATGAAGACAGCGCCTTGGCGCACACCAGAATATCCGGCGTGATGCCAAAGGTCTGGCAGCCCCAATAATTGCCGGTACGCCCAAAACCGCAAATCACCTCATCGGCCACAAACAGCACGTCATGCTTTTTCAGCACGGCCTGGATTTTCTCGAAATAGGTGCGCGGTGGCACAATCACGCCGCCCGCACCCATGGTCGGTTCCGCCCAGAAGGCAGCCACCGTCTCCGGCCCTTCATTGATGATATAGGCGTCAAGTTCTTCCGCGAGGCGTGTGGCGAAATCCTCCTCCGATTCGCCCGGCTTCGCATTGTGGTAGTGATGCGGCGTGCCAACGTGATGGAAACGCCCGCCCGCGATTGGCGCATCAAACAGCTTGTGATTGGCGGGAAGCCCCGTGAGTGACGCCGCCGCCAGCGTAATGCCATGATAGCCCTTGAGCCGCGCGATGATCTTCTTCTTCTCAGGCCGGCCAATCGCGTTATTCATGTACCAGATCATCTTGATGGCGCTGTCATTCGCCTCAGACCCGGAATTGGCGAAGAACACCTTGCTCATGGGGACCGGCGCGCGCTCAATCAGCATCTCGGCCAGATCAATCATCGGCTCATGCGATTTGGCCGTGAAGGAATGATAGAAGGGGAGCTTCCGCATCTGGTTGGCCGCGGCCTGCACCAGGCGTTCATTGTCAAAGCCGAGTGACGTGCACCACAGCCCCGCCATGGCTTCGATATATTCCTTGCCCTGATCGTCAAAAATCCGCACGCCCTTACCACGGCTGATCACCAGCGGGCCGTTGATCTGATGCGCCTTGGCATCGGTATAGGGGTGCAGCACATTGGCGATGTCGCGGACGGCATTGGAATTGCGGGGCGGGGTCATGTTTTGGCTTCCTCGAACCTGATCAGAAACGCAATTAAGGCATGCCTTGGCCCAAGACCCAAGAGGAAAGCGTTGCCCTAAGCCCGGCTGCGCGCCACATTAGCCCAACGGAGGCATCACATGACCGAAATCAAACCCCATGCCGCCCATTGGGGCAGCTTTGACGCGGTGGTGGAAAATGGCCGGCTGGTGGGCGTGAAGCCCTTCCATCGGGACCCTTTTCCCGGTTCGCTGATCGAAGCCGTGCCCGATGCGGTGCATAGCGCGGTGCGGATTGATCGCCCCTATGTGCGCAAGGGCTGGCTGGAGGGCCGCCGGCGCGGGGCTTTGCGCGCGGGTGATCCCTTTGTGCCGGTATCCTGGGACAAGGCGGTGCGGCTTGTCGCGGAAGAAACCCGCCGCGTGCGCGCCGAAGCCGGCCCGAAATCCATCATGGGCGGGTCCTATGGCTGGTCCTCGGCCGGGCGGTTTCATCATGCGCGCAGCCAATTGCAGCGCTTTTTGGGGCTTGGCGGTGGCTATACGGGGCAGGTGAACGCCTATTCCTATGCGGCGGCGCAGGCGCTGCTGCCGCATATTCTGGGCACCAATGAAGTGCTGCTTGGTAAGGTCACGGATTGGGCGGCGATCACGCGCTATTCCAAGGTGATGCTCTGCCTGGGCGGTCTGCCCATTCGCAATGGCTATGTCACCTCGGGCGGGGCGGGCCAGCACAGCAATGAAATGAATTTGCGCGCCGCCGCTGAAGCCGGGCTGCGCTTTCTGCAAATCTCCCCCGCGCGGGCGGATGTGCCGGATTGGGCCGGCGCGGCATGGACCCCGATCCGCCCCGGCACGGATACTGCGCTATTGCTCGCGATGGGTCATGAAATCCTGGCACGCGGGTGGGAGGATAAGAAATTCCTCGCGACCCATTGTGTCGGTTGGGACAAGCTGCGCGCCTATATCACGGGCGAGAGCGATGGCGTGGCGAAAACGCCCGAATGGGCAGCACCCATCACCACCATCCCAGCCGAGACCATCCGCAAGCTCACCGCCGAAATCGCAACACAGCCAGCGATGCTCACCGCGACCTGGTCCTTGCAGCGTGCGGATTATGGTGAGCAACCCTATTGGATGCTGACCGCGCTTGCCGCCATGCTCGGGCTGATCGGCAAGCCGGGCCAGGGTGTTGCTTTCGGTTATGGCAGCGTGAATGGCATGGGCCATCCCAGGCGCGAAGTGCCAAGCTTTGCCATGCCGGCAACGCCCAATCCGACCGGCTTTTTCATCCCTGTCGCGCGCATCACGGAAATGCTGGAAAACCCGGGCGGTGAGCATCACTTCAATGGCCGCGTGCTGCAATTTCCCGATACGCGCATCATCTGGTGGGCGGGCGGCAATCCCTTCCATCACCATCAGGATCTGAACCGCATGCTGCGCGCCTGGGCACAGGCCGAGACCATCATCGTGCAGGAACCCTGGTGGACATCGCTGGCGCGCCACGCCGATATCGTACTACCCGCCACCACCACGCTGGAACGCAATGATATCGCGAGCAGCGGGCGGGACAGGTTCCTGCGTGCCATGCATCAGGCGATCCCCCCGCAGGGGCAGGCGCGCAATGATCACGACATGCTTGCCGATATCGCAGAAGAATTGGGCTACCGCGAACGCTTCACCGAACAGCGCAATGAAGAAGCCTGGCTCAGGCATCTGTTTGAAAGCTGGCGCCGCCATTGCGCGCGCGCTGGCCAGGAAACGCCCGATTTCGACAGCTTCTGGGAAAAGGGCTGGTGGGAAGCCGATGCGCCCGCCCATGGCGACGAATACACCCAATTCGCCGAATTCACTGCCGATCCGGAAGCCAACCCGCTCGACACACCCTCCGGCAAGGTGGAGCTTTTCAGCGAAACCATCGCAAGCTTTGGTTATGATGACGCACCTGGCCACCCGGTCTGGATTGCGCCGCGCGAATGGCTCGGCGCCGCAGAAGCCAAGCGCCATCCCTTGCATCTGCTCTCCTTCCAACCCGCCACGCGGCTGCATGGGCAATTGGATACCGGGCGCGTTTCAGCCGCGAACAAAATCGCGGGGCGGGAGCCCATCATGCTCAATCCTGAAGACGCTGCCGCGCGTGGCTTGAAGGATGGCAATATTGTGCGCGTCTTCAATGATCGCGGTGCCTGCCTTGGCGGCTTGCGGCTTGATCCTGGCCTAATGCGCGGCGTTGCCATGATGGCGACCGGTGCTTGGTATGATCCGCTTGAACCCGGCGTGCCGGGCAGCCTTTGCGTGCATGGCAATCCGAATGTGCTGACGGCGGATGTCGGCACCTCCAAGCTCGGCCAGGGCCCATCAGCGCAATCCTGCCTGATCCAGGTTGAGAAATGGACCGCACCCTTGCCGCCCGTGCGTGTCCATCTGCCGCCGGTGATTGAGGAAACGCCGTGATCCACCGCCGCGCCCTGCTGGCGGGTGCGGCGGCCTTCCCTGCCGCGCGTGCCTTCGCGCAGGGCGCGCCCAGTATCGCGCAGCGCCTGGATGATGCGCCAAGCGCCGGCATCAGGCGTGATTTGCTGATCCAATGGGGCGATCGCGTCGCCTATGACGCGCCGCCCTTCGCGCCGCTCGCGCCCAATCTCGCAGCGGCTGAGGGGCAATTTGGCTGGGATGTGCGCGTGGTGGCGGCAATGGCTTCGCCGCGCGTGGAAGATGGCATTCCGCGCGCCGTGCTGGCGGTGGCCCACCCAAGCCTCGACCCCGCCATGGCCTTCCCTGATGGGCGCGACCGGCCAGAGATTGCCGGCGCCATGCAGGGTGCCAGCCTGATCAATATCCAGCGCCGCGGCGGCGCCTGGCTGGTGACAGAAGGCGGCTTTCAGATGCGCCGCCTGCATGCGCGCACATTCTGCCGCATGGGCGGCGCGGGCGGGCCGGTGCAAGGTGTGTTTGGTGTGACTGGCGGCTGCACAACGCCCTGGGGCAGCCTGCTGCTAACCGAAGGCGAAGGCGCTGCCTGGGCGCAGCGCTTGCCGGGCGTGGAAGCCGCGCAGGCGGGCCATGTGGTGGAACTTGACCCGTTCGAGCCGCAATCCGTCCCAGTGAAGCGCACCGCGCTTGGCCGGCTTGGCGCACGCGATATCGCGGCGGCAGAAGCAGCCGATGGCCGCGCCGTGGTGTTTCTGGCCGATGGGCGGGAAGGCGGTTTGCTTTGGCGGTTCGTGTCTGATGAGCCAGCTGCGGAACCCCACGCGCTGGATCAGGGCACGCTTTACGCGGCGCGGTTTGAAGCGGGCGGCTTGCGCTGGATTGCGCTGCCCGCCGATGCGGAACCCTATGGCGCGGCGGTGGCACGCGGGGCGACTAGCCTCGGGCGGCCTGTCGCGCTGGCGCTGGACCCGAATGGGGCGCGGCTCTGCCTCGCTTTGCGCGAAAGCGCGCGCAATCCGGCTGGCGCGGTGGTGGAAATGCTGTTCTCGGCCCGCGATCCCGCCGCTGATACGGCCATTGTCGAAAGCCTGATCGAAGGCCGCTTGCCTCCGCGCCCGCGCGCTGGGCGGGAACCAGCCTTGGTCCCAGCATGGCCGGTGGCGCCGACCAGCATATGCCTTGATGGCCAGGGCAATCTGCTGGTCGGCACGGCGCAGTCGGCGCGCGATAGTCCCTTGCCCGATGCGCTTTATGTGCTGCCCGTGGAAGGCCCTGCGCGCGGCCAGCCAAGCCTTGCCTATGCCGTGCCCATTGGCGCTGCCTTGGGCGGTGTTGCCATAGTGCCGGGTGCCGCGGCCTGGGTTGCCGGTGTCGCGCATCCCGGTGCTGGCATGGGCGTGCAATTCGCGACACCGCGCAGCCGCTGGCCGCATTTCCGCGATGGTGAGCCGCCGCGCGGCGGTGTGGTGGCGTTGACTGGCCGGGCGTAGGGCATGGTTTCGCCAAAGCTTCATAATTCCCGACTTCACGACAAACTTCGGCCTTCCTAAATCCTGGCCAGGACAAGCCCATCCGGAGCAGGAGAGAAAAATGGTGCCGCCCGATACCCATGCCCTTAATGCCGAAGCCTTCGACGAGATTGAGAATATTGGCAGCAACCCCGATCCGCGTTCCCCCATCGGCGATATTATTGAAGCGCGCTACGGGCGCCGCGGCATGCTCAATGCCGGCGTGGCCTTGGCGGCTCTGGCAGCGGGTCTTCCGGGCGATGCGGCGGCACAATCGGCGGTGCCTGTTTCTGGCGGGCCTTCAAGCCTGACCTTCACTGAACCGCCGCGCGCCCTGGCGCAGCGTGATTCGGTCGCTGAAGGGTATGATGTGCAAACCATCATCCGTTGGGGTGATCCCGTGCTGCCGGGTGCGCCTGCTTTTGAAGCGGGCCGCACCACGCCCGCCGCGCAGGCTTTGCAATTCGGCTACAATAATGACTACCTCGATTTCTTCCCGCTGCCGCAGGGCGGCAAGGGCAGCGATCATGGGCTTTTGGTGGTCAATCACGAATACACCAACCCAGGGCTGATGTGGGGTGGGCTTGGCAGCGGTAGCGCTTCCCGCCAGCGCGTCAATGCCGAACAGGCCGAAGCCGAAATTATGGCGCATGGGCTTTCCGTGGTCGAAATCCGCAAGGAAAACGGCCGCTGGGGCTATGCCAAGGAAAGCCGCTTCAATCGCCGCATCACCGCCGCGACGCCCGTGCAGATTTCCGGCCCCGCCGCTGGGCATGATTTGCTCAAGACCAAGGCCGACCCTACTGGCCGGCAGGCGCTTGGCACGCTGAATAATTGCGCCGGCGGCAATACGCCTTGGGGCACGGTGCTGACGGCGGAAGAAAACTTCAATCTCTATTTCGGTGGTGATGTTGCGAAAACGCCGCATGCCGAAAGGTTCCGCCGCTATGGCATTCGCAACCAGTCTTCCTATTCCTGGCCCAATCATATTGATCGTTTCAATGTGGAAAAAGAACCGAATGAGGCGTTCCGCTTCGGCTGGATTGTTGAATTCGATCCCTATGACTCGCAAAGCGTGCCGGTGAAGCGCACTGCCCTTGGCCGCTTCAAGCATGAAGGCTGCCATCACGCCATCAATGCCGATGGGCGCGTGGTGATCTACATGGGCGATGATGAGCGGTTTGACTTCGTCTATCGCTTCGTCACCGCACGGCCCTGGAACCCGAATAATCGCGCCGCCAATCGCGATTTGTTGGATGAGGGCGTGCTGTCCGTCGCGAAATTCCATGATGATGGCAAGGTGGAATGGCTTGATCTGGTGCAGGGCCAGGGGCCACTGACGCCGGCCAATGGCTTCCACACCCAAGCCGATGTGATGATCCACACGCGCCAGGCGGCCAACCTTTTGGGTGCCACGCCCATGGACCGGCCTGAAGATGTGGAACCCAATCCCGCCACCGGCCGCGTTTATGTGCTGCTGACGAATAACAGCAATCGTCGTGCGGATCAGCTGAATGCCGCCAATCCGCGCGCCAATAACCAGCATGGCCATGTGGTGGAAATCATCCCGCCTGGCGCTGGCACGCCGCGGGTTGACCATGCCGCGCGCGAAATGCGCTGGGGGCTTTTCCTGATGGCGGGCGCGCCGGGGATTGATGCTGGTACGCGTTACCATCGCGCGACATCTGATCGCGGCTGGCTTTCCTGCCCGGATAATTGCGCCTTTGACAGCAAGGGCCGCATCTGGATTGCGACCGATGGCGCGCCTTCCGCCGCCGGTGTTGCGGATGCGCTTTATGGCGCGGATACCTCTGGCCATGGTCGCGCACTGACGCGGCTTTTCTATCAGGCGCCCACCGGGGCGGAGGTTTGCGGCCCCTGCTTCACGCCAGACAGCAAGACCGTTTTTCTGGCGATCCAGCATCCGGGCGAGGATTCCGGTTCCACTTTTGAACGCCCATCAACCCGTTGGCCGGATTTCGCCGAAGGCGTACCGCCCCGCCCCGCCGTGATTGCCATTGTGAAAAAAGACGGCGGCGAGATTGGTGGCTAAGGTTTGATCTGCCCCATCAGCGCCGCATAGGTCGCGGCGCTGATGGGTTCTTCCGGCATATAGGCCGGTGCAATGGCGCAGGCGGCGCGACGCGGCAGCAAGGCGGCTGCGCGCAGCCTGGGTTGATGGCGCCGCAGCAGGCGCCGCAATTCTGGCAGGTCCATTGCATCTGTATTGAAATTCAGCGTGCAGGAAACCTGATTGCCCTGCTGCGCGCCAATCCAATGGCGTTCCAATAACGTGATCCAGCGATATTGCGCGGCTAGCGATGCCTCACCCGCCGTGATCAGGCCGGCGTGCTGGCGAAGCCGCGCGAGTAACGCCTCGGTCGGAAAGCCAATCAAGACACCCGTATCAAGCCGCCGCGAAGGATAACCTGCGCGCATCAAAGCGGCGGCAGCGGCTTCATCATCGTAGCGCACCCAGCGCAGATAATGGGCTGCCGGTGGTGGATGCGCCCCGGCGGTTAGCCCAAACAGTAAGGAGGTGGTGCCGGCGGGCTTGATGGTGGTGATGGTGGCCGGCACTGCCATGCCAAGTTCGCTGGCGTAATCATGCGCTTCGCGTTTCGCCAGAGTGGAAAGCCGTGCCAAGGCACGCCAGAAATCGCGCCCACCATGTGGCGCAATCAGCGCATCAAAGCCAAGGCCGTAACGCAGCCAAGCCCACTCAAAAATACTGGTCAGCCCAAGGCCGATGCGATTGCTCGCGCGGATTTCAGCATCGTAGATTCCCTTCATACGGTTGATGCGAATCAGAAAGCGCACGCCAAGCCGGGTCGCCCCTGCGACGCGCGCATCCCAAGCTTGCACGAGATCAAAAGGCAGCGCGCCAGGGGAAAGCGCTTCAAGCGCAACAGGGCAAGCCAGCAAGGGTGCCACATCGGCCACCACGCAGAACCCGCCGGTAATGGGCAAGGAAACTTCGCCACAGGGATTGGTGATGGCGATGTAATCGGCACCGCGTGCATGGATGGCGATATCACTGACCAGCGCCGCCCCTGCGCCATGGGAAAGCGCGCTGATCCAAAGCGCGTATCGGGATCGGGCAGGGTAGTTTGTACCAGTTGATCCGCATTGATGAAGCCAGGTTCGCCGCACCGATGAATGGCGGCACTTGCCGCTGCAAACACTGCGCGCGCCTGGCCCGTTGCGGGATCAGTTGCTTTGGCGCGCGGGCCAAGCCGCGCCCAGAAATCAGCGTTCACCAATATTGCATAAGCGGCGCCGGCATGACCTGGCAGATCCAGCCCGGCTGCGAAGCGTGGCGCATCCGCATCGCGCCATGATTTTGCCGCCATGCGCGCCGCGCGGCGCAGCCCGCCATAAATCACTGCCCGCGCCATAATGTCATCCACGCGCAAGGCCTGTTCCCAACGCGGCATCGCTGACCGGGCTGCGATGATGTCATCGCGCAGCGCCAGAAAGGCATTGAGCAAAGGCAAAGGCCCCGGTGCCGGGCGCCCGCCCAGGCCGCGAATAGGCTGCCCACGTGGTCGGATGGCTGAAAAATCCATCACCAGGGCCTGGTCCTTTTGCCCCGCATGGGCCATGGTTTCCATGATTTCCAAAGCCTCAGCCCAGCCTTCACGACTATCGGGGATCAAAAATCGCCGCGCGTGAACCGGCGCGGTTTCCGCCAATACCCTGCACATCGGCGCGTTGGCCCGCGCGACATCGGGATGCTCAGCGGCAAGCTCAAAGAACAGCCGTGGCGCGCGCCGCCAATCAACCAGGCAAAGCGCATCATCATAGGCGCGTCCCACGCCAGCGCCGCACAGCAGCAGATAAAAGCACTTGAAACTCGCCGCCGCGGTTGCGCAATTGACGAAGAATTCCATCGGCTGATTGGGCTGCGTTGCATCGCCGCGCACCAAATGCCGCCCGGCGGTCAATAGCGCACCGCTGGCAATGGCATTGCGCAAAAAGGCTTGTTCCTGCCCCGCATCGCTTGCCAGCGCGCTATTCCCTGCCGCCACGCGATCTGCGACACGGCCAAAATCTTCCTGATCTTCCTTACGGAAAATGCCACGCCGCGCCACGGCAACCCCAAGCCCCGGCGCAAGCGGGCGCGCGGCGCTGCGTGCGGCACCAAAACAGGCGCCGGGTAAGGGCCTGCATCTCACCGCGCTCATATCAGGTGACGTTTCACCGGTGACGACGCGGCCGGGAAAGTGCCATAATTGCGCCTTCCTTGGGCGTTTTCCCGGCATGTAGGACCATCCATCGGCAACGAACCTCCTTTTGCGCGCCCGCGCCGTGATCCTGGGCGAAAGGTTGGATCATCGCGGGCTGGGGCCTGGGGGCACCGCGCTGGCGGACCCTGTGCCCATCACCATGCCGTCACCCATCAGCGCCTTCGCCTTCCGCTGGGGTGCCGTGGTGATATTCGGCGCCGATCCCGCAGCAGAAGCCGCGCTGCTGCAAAGCCTTGCGCCCCGCATCACCAACCCCACCGACAGCCCTGCCGAGGAAGTCACGCAGCTTACCATTGGCGCTGAGCGGGACGGCGTTGATGCCGAAGGCGTGATTCAGCTTTGTGATACGGCGCCCGAACGCTTGGCCGTGGTGGCGGATGCCTTGGCAAAAAGTGCTGCCCTTACCCAGCAGGAAGCCCGCATTGCCGGGACTTTGGATCGCTTGGAACTCGCGGTCGCGAATCTGCGCGCGGCGGGCCGGCTCAGCTTTTCCTCCCGTGCCTTGCATCGGCAGATCGGCCACGCGCTATCCGCCCATAGCCGCAACCTGGCGCGGGTAGAGGCCGCCGATAAGCCCGAAGTGCTTTGGGATCACCCGAAATGGAACGGCTCCATGCGCGGCTTGCGGATGAATATGAACTCAGCGAAAGGGGCGCGGCCCTGGAACGCAAGCTCGGCTGGATTGGCGATACCATCCAGACGCTGCTTTCCCTGCTGCAAGCCCGCCGCGCGCTTGGGCTGGAAGCAGCGGTGGTGGTGCTGGTCGGGATTGAGGTCGCCTTCACGCTGTTTGAACACGTGATCCGCCCGCTTTGGCCCTGAAAGCGCTGCCTTGGGCTGGCCTGCCGCGCAAAACCGCGCAATAAAAGCGCCAAGACAGGTCAGTCCAAGGAAATTTACATGACGGCGAATTCGCCCGAATGGGCCCAGGCGCCCACCGCCCCGCAAAACCTGAGCCAGAAGCGCCCGCCGCCGCCGCCGGCTTCCGTGCGCCGCTACCTCAGCCTGCCGGATTTTGAAGCCGCCGCAGCGCGCTACCTGCCGCGCAGCATTGGTGGCTTTGTCTCGGGCGCGGTGGAGACCAATGCGTCACTGCGCGACAATCTTGAAGCCTTCCAGGAATGGGGCTTCGTGCCGCGCGTGCTGCGCGATACGCGCGGGCGCAATCTGAAAACCACGCTGTTTGGCCAGGAATATGACGCGCCCTTCGGCTTGCCGCCCATGGGCGCTTCCGCCCTTGTTGCCTATCGCGGTGATCTGGTGCTGACGCAAGCGGCCCGCGCGCGCAACGTGCCGATGATCATGAGCGCATCTTCGCTGATCCCGCTGGAAGATGTGGCGAAGGCCAATCCGGATGCCTGGTATCAGGCCTATCTGCCCGGTGAGGCTGAGCGCATTGAACCGCTGGTGGACCGCGTAGCGGCAGCAGGCTTCAAGACCTTTGTGCTGACGGTGGATGTGCAGGTTTCATCCAACCGCGAAAACAATGTGCGCAATGGCTATTCCATTCCGCTGAAGCCCACGCCGCAATTGCTGTGGGATGGCATGACCCATCCTGGCTGGGTGCTGAACACCTTCTTCAAGACCATGCTGAACCACGGCATGCCGCATTTTGAGAATATGGATGCGGGCCGGGGCCCGCCCATCGTCTCCCGCACCTTGATGCGTGCCTTTGGTGCGCGTGATGGGCTGGCGTGGGAACATTTGGAGCTGATCCGCAAGCGCTGGAAGGGCAAGCTGGTCGTGAAGGGCATCATCTCCCCCGAAGATGCGCGCATGTGCCGCGATGCGGGGGCGGATGGCATTATGGTGTCCAACCATGGCGGGCGGCAATTGGATGGCACGATTTCCGGCTTGCGCAGCCTGCCGGAAATCGCCCGCGATGCCGGCGGCATGACGGTGATGTATGATGGCGGCGTGCGGCGCGGCAGTGACGTGCTGAAGGCGCTGGCGCTTGGTGCTTCCTTTGTCTTTGTCGGTCGCCCAATGCTTGCTGCAGCGGCGGTAGCCGGTGAAGAAGGCGTCAAGCACGCCATCGGGCTGTTGTCCGAGGAAATTGATCGCAACATGGCGATGATGGGCGTTCTGAACCCATCCGAAATGTCCATGGCCTATATGCGGCCGATGCGTTGAGCCGAGAGCAGATCACGTTCAGATGGAAAAATCTGAACGTGTGAAGATGCTCGCAAAACAAAAAGGTAGAGCTGCTTGCGTGAACCCATGTGAACGCAACACGCGCTAAGCGCCCCAGAAGGCGCGTAACGCCAGAGGATTCCATTCAGAACAATGGATAGTCCGAGGCATCGGGCGCAGCCACCGGGCTTGGCAGCGAATATGCCAAGCCAGGCCTGCCCACCGGGGGACTCGAACCCCCACACCCTTGCGGGCTGCGGATTTTAAGTCCGCTGCGTCTACCATTCCGCCAGGCGGGCCAGGCCGGGGCTTACTAGCCTCTTTCTGCGGCGGGTTAAACGCCCCTCATCTGCCACCGTGGCGCGCGCACCAATCGCGCCAAATGCGCCGCCAGGCGGCCTCAAGCCCTCGTGCATAGGCGCCAGCATCGCCCAAAGGCCCCAGTGATAGCCGGGCAAGGATGGCGGCCAGCCCTGCCGCATCCTGTGTAAAGGCCACGGATTTTTCGATGTAGTTCGCGGTGCCGGACGCAATCCAATCGGCAAGCCCCACCGTGCTTAGTAGCGTTTCGCCATTACGGCTGATCATGCCCCCGCGCCCGCGCTGCGTCAGGGTTGGTACGCCGGCGTGGATCGCCTCGGCGGTTGTGGTCCCGCCTGGAAAGGGGAAGGGGTCCAGCATGAAATCCACCATCGCATAGCGGGCGAAATAATCCGCGCGCGGGCTATGCCCTTCCAGATCAAGCCGCGCGACATCACCCCCTGCTGCGGCAAAACGCGCGCGGAGCTTTTCCGCCGTCGCAGCTTCACGCAAGACAGCCGTTTTCAGCAAAAGCCGCGCATCGGGCAGGCGGTTTAGGATCGCGGCCCAGGCGGCAAGAACTTCATCATTGATCTTGGCGAGGTTATTGAAGCAGCCCAAGGTCACATGGCCCTGGCGCAGCATGGGCGGCAGGCTTGGCGCTACGGACTGTCTCGGGGGCGTTTAGCACAAATAGCAGCCCGGCAGGCGGAGCGGTTTTTCGATGTAGTGCGCCTCATCTTCTGGCGGCAGTACTACGGAATCAGCGATGATCCAATCCATCGCCGTCACACCATTGGTATCGGCATAACCGATCCAACTGACCTGCACGGGGGCGGGGCGATATTCCATCACACTAATCCGGCTGGTCTCGGTATGGCCGCTCAAATCCACCAGAATATCAATGCCATCGGCGCGGATTTGCGCGACAATTGCTTCGTCTTCCAAGGCGCCAACAGATCGCCAGGCATCGAAAATCCCGCGCAGCCTGACAGTAGTAGCATCGGCGCGCTTGCCGACATCATAGGCCGTCAGATGAAACCCCGCACGCTGATGCGCGGTGATCGCCGCTTCCAGAAAATACCCAACGGGATGCTGACGAAAATCACCCGAAAGCATGCCGATGCGCAGGCGCCGTTCTGGGTCTGGCACATTGGCGAAGGGGCGGGGGCAGGGCGGGCAAAACGCGCGGCATAGGCACGATGTGCCGCCGCTACATCTTCCGCCGTGATGCCCGGTAGGTAATTCAGCCCCAGCAACAGGTTTTGCCAAGCCGGGCGGCAGAGCGGGTCTTGGGCAATGGCGCGGCGCTGCACCGCGTTTGCGGCGGTAATGTCGCCCGATTGCTGCAAGGCCAGGCCGTAATTCACCTTGGCATCCGCGCGATCCGGCAATTCTTCGGCAACGCGCGCCAGATGGGGTATCGCGGCACTCGGCTGGCCGATTCCCATCAACGTGGTGCCCAATTCGCTTTGCATCAGCGCATCGCCCGGCGATGTTTCCAGCACCGCCCGCAGATGGAACAAGGCACGGTCGGGCCGTCCGGCACCGCGCCAAAGCCCAGCAACGGCGCGGTGCAAGCCCTCCCCAGCGCCAGCGGCAAGCGCTGCCGCAATCACCATTTGCGCGGCTTCAGCCTGCGCCGGCAGCAGCATATCCACCAGATTGACGGCGGCACGCACATAGCCCGGGCGCTGGCGCAGCGCCTAACGATACGCCGCCTCAGCGCCCGCGCGATCACCAGAAAATCGCAAGGCTTGACCTTGGTTATTGTGGATCTCCGACGCATCCGCACCAAGCGCGATGGCGCGATTGAATAGCGCTGTGGCGGCGCGAAAATCCCGCGCAGCCAGGCGCGCCATGGCCTCATTCAGCGTGGCCGCAGCCGGGCTGGGGCTAGTCACGCTAACCCAGCCCTGGCCGATATCGCCGCATCACAATCAAATCACTGGTCCCAAAGCTGCTGCACCACATGATTGCGCCAGCTTATCGGCTTTCACGCCGGAAGGCGAAGATGTGCTTGGCATCGCGGGCCGATGGGTGGAAATTGGCCTCATGCGAAGAAAGGCCCGCCATGACCGAAACTGAAACGCCCGTGCTGCTTGCCATTGATGCGCGCGGCATCGCCACCGCCACGCTCAATCGCCCGCATAAGGGCAATGCCTATAACGCCGCCATGCTGGAAGGGCTGATTGCGGGGCTTGATCAGCTCCGCCCCGACACCGCCATTCGCGGCCTAGTCATTCGCGGCGCCGGGGCGCATTTCCAGGCCGGCGCGGATGTTGATTGGCTGGCGGAAGTCGCGGCCTATCCGCCGGAGCCCGCCTTCGCCGCATCGCTGGCCACCACCGAGGCGATGCGCAAGCTCAATGAATTCCCCAAACCGACCTTTGCCGTGATCCAGGGCGCCTGTTTTGGTGGCGGCGTCGGCATTGCCTGCTGCGTGGATGTGACGCTGGCCACCCCGGCGGCGCAATTCGGCATTACGGAAGTGCGCGTTGGCGTCGCGCCAACCCCCATCAGCACGCATATGGTCCATGCGCTGGGCCTCAGGCAAACCCGGCGCTACGCCATCACCGGTGAGCGGTTTGACGCTGCCGAGGCTTTGCGGATCGGCCTGGTGCATGAGGTTGTGGCGCCGGATGCCATGGAAGCGCGGCTGGCGCATATCATTGACCAGATGATGCTTTCCGCGCCGACTGCCATTGCGGTCACCAAAACCTCCTTCCTGGAGGCCAATGGGCTGACCCTATCGCCGCGTCAGGCGGCGCAATTGGCGCAGGAGGGATGGATGCAGCGCGCTGCGCCGGAAGGTCGGGCGGGCCTGGCCGCCTTCCAAGCCAAGCGCCGGCCGGGCTGGTATCGGGGGGGCGCTGGATAAGGGCAGGATTTGTCGGGGTGGTTGTCACAAAAGCTTCATCAAGTTGCAATCGAAGAGTCGCGGGGGCTTTCTAAAGGACGACAGCCGCCTATTTCCAGGTGGCGTGGTCTCAGCATCTGGAGTTTCCCAGTGAACAGGCGATCCCTTCTTCTTGGCGCTAGCGCCGCCCTGACCTTGCCCGCCCTTGGTGCCCACGCCCAAGGCGCGCAAATCACTGGCGCAGGTGCTTCTTTCCCCAACCCCATTTATCAAAAATGGGCTGAGGCGGTCCGTGGCGCCACCGGGATTCAGTTGAATTATCAGTCCGTTGGTTCGGGCGCCGGCATCAATCAGATCCGCAACCGCACCGTGGATTTCGGCGCGACTGATGCGCCGCTGAGCGCCCAGCAATTGACCGAAGGCAACCTGCTGCAATTCCCAACCGTGATGGGTTCGTTGGTCGCCATTGTGAATATTCCGGGCATTGCGGAAGGCCAGCTGAAACTGACTGGCCCGCTGCTGGCCGATATCTACCTTGGCAAGATCACGCGCTGGAATGATCCGCAGATCGTGGCGCTGAACCCAGGGCTGCCATTGCCAAGCCTTGCCATTGCGCCGGCCTATCGCGCGGATGGTTCGGGCACGACTTTCGTGTGGGTTTCCTACCTTTCTGCCGTGTCTCCGGAATTCAAGGAGAAGGTTGGCGTGGGCACTTCGGTGCGTTTTCCCGTTGGTACCGGCGCGCGTGGCAATGAAGGTGTTGCCGGCACGGTCCGCAATGTGCGCGGCGCGATCGGCTATGTGGAAAACGCCTATGCCATCACGAACAAGTTGGTGACGACCCAAATCCGCAATAAGGCCGGCAATTTCGTGAAGCCGGATCACAAAAGCTTCATGGCCGCCGCTTCCGCCGCCGATTGGTCCGTGCCCGGCTTTGCCGCGAATGTGATTGATCAGGCTGGCCCGGATTCATGGCCGATTGTGGCGCCAACCTTTATCCTGCTGCCGATCAACCCGAATGACGCTGCGCGCAGTGCCAATGTACGCCGCTTCTTCGATTGGGCCTTTACCAATGGCAGCCGCTTGGCGGCCGAGCTTGAATACATTCCGCTGCCCGAATCCGTTCATAACGCGGTTCGTGCTGCCTGGCGCCAGAGCTTCGGCGCCTGACGCACTGATCGGTCCGCAGGCTATCCCGGCCTGCGGGCTGCGCCAGTTTCTCTAACCCTTAGGGTGACCCTTGGCATCAGCATCCTTGACCGCGCCGAAAGTCGCGAAACGCCGCGCCAGCAGCTTGGGTGATCGTATCTTCGCGATGCTTTGTCAGGCCGCCGGCATTTTGGTGCTGATCCTGCTTGGCGCATTGATCGTTGAACTTTTCATCGCGGGCTTGCCCGCGTTTCGCGCCTTTGGGATTGCCTTTGTCACCTCGACCGATTGGGATCCTGTGCGCGAATTATTCGGCGCAGGGGTTTCCATTTATGGCACCATCGTCACCGCCATTCTGGCAATTATCCTGGCCGTTCCTTTGGCGTTTGGCGTTGCCTTCTTCTTGACAGAACTGGCGCCCCCTTGGATGCGTCGTCCTGTCGGCACGGCGGTGGAGCTTTTGGCGGCCGTGCCATCCATCATCTACGGCATGTGGGGCTTTTTCGTCATCGCGCCCGCCTTCGCGCAGCATGTTCAGCCATTCATCATCGACACGGTCGGGGAATTGCCCGTGATCGGCGCCCTGTTTCAGGGCCCGCCCTTCGGCACCGGGCTGTTCACTGCGGCCTTCATTTTGGCAATCATGGTGTTGCCCTTCATCGCCGCAACCATGCGTGATGTGTTTGAACAGGTGCCGCCAGTTTATAAGGAAAGCGCCTATGGGCTGGGTGCGACCACCTGGGAAGTCATGAAGGGTGTGGTCATCCCCTATACGCGGGTTTCTGTGGTGGGTGGCATAATGCTTGGTCTTGGCCGTGCCTTGGGTGAGACCATGGCAGTGACCTTTGTGATCGGTAACGCCAACCGCATTTCCACTTCCCTTTTTGGGCCGGGGAATACGATCGCGTCTCTGGTCGCGCTTGAATTCGGTGAAAGTGAAATCGGCAGCCTGAAGTTGGCATCCTTGCTTGCGCTTGGCTTCATCCTGTTCCTACTTTCCTTCGCGGTGCTGGCAACATCGCGCTATCTGCTGCGTTCGCGGCTGAAGGCCTGAAGCATGTCACTCTCGCTCTCCTCCATGCCTCATCCTGGACCACGCAAGGATGCGACCATGGCCGCAAGGCTCGGCCAGCGCCGCAAGTGGGCGGACCGGATCATGCGCGCCCTTTGTATTTCCGCGACGGTGATTGGGCTGGTGCTGCTCGCTTCAATTCTGGCAACACTTTTCTATCGCGGCTTCGAAGCCATGTCGCTGCGCGTCTTTACCCATATTACGGCGCCGCCTGGTTCTGAAGGCGGCTTGCTCAACGCCATTGTGGGCAGCCTTATCCAATCCCTGCTTGGCACCGCCATCGGCACGCCGATTGGCATGTTGGTGGGAACCTATTTGGCCGAATACGCAAAAAATTCCTGGCTTGGGAATGCGGTGCGCTTTGTGTCCGACATCCTGCTTTCGGCGCCTTCAATCCTGATTGGGCTTTTTGTCTACCAAATCCTGGTGCTGCCCTTTGGTGGCTTTTCCGGCTGGGCCGGTGTTGCGGCGCTGGCGATCATCGTGATCCCCATCGTGGTCCGCACCACGGAAGACATGCTGCAGCTGATCCCGAATACGCTGCGCGAAGCGGTTGTTGGCCTTGGCGCGCCAAAGTGGAAAATGATCATTCTGATTTGCTGGCGGTCTGCGATTGCGGGGATCATCACTGGCGTACTGTTGGCTGTTGCCCGCGTGGCGGGTGAAACTGCGCCGCTGCTCTTTACTTCGCTCGGCAATAACGCTTGGTCCACGGATCTTTCCAAACCGATAGCGAGCTTGCCGGTGGCAATCTATTCCTTCGCCGGTTCCCCTTTTGAGGATTGGATCGCCCTTGCCTGGGCCGGCGCGCTTCTGATCACGCTTGGCGTACTCGGCCTCAATATCCTGGCGCGCACCCTGTTGCGCAGCCGCATCTGATCGCAGGAATGTAACCATGAGCCTCTCCACTGAAACACAGAACGCAACTGGGGCGGCGAAAAGCTTCGGCGGCATGCAGGCGCGTTCCGATGCGGCGCTGAATTCGGCACGCATTGCCATCAGCAATCTTGATTTCTTTTACGGCGATAATCGCGCCCTGAAAGGCATCAATCTTGATCTACCGGACCGTCAGGTCTCCGGCGTGATCGGTCCTTCGGGGTGCGGCAAATCCACGCTACTGCGTGTGCTGAACCGCATGTACAGCCTGTATCCTGGCCAACGCGCGACTGGCGAAGTGATGATGGATGGGGAGAATATCATCGCCGATTCCATGGACCTGAATGCGCTCCGGGCCAGGATTGGCATGGTGTTCCAAAAACCGACACCCTTCCCGATGACGATTTATGAAAACATCGCTTTCGGCATCCGCCTGCATGAAAAACTCTCAAAATCCGAAATGGGCGAACGCATCGAATGGGCGCTGACCCGCGCGGCCATTTGGGATGAAGTGAAGGACAGGCTTGACCGTTCCGCGCTTAGTCTTTCCGGCGGGCAGCAGCAGCGGCTTTGCATTGCGCGCACCATCGCCGTGCGGCCTGAAGTGATCCTGTTTGACGAACCAACATCAGCCCTTGACCCGATCAGCACGCTGAAGATTGAGGAGTTGATTGACGAATTAAAGCGCGATTTCACCATTGCGATCGTCACGCATAACATGCAGCAGGCAGCGCGCTGCGCCGATCAGGTCGCTTTCTTTTATTTGGGTGAGCTGATTGAAGTGGCGCCGGCGGCACAATTGTTCACCGCGCCCAAGCACCCGAAGACGCAAGAATACATCACCGGCCGGTTTGGCTGAACCAGGCAGGAGAGAAGACCATGCCCACAGAACATATCGTCCGCAGCTATGATGAGGATTTGCGCAAGCTGCGTGACATGATCGCGCGCATGGGCGGGCTGGTGGAACGTCAGGTGTCCGATTCTACCCGCGCCCTGGTGCGCCGGGACAGTGACCTGGCCGGTGAGGTTGTGCAGCGCGATGTCCAGATTGACCAGCTTGAACGTGAGATTGAGGCCTTCTGCGTGCGGCTTCTTGCGCTGCGCCAGCCCATGGCCGTGGATTTACGCCTGATCATCGCTGGCATGAAGGTTTCCAATGATCTGGAACGCATTGGCGATTACGCGGCCAATGCTGCCAAGCGGTCCATTGTGCTGGCCTCCCTCCCCGGGCTTGGCAGCATGAACGGGTTTGAACGCATGGCGCATCTGGTACAGGAAAACCTGAAAGCGGCGATGGATGCGCTGGTGCAGGGCGATGCGGAAGCAGCCGAACGCGTTTGGGCCGCAGATGAACCGGTGGATGAAATCTATAACGGCATCTTCCGCGAAATGCTGACGCATATGATGGAAGACCCGCGCAATATTACTGCGGCGACCCATCTGCTTTTCATTGCCAAGAACCTGGAACGCATCGGTGATCACACCACCAATATCGCAGAGCGTATTCATTTCGCGGTGCGCGGTGAAACCCTGCCGGAGGATCGTCCGAAGGGTGATACCTCTGCCTTCGCCGTCGTCCGCGGGCCGGGCGAATAGGTGTTGCCATGATGGCAGAAAACTACGGCAGCCTCGCCAAACCGACCGTCCTGATCGTGGAGGATGAGGCGCCGCTTTTGACCCTGCTACGCTACAACCTTGAAAAGCAGGGGTTTCGCGTGGATGAAGCGGCAGATGGCCAGGAAGCACTGCTCCGTGTCGCGGAAGCGCGGCCTGATGTCATGCTGCTTGATTGGATGCTGCCATCGCTCTCAGGCATCGAGGTTTGCCGCCAGCTTCGCCGACGCACCGAAACCCGCGATCTGCCTATCATCATGGTAACCGCGCGCACGGAAGACCAGGATGCGGTGCGCGCGCTTGATATTGGGGCGGATGACTACATCGCCAAACCCTTCGCGATGGAACATGTCATTGCGCGCATCCGCGCCTTGCTGCGCCGGTCTGCGCGCGTGGCATCGAAAGGCACCCTATCCTATGCGGATATTGCCATGGATCAGGACGCGCATCGCGTGACGCGCGCTGGCCGGTCTTTGTATCTGGGGCCAACGGAATATCGGCTGCTTGAATTCTTCCTGCAGCACCCAGGCCGGGTTTTTGCGCGCGAACAATTGCTGGATGCCGTTTGGGGCCGCGATATCCATGTTGAACCGCGCACGGTGGATGTGCATATCCGCAGGCTGCGCAAGGCGATCAACCGCGATGATGAAATGGACCTGATCCGCACCGTGCGTTCTGCCGGCTATGCGCTGGATTCGGATCCGGATCGTCTGGGTTGAAGCCTATCTTGGCGCCATGCCATGCAAGGCGTAATCAACGCTCCGCCAATTGATTTGCGGGGGGTGCAATGCGCGTTTTGATGGTGGGCAGCGGCGGGCGCGAACATGCGCTCTGCTGGGCCTTGGCGGCTTCGCCTTTGCTTACCAAGCTGTTCTGCGCGCCTGGCAATGCCGGCATTGCCGAAGTGGCCGAATGCATCGCGATCAGCGCTGAAGACATCCCAGCCCTGATCGCCTTTGCCAAGGAAGAGGCGATTGACCTGGTGGTGGCCGGCCCGGAAGCGCCTCTGACGCTTGGCCTGGCCGATGCCTGCGCCGCCGCCGGTGTGAAATGCTTCGGCCCATCTGCCGCTGCCGCGCGGTTGGAAGGCAGCAAGACCTTCACCAAGGAAATGGCTGACGCCGCGGGCGCCCCCACCGCCGCCTGGGCGCGCTTCACCGATGCCGCTGCCGCGCGCGCCTATATCCGCGAAAAAGGCGCGCCAATTGTGGTGAAGGCCGATGGCCTCGCGGCCGGCAAGGGCGTGGTGGTGGCCGCGACCATTGCCGAAGCCGAAGCCGCCATCACCGATATCATGGAAGACCGCGTCCATGGCGCGGCGGGCGCTTCCGTGGTGATTGAAGAATGCCTGGTGGGTGAGGAGATCAGCTTCTTCGCGCTCTGCGATGGCACCACCGCCGTGCCGCTGGGTGCGGCGCAGGACCATAAGCGCGTGGGGGATGGCGATACCGGCCCCAATACCGGCGGCATGGGTGCCTATTCCCCGCCGCCGATTTTGACTGAGGCCCTGCAAGAAAATGTCATGGCGCGCATTATCCGCCCGGTATTGGCGGAAATGGCGCGGCGCGGCGCGCCCTTCAAAGGCGTTTTGTTCGCAGGGCTGATGATCACGGCGGAAGGCCCGAAGCTGATCGAATTCAATGTGCGTTTTGGTGATCCGGAATGTCAGGTGCTGATGCTGCGCTTGAAATCCGATTTGCTGCCCGCCTTGCTTGCCGCTTGTGATGGTGAATTGGCGCGGTTTGATCTGCGCTGGGAAGCGTTGCATGCCATGGTGGTGGTGATGGCCGCCAAGGGCTACCCCGGCAGCTACACGAAAGGCAGCGAAATCCACGGCCTGGAAGCGGCGGGGCAGGTGCCCGGCGTGCAGGTGTTTCATGCCGGCACCACGCGGCACGAGGATGGCGCGCTGATCGCGACCGGTGGCCGCGTGCTGGGCATTTCGGCAACGGGCAAAACGCTGCGTGAGGCGCGCGATGCCGCTTATACCGCAGTGGACCAGCTTGATTGGCCAGGTGGGTTTTGCCGGCGGGATATTGGCTGGCGCGCACTCTAAAAACGCCCCATCACGCGCGCGCGATAATCAGCCTTTCTTCGCGTCCCCAATCGGCGCGGCATCGCGGGTCATGCCTGCCAGCACTTCCGCCACATGGCGCACCTTCACCGAAGACCCTTCGCGCTTAAGCCGCCCCGCCATATTCAACAGGCAGCCCATATCACCCGCGAGCAAGGTACCAGCACCGGTTGCCTGAATATCGCGGCATTTATCGGTGACCATACGAACCGAGATATCCGGATATTTCACGCAGAAAGTCCCACCAAAACCGCAGCACATTTCCGGTTCCGCCAATTCGATCAGGCTGAGCCCCTCAACGGTTTTGAGCAATTTGCGCGGCTGCGCCTTCACGCCCATCTCCCGCAGGCCCGAGCAGGAATCGTGATAGGTCACGCTGCCATCCAGCCGTGCCGCGACCTTTTCCATACCCATCACATCGGTCAGGAAGGACACCAGCTCATGCGTGCGTGCGGCGAGCGCTTCCGATTTGCCGCGATAATGCGGGTCATCATCAAATAGCGCCGGGTAGTGATGCGCGATCATGCCGGCGCAGGAGCCAGACGGGGCCACCACATAATCATAGCCCTGGAAGGCATCCACCACCGCGCGCGCGAGCGCCTTGGCATTGGTGCGGTCGCCGGAATTATAGGCCGGTTGCCCGCAGCAGGTCTGGCTTGGTGGCACTTCCACCAGGCAGCCGGCTTCTTCCAGCAGCTTGATGGCGGCAAAACCAACTGTGGGCCGATACAGATCCACAAGGCAGGTGACAAAAAGTGCGATGCGCGGGCGGGCTTGGGTCATGGCAACAATCTAGCCTTGTGGATGCGCGCTGGCGATACGGGGCGGGTGCGTCAATTGAGCCGCTGGCGCAGTTCACCGGCAAGTGCGCGCACCCGCGCCGCCGCTTCGCCTTCCGGCACCAATTCCAGGAAGCGATCCAGGCAGCCAAGTGCTGCGCCAATGCGTTCCAGCCTTTGGTTCATCAGCCCGGCTTCGCGCCACAGCGCGGCATGATCGGGCGCCAGACGCAGCATGTCTTCGGTCGCGCCAAGGGCGGCCTTTACGTCTCCGCCGCGCAGGCGGCGCAGCTTGATGTTGTTTTGCAGGCGCAACAGGACTTCCCGCCGTGTCATGGGGCGCAGCACGCCGGGGCGCAGTTCCGCCTTTTCTCCCTCCACGCGCTTGATCAGCGCGCGCAAATCCTGCGCTTCCAAAACCTTGCCACCGGCAAAAATATCAAGAATGAGCTTACCCTTCGGCCCTTCCAGCGCCAGCAGGAAATGGCCGGGGAAATCCACGCCAAAGGCCCCCCACCCCGCCGCATCCGCGGCATGCAGCCACAAGATACCCAAGGCCACGGGCAGGCCGCGCCGGCGTTCCACCACCCGGATCAGATTGGCATTCGCCATATCCTCATAGGTTTCGGAATCGCCCTGATAGCCAAAATGCCCGTGCAGGGTTTCCGCCAGGATCAGCCGGCGTGCTTCCAGATCGCCGCCATCCGCCTTGCCATCCATGCCGGCGGCATCCACCACCTTGCGCGCGATATCTGAAAAATGCGCGGCCACCTTGCGCCAATCTGCCTCAGGCGCGTCCACCCGCGCCAATTGCAAGGCAACAGTCGCGATATCGAGTTCCAAATCCGGCAGGCTACCGGCGGCTTCGATCGCGCTGCGAGGTTCGGGGGCTTGGGTGATCGTCATCAATCATATTTTTACGGCTTCTTCAGGAAGGATCAAGGATTATCAGCGCAGCAGCAGCGGCAGCATGGAATCCAGCCGCAAAAGCCCTTCCTCAGTTGCGCAAAGCCGGCCATTTTCGCGCCAAGCTAGGTAACCCTCCTCCAGGCAGGCGGCCAGCATCACGGGGTCCACCACCTCAGCGAAGGTAAGCCCGCTGCGGGTTTCGATTCGCTTGGGGTCTATGCCTTCGGTCAGGCGCAGCCCCATGAGCATGGCTTCACGGCCTACTTCCGAGGGGGTTAGCGTTTCAACATCCACCGCCGCATGGCCCTGGGCTTCCACCAGGCGCAGCCATTCTTCTGGCGCGCGATGGCGGCGCGTCGCCTGGATGCAGGTTTCGCGCAACACCCGCTGATGCGCGCCAGCACCAATGCCAAGGTAATCGCCATAGCGCCAATAGGCCAGATTATGTCGGCTTTCCGCGCCCTGCTTGGCGTAATTGCTGATCTCATAGGGCTTCAGGCCAAAACGCGCGGCTTCGTCAGCCGTGGCCAAATAAAGCCGTGCCGCATCATCTTCTGCCGGCAGCGCAAAGGCGCCGCGACGATAAAGCGTTTCAAACTGCGTGCCTGGTTCAATCGTTAGTTGATAAAGCGAGAGATGATCCGCCGCGAGCGCCAAAGCCTGCCGTAGTTCCGCCCGCCAGGACGCTTCCTGCTGGCTGGGGCGCGCATAGATCAAATCAAAGGAAAGCCGGGAGAAAATGCCGCGTGCGGCTTCCAGGGCGGCAATTGCCTGAGGCACATCATGCTTGCGGCCCAGAAAACCCAAAGCATCGGCATTCAGGGATTGCACCCCAAGGCTGGCACGATTGACGCCCGCATCACGAAAGGCGGCAAGCTTGGCGGCTTCAACGCTGGTCGGGTTGGCTTCCAGCGTGATTTCAATATCGGGCAGCGGATCAAAGAAGCGCTTCGCATCTTCAATCAGCACCGCCACGGTTTCCGGCACCATCAGGCTTGGCGTGCCGCCGCCGAAGAAAATACTGGCAAGGGGGCGGCGACCAATCAGCGCGGCCTCATGCGCCAATTCGCGCTGCAAGCCAGCGCGAAAACGCGCTTCATCTACCCTGTCACGGACATGGGAATTGAAATCGCAATAAGGGCATTTGGCCGCGCAAAACGGCCAATGGATGTAAAGCGCAAGGGGTTCCACGCGGAGGGTTTTAGATTACTTTCAAGCCGGGTGGAATCACCTGAATCTCCTGAAAAAATCGGGCTAACGCTTCTTGCCCCCGGCACGTTCCAAAGACGCAATACGCAGCGCCGCCTTGCCGGATGCCTTCGCAATTTCATTGTCCTGCGCTTCAATTTCCTTGCGCGCAGGCAAGTCGCCATCAAGCCCGCCCAGCAATTCCGCCGGCACTTTGCGGTTGGAACGGCGGCTGCCATCTTCATAAAGCACATCAAAAAGCACAAAACGCGCTTGGGTGCCTGGCTTATTGGCCATGAGACTCTCCTTCAGTCTTTAAGTTTGTCTCTGCGTCGGCTTCTGCATCCGGCGGGTCTTCGCCCAATTTGCGCCGCGCCACCGCATCCTTCAACGCTTCCAGTTTCGCTTCCTTGCGCGCCTGCTTGGCCCGGTTCACATCCGCCCGGTTCTGGCCGTAATTCGGTTTGCGCGCCATGCCGCTTCTCCAAACGAAAAAAGAAAACGGGGCGACAAACGCCGCCCCGCTCCACAAATCGCGGCGCCATCAAGCGCCGCAAGCCAGGATCAGATCTTGCGCAGATTGCCGGCAGAAATCTTGCCCTGCTGACCCTTCTGCAATTCAAAATCAATCTTGTCGCCCTCATTCAGGCCCTGAAGGCCAGAACGCTGGACGTCGCTGACATGGACGAAGACGTCCTTGCTGCCATCATCGGGTTGGATGAAGCCATAACCCTTGGTGGCGTTGAACCATTTCACGGTGCCGGTTGCCATGCTGTTTACTCCGGTTGAGAAAAGCCGTCGCACGGAATCGCGCTACGGGCCGACCATCGCTACAGCCCAACCATGGGAAGGCACGGGAAGCAGGTTTGAGGAAACACGCCAAACCTTCATGGGGCCGGGCCGAAACGCCCAAACCGGACGAGGTGACACACTCCATATGGGCCTTTCCCAGGCCAATCGCAAGTTTTTCCTTAAATTGCGGGAAAATAGCCGCGCTATTCCATCCAATGCCGCGCCGCAGTGATCACCACACCGTTGGACCGCCCGCCCGCGAAGGTTTCAATCCTGGAAGCATAGCCCTGCGCCATGATCATCGCGCTTGGCAGATCAATCGCCAGCCGCCCCGCCATTGCGATCCGCGCCTCCTGCCCCGTATTGCCAAGGCGGCCGGCCAGTTCCACGGCGCAAATCGCCACCAGCACCTGCCGCGCGCCAATGCGCGAAAGCCCCTCCGGGCGGCAGGTGATCCCGCGCGCGCTATCAGGCACCGGCAATTCAAATGTCACGCCCGGCTGAAGCCGCCGCGCCGTCAGGCTCCAGCTTTCGAAATGCCGGCGCCAGGGGGCAAGCCTGCCATCACGCGCCGCATCGGGCAGTTCATGGGTGAAACTGGTGATGCCGCCGTCATCTCGGCGCAGCACGGCCAGCCTTTCGCCGCGCAGCGCCTCTGGTGCCAGAATAAGGCGCGCGCTGCGCGCCGGCGCATCACGCTCCACGCCCGTAACATCCAGGCAATCGCGGCGCGGCGCGCGGTCCAGCCTTTCCCATTGCTCACGACATAGCTTCCGCCACGGCCCCCAAGCCGCGCCGCCAATCGCCACCGGCGCGGTGATTGGGGTGATGGGCGCGCTCAACGGCAAAGGTGGCGCTGCGCTGCGCCAATCCGGCGCTTGCGCGAAAGCGCTTGCCCCGCAAAGACTTAGCGCCAGCAGCAGAAGGCGCAGCACGTCCTAAAACGTGCCTGGCGTCGGGATCGCATTGATGCCAAGGCTGCGCGCGGTATCGGCCAGAATATCCCAGGTGGTGGCATCCACCGGAATGCCGCCGGCAAGCCGCGCCGCGCGTGTGGCTCTTTCCTTCTCGCCAGCCACGAGCACCGGCTGGTCAGGATCGGCGGGCGGGGATGCTTTCACATGCGCAATCAGCGCCGCCATTTCGGACCGGAAGGCAGCCAGATCGCCAAAGCGCGCCGGGTCAATCACAAAAGCAAGCCAGCCATTGACGATGCTGCCATCCTTCGGGTGATGCGGCGCTGCCGTCACGCCACCAATCAGCGCCCCGGCCAGGATTTCGCACATGAGCGCCAGCCCATAACCCTTATGCCCGCCAAAGGGCTGCAAGGCGCCGCGCGGCTGGTCCCGATACAAGACCCCCGGATCATTGGTGGGCTTGCCCTGCGCATCAACCAAGGCGCCATCCGGCACCGGCTTGCCGGCATTGAAGGCGACACGGCATTTGCCAAGCGCAATCGCCGCAGTCGCAAAATCCAGGATCAGCGGGTGTTCGCCTTCTGCCACCGCCGGCACCGCGACGCAGACCGGATTGGTGGACATGCGCCCATCACGGCCACCAAAGGGCGCCACCGCGCCGGGGCCGGAAACGCCATTGACGAAATGGACTGAAATCATCCCCGCCCGCGCCGCCTGTTCGCCGTAGGATCCGATGCGCCCCAGATGTTGCACATTCTTCAGCGCCATCACCGCATGGCCATGCTGGCGCGCGGCATTGATGGCCCATTCCATGGTGATGCGCCCAATGCGCTGGCCATAGCCCATCTTGCCGTCAAAAACTGCAAGAGAAGGCTCCTGCCGCACCGCTTCCGGCATGGCGCCGGCATGAAGCTTTCCGGCGCGCAGATTTTCCACATACCGCACCAGCAGCATGATGCCGTGGCTGTCATGGCCTTGCAGATTGGATTCCAGCAAATGATCCGTGACCATCGCGGCTTCATCTTCCGCACTGCCCCCGGCGCGAATCATGCCATGCACAAGGGCGCGGAGCGCAGCGGGATCAACACGAAGCATCGGGGCGGCTTTCATGGGCATTCTCCTGTGGTGTTGTGGGCGCTTGATTGGGTTTGTGTCACGGCAATTCCTTGAGAAAGCCGGCCAGTTCCTTCTGCCAAAACCGCGCCTGGCCGGTGGTGCCATGGCCGGCGGTATCAGTGCTGCCAGGTATCAGCAGCAGCCGCGCCTGCGGGAGACGCGCCATCGCGGCCGCCATCAGCCCGGTTTCATGCGGGTTGCGTTCATCATCGGCGGCATTGATGGCCAGCACCCTTGCCTTGATCCGCCCCAGCAGCGCTTCCGGGTCATAATCCCGCGACGCTTCATACATATAGATAAGGTCATTGGCATCCGCTGCGGCCGGCTGGGCCAGGCGCTGATCCAGGATCGCATCTGCCGCCGCGCGCGAGGGCGCTGCTTTCTGCAACGCCTGAGACCCGCCATTGGTCGCGATATTGAAGAACAAAAAGGCGAGTGACAGGCAAGCCGGCTGGGTTGCGTAATCCCCGCCCTGATAAGTTGGGTCCTGTCGGATGGTTTCAATCAACAGGCGCCGCAGCATCCAATTCCGACCGGACATGGCGGTGGGCTGCGCCGCCATGGGCACGATGGCATCCATGAAATCCGGGTGCGTTACGCCCCAAAGCCAGGCCAACATGCCGCCCATGGAATTACCCATGACCAGCCGCACATGGCTGATCCCAAGGCCCTCGGTCAGCAGCCGGTGCTGCGCCGCCAGGATATCGGCGTAATTGAAGCGCGGGAACCGCGTGCGCAGCCCATCCGATGGCTTGGAGGATTTCCCCGCCCCGAGCGCATCCGGGATGATGATGTAATGCTTTGCCGCATCCAAAGCCAGGCCAAGCCCGAAAAGCTGCCCGGCAAAGGCTGGCGAGACCATGCTGCGCGCAGACCCTGCCGAGCCATGCAGCACCAGCACGGGAATGCCCGAAGGATCACCCATGGTCAGGTAATTCAGACGGAGTTCTGGCAAAACCTCCCCGGTGTGAAAGTGGAAATCCCGGGCAACCCAGGCGGCTTCGCGGGGTTCGGGGTAAGGGGCAGCCATGGCCTGATCCTTGCGGGTGGTGTTTCAAGCCAGCCTAGATCGGTTTCGCACCCTGGCAAATCGGCCCAAAGCTTGCCGCGCCCCGCACTGGCCCCTATACCCGCGCGCATATGCCAGCCCATCCGGGCCAGGCCCCGTTTCAACCGCGAAGATGCAGGACTTCCCATGGCGAAGATGCAAGCCAATCAGATGCGTGCCGGTATGGTCATTGAATTTGAAGGCCAACGCTACACCATTCTGAAGCAGAACATCATGATCCCCGGCAAGGGCGCCGCCGTGATCCAGGTGGAAATGCGCAATGTGAAGTCCGGCGCCAAGAAGGACCAGCGCTGGCGCACCGCGGATACGGTGGAACGCCTGACCACTGAGGATAAGGAATACACCTATTCCTATGAGGATGGCGAAAACCTGGTCCTGATGGACCCCGAAACCTTCGAACAAACCCTGGTGCCCAAGGATATTCTGGGCGAACGCCTGCAGTATTTGCAGGAAAACATGACGGTCAATGTGAAGCTGATCGAAGGTGAGCCGGTTTCGATGGACCTGCCGGAGACCGTAACGCTTGAGATTGTGGAAGCCGATCCGGTGGTGAAGGGCCAGACCGCGTCTTCATCCTATAAGCCGGCGGTGCTTTCCAATGGAGTCAAGGTGATGGTGCCGCCCTTTATCACGGCAGGTGAAAGAATTGTGGTGAAGACCGCCGATGGCACCTATTACGAAAGGGCAAAATAAGCCTGGGCTGGCGCGCTGCGGTGCGCCAGCCAGCTAATATTTTTTTAAGGGAAATTGCCTGCCTGTAAAAAAATCAGGAGCCTGTTAAGTAATTATTAACCTTTTCGGGTTTTTATATTTTTACGTCGCAAAATGCGGTGGAACAAGGCGCTAGGTGCTCGAAATGGCGTCTGCGCTATGGAAACGGAAAAATTCCGATGGCAATGAATTCCATCAACACGAACAGCCAAGCACTGATTGCTCTGCAATCTTTCAACGGCACTAATTCGCAGCTGGGCGTTGCTCAAAAGCGCGTTTCCACGGGCTACCGGGTCGCCGATGCCAAGGATGACGGCGGCGCTTTTGCTGTGGCGCAGGCGGTTCGCTCTGATGTTGCTGGGGTTATCGCCGTTGGTGAGTAGCTTGGCGGCGTGAAGGGGATTTTGCAAACCAGCTTCGCCGCATTGTCGGTTGTTTCAGACACCATGAAGCAGATTCGCGCGGTGCTGACCCGCTTGGCCGATGCCGCGATCAGTTCGGACCAGCGTGTAACCTATCAGGATCAATACAAACTTTTGGCCGAACAGGTGGCGAGCTTCGTTGACGATGCCTTGTACAATGGCCGCACCCTGCTTTCGATCGACACCGCAAATGGTGGCGACATCACAGCCATTCGCAATGAAACCGGCGGAACCTTCACCATCAAGGCGGTTGACGGCGAAAACCTTAAATTGGAGGAAGACGCACCCACCGATGCGGCTACAGCGACAATCTGGATCAAAAGCAACGGTGAATTTGATAACGTGGACAAGGCTATTTCTGCCGCCCTCAATGAATTTGGCGCGGCCATGACCTTTGTGGAAAACCAGCTCAAATACAATTCGCAGAAGGTGGACGCCCTGGAAACCGGGCTCGGCGCGCTTGTTGATGCTGATATAGCGAAGGAAAGCTCCACGCTTGAGGCATTGAAGGTCCGCCAGCAGCTTAGTGTGCAGACCCTTGGTCTGGCCAATCAGGGGCCGCAGGTTCTGCTTGGACTGTTCCGATAAATCACCAATTCAACATAACTTTCCGCAACGCGCCCGGCCCTGTGCCGGGCGTTTTTTATTCGTACCCAGATGGCAGGGCGGATGGGGCCTCATGTCGGGCTGCAAGGTCACAAGGGGTCGGCTACATGCGCGGCAAGCCGATTCTGGTTGATTAGAAGCTGTTTCTGGCGCAAAACTTGCGGCTCAAGGCGTGCGCTAAGCTTTTCTTACAAAAAATTTATCGGGCTTTAGTTTTTTCCATGTGTATTTAGTTTTTGTTAACCATCTTCAGACCATGATGCAGACGCGCCGCAAAAAGCGGAAGGCAAACTGGCAATCGCTACTCAGGGTAGAGCGGGGGCCAATAGAAAGGGGAAGACCCCAATGTCGTTCAATTCCGTTAATACCAATCGTCAGGCCGTTTTCGCCCTGCAATCCCTCAATCAGACCAATGCGGAACTGGGTGGCGTGCAGAAGCGCGTTTCCACCGGCTTCCGCGTGGCCGACGCCCGGGATGATGGTGGCGCCTTCGCCGTGGCGCAGGCTGTGCGTTCCGATATCGCTGGCGTCACGACGGTTGGCGAACAGCTTGGCGGTACGCGCGGTATTCTTTCAACCACCTTCGCCGCGCTTTCGGTG
>VGDL01000043.1 GCA_016869735.1 Alphaproteobacteria bacterium
GCCTGACAAGCCCCTGTTCAAAGGCCATGGCATAAAGAAAAGGCTTGAGCGCAGAACCAGGCGAACGGGTGGCGCGCGTCAAATCCAGCGCGCCGGCGCGCGTCTCGGCGCCAAAGGCACCGCCCACTAAGGCGCGCGTTTCGCGCGAATGCAGTTCAGCGATGATCAGCGCCACGCTGGCCCGTTCCGGCAACCGCGCCAGCGCCTGCTGCGCCAATCTTTCGCTGGCGCGCTGCAGCCCGGCATCCAGGCTGCTGCGGATGGGGGAATCGCCGCGCCGCGCCAATTCCCGCGCGAGATGCGGCGCCAAGCCAGGCATGGGCAGCCGCGCATTGGGCAAGGGTGCCCCCAGCGCCAGCGCCTGATCTTCTGCGGAGAGCATCGCCGCACCGCGCCGGCGGAGCACATCATCCCGCGCCGCGCGCGCGGCTTCCGCGTGTCGGTCAGGGCTGAGCGCTGCCGGGCGGCGGGCGAGCGCAATCAGCAAGGCGGCTTCCGCTGCATCAAGACGGCCGGCGGGCCGGCCAAACCAGGCCAGTGCGCCGGCGCGCATGCCTTCAATATTGCCGGTTTGCGGCGCAAGCGTCAGCCAGATGCCCAGGATTTCCTGCTTGCTGAAGCGCGCTTCCAATTGAAAGGCGCGGAAGATTTCAATCGCCTTGGCGCGCAGCCCGCGTGGGCGCGGTTCCAACAGCCGCGCCGCCTGCATTGTGATGGTGGACCCGCCCGAGACCACGCGCCCCGCGCGCAGCCATTGCCCCGCTGCGCGCGCCAGCGCCAGCGGATCAACGCCGCCATGGTCAAAAAAGCGCCGATCCTCTGCCGCGATCAGCAGATCGAGCAGAATGGGGGAGACATCTTCGGGCCGTGTCGCCAGCCGCCAAAAGCCGCCCGGCGCGGGCAGGACAGATAGGATGCGGCCATCACGATCCTGCACCTCCACGCCCACAGCATGCAGGCGCGCAAGGTTGGGCGGGAAAAGCCGATCCAGCGCAAAGGGCGCGAGCAACAGCGCACCAAGGCAAGCGGCAAGCGCCCAAAGCCGCCGCTTGCGCAGCATGCTGCGCGGCGGCGTCACGGGCAGGCTCTGTTCTGCTGCATCAGGCGCATGTCATTCGCGGTCACTCTATCATGTCAAGCAAAAGCCGGCTCCTGCCCCTGGGCTGCTTCCCGAATTCCGATAAGCTTCGCCGATGCGCGCGCTATTGGTGGGCGCGTGATGAAGGGGGCGGCCATGGCGATCAGCATCGGCATTGTGGGCTTGGGGCAAATCGCGCGTAAGCGGCATGTGCCGGCGATCATGGCCGATGCCGGTTTTACCTTGGCGGGGCTTGCTGATCTTGGTGGCGGCGAACCCGTTGCTGGTTTGCCTATCTACAAAGATCATCAGGCCATGTTCGCCGCTTGCGGGCTGGATGCGGTGGCGATCTGCACGCCACCCGCCGCGCGCTTCGCCATTGCGCGTGATGCGCTGCTGGCGGGCAAGCATGTGCTGTTGGAAAAGCCACCCGCCGCAACAATGGGGGAGGCAGAGGCGCTGGTGCAATTGGCGGCGCGCTACGGGCGCGTTCTCTATGCGTCCTGGCATTCGCAGTGCAATCGCGCGGTAGAGGCTGCGCGCGTTTTTCTCGCGGATAAGCATTTGGCCAGGCTGCGCGTGCATTGGCATGAGGATTTTCGCGTCTACCACCCTGATCAGGACTGGATTTGGCAAGCTGATGGGCTTGGTGTTTTCGATATGGCGATCAATGCGCTGTCGGTCATCAGCCGATTGTTTGCGCCACCGCCCTTTGTACAGAGCGCTGAGTTGCATATCGCCACCAACCACGCCGCGCCTCTTGCGGCCATGATTCGTTTCGGCAGCCTTGATGGCGTCGGCCCCTTGGAGCTGCACGCAAATTGGGGCCATGTCGGCCCCGATCAACGAGAGCTGCACATCACAACACGCTGCGGCCATGAAGTGGCGCTGCTGGATAGCGGCGGGACATTGGTGATTGACGGCAAGGTAATGCTGCAGGAAGCGCGGGAGGAATACCCGATGCTCTATGCCCGCTTCGCTGAATTGGTGGTGAATGGCCAGAGTGAGGCCGATCTGACGCCGCTGCAAATGACACTGGATGCGCTGGCGCTCGGCAAGCGCGTGGCACTGCCGCATTTTGAGGCTTAAGCATTTTCAAGCCAAGTGGAAACACTTGGCGACTCGGAAAATGCGACCAAACAAAATTTAGTGCGCGCCGCGTGAACGAATGTGAACGGGGGGCGCACTAATCGCTGATCCGCCCGGGTTGAAGGCCTGGGCGGATCAAGCGTTGAATTACGCCGCCTTCAGCGCGGCGCGGATTTCAGTGACCGCGTCATCAACCATGGCGCGTGTCACATCCAAATGCGTACACGCCCGCACGCGCCCACCAAGGCCACTTATGGCAATACCTCGCATTTGCAGCTTTTCCTGCAAGCGCGCGACATCCATGCCGGTGCCGCTGATATCGAAAAACACCAGATTGGTTTCCGGGTCTTCCACCTTCACGCCTTCAATCTGCGCCAGGCCCCGCGCCAGCGCCTTGGCATTGGCGTGGTCATCCGCCAACCGATCAATATTGTGATCAAGCGCATAGATGCAGGCGGCGGCGCAAATGCCGCCCTGGCGCATGGACCCACCCAGGCGCTGCTTCCAACGCCAGGCGCGACCAATGAATTCATTGCTGCCGCACAGCACAGCACCGAGCGGCGCGCCCAGCCCCTTGGTGAAATCCAGCCAAACGCTGTCATAGGACGCGACCATATCCTTGGGCGCCACACCGGCGGCAACACAGGCATTCATCAGCCGCGCGCCATCCATATGCGTGCCCCAGCCTTCACCATGCGCGACAGCGGCCACCGCATTGAGCTGCGCCAGCGGCCACACCGCACCACCACCGATATTGGCGGTTTGCTCCACTTCCAAAAGCCGCTGCGGCGGGGTGTAGCGGGTTTTCGGGCGGATCGCGGCGCGGAGCTCATCCGCGGTGAACATGCCCTTCGGCCCGCGCATCGGCATGATCTGCACGCCGGTGAGCGCGGCATGGGTGCCGCCTTCGCTATGCAGAATGTGGCTGGTTTCATGCGCCACCACCTCATCACCCTTTTGGCAATGCGTCAGGATCGCGATCACATTGCACATAGTGCCGGATGGCAAATACATCGCCGCTTCCTTGCCCATCAGCGCGGCCATGCGGTCACAAAGCTCATGCACGGTTGGGTCATCGCCATGCTGCTCATCGCCGACTTCGGCGCGCATCATGGCTTCCTTCATGGCCGGCGTCGGGCGGGTTTGCGTATCGGAATAGAGGTTGATGCGCACAGGCGGCGCACCTGGCGGCGGACGGTTCGGAGCATGGACCATGGCGGTATTCCCTGAGTTGGTGAGCATTTTCAAGCCAAGTGGACTCACTTGGCGACTCGGAAAATGCGAGCAAACGAACCATTTAGAGCGTATCCGGGGAGCGGATGCGAACCGGAGACGCTCTAGATGCGCAGGATGCAACGTGCCGAGGCTTTCTGCCAGGGGGGCTGCCCCGGCTTCCTAGAGCGGGGCAAAGCTGCAAGGCTTGGTTGCCGAAACCGTGCAGAAGGGAACCGCCATGCCCGATATCCGCAAACTTGTTTACCTGCGTGAGGAAAGTTTTGCGGAGGCTGGGCGCGTGGCCCCGCGCCCCATCATCCGCGCCGTGGCGCTGATCCTGATCGGCAATCCCTATGCCGGGCGCTTTGTGGAGGATTTGTCACCCTTGGTGGAGATTGGCCCCAAGCTTTCGGCCCAAGTCGCGCCGGAATTGGTCAAGCTATTGGGCGGCCCCGCTATTTCCTATGGCAAGGGTGCCATTGTCGGCGCGGCAGGTGAATTGGAACATGCCGCAGCCATCCTGCACCCGGCCCTTGGCCGGCCCCTGCGAGAGGCGATTGGTGGGGGTGCGGCGATCATCCCATCCTCGGCAAAAATGGGCGGGCCTGGCAGCGCGCTTGATCTGCCGCTCGGGCATAAGGATGATGTCTGGTCACGCGGGCATTTTGACGCGATCACGGTCAGCCTGGGCGATGGCCCGCGCCCGGATGAGATTCTGGTGGTGATTGGCCTAGCCGATGGTGGGCGGTTGTTGCACCGGATTGGGGAAGGGGCGCCGCTGTAGCGGTGCCCCTTGCCGTTCTCCAAAATCGCTTGTGACACGCGTGATGTGCCAAGCCTCAGGAGCGAACCGCCCGAGCCGGTTGAGCGGTAGGCTGTGGAGCGCACCTTTGGCGTGCGAGGGTCGCGAGATAGTCATTGCGCGATTTTAGTGCAGCTTCTTCCTTGCCGGCCGCGTTTTGGAAATCCATCAGGAAAAGAGGCAGAATAAAGAAAGCCCCGGCAACGCCCGCAGCGACGTTCTGCGCGACCTTGGCGCCTTGTTCGGATCCCAACTCTCCAATCCGCTTTGTGTTTGCGTTGACCTCAGCTTGTATGGCCTCGCAACTCATCGTGTCATCTACGTTCTGCACCACGGCCACCGGAGCCGGCGCACGCCCCCGCACACGCAGCGGTGAGAACCACCAACGAAAGCGCGGCCAACGAAAAAGATTTCACTTTTAAGACCCCCCTGAAAACATGGACAGCGGGAGGCTATGATTTTTGTGAATTTAAAGCAATTATACCTATATCGTTTTTGAAAAAAGGATTTATTGAATAATATCTTTTAAAACAGTCGCTTAGAACGAATTTGCAACGCCACTAACAGACAAAAAATTATCCAAGATGCCTCAAAACCATTTGAGGCACCTTGGCGAAAACAAACCGTAGCCCTACGCCGCCTCGCTCTCCGCCCGGCGCGCATGGCGCTTGCGCTCATGCGGATCAAGGTGGCGCTTGCGGAGCCGAATGGCGCCGGGCGTCACTTCCACCAATTCATCATCTTCGATGTACGCGATAGCCTGTTCCAGGCTCATTTTACGCGGCGGAATCAGCAGCAGCGCCTCATCCTTGCCGGCGGCGCGGATATTGGTCAGCTTCTTTTCCTTGATCGGGTTCACTTCCAGATCATTGTCGCGCGAATGCTCGCCCAGGATCATGCCGACATAAACCTTCACGCCGGGGTCCACGAACAGCGTGCCGCGTTCCTGCAAATAGAACAGCGCGTATTGAATGGCCTCACCATCCGAATTCGAAATCAGCGAACCATTGCGCCGGCCTTCAATCGGCCCGGCCCATGGGCGATAACCCAGGAACAGCCGGTTCATCATGCCCGTGCCGCGCGTATCGGTCAGGAATTCGCCGTGATAGCCAATCAAGCCGCGTGACGGGATGTGGAAAGTCAGGCGCACCTTACCGCCGCCCGAAGGCCGCATATCCTGCATCTGGCCTTTGCGGAGCGACATCTTCTCCACCACCACGCCCGAATAGCTTTCATCCACATCAATCAAAGCTTCTTCGAAGGGTTCCTCACGCTCACCGGTTTCGGGATTGTCGCGCGTCAGCACGCGCGGGCGCCCGATGGTTAGTTCAAAGCCTTCACGGCGCATGGTTTCAATCAGCACACCCAACTGCAATTCACCGCGGCCGGCAACTTCGAAGGCGTCAACCTCCTCGCTCACCTTCACCTTGATGGCGACATTGCCTTCGGTTTCCTTGAACAGCCTTTCGCGGATCTGCCGCGATGTGACCTTCTTGCCCTCACGCCCACCCAAGGGGCCGTCATTGATGCGGAAGGTCATGGCAAGGGTCGGCGGGTCCACCGGCAAAGCGGGCAGCGGTTCGGTCACTTCCGGCGCGGCGATGGTATCGGGAATCGTCGCATCAGAAAGCCCGGCAATGGCAATGATATCGCCCGCCTGCACCTCATCTACCGGCACGCGATCAAGGCCCGAAAAAGTCATCAGCTTGGTAAGGCGGCCGCTTTCCACCACGCTGCCATCCTGGCGCAGCACGCGCACCGGCATATTCAGCCGCGCAACACCTTGCTCCACGCGCCCGGTCAGGATGCGGCCGAGGAAATTGTCGCTTTCCAGAATCGTCGCATTCATCGCGAAGGGCTTTTCAAGGTCCACCTTCGGCGCAGGCACATGGGACAGGATCAGGTCAAACAACGGCGAGAGATCCTTGCGCGCGCCTTCCAGTTCCAAATCCGCCCAGCCCTGCCGGCCAGAAGCGAAAAGCGTGTGGAAATCAAGCTGCTCATCGCTGGCACCCAGCGCGGCGAAAAGGTCGAATACCTCATTATGCACTTCATCCGGGCGGGCATCCTGGCGGTCTACCTTATTGATGACCACAATCGGCTTCAGCCCGCGCGCGAGCGCCTTGGTCAGCACAAACTTGGTCTGCGGCAGAGGGCCCTCGGCGGCGTCGCACAGCACAATGGCGCCATCCACCATGGACAGGATGCGTTCCACCTCACCGCCGAAATCGGCGTGGCCAGGTGTGTCAACAATGTTGATCTTCACACCCTTCCATTCCACGGCGGTGGATTTGGCAAGGATGGTGATGCCGCGTTCGCGTTCCAGATCATTGCGGTCAAGCGCGCGTTCGGCGACCTGCTGATTGGCGCGGAAGGCACCGGCCTGGCTCAGCAGCTTGTCCACCAGCGTGGTCTTGCCGTGGTCAACGTGAGCAATAATGGCGACGTTACGAATTTGCATGGAGCACCTGGGTAGGAGCCTGGCAAAAATGCCACTGTCCCGGCTCCCAAGGCTTGGGGCCGGGCGGTGGTTTCCATCCAGGCGTTTCGTTATGGCGGGGAGATAGGCTCTCCCGCCAGAAAAAGCGAGGGAAAAGCGCGGCGCAGCAAAAAAAGACTAGCCGAGCGCTGCCGCCACCCTGCCGGGCCGGCTGCCAACCAGCGCGGCCAGGTCAGCCTGGGGGCGGGCGCCGAAATGGGAAATCACCTCGGCCGCGGCAATGCTGCCCCAGCGGCCGCATTCGGGCAGCGGCAAGCCCCGCGTCAAAGCCGCCATGAAACCGGCCGCATAGGCATCCCCGGCGCCGGTGCTATCCACCAGTTTGGTCGGTTCGGCGCGGACCTCATGGGTTTCGGTGCCGGCGATGATGCGGCTGCCCTTTTCGCTGCGGGTCAGCGCGGCAATGGCGACTTCGGCGCGCACGGCCTTGGCCGCGGCCTCAAAATCATCGGTTTCATACAGGGCGCAAATCTCGGCCTCATTGGCGAAGACAATATCGGCTTCTTCCTTGATGAAGGCGCGGAAGGCAGCGCGATGGCGGCCCACACAGAAGGGATCGGACAGCGTAATCGCCACTTGCCGCCCGGCCTGATGGGCGATGCGGGCGGCGGCGTGGAAGGCGGCCTGGGCGGCGGGCGGGTCGAACAAATAGCCTTCCAGATAGACAATCCCCGCGCTGGCAATGGCGGCTTGGTCCAGATCAGCCTCCCCAAAGGTCACGCAGGCACCAAGAAAGGTGTTCATGGTGCGCTGACCATCCGGGCTCACCAGAATAAGGCAGCGCGCCGTGGGGGCGCCGCCCGAAAGGGGTGCGGTTGGGAAATGCACGCAGGCAGCGGTGATATCGTGGCGAAATACCTGGCCCAGGCCATCATCCGCGACCTTGCCCAGATAGCCCACCTTCGCGCCAAGCCCTGCTGCCACGGCACAGGTATTGGCCGCTGACCCGCCGCTGCTTTCAATGCCCGGGCCCATGGCGGCGTAAATCGCCTCGGCCTCGTCGGTGCCAATCAGCGCCATGCTGCCCTTGGCCATGCCATGTTCTTCCAGGAAGTCGTCCTCGGCGCGCGCCAGCACATCCACAATGGCATTGCCGATGCCAAGAATATCAAGGCTGGGGGGGGTCATGGGCGGGGCTCCGGAAAAGATTGCGCCGGCATTAGCCTTGGGCGAGGGTGGCGTCCACCATGCCGAACGCGCTTTTCCTTGCCTTTCGCCAGATTGGCGATCCCGCTTTTCGCCGCCCGCTGATCCTGGGCGTGCTGGGGGCGGCTTTGGCGGTGCTGGGGCTTATCTGGCTGGCCGCTTGGCTTGCGGGATGGGCCGCGGCCGGCGGGCCAGAATGGCTCACCTGGATCACCCAGGCGGGCGGCGCGGCGGCGGGGGTGTTTCTGGGCTGGTGGCTGTTTCTGCCCGTGGCACTTGGTATTGCTTCCCTGTCCACGGATAGCATCGCAGGCGCGGTGGAACGGCGCCATTACCCCAACCTTGCGCCACCAGCAGGCGCATCGGCGCTGGCGCAGGCGGGCTATGGCCTTTGGTTCGGGGTGAAATTGCTCGCGCTGCAAATCCTGCTGCTGCCCTTATTCTTCACTCCAATTCTGGGTGGGCTGATCGCCTTATTGATTGCCGCGCATGGGTTGGGCGCGGGTTTGCTGCGGGAAGTGGCGCTCAGGCGCATGAACCTTGCGCATTCGCGTATCGCCTGGCAGCGGCTGCGCTGGCAGGGCTGGATGCTTGGCTTTGCACTCGCGCTGATGGCGATGGTACCGATCTTGAATTTATTCGTGCCGATTATCGGCATTGCGGCGGCAGCGCATTTGCTGCTGCGCGGTCTTGGTGGTTTCAATACACGCCAAGGCGCATCACCAGAAAACAGGGGATAATTTTTTTTCGCCCGTTGTGGCGCGGCAGAGTCGCATGCTAGCCGAAGGCATCAACAATGCGAATCACCAAGGGGGCCACGATGTCGCTTTTCCGTCGCAAGGATGAAGCCAACATTCCACCAGCATCGGATCCATTCAGCGTGCCGACAGCGCGCGATCCTGATCTGCCTGTGCCCCCCTTCCGCCCTGCGGCAGTGGTGCCACCGGTGGCGAGTGCCGCGGCCAGCCAAGCCAAGCCGAGCATGGCGCCATCCCCCGCCGCGCGACCTGCATCCCCAAGCGCTGGCCGCCCCACTGGTCGGGCGGAAGCCGGCGAAAAGCGCGTGCTGCAATTGGGCAAGGGCATCAGCATCCAGGGCAGCGTGACGGAAGCGGAGCGCATCGTCATTGAAGGCACCATGGAAAGCCAGCTTTTGCAGTGCCAAGAATTGGCGATCAGCCATTCCGGCGTCTTCAAGGGTGAAGTTCAGGTGGAAGATGCCGATATCGCCGGGGTTTTTGATGGCACGTTGAATGCCACAGGCAGCCTGACCATCCGCGCCACCGGTCGTGTCCTGGGTGTGGCGCGGTCCCGTCGCCTTTCCGTCGAAGATGGCGGGCAGCTGACCGGGCGCATGGAAATGATCACAGAAACATCGGCGAGCCCTTCAATGCCAGTCGCGCCGCCCGAGCGCGTGGTTGAAGCAAGCGATTCCTGAACTGGCGCCGCGTGCGCCAGGGGCCAAGCGCTGCAAGCACCTTGTCGCGCCGCGACATATCGCGGCGGGTGCTTCATCTTGGCCCCATCAGCGCTGCCGGCCTTGCAGTGGCAGCGTTATTGTTGACCCCAGCCTGCCGCAAATCTGAAGCCGAGGGTGCCACGTTCGGCCTGGAACAGACTTTGCGCGACACCAAGGCCAGCCTGGCTGCGATTGGTTTGCCTTCCTCGCCAGAAAACCAACAATTGGCGCGGCCTGCGCCATTGCCGCCGCCCCCCACCAGCGCCACTGAGCCGCGCCGCCAAGGCAATAGCCCACCGGCAGCAGCAGCAGCCCTGCCAGGGCAGATGCCCGAGGCTGTGATCGCCGCACTTGGGGAGCCATCCTTGCGCCGCCGTGAAGGCGATGCCGAAATCTGGCTCTATCAGGCTGCGGATTGCCGCCTTGATCTGGTGTTTTATCCGCAAGCATCCCGGCTGGTACTGGCCCATGCGGCGGCCAGAGCGCATGGCGCGCGGCGCGTGACGGAATCAGCCTGCCTGGCGGCCGTGGCGCGCGCGCCGAACCCGCCGCCCTGGACTGCGCCCGCCGGTGGAGGCTGAAACGCACTCATGAACCTTTGGCTTGATGCCTTCGTGCCGGCCTTTGCACTGCTGGGCCTTGGGGCGCTGCTGCGGTGCATCCTGCTGCCCTTGGATGCGGTTTGGGCCGGCATGGAAAAGCTGATCTATTGGGTGTTGCTGCCCAGCCTGATCCTTTCCGCCCTATCCGCACTTGACCCCGCCAGCCTGCCGCTGGGCGCCATGGCCCTTACCATCTGGGGGGCGCTTGCCACGGGCACACTGATTTCGGTGTTGCTTGCGCGCTTCATGGGGCATGGGCATGCGGCCATGACCTCCGTCCTGCAGGGCGGCATTCGCTTCAATAATCTGATGGGCTTCGCCATCGTGGGCGCGATTTTTGGCGCCGAGGGCATTAGTTTCGGCGCGGTTGCAACCGGGATCATCGTGCCCTTCGTGCAAAGTGTCACAACGCTGGCCTTCGCCCTGGATGGCAGCCGCGGGCGGCCAAAACCACTGCTGATCCTGCGGCAATTGATCCTGAACCCGCTGATCATCGCCTGCATCCTGGGCTTCACCATCGCGGCGCTGGGCGGCTTTCCGCCAGGCGTTAAGCCAACCATCCAGGCCTTGGGCCGGGCATCAGTGGCGCTTGGCTTGCTATGCGTTGGTGCAGCGCTATCCTGGGAGAGCTTTACCGATCGCGTCCCAACCCAGGCGCTGACGGGGATGCTGAAACTGATCGGCATGCCCGCCATCACCTATGGCTTGGGGACATTTGCCGGCCTGCCCCCTTTGCCGCTGGCGGCAGCGGTGATCTTCATGGCGCTGCCAACAGCCGCCACTTCCTATGTCATGGCGCGTGCTATGGGGGGTGATGCCAAGCTGATGGCCGCGATCACAACTACCGAGCATATCGCTTCCATCCTGACGCTGCCCTTTTGGGTCATGCTGGTGTTAGGATGATCAGAATCTCATCTTCCCTCGGAGTGGCGGGCATGTATCTGTCGATCTTTGTGTTGCTGCTGGGCCTGAGCAGCACCAGCCTGGCGCAAAGCCTGCCGCCGCCCACGCCTGCGGCCCATGGCCCCGCACCGGCCGAGCGCAGCCTGACCGACCGTGCCGGCGCCGCAATGGGCAAGGCGGCGGAGGAAACCACCTCGGCCTTTGGGCGCGCCATGAATTGGACGGGCCGCCAATTGGAAAGCGCCGGGCAATGGACCGCCCGGCAGGGCGAGAACATCGCCACCAACAAGCCAGAAACAGCGACAACCCCCGCGACGCCAACCCCAGCGGCGCCTGCCCTGCCGCCACCTGTTCCTGTGCGCTGACGGCACCTGCCTTCACGCCCGTGTCAGCGGGCGTACGCCAAAAAAGTAGTACTAGGTTCCGGACAACCAGCCGCCATCAATGGCAATGGGCGCGCCTGTCATATCGCTGGCATCATCCGAACAGAGAAAAGCCGCCAGCGCGCCAATCTTGTCGGGCGATATCAATCGCCGAGAAGGCTGGCGCAGCGCCAGAAACTGCTCCAGCGTTTCAGCCTCGCTCAAGCCTGACGCCGCTTGCTGGGCGGCAAGATTGCGCCGGGTATTCGGCGTGTCAGCCGTGCCAGGGCAAAGCGCGTGGCAGGTGATATTGAAGGGCAAGCCTTCAAGCGCAACAACGCGGGTCAGGCCAAGCAGCCCATGTTTGGTGGTGCAGTAATCCGCGCGCTCTGGCGTCCCCATAAATGAAAAGACAGACGCAAGATTGAGAATGCGCCCCCAGCGCCGCTGTTTCATCCCAGGCATGGCCAGCCTGATCAGATGAAAAGGCGCGGTCAGATTGACAGCAATGGCGTAATCCCAGCGTTCCACGGGAAAGTCTTCAATATTCGCGCGGTGACGAATGACCGCATTATTCACCAATATATCAATTGCTCCGAGGCGTTGCTCGGTCGTGCGCACCAGATCCTTAATCTCCGCAAGTTTGGACACATCGGCGCCGTGATAGGCAGCATCCACGCCCTTGGATTTGATCTCCGCAAGGCGACTATCAATGAGGGCTTCATCACCAAAACCATTCAGCATCACCTTGGCGCCCTTTTCGGCGAGCGCCTTGGCAATGCCATAGCCGATGCCATCCAAGGACCCTGTGATCAAAGCCGTTTTTCCTGCAAGCATTGCCTGGTCTCCATGCATTTGGTTTTGGCGTTGACCCGCGCCGTTTTACTTGCGCAGCGGGCAGCGCGTTGCTGCGGGGGGGAGGCCGCCAAATCGGCGCCAATGAGTAAAATGAAGCAAGCTTCTACCCAGCGCGCATCCTGCGCGCCGCGGCTTCGCCGATCATCACACAGGTGAAATGCAGATTGGCGCGGCAATCGGATGGCATGATGGAAGCATCCGTAACACGCAGCCCTTGCACGCCGCGCACCTTAAGATCAGGGTCCACCACGCCGCGCGGGTCTTCATGTGCGGTCATGCGACAAGTGCCGGCGGCATGCTGGATATCGCCCGCCTGATCGAGCATGAGTTGATCAAGCGCGTCATCGGCCAATGCAGCCGCTTCCGCCATGGAAAGCGCAGTTTCACCAAAGGTGATGGCATCCGCAATATCGGCGACTGGCGGCAGGGCGCAAAGCCGCGCAAGGCGGCGCACCCCATCACGCATGCGCAGCCGGTCAGCGGGATGATCCAGCATGTTTTCCTCAACCACCGGCTGCGCATCCGGATCGGAGCAGGTCAAGCGCACTTCACCACGCGACAGCGCATCATAAAGCGCAACGCCAATACCGCCATTGGGTGCCACGCCACCTTCGGCCAAGCCGCGATGGTTATAGGCGATGATGATCATGTCACGTTCGCCACCACCGCCCAATTTGCTGCTGTAGGTAAGGCAGCAATTGGTGTGCCGCGCATCGGCACCTTGCGCGCGAAAGCGAGACTTAAGGGCAAGGCTTGCGCGCAGGATCGGGTGATCCATGAAGTGCTGCCCAACAGCAGGCGCATCATGCAGAACGGCGATACCCAAGCCTCGCAAAGCTTCTGCGGGGCCAATGCCGCTGCGCATCAATATGCATGGGCTATGGATGGCACCGGCACAAAGCACAATTTCGCGCGCAGCGATTTCCTCAAACACGCCAGCGCCGAAGCGCACGCGCACACCAGCAGCATGGCGTCCTTCGAATATCACGCGGTCCACCAGCGCATCGCCGCGAATAATGAGGTTTGGCCGCCCGCGCGCCGGTTCCAGATAGCCATCATTGGTGGTGATACGCTGGCCATGGCGCAGATTGATCGGGTTGCAGGAAAGCCCCTCACCTTCCGGCGCATTCAGATCGGGCTTCACGGGATAGCCCGCCAGGCGCGCGGCATCGCGCAAAGCGCAATCAACCGCGCCCCAATTTTCTTCCGGCATACGCCAGACAGGAATGGGGCCACCCAGGCGCTTACCGGGCGTGCCGTAATTCGCATCATCTTCGATGGCATCGAAAATTGGCATCACATTGGCGGCTGACCAGCCTTCGCACCCCGCTTCCGCCCAGGCATCGAAGGCGGCTGGTACACCGCGAATTGCGATTTGCGCATTGACCGTGGAGGAACCGCCCAGCGCCTTGCCGCGCCAATAGAATTTTGGTGATTGCGCGCGTGTGCGCCGCGTCATCAGCCCTGGCCATTGCCAGGCGGCCTGATGCGCCGGGTCATGCATGAAGGTCACGATATTCGGGCTACGGAGTGCGGCGGGTGCTTCTGCCGCGCGCCAATCACGCCCTGCTTCCAACAGCAGAACGCGCCGATGCGAATCCTCGGAAAGCCGCGCGGCCAATGCGGCGCCTGATGAACCCGCGCCCACCACGATCACATCATACATGGCTGAAAACTCCCTGGCTTCACTGTTCAGCGCGCCATCAGCGCTTCGGCCCGCGCACGCTGCGCATCCGGCAAATCCTCACGCGTCAGAAGTTTGGTCAGCGCATCGCGCGCTTCAGTGCTCTTTCCTGTACTGATCAGCACTTCCGCCAGATCCAGCACGGGTTCCACCATGGCGGGCGCAAGACGTGCGGCCTGTTCAAAAGCGCTTATCGCTTCCGTTGGATTGCCAAGCTTGAGCCATACGCGCCCCAGCAACAACCGCAGATCAGCGCTGTTGGAGTCCTGATCCAGCCCGCGCCGTGTTGCGAGCATGGCTTCGCGTGTCCGGTTCATCGCCAATAGCACCTGGCCTTCATGAAACAGCGCCCAAGGGTCGCGCGGTTGCAGTGCCAAAGCCTTTCGGATTTCACCGAGTGCTTCATCCAACCTGCCGCCCTGGGAATAGCCTTCGGCAAGCGCGACATGCACCCAAATGGCACGGGGGTCGAGCTGCTGCGCACGCCGGTAATCCTCAAGCGCCGCTTCAACGCGCCCCAGGCGAAATTGCGCAAGGCCGCGCAAATACCAGGCCGCGCCAAGTTCAGGATTGGCGTTGATCATGATTTCAGCGACATCGAAGGCATCGCGCGCGCGGCCTTCGCGCAAATAGCTGCGCCCCATCAGACCGCGCGCAGTGTTCTCGGTAGCGAGGTCGCCGCCCGCGCTCCGCAGCAGGGCGCGCAGCCTGTCACGCACAATGGCTTGATTCGGTTCATTCTGCGCCACATGCCAAGCATAAAGCCTGGGCTGAATGACGCGCCAAATCTCAGGCGCGGCACGCGCCAGCAATTGATCCACCGCATCGGCGGCCACGCCATCAGTATCAGCAATCAGCCCATGGCCAGCGAGCCTAAGGCGGAGTTTCAACTGATCCTTTTCCAGCACAATCTCACCGGTAATGCGTCGGCTCGGCGTGCCAAAAACGCTGCGCAGTAGCGCCGCCAATGCACGCAGCGACAACCCCGCAATTGGCACATTGAAATCCGGTTGATCACCCGCCAGTTCCAGGCGCTGTTGGCCAAGCCGTTCAGCGGTGACGGTGTTTTGCACCAGCACCACCTGATCAAGCAGGCGCAGCGCGACAACATCCGGCGAAAGCCCGGCTTCCGCCAGCCTTGTTGGTACCTGAATGGGCGCGATTTCAATATCCTGCCGCCGCATTTCGCGCAGAAGCAACAGCACAAAGGCCGCAGCCAGTAACAAAGGCACCACGCGAAAGACAAAGCTGTAAAGCCCATCCCACAGTGCCACCACCAAGCCAATCAGCCCTTCCTTGCGTGGGGGCAGGGCTTCGTCGGTCATGGCCTGTTCAGGAAATCCAGGATGGCGGTGATCTGATCCTGCGCCATCAATGCTGGCGCATGGCCGGCATCGGCAATTTCAACAAGCCGCGCATTTTGTTTGCGCGCCATTTCTGCCGCGACATCTGCTGGCAGTACATCACTGGTGATGCCACGCAGGATCATTACCGGAATTGCAATGGCGGCCCACAGGGGCGAAAGACTGATATCGGCGATCTCATCCGCGCTGAAGGCTTGCGTGATCGTGGGATCGTAATGCAGCCTGAGTGCGCCTTCTGCATCCCGCCGCGCTGAGGTTTCAGCCAAGTGCCGCCACTCGGCATCACTCAATTTGCCAAAGGGCGCATGCACGTCACGCAAATGGGCTTCAAGCGCCGCCATATCGGCAAAGGCAGGAGTAGGGCGATTGATGTAGTCGCGAATGCGTTGCAACGCCGCGGCGGGAATGATGGCGCCGATATCATTCAGCACCATGCGCCGGATCGCATTGCCTGGTGTCGCGGCAATGCCCATGCCGCAAATGCCGCCAAGCGATGTGCCGACCCAATCCACCGGACCATCAATGCGCGCCAGCAGATGCGAAAGCGCTTGGGAATAAATCGGCGGCTGATACAGCGCTGGGTTGGGCAGCCAGTCGGATGCCCCGCGCCCTGGTAAATCTGGGCAGAATACCCGCCGCCCCGCGGCCGCGAGTGCCCGCGCGAGCGCATCAAAATCTCGCCCTGAACGCGTCAGCCCATGCACACAAACCACGGGGGCACCAGAAACCGGCCCCCATTCCAGCCAACGCAGCGTGAAGAACCCCGCCGGCGAGAGCCAGCGGAGCGCCCCGGCACGTGCCTCGGCGGGGGGCGGCGTCACACGATGCCCTTTTCCTTAAGCGCGGCGATATCGGCGGCGCTCATGTTCAGCACAGCGGTCAGCACATCTTGTGTATGCTCACCCAACACGGGCGGCGCACTGCGATAGCTTGGCGGGGTCGCGGAAAGCTTCACGGGATTGGCAATCACCTGCACCGTCTCTCCACTGCCATGGGCCATTTCCACCACCATCTCACGCGCCTGCACATGGGGATCGGCGAAAACCTGTTCCAGCGTATTAATGGGGCCACACCCGATCTTGAGCGCTTCCAGCGCATCAATCCATTCCGCCGTGGTTTTGGATTTCATCACCGGCGTCAGCGTATCCGTCACCAATTGGCGATTTTGCACACGGATGGGATTGGTCGCAAAGCGTGGGTCAGCCAGCAGCGCTTCCTGGCCGAAGGCCTTGCAGAAACGCTCAAAGGTCGGGTCATTACCGACAGCCAGGATGATATAGCCATCCTTGGTCGGAAATTCCTGATAGGGTGCGATATTGGGATGCTGATTGCCCAAGCGCGGTGGGTTTTCGCCTGTCGCCAGATAATTCATGCCCTGATTGGCGAGCCAGGCGACATGCGTATCCAGCATGCCGATATCAATCTGCTGCCCCTGGCCCGTGCTGTTGCGATGGTTCACCGCCGCCAGAATACCGATGCAGCCATAAAGCCCCGCGAAAAGATCCGCGACCGGGACGCCAACCTTTTGCGGCGATCCATTGGGTTCACCGGTGAGTGACATGACACCCCCCATGGCCTGGATCAGCGCATCGTAACCCGGGCGCGGTGCGTAAGGCCCGGTCTGACCGAAGCCAGTGATCGAGCAATAGATCAGCCGCGGATGGGTCTTCGCCAATTGCTCATAGCCCAGGCCGTATTTCGCCAAGGCGCCGACCTTGAAGTTCTCCACCAGGATATCGCAATGCTCAAGCAGCTTATGAATGATCGCCTGGCCTTCGGGCTTGGCGATATCCAAGGTGACCGATTTTTTGTTGCGATTGACGCCGACGAAATAGGCACTTTCCTTCGTGTTCGGCACGAAGGGTGGGGCGAAACCGCGCGTATCATCACCCGCTTCCGGGCGTTCAATCTTGATCACTTCGGCGCCAAGATCACCCAGCATCTGTGTGCAGGTGGGGCCGGCGAGCACGCGCGTCAGATCAAGCACACGCAACCCGGAAAGGGGACCAATGGGGGAGGTCATCACACTCTTCCTCTTGCTATTACAGCCGACGCCTTCAGGCGCCCTTCTTTACCTTGCGTACAGCAGCAGCCAGCGCCGCCACTTGATCCAATACCTTCTGCGCCGTGCCTGGCTTGGCGCGGCCATCGGCGTCCAGATCGCCCGCCAGCACGTCAATCAGGGCAGAGGCCACCACCGCGCCATCAGCAATGCGCGCGGCTTCGGCGGCCTGTTCGGGCGTGCGCACGCCAAAGCCAATCGCGATGGGCAAATTGGTATGCTTGCGAATGCGCGGAATTGCTTCAGCCAGTTCGGCGCCGGTTGCGCTGCGCGTGCCCGTGATACCCGTGATGGCCACGTAATAAATGAAGCCCGATGTCGCGGCCAAAACCTTGGGCAGCCGGGCTTCATCTGTGGTGGGCGCGATCAGGCGGATCATATCAAGCCCGGCGGTGCGCGCCTGGGGTTCGATCTCATCGGCTTCTTCGGGCGGCACATCCACAATGATCAGGCCATCCACACCGGCCGCCGCCGCATCAGCGCAGAAATTGGCGCCATAGGACAAGATGGGATTGTAATAGCCCATAAGGATGATCGGCGTCGCCGCATCACCCGCGCGAAATTCACGCACCATTTTCAGTGTGCCGGCAAGCGTGGCGCCCGCCTTCAGCCCGCGCTGGCCGGCGCGTTGCACCGTTGGGCCATCGGCCATCGGGTCCGTGAAGGGGCAGCCGATTTCAATCAAATCCGCGCCGGCACCTGGAAAACCACGCAGGATTTCCATGGCGGTCGCACGATCAGGATCGAAGGCTTCCAGAAACGGGATCAAGGCGCCGCGCCCTTCGGCGCGAAGGGCCGCGAAGCGAGCGGCGATACGGGACGATTGGTTCATGACACTCACATCGAAACGCCAAGGGCGCGCGCCACGGTGAAGATATCCTTATCGCCACGGCCACACATGTTCATGATGATCAGCTTGTCCTTGGGCATGCTGGGCGCCACCTTAATCACATGCGCCAAAGCATGTGCCGGTTCCAAAGCCGGGATAATGCCTTCCATACGCGAACAAAGCTGGAAGGCGGATAGCGCTTCATCATCCGTGGCGCTCATGTATTCTACGCGCTTGATGTCATGCAGCCAGGCGTGTTCGGGGCCAACACCGGGATAATCCAGGCCGGCGCTGATGGAATGCGCTTCGATGATCTGGCCGAAGTCATCCTGCAACAAATACGTGCGATTGCCATGCAGAACACCGGGGCGGCCTTTGGTGAGCGACGCCGCGTGTTCGTCCGTATCAACACCCTTGCCGGCGGCTTCCACGCCATGCATCGCAACACTCGCGTCATCCAGGAAGGGGTAGAATAGGCCCATGGCGTTGGAGCCACCGCCAATCGCCGCCACCAGCAAATCCGGCAAGCGGCCTTCGGCGGCAAGCATTTGTTCACGCGCTTCCGTGCCAATGACCGATTGGAAATCGCGCACCATCATCGGGAAGGGATGCGGGCCGGCCACCGTGCCGATGCAATAATAGGTATCCTGCACATTGGCGACCCAATCGCGCAGCCCCTCATTCATCGCATCCTTGAGCGTCGCAGCGCCGGAGGTCACGGGCACAACCTCTGCCCCCAGCAGCTTCATGCGAAACACATTGGGCTGCTGGCGTTCCACATCAGTGGCGCCCATGAAAACCGTACAGGGCAGGTCGAACAATGCACAAGCCGTGGCAGTCGCCACGCCATGCTGCCCGGCGCCGGTTTCCGCGATGATCCGCGTTTTGCCCATGCGCTTCGCCAGCATGATCTGCCCCAGCACGGCATTGATCTTATGCGCGCCAGTATGGTTCAGTTCATCACGCTTGAAGTAGATTTTCGCGCCGCCGAGTTTCTGCGTGAGACGCTCAGCATACCAAAGCGGGCTGGGCCGGCCCACATAATGGGTCAGCAGGCGGCGCCATTCATTCATGAAGGCCGGGTCGCGCTTCGCTCCCTCATAGGCCTTTTCGACCTCAAGGATCAGCGGCATCAGCGTCTCGGCAACGAAACGCCCACCATAAGGGCCGAAGCGGCCACGGGCATCGGGCCCCTGGCGGAAGGAATTGGGCAGCGGCTTGTTCAAGGCAGTCTCTCAAATTGCTGGATTAAACGCCTCTTTAAGCCAGAACCCGCCGGGGTCAAACCCGGCGGGCACCGCACGCCTATTCCAGCCGCGCGGCCTCATCAAAGGAAAGCCGCGGGCTACGCGGGAACAGGCCGGCAACATCGCCGTAGCCCAGATTGACCAGGAAATTGGATTTCCAGCCAGTGCCGAACAGGAACAGCTCATCCACCTTGGCATTGTCAAAGCCGCTCATGGCGCCAACATCCAGCCCCACAGCGCGCGCCGCCAGCATCAGATAAGCACCCTGCAGCGACCCATTGCGAAACGCGGTTTTTTCCGCGAATTCCGGGCTGGATGTGAACCACGGCTTGGCATCCGCATGCGGGAAAAGCTGGCCGAGCTTGTCGTAGAAATAGCTGTCGTAGCACACAATCGCCGTGACCGGCGCCGTCATGGTCTTTTCCGTATTGCCGGCAGAAAGCGCTTCCTTGAGCTTCGCCTTGCCTTCCGCCGTACGCACAAACACAAAGCGCGCGGGTGAGGAATTGGCCGAAGTTGGGCCCCATTTCAGCAGGTCATACAGTTCATGCAGCTTGGCATCCGGCACGGGCCGATCCTGCCACTTGTTCTGGGTGCGCGCGGCGCGGAAAAGTTGGTCAAGCGCCTGATCATCAAGGGGCGCGGCAGTTTCGGACATGGTTTGGCTCCGTCAGGGGCAGTTGCAGCGGGGGGTATAGCGTCAGGCTTCCACCTGCTCCACCGCCACCACTTCCGGCACGTAATGGCGCAGCATGTTTTCCACGCCATGCTTCAGCGTGGCGCGGGAAGATGGGCAGCCGGAACAGGCACCCTGCATGCGTAGCCGCACAATGCCATCCCGGAAGCCGCGAAACACTATATCGCCGCCATCGCTGGCCACCGCGGGGCGCACGCGCGTATCCAGCAATTCCTTGATTTGCAGGACAATTTCCTGATCCGCCGGCTCAAAATCCTCGGCATATTCTTCGGCGGCGGCGCCTTCCAGAATGGGCATGCCGGCCAGATAATGTTCCATGATGGCGCCCAGCACTTGCGGGCGGAGCATCTGCCAATCGGCATCGAGCGCCTTGGTAACGGTCACGAAATCCGAACCGAAAAAGACGCGCGCGACATCGCCAAGGCCGAAAAGCCGCTCGGCCAGGGGGGACCGGCCCGCAGCTTCCTCGGTGCTGGTGAAATCCGCCGTGCCGCGATCACCCAATACATCCCGGCCCGGCAGGAATTTCAGCGTGGCAGGGTTGGGGGTGGCTTCGGTTTCGATGAACATGGCTTGGCCCTTTGCTTCGGGGGAGTATCCGGACCTATCTGGTCCTTTTTCTCCCGAAAGGCAACAGGCGCGGCTGTTCAAACCCGTTCCGGATTGCCCCGCAGCAGGTTGAAGCGCGTGGGGGCCATGGCGCCGGAAAGATCAATCGCCACCAGATCCTGCCCAAGCTGAAAATAAACAAAGCAGGTTTCCCGGCCGGGATTGATCCTTTCCCAGCTTGAACAGACCTGATCACCGCGGAAGGCCACACGCCCGCGATCGGTTGCGGTTTGCCCATTCACGCCTTGAAGCTTCAGACGCTGGGACCCATCAGCCGCCACATGGATCAGCAGGCGTGACCCATTGGACATCCGCCGATCAAGCGTATTGCCGGCGGCCAGGCGACGAAACTCATCCGCCGACAGCCGCTTGCCACCTGCCACATCAAAAGCAGCCGGGCTGGCCTGGGCGGGCGGGGCGCCGGCAAGCGGCGAAGGCGTGCCAGGCGGTGCGCCATTTTGCGCGCAGGCCGCCAAGGCAAGGCCAAGGGTGAGGATAGAGAAACGAAGGTGGCTCTTCATGGCGCGGTTTCCTTCTGCGCTTTGAGGGGATTATCGGGGAATGGCGCGCTGTGCGCTGATGGCGCTTTCCAGCACGCGGTTCTGGCCAAACTGGTTCAGCATGCTGCGCATGCCAGCGACATCAACTGTTACGGTTGCAAAGCGCTGCACCTGCTGGCCATTGGCAGCATTCTGCACAATGCTGGTGATGCCATTGCTGATCATGGTCTGGATGCGGGTCGCGCCATTGGCGCCGAGCGTTTCCACCATGAAAGGTGTGCCGGACATAGCGACCTGCCGCGCCACGCCATTCGCATCCGTGACCGTCATCATGGGTGTCGCCATATTGGGGCCAAGTGCAGTGTTCGGCATATTCAGCCGTTCCGCCGTGACCCCGCCAAGGCGCGTTTCGATATCGAAACCGAAAGACACCATCATACCGCCTGGCATGGCGAAGCCGCCGCGCAATTCGGCCAATTCATCCGTAGCAATGGCAGCTGCTGCAACACGCAACCTTGGCGTGACCGCCTCATCAAGCCCAAGCGCTTCAGCATAGGCTTCATGGATGTCAGGCGCTGCCTTTCCAGAGCCCGCACCGATCAGGGTGACAGAGAGAATCACGGCGGAAAGGAGAAGGGAATTCCGTTTCATGACTGATGCCTCCTGCTCAATAAATCCATGGACGGATTTGCGTGCCACCCTGAAACAAGGGCGCGCCTGGCATGCCGAAGCCGTTCAGGCTGCGGTCCAGCGCATCGCGCACCAGCATGCCGGGGGCGCGGCCCCGCATGCCCCAATCCTCGGCTAGGTTGAAATTCGCTCGGCCGATTTCGGGACGATCCAGAATGACGAAAACCACGCCATTCCAGCTTTCCTCAAAGCGCACGCGGGGCATGCTGCGCGTGCCAAGCGCGGGGTCCGCCAGCAGAATGCGATCCGCTGAAATGCCGCGCAGCAGCACAAAATGCCGATAGCCATTGGTATCCACCAGGGCGATGGCGGGAACACCCGCTTCGGCCAGTTTGTCCAGCGGCAAGCGGAAGCCTTCGGCACGCAAGCCGCGCCGAGCGAGGAAATTGCGCATATCCAGCAGCGAAAACCCAGCATTGCGGATGCGCGCTTCATCACCGCTTGCGATCATTTCCTTGAGGATCGCCTCCTCGGTCATCGGCATGCCATAGTGGTAAGTCAGAAGCGTCGCGAGTGCCGCCGACCCGCAGGAAAAATCAAATTGCTGCCTTGTGATCCGATGAAAACGCCGGGATCGGAGATCGCTCACGCGCGGCGCGATCGCCGCCCCGCCAGTCAGCTGGGGGGATATGGTCAGATTGACCTTGGCGTCATTGGATGGCGGCGCAGGTGCCAGCGGCTGCGTGGCACAACCGCCAAGCAGCACGACCAGCGCGAGCGCCAGGGGGGTGGGGCGCATCAGCGGATCAACGGAGCGTGATGTTCACTGTAGTGACCGATTGGAAAAGGGAGTTATTGCCGCTGTTCTGGAACACTGTGGTGAAGCCACCCGTGCTGTTCAGCGAACCCGTGATGCTATTCCCACCTGTGACAGTGCCAGCGCCGACGGTATTACCTTCCACCAGGGCAGAACCAACCGAGACAGGTTCCACATCCCCGCGCCCGGCATGGCGCGATAATTCACTTGCTGTAAGTGGTTTCGCGCCGGCAAAAAGATCCAGCCCTTTGGCAGGATCAAGCGCAAGGGCGCCTTGCAGTGGCAGTGTAGCCATCAGGGCGAAGCAGGCGATGAATTTACGCATGGCGTCATTCTTTCCTTCTCACATAAAAACCAGTCGGATTACTGGCATGTGCGGGTTCTTCAGTTCCCGTTGGGAAGCAATAGGCGAACACGCCGACGGTTGCCCGCCGACGCGCCCGAAGCCGATCAGTTGGCACGCTGATAGATCGCACCACCCGCAACCGCATTCTGCATCATACTGTTCGCGCCAGCATTCTGCGAAACCTGCGTTACGCCAGTTGAGCCATTGGAGGAATTGGTCATGCCAACAACAGCCGAACCAAGGCTTGCGCTGGCATGATTGCCGGTTACGCTACTCAGATTGCCCGCCGCCGCAATGGTGGTGGACAGATCCTCGATCGCGCAGTTGCAATAGGTGATGGAGGCGAGCGCGGAGCTGTTCTGCATCAGGCTATTGGCGCCGACATTTTGATTGACATTGGCCGCGCCCTGGAAGCCATTGAAGGAACCAAGGATATTGCCCGTCGCAGTGTGCTTCACATCCGTTGAATGATTGCCTGAACCAGTCACTTGGCCGGCATTCACCGCAATCGCCCAGGCCTCACGATCCTGTTCGATACCGCGGATGTTCTCCACGCGCGTCAGCGCTATTGCATTTTGCATCAGGCTGTTGGCGCCAGCGTTCTGGTTGACCTGCACAAGGCCGGTCGAGCCATTGAAGGCGCCATCCATTGTGGCGGTTGCTTTCGTACCTGGGGCCAGAAGCAATGGCGAGGTGTTCTCGCTGGTATTGCCAACCACCTGTCCGACGTTAACGGCAACGGAATTGGAATTGGCATCGCCACGTGGCGGCCCGAAGAAGATCGGCGACGCCACTTCGCAGTCGCACCCTTCAACATAGGAAATAGCAACCGAGTTTTGCAGTCCCGAATTGGCACCCGCGTTCTGGTTCACATTTGCGACGCCGCGGAAGCCCAGGAAGCTGCCACGCATGGAGGCGCTTTTTTCCTGACCCGTGCTGGTCATGGAACGGTTGCCACCAACTTCACCCACATTCACCGCCAAGGCGGCCGCATAGTAATCCTGCACGTTCTGCAGTTGCGAAGGCCAGCCATTGGCATTGGCAACACCGCCCAGCGCCAAGACGCCCGCCGAAGCCAAAGGAAGTTTTTTCATGATGTTCACCTCTGTCCTCATGTTGTTGTCCGGCAGCGCCGGCGCGATGGGACTAACACAGGCATTCGTAACCGCGCCGTGTTTCAAGCCGAGTTGATGGGAAAGGCAGTTCACGGAAATGCACAGACACAATCAGGCGAAGCATTAGGAAATATCGCGCTTCTGTCATCGCTGATCACAGATTTCCTATTTGCGATGTTTCGTTCTGCGAAACATCCTTACGCGCAAGCGTATCATCCTCGGTATTTCCATACCTAACGGTCGGTGCGCCTTATTTTCTCCAACCGCGAAGGTCGTCATCATGCCAGAAAAAAACAGGAAACCTGGACACTTCAGGGCCGGAAAAACATTCGTCCCGCCAGGCGCGCGCGACCTGGCTTTCTACTTGTTGCCCACCGCCGCGAGCCTTTTTCTGGCGATCAACGCAGCGGAAGCGCAAGGCACCACGGCGGGCCAGGCACCAACCGCACAAACAGCATCCACCGCCGCCGAAGCTGCCGCTGCGCAACAGCAGGAACAACATCGCGTGATCTCAACCGACCCAACACTTGCACGGGTAGGTGGTGTGCTGACACCGCGCGGGATGTTCGCGCTCGAGCCTTCCTATGAATATTTCTATGCACAAAACACACAGGCCATCGTCAATGGCTTCACCATCATCCCCGGCATTACCTTCGGTACGATTGATATCCGCCAATCCACACAGCGCGGTAACCTTGGCGCGCTCACGGCCCGTTATGGCGTGACGGATCGGATGGAAGTCAACATCCGTGTGCCGTGGCTCAGTCAAAAGGGTACGATCCAGACTGCGCCGGCGGATACCAACGCGCAACCCATCACCATTGGCCCGTCTGGCAGCGGGCTTGGAGATATTGAATTCGGCACCAGCTATCAGATCAATGATGGCTTGAATGATTGGCCCGTCTTTATCGCCAATCTACGAGTGAAAAGCGATTCCGGGCGCAGCCCCTTTGATGTGCCTATCTATACCATTGCGGACCCGCAGGGCGGCTTCACCCGCGGCTTGCCGAAGGAATTGCCGACCGGCACCGGCTTCTGGGCCATTGATCCGGGCCTTACCGTGGCTTGGGCTTCTGATCCGGTAGTTTTTTTCGGTAGTCTGCGCTATATCTGGAACATCGCGCGCGATGTGGATTTGCCGGATAGCGCGGGCGGCCCACCCGCGCGCACCACTCTTGATCCTGGCGATGGGGTTGGCATCAATTTCGGTGTTGGCTTTTCCTTGAATGAGAGAAGCTCCATCAGCATCAGCTATGAACATGTGCGGATTTCCGCATCCCGTTCTGAAGGGCGCAAGATTGTTGGTTCAGATTACGATACGGGCACCTTCAATTTTGGCCTTTCCTATCGCGTATCAGACCGCATGAGCATCAATCTGGGGGTAGGTATTGGTGTGACGGACCAAACCCCGGATACGCGCATCATCCTGCGCGTGCCAATCCGGTTTTCTTTGTAAGCTACGCGGCGGGGGCTTGGCACAGCCCCCGCCATTTCATGTGCCGCAAAACGTTGCCAGCACGCGTTCTTCGGGCTTGGGCGGGCTGGCATAGTCAGCGTTTTCCGGCTGATCCGCAAAGGGTCGCGCAAGAACTGCCATCAGCGCCTCAAAGGGGCGAAAATCATCGCGGTCCTCAGCGGCACGGATCGCGGCTTCCACCAAATGATTGCGCGGGATGAAAGCAGGGTTGCTGGCGCGCATGAGCAGCGCCGGCGCCGCTTCCCGCCCAAGCCGCGCCCACCAACCCTCGGCCCAGCTATCAAATGCTGCAGGGTCACTGAATTGCGCCCGTGCCGCGCCCGCATTGCCTTCTGAAGCCGCGGCCAAAGCGCGGAAGGTCTGGGTAAAATCAGCGCCGTGTTCGGCCATGCGGCGGAGCAAATCCTCGATCAACGCATTGTCTTCCGGTGCGCGTGCCGCAATGCCGATCTTGCGCGCAAGGCCATCATAATAGGCGGCCTCAAAAGCAGGGGCGAAGGCGCCAAGGGCAGCTTGAGCAAGTTCCAGCGCCGCTTCTTCCTGTTCTGCCAGAATCGGCAGCAGCGCTTCGGCCAGCCGCGCCAGATTCCACTGCGCCATGCGCGGCTGATTGGCATAGGCATAGCGCCCGGCATGATCAATGGAACTCAATACAGTCGCGGGATCATAGGCATCCATGAAAGCGCAGGGGCCGTAATCAATCGTCTCACCGCTGATGGTCATATTGTCGGTATTCATCACGCCATGGATGAAGCCGATGTGAAGCCACTGCGCGATCAGTTTCGCCTGCCGCGCAATCACGCCGGCCAGCAGGGCAAGATAGGGATTTTCCACCATTGCCGCGCTTGGATTATGCCGCGCAATGGCGAAATCCGCGAGCAGCTTCAACGCTTCCTGATCATCCTGTGCGGCGAAATACTGAAAGCTGCCAACACGGATATGGCTGGCCGCCACGCGCGCCAGCACCGCGCCCGGTTGCAGCCTTTCGCGCAGCACCGCCTCACCCGTCATCGCCACCGCCAATGCACGGGTGGTCGGCACACCAAGCGCCGCCATGGCTTCGCTGATGATAGCCTCCCGCAGCATTGGCCCCAGCACGGCGCGGCCATCACCGCCGCGCGAAAAAGGCGTGCGCCCGCTGCCCTTCAGATGAATATCGCGGCGCGCGCCATCGGGCCCGATCACTTCACCCAAAAGCAGGGCGCGGCCATCACCAAGGCGTGGGCTGAAGCCGCCGAATTGATGGCCGGCATAGGCCATGGCAAGGGGCTCAGCTCCCTCCGGCACCAGATTGCCGGCGAAAATCGCGGCCCCCTCGGCGCCGGCAAGTGCCGCTGCATCAAGGCCAAGCGCCCTCGCAAGCGGCGCATTGAAAAACACCAGCCTGGGTGCCGCCACGGCAATGGGTTCCTGCCGGATATAAAAACGCGCCGGCAGGCGGGCATAGCTATTGTCGAAGGAAAAGCGCGTGCTCATCCCAAACGCGGCATGGGGTTGGCGATGGGCATAGCCATTTTCGTCTTGCCGAGCGCATTCCAGCCACGATCATATTGCGGGGGCGTGGGTACGGCTTCGGTGCGGCCAAGTTCGGCTGCTGCATGCAGGGGCCAATAGGGGTCGCGCAGCAGCACGCGCGCCAGATAGATCCAATCCGCATGGCCTTCATCCAGAATGGCCTGCGCCTGCTTCGCTTCAGTAATCAGCCCGACCGCGGCGGTGACAATGCCCGCACCTTTTTTCACCGCAGCCGCACCTGGCACCTGATAGCCAGGCCCAAGCGGGATTTGCTGGCGCGGGTCATTGCCGCCGGACGACACATCCATGAAATCCACGCCAAGCGCCTTGAAGCGGCGCGACAGTTCCACGGTTTCTTCCGTGGTCCAGCCGCCATCCACCCAATCCGTATGGGAAACGCGCACACCCAGCACCGCATCTTCTGGCATGGCAGCGCGCATCGCGGCGGCGATTTCAAGCGGCAGGCGCGACCGGCCTTCAAAATCCCCACCCCAACGGTCATTGCGCTTATTGGAAAGCGGGCTCAGGAATTGATGCAGCAGATAGCCATGCGCCGCATGCAATTCGATCACGCGATAACCCGCATTGATGGAACGCTTGGTGGCGGCGACGAAGGCTTCGATGGTGGCCGCGATATCGGCTTCCGACATGGCGCGCGGCGGGATGAAATCGCCAAAGGCATCGGCGGAAGGGCCAAGAGTTTCCCAGGAAGGCTCGGCCGGGCCGGGCAGCCAGGCCTGCTTGCGCGATGCCTTCCGCCCGGCATGGGCCAATTGAATGGCCGGCACGCTGCCAAGTGCTGCAAGCGCTGATGCCAATTGCGTGTGGCTTGGCAGATGCGCGTCAGACCAGATGCCAACATCGCCAGGGCTGATGCGACCATCCGCGGTCACGGCGGTGGCTTCCACCATCACCATCCCCGCGCCGCCAGAAGCGCGCGCGCCCAGATGAACCAGATGCCATTCGGTCAGAATGCCATCATCATGGCAGGAATACTGGCACATGGGTGCGACGCCGATGCGATTGGAAAAGGTAACGCCGCGCAGCGTCAGGGGGGAAAACAGATCAGTCACGGGCGGGAAGCCTCCGGGTTGGGCGAAGTGGTCCAGGGCGGCAGCCGCCCCAAGCGGTTTTCGAATATGGCGAACCATTGCGGCGCGCCAGGGGGGGCGGGCAGCAAAATGCCGCGCCGGTCGGTTGGGAAGCGCGCCATGGTCACCGCATCCTGGATATTGCCGCCAATCGCTTCCACCATGCCGTGATGGTTGCGGATGACAATATCGCAATGCATGGGCCGGAATCGCCCGTGATCCGCGGCGCGATCCCGCCAATGCGCCAGCACCCAGCGCGACCGATCGGCGCAAAGCAAATCCCCCGGCGCTGCAACGCGATCTTGTACGCGATGTGGGATGAAGGGTGCCTGATGCGGAAATGCCCGCGCATCCGCAATCATGCCATCAATGCTAGTGCCATGCGCGGCAGAGGGCGTGAATTCCCGCGCATCAATCCCGGCGCTGCGCATGACAAAGGAAATAAAGGCGGCGGACCAGGCATCATCGCGCCAAAGTGCCTCATGCCCCACGCGATAAAGCGCGCGGTTGCGGGTGATGATGGCGCTGCCTTCGGGCACTGCCTGCCAATAGGCTTGCAGGCGCGGAAAGCCGGCCAAATCCCATTCCTGCGCCGGACCAGGGCGGCGATCCGAAACCTGCCGCCCCCATTCTTCCCATTCCGCAATGGCGATGCGGATCATGCGTTCGCGCGCCAGCGGCGGATAGGAAAGCGGCGCTTCCCGGGGCGCGGGTGGCGCCACGGCGCAGGCGGCCAGCAACGTGGTCAGCAGCAATGCCAGATAAAGCCGAGCCTTCATCATGTTTGAGTTCAAGCCTTATCCAAGGTGGCGAAGGCTTCCTGCGCGATATTCAGCGCCTTCAGCATGAAGGCGAAGCCATTATAGGGTCCGCCCTGGATCAGCGCCTCAATGATATCACCCTGGCTGGCACCGATATTGAGCGCGGAGAGGATGAATTTACGCAGCAGAATATCGTGATCAAGCGCGGCGAAGGATGCCACGGCGCATAGCGCACGGATGCGTCGGTCCAGCCCGGGCCGATCCCAAATCTCGCCATAGCAATACTGCACCACCAGCGGATAGATGCTGCCCGTGACAGGATTATCCGGCGATGCATGGCCTTCATGGCGGCGTTCGGCATGCAAAGCGCCTTGCAATTCCCGCCCGCGCGCCATCAGCGCATCCAAAGGGTCAGCGCGCGGCGGGTCGGCTTCAAGCGTGATGCCTTCCTCGGCAAAGACGGCAAGGGCAGTTTCCAGCGCGGATTCCGATGCCGCGAAGCCACGATAAATGCCGATCTGGATCAGGATTTCCACGATAGCGCGCGGCGTCAGGCCAAGCTTCAAGGCAGCCGTGATATGGCGGCGCAACTGCGCCTGGTTTTGCACGGAACAAAGCACCGCCAGCGTCACCGCCATACGGTCCTGGCGGGAAAGGCCGGGGCGGTTCCAGATATTGCCATAGACAAGCTCAGCCATCAGATCGCCGAAGCCGAGGGCGCCATTGGCAAGTGCCGCTTCACCCGCGCCAAACATCTCAGCGCGGAGCGCCGTGCCGCTGCGGTTCAAGTCCTGGCGTTCAGTCATGTGATGCCCCCAAGCGCCGCGCGGGGCGGCTTCGCCGCGCAAGCTAACGCCCGCCGTGGATCAGGCAAGCGCCGGGGGCCTTCCCCTTCGCGCCAAGGCGGTCCACATGAAGGCCATGTTCCGTCGCGCCCTGCTTGCCGCCCCCCTTCTGCTGCCGCTCCCCGCCCTGGCCCAGGCCCAGGCGGCGGCGCTTTCCGAACGTGACCGGCGCGATATCGCCGCTGTCGAGGCGTATTTGAACCGGATGACGACGCTCCGCGCGCGGTTTCTGCAAATCGCGCAAAATGGCGCGTCCGCGCAGGGCTGGGCCTATATCTCCCGTCCTGGGCGGATGAGGTTTGATTATGACCCGCCGGAGCCGCTGCTACTGGTGGCGGATGGCAACCAATTCCTGCTCTATGACCGGGAATTGAAGGCGCCGACCACCCTGCCCACCGGCGCCACGCCGCTTGGCCTGCTGCTGCGCCCGGAAATCCGGCTTTCGGGTGATGTCACTATCAGCCGTGTGCAACGCGATGGCGGGTTTCTGCGCATTACCCTGTTCCGCACTAATGACCCGCGAGAGGGTTCATTGACCTTGGTGTTCCAGCCGGAACCGCTTGAATTGCGCCAATGGGCGGTTGTGGATGCCCAAGGGCGCGAAACCCGCGTGACGCTGACGCAGATTGAAACCGGGCTGGCGCTGGAAGCGCGCATGTTCCGCTTCAACGATCCGCGGTTTTTTGAACCGGGCGGGGCGGGGGGAAGGCCTTAGAGCAGACCAGGTTCAGATGAGAAA
>VGDL01000044.1 GCA_016869735.1 Alphaproteobacteria bacterium
CGAGCCGGCTTGAGGCTGCGGTGCGACGCGCTGTTGAGAACGCTGAAGTGAAGGAGCGGCTGGCCAGCGCCGGCATTACCAATTGGCCCGGTACTGCTGCCGAATTGCGTGAGACGCTGGTGCGCGACACCGAGACTTGGGGAAATATCATTCGCGAGCAGAACATAACGGTGGGTTAACGCCAGATCGCCCTGCCCCAAACGGGGCCGAGATTACGGCCCCAATCACCAGAAGGCCTAGCTTCACTAGGCCTTCTTGGCATATGACCGACAAGGCTTGAAGGAACCGGGCATGGCGTCGCGTCGCAGGATCATTGGGGGGGTTTTAGGCGGTCTGCCGCTATGGCTTGCGGCTGACCAGGCTTTCGCGCAGCAACGCCCGGCGCCGGCCCAGCCAGCGCGCCGCCCCGCGCCGCGCCCGGAAGGCACACCAGTTGCCACGCCTGTTGGCAATGTGGAGGTGCTGGCGCGCCAGGCTCTTGTGGTGGATTTCGAAACTGGCGCCACGCTGCTTGAGAAAAACGCCGATGAACGCATGCCGCCATCCAGCATGTCCAAGCTGATGACCATGTATGTGGTGTTTGATCGCCTGAAGCAGGGCCGGCTGCAAATGGATCAAATGCTGCCCGTGAGCGAACGCGCCTGGCGCATGGGCGGGTCCAAGATGTTCGTGGAAATCGGGCAGCAGGTGCGGGTTGAAGACCTTATTCGCGGCGTGATCGTGCAATCGGGCAATGATGCCTGCATTGTGCTGGCCGAGGCGATTTCGGGCAGCGAACAGCAATTTGCCGAATTGCTGAACGAAACCGGCCGGCGCATTGGCCTGACCAACAGCAATTTCCGCAACAGCACTGGGTGGCCTGATCCGGAACACCGCATGACCGCGCGTGATCTCTCCGTCCTCGCGCGGCGGCTGATCATGGATTTCCCGGACTATTATCGTTTTTATAATGAACGCAGCTTCCGCTTCAGCAATATCAGCCAGGATAACCGCAACCCGCTGCTGTCCCGCGTGCCGGGCGCTGATGGCCTCAAGACCGGCCACACGGAAGAAGCGGGCTATGGCCTGACCAGCAGCGCCATCCGGGATGGGCGGCGCGTGATTTTGGTGGTGAATGGCCTTGTCAGCATGCGCGCGCGGGCCGAGGAAAGCGAACGCCTGATGGAATGGGCCTTCCGCGAATTTGAAGCGGTCACGCTGTTTCGCGCCCAGGATACCGTGGAAGAAGTGCCGGTTTACCTGGGTGAACGCCGCACCGTTCCCATGGTGGGCGGGCGCGACATTACGCTGACCCTGCCGCGGCGGTGGCGCGATAGGCTTGAAGTGCGCGTGCGCTATCAGGCGCCATTGGCCGCACCTGTCATGCGCGGGCAGACCATTGGGGAATTGCAGGTGGCGGGTCAGGGGGTACCAAGCTTTTCTGTCCCCTTGGTGGCCGGGGCCGATGTTGAAAAGCTAGGCCTTTTGCCGCGCATTCCCGCGGTGATTGGGCGCTGGGTCTCCGGCGCCTAAAAACGGATGACACGGGGCTATTTCATTACGCTTGAAGGGGGCGAGGGGGCGGGGAAATCCACCCAGGCGCGGCGCTTGGCAGCTGCGCTTGCGGCGGCTGGTGTGCCTATATTGCGCACGCGCGAACCCGGCGGCGCGCCGGGGGCCGAGCGTATTCGTGATTTGCTGCTCTCACCCGGTTCCTGGGATAGCCTGACCGAAGCCATGCTGCATTTCGCCGCGCGGCGGGAACATGTGGTGCGGTCCATCCGCCCAATGCTGGAAGCCGGCGCCTGGGTGATTTGTGATCGTTTTGCCGATTCGACGCTTGCCTATCAGGGGGCGGGGCAGGGCCTCGCTTACGAAACCTGGGCGCGGCTTTGTGATCTGACACTGGAAGGCTTGCGGCCGGATCTGACGCTGATTCTGGATTTGCCTGTCGAAGCGGGCCTGGCCCGTGCGGCGGGGCGGAGTGCGGCGGACCGCTACGAAAAGCTTGGCGCTGATTTCCATGCCCGTATTCGCGCGGGCTTTGCCGATATCGCGCGGCGTGAACCGGCGCGCTGCGTGGTGCTGGACGCAGCGCGGGATGCGGAAGCGGTTTATGCTGCGATTACTGAAACCCTGCGCCAAAGGCTGGGCGCCAAGCTGTGAGCCTGCCGGAACCGCGCGCCAATCCGGAATTATTTGGCCATGAAGGCGCCGCCGCAACGCTGGCGGAAGCAGCGCATTCGGGCAGGCTGCATCACGCCTGGCTGATTGCTGGCCCCGCCGGCATTGGCAAGGTGACACTTGCCTGGCGCTTCGCGCGCTGGTTGCTGTCTGGGATGCCTGAAGCGCCCATGGGCAAGGCGCCCTTGCATCTGGATGCGGCGCATCCTGTCTTTCGCCGTGTCGCCGCCGATAGCCACGCCGATCTGCTGACGATTGATGCCGATACTTTGCGCGGGGAACGCAAGCGCAATGACATCAATGTGGATGCTGCGCGCCTTATTCCCGGCTTCATGACCCTGACCGCAGCGGAGGGCGGCTGGCGCGTGGTGGTGGTGGATGGCGCGGAGACGATGAACCTGCAGGCGCAAAACGCCATTCTGAAAGTGCTGGAAGAACCGCCAGCACGCGCGATTCTGCTGTTGGTTTCCTCGGCCTCCACGCGGCTTTTGCCCACTATCCGCAGCCGCTGCCGAAGGCTTGATCTTTTCCCGCTGGCTGAGGCGGAAATGGCACCGCTGCTCCAGCAGCTTTTGCCGGATTTACCAGCGCCGGATCGTGCGAAGCTGGCCGAGATGGCGGAAGGCTCGCCCGGCCGCGCCATGCAATTGGCCGAAGGGGATGGGTTGGAATTGCAGGCTTTGGTGGAAGAATGCTTGAGCCAACTGAAGCGCCCCGACCCCGCGCGGCTGCATGTGCTCGCGGATCGTTGCGCGGCGGATCGCAGCGGGGTGCAATTCACCACTTTCATGGGCCTGCTGCGCGGGCGCATTTCGGCGGGTCTGCGCGAGGCCGCGCGCGGTGAGGCCGCGCCCGGCTGGATCGCCGCCCATCCGCTTGCCGCTTGGCCCGCGCTATGGGATAGGCTCGGCCGCCTGGTGGATGAGACAGAAAAGCTGAATATGGACCGCAAACAGGCGGTGCTGACCGGGCTTTCCTGGCTTTCAGCCTGATTTTACCGGACTAAGGCCGAGAAAGATGAAACAGACGCGCTACGTCACCACGCCGATCTATTACGTCAATGACAAGCCGCATGTGGGCCATGCCTATACCTCGGTCGCGGCGGATGTGCTGGCGCGCTGGTGGCGGCTGCAAGGCCATGAGGTGTTTTTCCTGACCGGCACGGATGAGCATGGCCAGAAGGTGGAAAAGGCCGCGCGCGATGCGGGCATGGACCCGCAAGCCTTCACGGATCAAGTGAGCCAACATTTCCGCGACCTGACCGGCACGCTCGGTCTTTCCAATGATGATTTCATCCGCACGACGGAAGCGCGCCACAAGGCGGCGTGTTCCGCGCTGTGGGAAGAATTGGCGCGGCGCGATGAAATCTACCTCGGCCATTATGAGGGCTGGTATGCCGTTCGCGATGAAGCGTTTTACGGCCCGGATGAGCTGACCGAACGCGACGGCGTGAAATACGCCCCATCAGGCGCGCCGGTGGAATGGGTGCGGGAGCCTTCTTACTTCTTCCGTCTGTCCAAATGGCTGCCGGAATTGCTGCGCCGGTTTGATTTGCCGGAAGGCCATCCGGAAAGGATTGATGTGCAGCCCGAAGCGCGGCGCAATGAAGTGCGCGCCTTTGTGCAGCAGGGGCTCAAGGATTTCGCGGACAAGCCGGAAAAGCTCGATCTTTCCATCTCGCGCACGAGCTTCACCTGGGGCGTGAAGGTGCCGGGTGATCCCGCGCATGTCATGTATGTCTGGCTGGATGCGCTGACCAATTACATCACCGCGGCAGGTTATCCCGATACGAAGGCCGAGCGCTGGAAATTCTGGCCGGCCAGCGCGCATTTCGTCGGCAAGGATATTGTGCGGTTTCACACCATCTATTGGCCGGCCTTTCTGATGGCGGCGGGAATCGCACCCGCGAAGCGGGTTTTTGCCCATGGCTGGTGGACGATTGAAGGGCAGAAAATGTCCAAATCGCTTGGCAATGTGATTGATCCTGTAGCGCTGGTTGCGGAATACGGGCTTGATCCGCTGCGCTATTTCCTCCTGCGCGAAGTGCCCTTTGGATCGGATGGCGATTTTTCACGCAAGGCGCTGGCTAATCGGCTGAATGGCGAATTGGCCGATGCGCTGGGGAACCTTGCCAATCGTACGCTTTCGCTCATTCAACGCAATTGTGAGGGCAAGCTGCCCGCACCCGCATCGGCGGTTGGTGATGATGTGGCGCTGCTGGAAGCGCTGGCTGCCATGCCCGGCCTGGTCGGCAAGCATGTGGAAGACCAAGCCTTCCATTTGGCGCTGGAAGAAGTGTTTCGCGTGGTGCGCGCCGCCAATGGCTATATCACCGCGCAAGCGCCCTGGGCTTTGAAGAAAACGGATCTGGCCCGCATGGAAGCGGTTTTGCGCCACCTTCATTCCGTGCTGCGCGGTGCCGCAACCGCTTTGCAGCCCTTCATGCCCGGCACCATGGCGGCTTTGCTCGATCAACTTGCCGTGCCCGAAGACGCCCGGGATTTGGCCGCGCTGGCGTCCGCCTTGCCCGGCGGCACCGCGCTGCCACCCCCGAGCCCACTCTTTCGCAAGATCGAGATCGAGGCCGCCTGATGCTCGTGGATAGCCATTGCCACCTCGATTACTATGTCGAGGCGGAGATTGCCGATGTCATCGCCCGCGCGCAGGAAGCCGGCATTGGCCGCATGGTCACCATCGGCACGCGCTTCGCCCAGGCCGCACAGGTCAAGGCGCTGACTGAACGCTTTGACTGCGTTTTGGGCACGGTCGGCATTCACCCGCATAATGCCGGGGAAGGCCCGCTCCCAAGTGCAGAGGAACTTGCCGCCTTGGCCGACCACCCGCGCATCATCGGGCTTGGCGAAAGCGGGCTGGATTATTTTTATGACAAGGCACCGCGCGACGCGCAGGCAGAGAATTTCCGCAACCATATCCGCGCCGCGCAGATCACTGGCCTGCCACTCGCGATCCATGCGCGCCAGGCGGATGAGGATATCGCCGATATCCTGGCCGAGGAACGCGACAGGGGCGGGGCCTTTCCCTTCCTGCTGCATTGCTTCAGTAGCGGACGCGCCTTGGCGGAGCGTGCCGTGGAAATGGGGGGCTATTTGTCCTTCTCCGGCATCCTGACCTTTCCGAAAAGCGGCGAATTGCGTGAGATTGCGCGGGATATGCCCGCCGATCGGCTGCTGGTGGAAACCGATGCGCCCTACCTGGCGCCCGTGCCCTTTCGCGGCAAGCGCTGTGAGCCCGCCATGGTGGCCCATACCGCCAAGGTGCTGGCCGGCGTGCTGGGGATGGAAATCGCGGCGCTTGAGGCGCTGACGACGCGTAATTTCGAGAATCTGTTTCAGAAGATCGTTTGAGGTTTGGTCACGGTCACGATCCTCGGCTGTGGTGGTTCGGCAGGGGTGCCCCTGATTGGCGGCGCCGATGGAAGGGGCGATTGGGGTGCCTGTGACCCCAATGAGCTAAAGAATAAGCGCACCCGTTCCTCGATTCTGATCGAAGGCGATCAGGGGCAGCGGCTTTTGGTGGATGCGGGGCCGGATATGCGCGCCCAATTCCTGGCGGCTCGGATCGGGGCGGTGGAGGCCATCCTTTTCACCCACCATCATGCCGATCACGTCATGGGCACGGATGAAACCCGCGTGTTGAACCGCATTACGGGCAAGCCACTTCCTGTATATGGCATGGCAAGCACGCTGGATAACCTACGGCAGCGCTTCGATTATGCCTTTCTGCCGGCGGTTGGTCCTTGGTTTTTCCGCCCCGCCCTTGAAGCCACCGAGGTCAGGCCCGGCGAGGCCGTTGAAATTGCCGGGCTGCCGCTGACCCTGTTCAGCCAGGATCATGCGGTCATGGAAACGCTGGGCCTTCGAATCGGCGGCTTTGCCTATTCCACCGATCTGGTGCGCCTGCCCGAAGAAAGCCTGGCCCTTCTTCACGGTCTGGATACCTGGGTTGTGGGATGTTTCCAGAGAGCGCCGCATAAGGTGCATGCGAATCTGGAGCAGGTCCTGGAATGGGTCAGAATTATTCAGCCGCGCCGGACGGTGCTGACCCATATGGGCAGCGATCTGGATTATGGCTGGCTGCGCCGTATCCTGCCGCCTGGGGTCGAACCCGGCTATGATGGGATGGTGTTGCAACCAGGCGCTGCACCTGGGCGTTGACCCGGGCGGGAAAATGAGCGCATGGGAATTGCTCTGTCCTGCCGCCGCACCACATGCGGGGTCAGGCAAAAGTGACGAAGGGCGGCCTGCTTGCCGCGAAAGGATGAGATGATGATCAGGGACCGTGATCCTGTTGATGTTTATAACAATACCCTGGTGCCCATGGTGGTTGAACAGACCGCGCGTGGTGAGCGGGCTTTTGACATCTATTCCCGCCTGCTCAAGGAACGCATCATCTTCCTGACCGGCCCGGTTTTTGACCAGGTGTCATCGCTGATCTGCGCCCAGCTACTGTTCCTGGAAAGCGAAAATCCCAATAAGGACATCGCTTTCTACATCAATAGCCCGGGCGGCGTGGTTTCATCTGGCCTCGCGATGTATGACACCATGCAATATATCCGCAGCCCCGTAAGCACGGTTTGCATCGGGCAGGCGGCTTCCATGGGGTCCTTGCTGTTGTGCGCCGGCGCCAAGGACAAGCGCTATGCCCTGCCCAATAGCCGCGTGATGGTGCATCAGCCCTCCGGCGGGGCGCAGGGCCAGGCCACTGATATCGAAATCCAGGCGCGCGAAATTCTCAAGCTTCGTCAAAGGCTTAACGAGATCTACGTGCATCACACCGGCCAGCCCATTGACGCGATTGAGCGCAAGCTGGAACGCGACAGCTATATGTCGGCTGAAGAAGCGCGTGATTTCGGCCTAGTGGATCACGTGGTGGAAAAGCGCCCCGTGCCAGCCACGGAAGCCACCCCGGCATGAGGCATGGCGCTTCCGCCTGCCCGCGCTTTCCCCGGCGACTGCCGGGGAGTATTATGAGTGAATCGCGGCCCGCAAATGGCGGCCGCATGGAGACGGTATGAGTAAGTCCGGCGATTCCAAGAATACCCTCTACTGCTCCTTCTGCGGGAAATCGCAGCATGAGGTCCGCAAGCTGATCGCTGGACCCACTGTATTCATTTGTGATGAATGCGTGGAACTCTGCATGGATATCATCCGTGAAGAGCATAAGACGCATATGGTGAAGTCACGCGATGGCGTGCCGACGCCCAAGGAAATCTGCAAGGTTCTGGATGATTATGTGATCGGCCAGGAACACGCCAAGCGTGTGCTGTCTGTCGCGGTCCACAACCATTACAAGCGCTTGGGCCAGGGCGGTAAGGGCGCGGATGTTGAGATTGCGAAATCCAACATCATGCTGCTGGGGCCCACCGGTTCGGGCAAGACTCTATTGGCGCAGACGCTGGCGCGCATTCTTGACGTGCCCTTCACCATGGCGGATGCCACCACCCTGACCGAAGCCGGTTATGTGGGTGAGGATGTGGAGAACATCATCCTTAAGCTGTTGCAGGCCGCCGATTACAATGTGGAACGCGCCCAGCGCGGCATTGTCTATATTGATGAAGTGGACAAGATCAGCCGCAAATCGGACAATCCTTCGATTACCCGCGACGTAAGCGGCGAAGGTGTGCAGCAGGCGCTGCTCAAGATCATGGAAGGCACGGTCGCTTCGGTGCCGCCGCAGGGTGGGCGCAAGCATCCGCAGCAGGAATTCCTGCAAGTGGATACGTCCAATATCCTGTTCATTTGCGGTGGCGCCTTTGCTGGGCTTGAGAGAATCATTGGTGCCCGCGGCAAGGGTTCGGGTATTGGCTTTGGCGCCGAAGTGCGTGACCCGGATGAACGCCGCGCTGGCGCCATTTTGCGTGAGGTGGAGCCCGAGGATTTGCTGAAATTTGGCTTGATCCCGGAATTCATTGGCCGCCTGCCCGTGTTGGCAACGCTTGAGGATTTGGACGAAAAGGCGCTGATCGAAATCCTGACCAAGCCCAAGAATGCGCTGGTCAAGCAATATGGCCGCCTGTTTGAAATGGAAGGCGCCAAGCTCACCTTCACGGAAGATGCGCTGCGCGCTGTTGCCACACGGGCCATTCAGCGCAAGACCGGGGCGCGGGGCTTGCGGTCCATTCTCGAATCCATCCTGCTCGACACGATGTTCGAATTGCCGGGGCTTGAGACGGTCGAGGAGGTTGTGGTGAACAGCGAAGTGGCCGAAGGCCGCGCCCAACCCCTGTTCATTTACGGTGAGCGGGCGGCTGAGCAATCCTCGGCTTGATGTGATCCGGTCAAGGCCTTGTGGCGGCGTCGGCAAGGACCAAAATGTAATTCTTAGACGCCCCGCTTGAGCCGCCCCTGGGCAGGCCGGGCGCCGACTGTCCATAGTGAGGTCACATGACTGAAGCTTTGCGTGGCGATATCCTCCCTGTCCTGCCTTTGCGGGATATCGTTGTCTTCCCCCATATGATCGTGCCGCTTTTCGTGGGCCGGGAGAAATCCGTGCGCGCCCTGGAAGCGGTTATGAAGGATGACAAGCAGATTCTGCTGGTCGCCCAGAAGAATGCCGGCCAGGATGATCCGGGCGCGGATGACCTGTTCCAGATCGGCACGATTTCCACGGTGCTGCAATTGTTGAAGCTGCCCGATGGGACAGTGAAGGTGCTGGTCGAAGGCGGGCGGCGCGCGCGTGTTGCTGGTTACAAGGAAACCGCGCCCTATTTCGAAGCCTTTGTCGAACAGATCGAAGAACCACCGGTGGAAGGGCGTGAGACGGAAGCGCTGGCGCGCACCGTGGTGGCGCAATTTGAACAATACATTAAGCTCAACAAAAAGATCGCGCCTGAGGTGCTGGTTTCGGTCAATCAGATCGAAGATGCGTCGAAGCTAGCGGATACCATTGCCTCCCATCTCGGGTTGAAAATTCCCGAAAAGCAGGAATTGCTGGAACTGCCTTCGGTGGCTGCGCGGCTTGAGAAAGTCTTCGCCCATATGGAAGGCGAGATCGGTGTGTTGCAGGTGGAAAAGCGCATCCGCAGCCGCGTGAAGCGGCAGATGGAAAAGACGCAGCGCGAATATTACCTGAACGAACAGCTGAAGGCGATCCAGAAGGAGCTTGGCGAGGGCGAAGACGGCAAGGATGAAATTGCCGAAATCGAAGCCAAGATCAAAGCCACCAAATTTTCCAAGGAAGCGCGCGAAAAGGCTCTGGCTGAGGTCAAGAAACTCCGCAGCATGAGCCCCATGAGCGCGGAAGCGACCGTGGTGCGCAACTACTTGGATTGGATGCTGTCCATCCCCTGGAAGAAGCAAAGCCGGGTGCGCAAGGATATTGTGGCGGCAGAAAAGGTGCTCGACGCCGATCACTACGGGCTTGAGAAGGTGAAGGAACGCATCATCGAATATCTGGCGGTGCAGTCGCGCTCGCCGAAGATTCGGGGGCCGATCCTATGCCTTGTGGGGCCGCCTGGTGTCGGAAAGACCTCGCTTGGCAAATCCATCGCCAAGGCGACGGGGCGAAACTTCGTGCGCATGTCACTTGGCGGCGTGCGGGATGAGGCTGAGGTGCGCGGCCATCGCCGGACCTATATCGGGTCCATGCCCGGCAAGGTCATTCAGGGGATGAAGAAGGCGAAGACCTCCAACCCGCTTTTCCTGCTGGATGAAATTGACAAGCTGGGTGCCGATTGGCGCGGTGATCCTTCATCGGCGCTGTTGGAGGTGCTTGATCCTGAGCAGAACAGCACTTTCGCGGATCACTACCTGGAAGTGGATTATGATCTTTCGGATGTGATGTTCGTGACAACGGCGAATTCGCTCCGCATGCCTCAGCCGCTGCTGGATCGCATGGAGATCATTCGCATCCCAGGCTATACCGAAGATGAGAAGATCGAGATTTCCAAGCGGCACCTGCTTGCGAAGGTAAGTGAGGCGAATGGCTTGAAGGAAGGCGAATGGAGCCTTTCCGATAGCGCCATCCGTGACCTCATTCGCTATTATACGCGCGAAGCTGGTGTGCGTAACCTGGAACGCGAAATCGCGGGGCTGGCACGCAAGGCAGTCAAGGAAATCGTCTCCAAAAAGGCGAAGAAAGTCGCGATCACGCCGAAGAATCTTGAGAAATTCGCGGGCGTCAGGAAGTTCCGCTACGGCGAGGCTGAGGCCGAGGATATGGTGGGCGTTGTCACTGGCCTGGCCTGGACCGAAGTGGGTGGCGAGATTCTCACCATCGAATCCGTCTTGCTGCCAGGTAAGGGCACTGTGAAGCAGACCGGCAAGCTTGGCGATGTGATGCAGGAAAGTGTCTCCGCCGCCATGTCTTATGTGCGGAGCCGCTCAACCAGCTTTGGCATCAAGCCGACTTTGTTTGAAAAGCGCGATCTGCATGTGCATGTGCCGGAAGGCGCCACACCGAAGGACGGGCCTTCCGCCGGCATTGCGATGGCGACCAGCATTGTCTCCGTACTGACGGGCATTCCGGTCAGGCGCGATGTTGCCATGACCGGGGAAATCACGCTGCGCGGGCGGGTATTGCCGATTGGCGGGCTCAAGGAAAAGCTGCTGGCCGCGATGCGGGCCGGCATCAAGACCGTTTTCATTCCGAAGGAAAATGAAAAGGATCTGGCCGATATCCCGGAAACTGTGAAAAAGGGGCTGGAGATCAACCCTGTTTCCCATGTGGATGAGGTGATCATGCGTGCGCTTGCGCGCAAGCCCGAAGCCATTACCTGGGAAGAACCCGTGGAAGCGCCGCCGCAAAAGCCCGAATCGGCGACGGGCGCAGCGCTGCCGCATTAATTGGACAGGGGCGGTTCTTCAGCCATTTGCGGCGGGGAAGGGGGAAGTGTAGAGAAGGATTGGCTTCTCGTGACACGTTTCCCTTTCTGGCTGATGGCTGATCGGTCGTTTCGCGCTAAAGTCGTCTCATTATCTGGAAAGGATGTTTCCGTGAACAAACAGGAACTGGTGGCGGCCGTTGCCAAGGCTGCCGACATGACCAAGGAAAAGGCCGCCGAGGCCGTGGATGCGGTGTTCGATTCGATCACTGCCGGGCTTAAGCAGGATGGTGAAGTGCGTCTGATGGGCTTTGGTACCTTTGCCGCGGCCAAGCGCGCCGCCACCACGGGCCGCAACCCGCGCACCGGTGAGGAAATCAAAATCCCCGCCAGCACCGCGGTGCGCTTTAAGGTTGGCAAGGGCCTTAAGGATGCGGTGAACTGACGCGCACTGCGCTTTTGATTTTGGCCGGGTCATCAAAGGCCCGGCCCCTATGTTATGTTTTTATGCTGGGGCGCTTAGCTCAGCGGTAGAGCGCCTGTCTTACACACAGGATGTCGGCGGTTCGAACCCGTCAGTGCCCACCAGCCTTTTTCAGCCTTGCCTTGACTCCCATGGGGCAGGCGTCCTATCAGAATTTCACGCTTGGTAAGCGGGTGTAGCTCAGTTGGTTAGAGCGTCGGCCTGTCACGCCGAAGGTCGCGGGTTCGAGCCCCGTCACTCGCGCCACTCTCCCTCTAAAATTCATGTTCCAATCATGGTTCCGTAACCGGGATGTTGTAACTCAGCATCTTGAAATTACGGCTGTTTGCCCTATGGCGCATTTCGCAAAGCGGGGGTAGTCTCGCTTCGCTGCAATGCGGTAAAAACCGTGGGCAGGCCATAACGCGCAACCAGGCTCATGGGGGCGCCAGAGTTGAGGAAGCCATGACCCAGCCCTTGCTGGCGACGTATTTCCCTGTGCTCGTTTTCCTCGGCATTGCCGCGGGAATTGCGATAGCGATGGTGGCTGGCGCCATGCTGGCCGCTCGGCAGAAGCCCTATGCGGAAAAGCTTTCCACCTATGAATGCGGCTTTGCGCCCTTCGACGATACAAGGCGCCGATTCGATGTGCGCTTCTATCTGGTGGCGATCCTGTTCATCATTTTCGATCTGGAAGTTGCCTTCCTGTTTCCCTGGGCGATTTCGCTGGGCGGCATAGGCTGGCTTGGCTTCGGTTCCATGATGGCCTTCCTGTTCGTGCTGACGATTGGCTTCGTTTATGAATGGCGCAAAGGCGCGCTGGATTGGGAATAAGATGAGCGGCGCTTCTGAACTTTCCTGGAACAAGCAGGCCCTTCCGCCCGGCGCCGCACAGGATGCGGTGGTGAAGGCGGTTGGCGATGAAATCACCGAAAAGGGATTCGTCGTCGCCAATCTGGACAAGGTGGTGAATTGGGCGCGCACGGGCAGCTTGTGGCCGATGACCTTTGGCCTGGCATGCTGCGCGGTGCCCATGATCCATGCCTATATGGCGCGTTATGATTTGGACCGCTTCGGCATCATTCCACGCGGGTCGCCGCGGCAATCGGATGTGATGATCGTGGCCGGCACGCTGACTAATAAAATGGCGCCAGCGCTGCGCAAGGTTTATGACCAAATGTCGGAGCCGCGCTGGGTGATTTCCATGGGGTCCTGCGCCAATGGCGGCGGGTATTACCATTACTCCTACAGCGTTGTGCGTGGTTGTGACCGTGTGGTGCCGGTGGATATCTATGTGCCTGGCTGCCCGCCCACGGCCGAAGCCCTCGTCTATGGCATTCTGCAATTACAGAAGAAAATCCGCAGGACAGGGACCATCCTCCGTGGCTGAGCAATTGCCTGAAGCCGTGGAAGCGGTTGCGGAAAATCCTTTGAAAATCCTGGGTGCTGCGATTGCTGCGGCTGCACCGCAGGGGGCCGTGACTGGCCTTACCCTGGCGCGAGGCGGGGCGGAGCTCGCCATACATGCCAATCGCGATCAGCTTTTGGCCGTGATGCTGATGCTGCGTGACGATCCGCGCTTTGCCTTCGAACAATGCATGGATATTTGCGGCGTGGATTGGCCCGAACGCGCTGAGCGGTTTGAGGTTGTCTATAATCTGCTGAGCCTTGCTGAGAATCGTCGTATCCGCGTTTCGGTGACCACTGATGGTGTGGCGCCGGTGCCTTCCGTCGCTGAGATTTGGCCGAGTGCCACCTGGTATGAGCGTGAGACTTGGGACATGTACGGCGTGGTCTTCGCCGGACAGCCTGATTTGCGCCGGCTGCTGACGGATTACGGCTTTGAAGGCCATCCGCTGCGCAAGGATTTCCCGCTCACGGGCCATGTTGAAGTGCGTTACGATTCAGAGCAGCAGCGCGTGGTTTATCAGCCCGTCACGCTGCAACAGGATTTCCGCAGCTTCGATTTCTTGAGCCCCTGGGAAGGCATGACCACGCTGCCCGGGGATGAGAAAGTGCATCTGAACCGTCTGGAGGGGCCGGCATGAGCCAGAGCCAGGCAATCGCCATTGCGGGCGCGGAGCCCGAGACGGTACGCCACACCATTGAAGGCGACAGCCACACCATCAATTTCGGCCCGCAGCACCCCGCCGCGCATGGCGTGCTGCGCCTGATCCTGGAAATGAAGGGTGAGGTGGTGGAGCGTGCCGATCCACATATCGGCCTGCTGCATCGCGGCACCGAAAAGCTGATTGAGCACAAAACTTATATCCAGGCGCTGCCGTATTTTGACCGCCTCGATTACGTGAGCCCCATGTGCATGGAGCATGCTTTTGCGCTCGGCACTGAAAGGCTTTTAGGGATCGAAGCGCCGGAGCGCGCGCAATATATCCGCGTGCTGTTCAGCGAATTGACGCGTGTGCTGAACCATCTGCTCAACATCACGACCTATGCGCTGGATTGCGGTGCGATCACGCCGGCGCTTTGGGGCTTTGAGCAGCGCGAGACCCTGCTTGAATTCTATGAGGCAGTGTCGGGCAGCCATTACCACGCAAATTACTTCCGCCCAGGTGGCGTTGCGAAGGATTTGCCGGCGGGGCTGGAAGACAAGATCGCTGCTTGGGCCAAGAAATTTCCGGAATTCCTCAAGGATCTGGAAGGGCTGCTGACGGAAAACCGCATCTTCAAGCAGCGCACGGTTGATATTGGCATCATGAGCGCGGAACAGGCCATGGCCTGGGGCTTTAGCGGGCCATGCCTGCGCGCTTCCGGCTGCGCTTGGGATCTGCGCAAAAGCCAGCCTTATGACGTGTATGACCGGATGGAGTTTGACGTGCCGGTCGGCACGCGCGGCGATTGCTATGATCGCTATCTGGTGCGCATGTTGGAAATGCGCGAAAGCCTGAAGATCATTGATCAGTGCCTGAAGCAAATGAAGCCAGGCCCGATCAAGCTGATGGATAACAAGATCGCCCCGCCGCAACGCGGTGAGATGAAGCGTTCCATGGAAGCGCTGATCCATCACTTCAAGCTTTACACGGAAGGCTATCACGTGCCGGCTGGTTCAACCTATTCGGTTGTGGAAGCGCCAAAGGGTGAGTTTGGCGTTTATCTCGTGGCGGATGGCACGAATAAACCCTATCGCTGCAAGATCCGCGCCCCTGGTTATGCGCATTTGCAGGCGATGGAAGTGCTCTCAAAAGGGCATATGCTGGCCGATGCGGTTTCCGTCATTGGTTCTCTCGATATCGTCTTTGGGGAAATTGACCGGTGAGCGCGCCAGCCCACAAGGAACCTCACAGCTTCGGTTTTGATGCCGAAAGCGAAGCGAAGATCGCGACCATTTTGAAGCGCTATCCGGAAAGCAAGCAGGCAAGTGCGGTGATCCCGCTGCTTTATGTCGCGCAGCGCCAGATGGGGCGGCTGACCGGCAGCGCCTGGGTGCCGCGTGTGGCGATGGATGTCATTGCAGATCGGCTTTCCATGCCACCGATCCGTGTTTACGAAGTCGCGACCTTCTATTTCATGTTCAACATGCAGCCGATCGGGCGGCACCATTTGCAGCTTTGCGGCACCACACCCTGCATGCTGCGCGGTTCGGATGATGTGCTGCGCGCATGCAAGGATGCGGGCGGCGTCAAGGGTGTTGGCGATACCAGTGCGGATGGGATGTTTACGCTGACGGAAGTGGAATGCCTCGGCGCCTGCGTGAATGCGCCCATTCTGCAAATTGACGATGATTACTACGAAGACCTGAGCTACGAGAGCACGGTGAAACTGTTGGAAGCCTTCAAGCGCGGCGAAAGACCGAAGCCGGGCAGCGCCATTGGCCGCATGGCCAGCGCGCCGGCGGGCGAGCAAACCGTTTTGACTGGGCGGGGGGACGAATAGGATGGCCCTTTCGGACAAGGACCGGATTTTCCAGAACCTTTATGGCCGTCAGCCCTGGAATTTGGCGGCAGCGCGCATGCGCGGGAATTGGGATGGCACAGCGGCCATCATTGCGCGCGGACGTGATACCGTCATTGAAGAAGTGAAGAATTCAGGGCTTCGTGGCCGTGGTGGTGCGGGTTTCCCGACCGGCATGAAATGGTCCTTCATGCCGAAGCAATCGGATGGCCGGCCTTCCTACCTGGTCGTGAATGCAGATGAATCGGAACCGGGCACCTGCAAGGATCGCGATATCATTCGGCACGATCCGCATACGCTGATTGAAGGTTGCCTGATCGCCGGTTTCGCCATGGGTGCCCATGCCGGGTACATCTATATTCGTGGCGAATACTACAATGAAAGCGTGGTGCTGGAAGCCGCGATCCAGGAAGCCTATGATGCTGGCTTGCTCGGGCGGAATGCAGCGGGGTCTGGTTGGGATTTCGATCTATACGTGCATCGCGGGGCAGGGGCTTACATCTGCGGTGAGGAAACCGCGCTGATCGAAAGCCTGGAAGGCAAGAAGGGCATGCCGCGGCTGAAGCCGCCTTTCCCGGCGGCAGTCGGGCTTTATGGCTGCCCGACCACGGTGAATAATGTTGAAACCATCGCCGTAGTGCCAGAGATTTTGCGCCGCGGGCCGGAATGGTTTTCATCCTTCGGGCGACCCAAGAATTCCGGCACGAAGATTTTCTGCATCCAGGGCCATGTGAACAATCCCTGCAATGTGGAAGCGGAAATGAGCATCCCGATGCGGGAGCTGATTGAACGCTATGCCGGCGGTGTGCGTGGCGGTTGGGACAATCTGCTCTGTGTCATCCCAGGCGGTTCTTCCACGCCACTGCTACCCAAGCATATTTGCGATGATGTGCTGATGGATTTTGATGCGTTGCGCGAACACCGTTCCGGCCTTGGCACGGCGGGCGTGATTGTGATGGATAAATCCACCGATGTGATCAAGGCGATTGCGCGCCTCGCTGCCTTCTACAAGCATGAAAGCTGCGGTCAATGCACGCCCTGCCGCGAAGGCATGGGCTGGCAGAAGCGCATGATGGACCGCATGGTTGAAGGCAATGCGGAGATCGAGGAAATTGACGTGCTGGAAAACGTCACGCGCCGCATTGAAGGCCATACGATATGCGCCTTGGCCGATGGCGGGGTGTGGCCCGTGCAGGGGCTGATCCGGCATTTCCGCCCGCTGATGGAAGAACGCATTCGCGATTACAAAAAGCGGCACTCTATGCCGCTGGCGGCGGAGTAAGCGCCATGGCGAAGGTCACGATTGATGGCATTGAAGTGAAAGTCCCGAACGGGTCTTCCGTGCTGCAAGCCTGCGAAGCGGCGGGCAAGGAAATCCCGCGCTTTTGCTATCATGAACGCCTGAGCGTTGCCGGCAATTGCCGCATGTGCCTGGTGGAAGTGGAAAAGGCACCAAAGCCGGTCGCTTCCTGCGCCTATCCGGTCATGGATGGGATGAAGGTATTCACGGATACGCCCGTGGTGCGCAATGCGCGGCGCGGCGTGATGGAATTTTTGTTGATCAATCACCCGCTGGATTGCCCGATTTGCGATCAGGGTGGTGAGTGTGATTTGCAGGACCAGGCCTATGCCTATGGTCATGACAAGTCGCGTTACGGCGAAGCCAAGCGGGCGGTGAAGGACAAGAATATCGGCCCGCTCATCAAAACCGTGATGACGCGCTGCATTCAATGCACGCGTTGCGTGCGCTTTGCTGCGGAAGTGGCCGGCACGCCGGAACTGGGCGGGACCAATCGCGGCGAGAGTATGGAAATCGGCACCTATGTCGAAAAGGCGCTGACCTCTGAGCTTTCCGGCAATCTGATTGACATTTGCCCGGTCGGTGCGTTGACCAGCCGGCCTTATGCTTTCGTCTCGCGGCCTTGGGAATTGCGCAAGACGGATGGCATTGATGTGCTGGATGCTGTGGGGGCGAATATCCGCATTGATACGCGCGGCCCCGAAGTGCTGCGCATTCTGCCCCGCATAAATGAAGCGGTGAATGAGGAATGGATGGCCGATCGCGGCCGCTTTTCCTTTGATGGCCTGAAACGCCGCCGCTTGGATCGGCCTTGGCTCCGCAAGGATGGGCGCATGGTCGCGGCGAGCTGGGCGGAAGCCTTTGGAGTAATCGCGGACAAATTGTCGAAGACTTCGGCGGACCGGATTGGCGCGGTGGCGGGTTCGCTCGCGGATGCGGAAAGCGTTTTGGCGCTGAAGGATCTGATGGCGGCTTATGGCAGCGCCAATTTGGATTGCCGCGAAGATGGCGCAGCGATTGATGGCGCGCGGCCTGATTTCTATCGCTTCAACACGACCATTGCTGGCATTGAAGACGCGGACGCGCTGCTGATCATTGGCGCTGAGCCACGCAAGGAAGCGCCGGTCTTGAATGCGCGCATCCGCAAGCGTTGGGCACAGGGGCGTTTCCCGGTCGGCTTCATTGGGCCGGCGGGGATTGATCTGACCTATAGCGCGCAGCATTTGGGCGAAGGGCCGGTGGTGATCTCGGCGCTGCTGGATGGTTCGCATCCTTTTGCCGCAACGCTGAAGGCCGCGCAAAAGCCCATGCTGATCCTGGGGCGTGGTGCCATTGCGCGCGCTGATGGTGCGGCGGTGCTGGCGGCAGCGTGGCGTTTGGCGGCGGAGGCCGGGATGCTGAAGCCCGATTGGCATGGCTTCAACCTGCTGCATCACTTCGGTGGTCAGGTTGGCTCTTTGGAGCTTGGCTTCCTGCCGGGGCAGGGGGGCAAGGACCTTGCCGCGATGCTCGGCGGCGGTGTGGATGCGTTGTGGCTGCTGAATGCGGATGGCTTTGACCCTGCGCGCATCCCGGCCAGCACTTTCGTGATCTATCAGGGCCATCATGGGGATGCGATGGCGGCGCGCGCCGATGTGCTGCTGCCTGGTGCGGCCTATACCGAAAAGGACGCGACCTGGGTGAACACCGAAGGCCGCGCACAGCGCAGCTATCGTGCCATTCACCCGCCGGGTGAAGCGCGGGAGGATTGGCGCATCATCCGCGCCTTCAGCGAAGGTGTCGGCAAGACGCTCGCTTACAATGATCTGGATGCGCTGCGGGCGCGGTTGGCCAGTATCAGCCCCGTCTTTGCGCGCATTGGCGAAGTGGCCGCTTCAGGCTGCGCTGATTTGGCGGGCCCACAGGCGGCGATGGCGATGGAAGCAGCGCCGTTCCGCCTGCCGATCACGGATTATCACCGGGCCGACGTGATCAGCCGCGCTTCAGATGTCATGGCGGAATGCGCTTCGGTCTATGGGCCGCAGCAGGCTTTGGCGGCGGAGTAGGACGATGAGCGAATTCCTGGCTTCCCCCATTGGTGTGCTGGCGCTGACGGTTGCCAAGGCCATGGCTTTGCTGGTGCCCCTGCTGGTCATGGTGGCGTTCCTGACGCTGGCGGAACGCAAGGTGCTGGCGGCGATGCAGATGCGTCGTGGCCCGAATGTCGTTGGCCCATTTGGGTTGCTGCAGCCCTTCGCCGATGCGCTCAAGATGCTGCTCAAGGAAACCATTGTGCCGACAGGGGCGAATAAGCTCCTGTTTCTGTTCGCGCCAATGCTGACCTTCATGCTGGCCATGCTGGCCTGGGCCGTGATCCCGGTGAATGATGGCTGGGCGATTGCCGATATCAATGTCGGCATTCTCTATCTTTTCGCCATTTCGTCGCTGGGTGTTTACGGCATCATCATCGCGGGCTGGGCTTCGAATTCGAAATATGCCTTCCTCGGCGCGCTGCGCTCCGCCGCACAGATGGTGTCTTACGAAGTCAGCATGGGCTTTGTGATCGTCACCGTGCTGCTGTGCGTGGGTTCACTCAATTTGAATGACATTGTGAAGGCGCAGGAGATTCTCTGGTTCTTCATTCCGCTTTTCCCGATGTTCGTGATCTTTTTCATCTCGACATTGGCCGAGACCAATCGCGCGCCGTTTGACCTGCCCGAAGGCGAAAGCGAATTGGTGGCGGGCTTCTTCGTTGAATATAGCAGCATGTCCTTCGCGCTATTCTTCCTTGGCGAATACGCGAATATGATCCTGATGGCGTCGCTGACGACCATTCTGTTCCTGGGTGGCTGGTATCCGCCGCTGGCGATTGAACCGCTCACCTGGATCCCGGGCCCCATTTGGTTCGTGCTGAAGGTCTGCTTCCTGTTGTTTGTCTTTATCTGGGTGCGCGCGACCTTCCCGCGTTACCGCTATGACCAGTTGATGCGGCTCGGCTGGAAGGTGTTTCTGCCCTTCAGCCTGATCTGGCTGGTGATTACCGCCGCCGTTCTGAAACTTACCGGCTGGCTGCCGGCTTGATGGGGCGCTGAATATGGCTTCTCTCGATCGCGTCGCCCGTAGCCTGCTGCTCACGGAAATCGTCTCCGGCATGGCGCTGACCTTGAAGTATTTCTTCAAGAAGAAGGTGACTCTGAATTACCCCTATGAACGCGGGCCGCTTGGGCCGCGCTTCAAGGGTGAACATGCTTTGCGCCGTTATCCGAATGGCGAAGAACGCTGCATTGCCTGCAAGCTGTGTGAGGCTGTCTGCCCCGCCCAGGCCATCACCATCGAAGCCGAACCGCGGGAAGATGGCAGCCGACGTACCACGCGCTACGACATTGACATGACGAGGTGCATCTATTGCGGGCTTTGCGAAGAAGCCTGCCCGGTGGATGCCATTGTCGAAGGCCCGAATATGGAATTCGCGGTCGAGCGGCGGGAAGAACTCATCTACACCAAGGAAAAGCTGCTCGATAATGGCGATCGTTGGGAACCCATGCTGGCTGAGAGGCTACGCCTCGATGCGCCATATCGGTAAGGGAAGGGGCGTTTGATGATTGCCGCTCTTGCCTTTTACGCCTTCGCCGCGGTGCTGATTGGCTCCGCCGTCATGGTGGTGACCAGCCGGAACCCGGTGCATAGCGTGCTGTTCCTGATCCTGGCCTTCTTCAATGCGGCGGGGTTGTTCCTGCTGGCTGGCGCTGAATTCCTCGCGATGATTTTGGTCATTGTCTATGTCGGCGCTGTCGCCGTGCTGTTCCTGTTTGTTGTGATGATGCTAGATATTGACTTTGCGCGTTTGCGAGAGGGCTTCCAACGCTATGCGCCCGTTGGCGCGCTGATTGGCCTTGTGCTGCTGGTGCAATTGGTCATGGTGATGATCGGCTGGAGCACGGCACCAGGGGCGATGGCGCTTCGGCTCAATGAAGCGCCGGCAGATGTCGCGAATGCGGAAGCGCTCGGGCGCATTCTCTATACCGATTACATCTATCTCTTTCAGGGCTGCGGCCTGATCCTGTTGGTGGCGATGATCGGCGCCATCGTGCTGACGCTCCGCGACAAGCCGAATTCCAAGCGGCAGAATATCGCGGAACAGATCGCGCGCGCGGGGTCCGTGACGAATGTCGCGGTACCGACCGGAGCGGGGTTGAAGCAGCTTGGCATTCGTCGCCCGCCACTGCCTGAGGAAGCCGCACCCAAGCCCATTGAGCATCACCACGGCCATGGGGGACATCACTGACATGACCATCGGCCTGTCCCATTTCCTGACCGTGGCGGCGATCCTGTTCGTTCTTGGCATTTTCGGGATCTTCCTGAACCGCAAGAATGTCATCGTCATTCTGATGTCGGTGGAATTGATCCTGCTCTCGGTCAATCTGAACCTGGTGGCGTTTTCCGCCCATTTGAATGACCTGGCCGGCCAGGTCTTCACCATGTTCATCCTGACCGTGGCGGCGGCTGAGGCCGCGATTGGCCTTGCCATTCTTGTTGTTTACTTCCGCAACCGCGGTTCGATCGAGGTCGAGGATATCTCGACCCTGAAGGGTTAGCGCGATGTTTGTCGGCGCCGTTTTCTTCCCGCTGCTGGGTGCGACCATTGCGGGCTTCTTTGGTCGCTGGATTGGCGACAAGGCTTCGCAATGGGTCACTGTGCTCTGCATGGCGCTGGCCGCCATTTGCGGTGTGGCTTCCTTTATTGAGGTGGCCTTGGGCCATGCGCCGCAGACTGTGGTGCTGCTGCGCTTCCTGGATGTGGGGTCCTTCGGGCTGGATTGGGCGCTGCGCTATGACACGCTGAGTGTGGTGATGGTGGCAATGGTCACCTGCATTTCCACGCTGATCCATCTTTATAGCGTGGGCTATATGTCGCATGACCCGACAACGCCGCGCTTCTTCGCCTATCTTTCGCTGTTCACCTTCATGATGTTGATGCTGGTGACCGCGGATAATCTGGTGCAGCTGTTCTTTGGCTGGGAAGGTGTTGGCCTCGCCTCCTATCTGCTGATTGGCTATTGGTATGAAAAGGAAAGCGCCTGTGCGGCGGCGATGAAGGCCTTTATCGTCAATCGCGTGGGCGATCTGTTCTTCATGCTGGGGCTTTGCCTGACCTTCTGGGTCTTTGGGTCCATCGAATTCAGCGAAATCTTTGGCGCCATTGATCAGCACAAGGATGCACGCTTTGCCGGCCTGCCAGCCTATGAGGTGATTTGCATCCTGCTTTTCCTCGGCGCCTGCGGTAAGTCCGCGCAGCTCGGCCTGCACACCTGGTTGCCGGATGCGATGGAAGGCCCCACACCTGTTTCCGCGCTGATCCATGCGGCGACGATGGTGACTGCGGGCGTGTTCCTGGTCGCGCGCATGTCGGCGGTCTTTGAATATGCGCCGATAGCGCTTGCCATCGTGACGGTGGTGGGCGCTTCAACCGCACTATTCGCCGCGACCATTGGCTGCGTGCAAAACGACATCAAGCGCATCATCGCCTATTCCACCTGTTCGCAGCTTGGCTACATGTTCTTCGCGGCCGGTGTGGGCGCCTATCAGGGCGCGGTTTTTCACCTGTTCACCCATGCCTTCTTCAAGGCGCTGCTGTTCCTATCTGCCGGTTCAGTCATTCACGCCATGTCGGAGGAACAGGATATCCGTAAGATGGGCGGCATCTGGAAGAAGATCCCGGTGACCTATGCGGTCATGTGGATTGGTTCTTTGGCGCTGGCGGGCGTGCCCTATTTCGCAGGCTATTATTCCAAGGATTTCGTGCTGGAAGCGGCTTATGCGGCGCATTCCGGGGTTGGGATGTATGCCTTCATCTGCGGTTTGCTCGCGGCCTTCCTCACTGCCTTCTATTCCTGGCGCTTGCTGATCCTGACCTTCCATGGCGCCCCGAGGGCAGATCATCACACCATGGAACATGTGCATGAAAGTCCGGCCGTGATGCTGGTGCCGTTGCTGCTGCTGGCCTTGGGAGCGGTTTTTGCCGGCGCAGTCTTCGCGCCTTCCTTCATTGGCCACCACTGGGAAGAATTCTGGAACGGCGCGATTGTGAATGCTGCACATAATCACATCATGCATCACGTGCATGAAGTGCCGGGCTGGGTGCCGCTGGCGCCCACCATTGTCGGGCTTTCCGGCATTGCGCTGGCCTATGTGATGTATGTGTTCGCGCCCAGCCTGCCGGGTGCGCTGGCGAAGGCACTTCCAGGCGTCCACCGCTTTCTGCTCAACAAATGGTATTTTGATGAGCTTTATGACGCGATCTTTGTGCGCCCTGCGCGTGCCTTGGCGCGCGGGTTTTGGAAGATTGGCGATGTGCGCATCATTGATGGTGTGCCCAATGGCCTCGCGGCCTCGGTGGCGGGGGCAGCCCGTCAGGCCGTTGCGCTGCAAACCGGACGCGTCGCGAGTTACGCCTTCACCATGATCGTGGGGCTTGTTCTGCTTGTTTCTCTCCTGCTGTTCGGGGGCTGAAGATGAATACCGTCGGTTTCCCCTTGCTCAGCCTGCTCACCTTCCTGCCGCTTGCAGGGGTGGCGGTTATCCTTGCGGTGCGTGGCGACGAACAAACGGTCGCGAGCAATGCACGCTGGACCGCGCTGTGGACCAGCCTGATCACCTTCATGCTCTCCCTCGTGCTATGGTTCCGGTTTGATAAGAACGAAGCCGAGTTCCAATTCGTCGAAAGGCTCGATTGGCTCTCGGATTTTGGCGTTACCTACCATATGGGCGTGGATGGTATTTCGGTGTTGTTTGTCCTGCTGGCCACGCTGCTGACACCCATTTGCATCCTGTCTTCCTGGGAAGCGGTGCAGAACCGGGTGCGCGAATACATGATCGCCTTCCTTATCCTTGAGACCATGATGGTCGGCATGTTCTGCGCGTTGGATTTCGTGGTCTTCTACATCTTCTTCGAAGGCGTGCTGATCCCGATGTTCCTGATCATCGGCGTATGGGGCGGGCAGCGGCGTGTTTATGCGGCGTTCAAGCTGTTTCTATATACGCTGCTCGGCTCCGTACTGATGCTGCTGGCCATTCTGCTACTTTGGTGCACGGCCGGCACGACGGATATTCTGGAGCTTTTCACGCTCACCATTCCGCCATTGCTGCAAACCTGGATTTTCCTGGCGTTCTTCGCCTCCTTCGCCGTCAAGGTGCCGATGTGGCCGGTGCATACCTGGCTGCCGGATGCGCATGTGGAAGCGCCAACAGCGGGCTCGGTCATTCTGGCGGGCGTCTTGTTGAAGATGGGCGCTTACGGGTTCCTCCGCTTCAGCCTGCCCTTGCTCCCGGTCGCGAGTGCGGAATTCGCGCCGTGGATTTTCGCGCTTTCCATCGTCGCCATTGTCTATACCTCGCTGGTGGCACTCGCCCAGGAAGATATGAAGAAGCTGATTGCCTATTCATCGGTCGCGCATATGGGCATTGTGACACTTGGTATTTTCACCTTCACGCAGCAGGGGGTCTCAGGCGCCTTGTTCACCATGCTCTCACACGGCGTGGTTTCCAGCGCTTTGTTCCTCTGCGTGGGTGTTTTGTATGACCGGGTGCATTCACGCGAAATCGCGCGCTATGGCGGTGTGGCAAAGATCATGCCTGCCTATGCGCTGGTGTTCATGCTGTTCACCATGGCGTCAGTCGCGCTGCCTGGCCTTGCCGGCTTCCCTGGCGAATTGTTGGTGATCCTGGGTGCCTGGAAGGTGAGCCCCTGGGTAGCCTTTGGTGCGGCGCTCGGCATGATCCTTGGCGCGGCTTACATGCTCTATCTGTATCGCCGCGTCGTGTTCGGGCGCATCACGCGCGATGATTTGCGCGGCCTGCTTGATTTGTCGCCGCGCGAATATGCGGTGTTCACGCCGCTCATTCTGCTCACGATCTGGATGGGCATTTATCCGCAAAGCTTCCTGTCCTTCTTTGAAGCCTCTGTCGCGGCCCTGGTGGAACGGCATCATGCCGCCCTTGGCGCGGCACGGCTCGCGGGGTTGTAAGATCATGAATTGGATGCTCGCCCTGCCCGAAATTGTGCTGGCCTGCGCTGGCCTCACCATTCTGATGGTCGGCGTTTTGCCGCGGCAGAATATGTTCTTTGGCTGCACCATGGCTTCTATTGGCGCCTTGGTGGTCACTGCGGCCCTGGTGCTGACCGTTCCGGATGGTACGGGCTTTGCCGGGCAAATCATCTCCGATGGCTTCGCGCGCTTCATGAAGCTGCTGGTGCTGCTGGGTGCCGCCATCGGCATGTTGATGGCATTGGATTTCAACAGGCGCGAAGGGCTGGATCGCTTCGAATATCCGGTGCTGCTGTTGTTTGCGACCCTCGGCATGCTGATCATGCTGAGTGCCAATGATTTCATGACCGTCTATATCGGCTTGGAATTGCTCTCACTCAGCCTTTACGTGGTGGCGGCCTTTCATCGCGATAATGAACAATCGGCTGAAGCCGGCTTGAAATATTTCGTGCTGGGTGCCTTGGCTTCGGGCCTATTCCTGTACGGCGCATCGCTGGTTTATGGCTTTGCAGGCACCACCAGTTTTGAACGCATCGCGCAGGCATTACTTGATCCCGCTGGCCGCAGCCAGGGGCTGACGCTGGGGCTGATCTTCATCCTGGCTGGCCTTGCCTTCAAGGTTTCCGCCGTGCCGTTTCATATGTGGACGCCCGATGTCTATGAAGGGGCGCCCACACCGGTCACGGCGTTTTTCGCTGCCGCGCCGAAGGTGGCCGCGATTGCCTTGCTCACGCGCGTACTCGCCGGGCCTTTTGCGGAACTTACCGCGCAATGGCAGCAGGTGATCATCCTTGTCTCGCTCGCTTCCATGGTGCTTGGCGCACTCGCCGCCGTTGGGCAGCGCGATATCAAGCGGCTGATGGCTTATTCCTCCATCGGGCATATCGGCTATGCGCTGATGGGCCTTGCGGTCGCAAGCGATGAGGGCCTGCATGGGTTGGCCGTTTATATGGCGATCTACCTTGCCATGAACCTCGGCGCCTTTGCTCTGCTGATCGCCATGCGGCGGCAGGGCAAGGCGGTGTCGCGCATTGAAGATCTGGCTGGGCTCGGCAAAACCGATCCCGCCATGGCGATGTGGATGACGATTTTCATGTTCTCCATGGCCGGCATTCCGCCGCTCGCGGGGTTCTTCGGCAAGCTTTATGTCTTCCTCGCTGCGGTACAGGGCGGCTTCTGGACTTTGGCTGTGGTGGGTGTGCTTACCTCGGTCATTTCGGCTTTTTACTATCTGCGCATTGTCAAGGTGATGTATTTTGACGAAGCGCAGGCACCGTTGGATGCGCGCCCGCAGACACTGACCATGGTCATGGGCATTTCCGGCATTTTCACCACGCTATTCTTCGTGATGCCGGCCCCCTTGGTGCGTGCCGCGCAGGAAGCGGTGACCGCGCTGATAGGCTGAAGCGCGACGCGCAAAGACGAGGCGCTGATCATGCCAAAGCGGGCGGGCCGCGCCTTTCGGCTGGAATGCCATGAGGTGCTGGAAAGCACTTCAACCTTGCTGAAACAACGTGGGGAGGCCGGCGAAGCTGAAGGCCTCGCCATTCAGGCACTTCGGCAAAGCGCGGGTAGGGGAAGGCAGGGCAGGGGGTGGGATAGCCCGGCGGGCAACCTCTATCTTTCGGTGCTGCTGCGCCCCGCCGTGCCGCTGCGTGACGCACCGCAATGGTCTTTTGTTGCCGCGCTGGCAGTTCAGGAAACCCTCAGCGCGCTGCTGCCGGAAGCTGCGAAGCCCGCGCTGAAATGGCCAAATGATGTGCTTATCAAGGGCGCCAAGGTCGCGGGTATTCTGGTGGAAACCGGTATCGCGCCAAGTCATGCGCTGGATTGGATCTGTATCGGCATCGGCGTGAATATCGCCAGCAAGCCCAACCTGCCGGACCGCGCCACTGCTTGCCTTGCGGAGTACCTGCCGCAGCCACCGGCCCCTGAGACCTTGGCGGCGACGCTGCTGCACAACCTGGCCCAATGGCACGATCTGCGCCTTGCCCAGGGCTTTGATCCCATCCGCGATGCCTGGCTCCGCCGCGGCCCCGCCATGGGCGCGCCGGTATCGGTGAAACGCGATGGCGCGCTACTGGAAGGCGCCTTCGCCGGGCTTTCGCCCGAAGGCGGGCTCATGCTTGCCAAAGACAGTGAAGTTCAGCTTATTCTGGCCGGGGAGATCATTTGACTCATGCTACTCGCCATTGATGCCGGCAATACCAATGTCGTTTTCGCAGTCCATGACGGCACGGAATGGCGCGGGCGCTGGCGCATAGCCACGCGGGCGGACCGCACTTCAGATGAATATGCGGTCTGGCTGCTGACGTTGTTCCAGCATGCTGGCCTAAAGCCCAATGATATTCTGCGCTGCGTCATCGGCACGGTTGTGCCTGCCGCCCTTTACAATCTGCGCCGGCTTTGCCGCGAATGGATGGATTGCGAACCGCTGATTGCGCGCGCACCGCTCGATTGGGGTTTCGCCATTCGCGTGGATCGCCCGGAGGAAGTCGGCGCCGACCGCCTGCTGAATGCACTCGCCGCCCATACACGTTATGGCGGGCCGCTGATCGTGATTGATTTCGGCACCGCCACAACTTTTGATGTGGTTGATGGCGATGGGTCCTATCTGGGTGGCGCCATTTCGCCCGGCATCAATCTTTCCATCGAAGCGCTGCATAAGGCCGCCGCGCGCCTGCCACGCATCGGCATTGGCCGCCCGCAATCCGTGATTGGCCGCGCCACCGTGCCGGCCATGCAATCGGGCATCTACTGGGGCTATGTCGGGCTGGTGGAAGGCATCGTCTCCCGCATCAAGGCCGAATTTGGCGGGCCGATGAAGGTGATTGGCACGGGCGGCCTTGCCCCGCTATTCGCCGAGGGCACCCTTGTCATTGAAAGAACCGATCCCGACATAACCCTGGAAGGGCTGCGCCTGCTGGCCGAGCGTAATCCATCATCTGTCTTCCACCAAAGCGCGCTCCGCGATCCTCTCCGTTCGGATTCTGATTAGCACCATGAATGTCATGACTGGCGATCTTGCCTTTATCCCGCTCGGCGGGACGGGTGAGATCGGAATGAACCTTAATGTCTATCGTTGTGATGGCGCATTGCTTGCAGTGGATTGCGGCCTAGGCTTTGCCGGGCCGGACCAGCCGGAAGCCGATGTCATGGTGCCCGATGCGGCCTGGCTTGCGGAACATCGCGGCGCGCTGCAGGCGCTGATCATCACCCATGCGCATGAAGACCATATCGGGGCGGTGGTGCATTTGTGGCGGCAATTTCGTTGCCCCATCTATGGCACTGCCTTTGTGCTTTCTGTGCTGCGCCGCAAGCTTGGCGAAGCGGGCATGGTTCATGAAGTGCGCCTGAATGAATTGCCGCCCGGCGGGCGCGTGAAGCTTGGTCCCTTTGATTGCAGCTTCATCCCGGTGACGCATTCCATTCCTGAAGCCCAAGCGCTTGTGCTGCGCACGCCCTATGGCCTTGTTTTGCACACCGGCGATTGGAAGCTGGACCCTCAACCGCTGATCGGCGCACCAACGGATGAAGGCGCCTTCGCCAGGCTTGGCGAAGAAGGCGTGCTCGCCATGGTCTGCGATTCGACTAATGCCCTGGTCGAAGGCCATTCGGGGAGTGAGGCTGAAGTGCGCGCTTCGCTCACGGAATTGATCAAGGGCATCAAGGGGCGCATCGCTGTCACCTGCTTCGCGTCCAATGTCGCGCGCATGGAAAGCATTGCGGTGGCTGGCCGCGCGGCGGGGCGGCAAGTGGCGCTACTCGGGCGGTCTTTGCGCAATATGGACGCCTCGGCGCGCGAATGCGGCTACCTCAAATCCCTCCCGCCCTTTTTGGATGAGGAAGAAGCGGGCTTTCTGCCCGATGATGAGATTCTGCTGATCTGCACCGGCAGCCAGGGCGAACCGCGTTCCGCCATGGCAAAAATCGCCGAAGACAAGCACCCGGCCATTGCACTGGGTGAGGGCGATACGGTGATCTTCTCCTCTCGCCAGATACCGGGGAATGAGGTCGCCATTCAGCGCGTGCAGGATGGGCTGGTGCGCCGCGGTTGCCGTGTGATCACGGATGAACAGGCGATGGTGCATGTTTCCGGCCATCCGGCGCGCGAAGAATTGCGCCGGCTTTATGCGCTGGCAAAGCCCCGCATTGCGGTGCCGGTGCACGGCGAATGGCGCCATATGCAGGAACATGCCGATCTGGCGCGCGCCACCGGCGCCAAGCCAGTATTGTTGAATGATGGCGATGTGCTGCGCCTTTCCGGCAACCGGCCGGAGGTGATTGAAGCCGTGCCCATAGGCCGCCTGGCGGTGGATGGGGACCGGCTTCTGCCCTTGGATGGCGATGTCATCGCAGCCCGCCGGCGCATGATGTTCAATGGCGTGGTGCTGGCATCCATTGCGCTCGATCGTCAGGGCAGGGTGCTGGGTGATCCAGTGATCACCGCGCCCGGCCTATTTGCCGAATCCGATGCCGAACCCGGCCTGGTTGCCGCCGAGCTTCGCCGCAATATTGCCGATCTGCCGCCAGGCTTGCGTGATGATGATGAAACGCTGCGCGAATCGCTTCGCGCTGCGCTCCGCAAATCCTTGGGCCGACGCTTCAAAAAGCGGCCCAATGTCGAAATTCATGTAATCAGGGTTTGAACCATGTCGGTCTTCACCGGCGTTATTCTCTATTTGCTGATCTGGTGGCTGGCGTTGTTTTGCGTGCTGCCGATTGGCACGCGCCCCGATTCGGTAGGGAAGCTTGAAGAAGGCGGCTGGCGCGGCGCTCCACAAAAGCATCTTATGGGATGGAAGCTGCTTGGCACCACCGCCCTCGC